>NZ_JBIVCU010000005.1:0-392987 GCF_044746785.1 Pseudomonas sp. NPDC090208
GCCTGGGTCATCGCCTGCGGATCGGCGGCGTTGCTGACCTGTTGCAGCTTCAGGCGCGAACGGGTAACCCGGGTCAGAAATGCCTGCAGGCTCAAGCTGTCTGCGCCGACCCCGGCGTCCTTGCCCATCAGCGCCAGCAGCGGGCCGAAGGTGGCGTCCAGCGGGCCGTGTGTGGTCGGCAGCGACTGGTCGATCATCTGCGTCTTGTCGCGGCCGATGAGTTTTTCTGCCGACTTGAGCAGGGTTTCGCTCAGCGCCTGGGTGCGGTTGCCGGCCTGGCCCTGCCAGGCGAGGCTGTTCATCAGCGCGATCAGCGGCGACTGGCGCACGTCGCTCATCAGCGTCAGTTGATCGATGACATCGCCGAGGCTGTCGGCGCGCTGCCAGCGCAGGCTGTTCAAAAAGCTCAGCCAGGCGCTGCCGTAATCCTGAAAATAGCGCGCGATCAGGCGCTCGCGGAGCATGTCGGGGGTCAGATCCGAGGCAATATCGCCTTCACGATCACTGAGCACCCAGTCGATCTTTTCGCGGCGCGCCTCGGCGATGTCGTCGATCGCCTGACGCACATGGCCTTCCCAGGCCTGGCGAGTGAACACGCCGGGCACCCCGGCGGTGGTGGAAAACAGCGCCCAGGCATCGGTCTCGCCGAGCAGGTCCTGCAAGTCCAGTGGTGAATAGTGCGACGCCGCCGTATCCAGCACCTGACGGTAGAGGCTGGTTTCGGCATTGCGCCGGCCCATCTGGCCGATCAGCACCTGCCGCGCCTGAGCCAGCAATTGCGGATCGACTTCGATGCGCCACTCGGGATGGTCTTTCAACTGTTCGGCGTAAAACTGCCACATCGGCGCTGACAGCGTGGCCCAGAGCATGGTTGGAACACCGGCACGCTCGGGCTCGGCCTGTTCCAGTGTGCGGGCCAGAAAAGCCGCATCGACCCGCTCGGGTCGAGCCATCATCAGATAGGCCTTCAACTGCTCGTAGGCCGCTGGCGCGCGCTCATTGCGTTCAGGGCTGTCCGGCGGCAAGGCAACCAACGCCGCCAGCTGCCGTTGCAAATTGGCTGCCGCCGGGTCGCGCATCAGCCGCTGATTGGCCTCGACGTAGCGCGGCCACAGCGCATCCATCGTCGCCTGATTTTGGCTCAGGCCGAAACGCAGGTACCACGGCTCACCGTTTTTCGCGCGATGGTCCAGCCGCCCCAGTTCGCGCATCAACTCATGCAGCGCGAACACCTGTTGCTGCTGATTGCCATCCGGTTGCACCGCCGCCAGATGGCTCTGAATCTCCAGCACCTGCGCGCGGTTGCTGACAAACGACAACAACAAACCGGCGCCCCACAGCGCCGCCAGACTGATCATCGCCACGTAAGCGATGCGCGTCGGCGGCCAGCCGATCCGCCGCGTGCGACCGGGCTTGTCCCCCAGAATCCCCAGCCACGCCGCGTCCATCAGCCAGAACGAAGACGCCTCCCCCGCCGCCTTGACCGTTGGCGCCACCGGCTCGCCAAACCACAAGCCGCGCAACGTCACCCCCGGCACAAACCGCCCGAACAACGGCGTCAGCGCCTGCGCCCAACGGGCAATGCCCTCGGCCTGCAAATCACGGGACAACCGCAGCAGAAAATCGTGATGCTCCTGCCCCTGCATCTGCGCCCAGCCCATCTCGGCCATCGGCTGCACCAGCCCCTCCAGCGCCTCGCTCAGGGCTTTCGCGGTCGGTGGCGACGGCAACACACACCCCACCGGCTGCGTCTTGCGCCCGCTCTGCGACCACTGCCCCGGCGTCACCTGCCAGACATGCAACGGCAGCTGCCAGCGCAGCTTGCGAGCCAGCTCACGCAAGTGGCGCACGCCCTGGGTCATGGCCGACGCGTCACGGCTCTGGGTTTCGTTCAAGGCCCAGACCACACCGCCCAGGGCGCGCCAGCGGCAGAGGGATTGCCATTGCTCAAACAGCGATTTATCTGGCATCCCTTGCACGCTGCCGCCCCAGATCAACACCAGCCCTTCGCCTTCCAGCCATTTGCTTTCAGGCAAGTCAGGGGCCAGGGCCTTGATCTGCTCCGGCTCGCCGAACACCAACAGCAGGCGGAATTTGCGGCGCCAGAACGGGCCGTGGATCTCACTCAGGGTGGGACGAAGCGTTTTCAACTGATCCGTCGCCGTCACGTCGGGCGCCATCTGCGCATCGGACTGCGGCAGCACGCCACTGCTTCGTGCCTGTGCGGTATCACGTTGCGCCTTGAGCTGATCCAACAGGCGCGGCAGCACCCGCAGCAGGAAGAAGGTCATCAGAATCGACAAAAAGGCCAGCACCTGATGGGCACGCTCGGTCAGCCCGAGAGCAGGTCCGTATCGGGTAATGCCCCACGCGATGCCACCCGCGACCGCCGCAAACAACACCACGGCGCCGAAAAAGCGCCAACGGCTACTTGAAACACTCATACCGACTCCTTGGTCGTGATGGTACTGATCCAGTGCTGCGTCCCGTCCTGAGTCAGCAGCAATAAAGGTTGTTGCCGATGCCGCGTCAGCTCGATGCCGAGCACGGCCACCAGCCAATGGCCGAGCGGCCCCGGCACGCCGCTGAGGGTTTCCGTGATTGTCTGAGCCGTCGGCTCCAGGGCGCCCTCACCAGTGCTGGCCGCCAACAGACGGCCGTTCAGCGGCAGCCAGTCAGCACGGTCCGCCAACAGCCCCGTGGCTTCGCGGGCACTCGCCTGGGTTTGCAGAAACAGCGCGAACTCCTGCTCCAGCGGTCCGGCTTGCAGCGGCATCGGTCGTAGCCACGTCGCCGTGCGTGACCACGCGTGCTTCTCGGCCAACGCATCCGGGCACAACAACAGCGCCGCCAGACCGTCGGAATACGCTGCTTCGCCGTTCACCTGCAGCACCACGATCAACTCCACCGCCGTGCTGGCGGTCTTCAGTGTTTCTTCGATCCAGTGCGGCGACAGTGCTGCCGCAAGGCTGACGCGAGCCGGCTCCAGCGGCGTCTTCAGACGCGCCCAGCCTTGCTGCCAATGCGCCTGGGCTGCCGGATAGTCGGCGGGCGGAATGTCGGTAAGTAACGTCACGTTCAGCGTCTGAGCGGCGGGCAATACCGTCAATGAAGCAGCCAGCGTCGCCAGCAACTGGTCGATACCGGCCTGCACCCGCGCGTCGCACTTGGCCGGCAAGCCGTCGAGACGCCGTGCCTGCCCTGTACGTGGCGGCAATGCCTGCCCTCCTTGCGCTACAGAACTGGCCGAGACCTGATCCGGCAACAACAGGCAAGTGCCAAGCACCGCCATGCCCCGCTGCCCCCAACGCTGCCAGGCATCCTGCGCCTCACGGGCCGTGGCCTGCTGAGACTCGAAACGGCTCAACGCCCCGCCATGACCATAGGCACGACCCGCAAACGCCAGCCCCACCGCCACCACTGGCGACGCACACAACAGCCAGACATTCAACACCTGCAACGAAGGAAGTGCGGCGTAAAGCAAAAACAGCAGAACGCCGATCAACACCGCGATGACCAGCGCCACACTCCAGCGCGCCATCGAGGGTGGCATCGGCGCCTGCGCCACCTCGGGCGATCGACGATTCCAGGCCATGACTCAAGCCACCGCGCAATCGGACGTGCTGGCAATCACCAGACAACCACAGGCCGTGACACAGCCATTGACCACCAGCGCACGGCTATTTTCAGACCAGCCCTGACAGCCCTGCAGAATCGGGTTGACCCCATGAAAGGGAAGCGGACAGGCAACCAGATCACCGACCAGCGCAACCTTTCGGCCGGCCACGATATGGGTGGAAGAAGCAGAAATAACGGCGCCACCGTGGGTGGTGGGGTCGCCTAACAGGACAAATGCTTGGGGCATATCAAGTGCACTCTATAAAAATTGGGAAGGCATTTATTTTGACAAAAAGCATTATTTTCTTTTTGCCTCTAACAAAAACCGCTGCCTGCGCCCAAAAGTATCCCCATTAAAATCCCCAGAACGATACCTCGACACTAAATCGACCAACATCCACACTTCCACGCACTTATCCTTATCCAGCGTTACCCCTTGAAAATCCGTAGGCCAACCATCAAAAAAAACAGTATCAGCATAACTATTACTGACAAACGTCCTTTCAGTATCATTACAGAGATTAAATTCAAAGATACTCTCCCGCGCCTCGCCAGGAAATTGTCCGACCCATTCTTTATTTATAGCCCAGCCTAAATCCAGGCGAGGATCATCACCATCACTATATTTCCCTTGATGAAATGCTATCGTCTTTATCTGGCTGCCATCAGACCCGAGCGTTACAGGCATCCAGTATTTAATATGATTAGGCTCACCCGTTTGGTCATGACTGACATACCTAACACCTTTTATGCCCTCCATCCGCCTAAACTGCCAAGCCATAACTCTACCGTCAGCATTATCAGTCTTCATGACAACTGGAACATAAATCTCCTCTGGCGTCGAGGATAAAATCTTACTAACGGGGATCGTCACCGTATGACTGCAAGCGGAAATACCCAACGCAAAAAACACCAACCAAAGCCTATAGATAAAAACCTTCATCACGCCCCAACCTATGTTTAATTAATTCCATGCACAGCCTTATTTTTTCCTTGCGGCGTCAATCAACTTCTTGGCCTCTGCAGCCTCGCGGATAGCCTGCAAACGGCTCATGTTAGGATGCCATTTCCCATCAGAATATATGCTTCCATCGGGATAGGTATAAGTCGTATAGACCCCATCCCGCTTAACCTTAGGCCCTTGCGACCTTAAAACAAAGCCAGCATGAAAAGCAGGCTCAAAATATATCGAGCTCGCCTTGCCAACATGATAGTTCTTATCAAGATATATCCCACTCGTGACAATAATTCTTTTTCTGTAACCTCCTAAAAACCCCTCATTAATCCACGGATAGTAATCCTGTTTAAACACTAAATCATCTGAGCCACTCTGCTGATTACCCCCCCTGTCGAAATTAATAACAATTCCACTACCGCCTCCCGGGGCAACATCAGCTCCGTAAACACCTGGATTTCCATGAACCATATAAAATCTGGTATTGCTTAAACGCCACTGGCACCACCCACCGCCACTTCTGGGCAGCTTCATTTCATATACATCCGTATCACCAACACGCTGAAATGATGATGTGTTAAATACGTGATGCGCATCCACGTACGATCGCCTATAGCTACTGTCATGAGTAGCTCGTTTGCAAATACTTGAGCTATACAAGGACCACACTCGCTCCACCTTCAGCTCTTGAGGTATTTTGATCCTGATAGTGACATACTCACCCTCCGCAGGAGGCCGGAAGCTTATGTTTTTCGCACAGCCAGATGACATAGCGAAGAAAACAACAAGCAACGTGTAATATATACGGCTCACTTCTTTGACTCCGTAGCCAAACGTATGGCCTCAAGCCTTTTCAAGCTTGGCGGCCATTTCCCGTCTGAAGAAACGCTACCGTCAGGATACGTATAAGTCGTATAATGGCCTTTCATTTGAACTTTCGGCCCAACTGACCGCAACTCGTATTGCGAATGAAAAATCGGCTCAAAATAAATCTTTTTAGCCGCTAAGGCGCTATACATCAAATATGCATGAGCTCCGCCAAACATTCTTAAATCTTTCCAATAGCCTCCCAGAAAATTTTCGTCAATCCAAGGATAATAATCCTTCACCACCTCCAAATCACCATCCACATGGTAGTCCGCCCCCCCTCTGCTAGAGTCATTATTATCAAAAATGACGACGACTCCGCCTCCGCCGGAAAATGTAGTTGCTCCAAAAATAGCGGGCTTTAAAAATGCCACGCCAAAAGTGACGTTACTCAAGCGCCATTGACACTGCCCACCACCATTAACCGCCAGTTTTGCTTGATATAGATCTGTCTCCCCCAAACGACTGGGTTGGATTTCAATACTGTGGAATCCATCGACCTCATATGACCTGCCCGCACTGTCTCCTCTATTCTGAGTGCAAAGGGGCGAGCGATACATAACCTGCATCGTATCAGCCTCAAAATCCGAAGGCACTTTAACCGTTACCGTGACGTATTCATTGTCAGCAGGCGGCAAAAAACGTTCGTCTTTTGCGCAGCCATTCAATGACGTGACCCCAATCACCAAAGTAACCACGATTAATTTTTCTCTGATGGACATGCAACCTCCTTTTTTGAAAAAAGAGTGTTTTCCCAGCAGGTTTTATAAACCGCTTGTTGACTGGCTAACTGATCAAAGCGTGTCAGGCCTTCCGGGCCACCGTCTTCTCTCCAGGTGACCTCCACCGTATCTTTAACTTTGTTATGCAAATCCATAAAAAACTGGTTGCGGTCTACCTCATCCTCGATCAGTACTTCCATGCTGTTGTAGCGCCCCATCTGCTCCATGAATTCTTTGCGAGTGGCTTGCACTTCCAGTGGAGGTTCTCTCAGCGAATTGAGCGCCTCCAAAAAATTATCTCGTAGGTGCGTGGTGTAATGACTCATGGAGTGATTTCCAATACCAACCACACCACCCCGTTTCGGGTTTCCATGACGTGGAAAATAGCGCTCACGGGACTCCTCACTGAGCCCCTCGACCAGTTGCCTCTGCGCCACTTCAACTTTTGCATCGAGCTCCGGGACCAGCGTAGGTACCACGTGCATCATTGCGGTTACGGGTAATTTTTCTTTGATTGCCGTATTGGCGGATGCGCGATGACCAAATTTTTCGCCTTGAGGGCGATTCTTCGGTGCCTGTACCTCAGTATGCTGTGTCACCTCATAAAACATGACGGCCTCGCCATGATGACAATAAGGATCACCATATTTTAACAAGCCACTGGTCATTGCCTGACCTGCTGACCAAGCAAAGCCGAGTGCAGTACCTAAATACCCGTACACCTTATAGAGGTGGTTATCAATATTTGCCTCCGGCGGAACATTGGGGATGGTGTCGGTATCGTTGATGTGGCGGAAATGAGGGATATCACTCAAACCGCTCACAGCTTTGTGAGTAAATGTGCGCGGCATACCATATGTGTAAAGCAGCGGATTCGAATCTCTCAACTTCGCGGCGTGAAGCAGCCCCAGCGCACCACCCAGACTATGACCGCAAATAAATAAATCCCTACCACGCGCTAGATTAGGAACAAGCACTCGTAGTTCAGATACAAATAACTCATGCGCCAAATTGAAAGACTCGAGAAACCCAAAATGCACGCGTCCTTCTGCTGTGAGATCCGGGCACGGCACTATCGGCTGGCAACTCTCCAATGACTCGGACTTGACAGGGCGAATGGCAAGATCCGTGAACAAATCTCTATAGCGATTCATTTCAGTGCCACGCCATGCCACTAATACCTGTTCGAAGCTAACTGCGTAAAGCAGTTGAGTGTCTCCCTTTGGTTTTTTTGCATCGGCCGTATTCAACAATTCACCAACGGTGTAACGATCGTCAAAAGGCACGTCCTTAACGACGCAAGGCCAGTTCGGTCCGCCATCCCACACTCTGGGCGTGCGCGACATGTCTAGGCATTGGCGATCAAAGAAATACTTAATTGAGCCATGCATTAGGCCATTAACCTTGCTGTAAGCCAGGTTACTCATCAGCGCCAAGTTGTAGGCATTGGTCAGGCTGTATTCTTTCTGATGATGCAAAATCAGCGACCAGGCCCGCAGTGGACAGACTTCCAACACATGCCGACGATTCAGCTGTTCGTAACGGGCCGTGAAGCCGCTGTAAGTGGTATCCGGAAAATGGTACGGCGGCGGTGCTTTTGGGTCGTCCAGCTTAGGCTCAAAGTTGGGCAGGCGGTCGCACAGTTGACCGATGCGCAGATAGTGCCAGACATGGCCGTCGGCGTTTGCGCGTTGCTCAACGGGGGAAAAACCTGAACGCATTGGCCCATACACAGGCGTCGGATCACCCGGCACGGGATGCTCGGGTTCTGCTCGTTCAGTGCGCAGGCGCCTTTGCTGCAGCACTTCGGCCAAGGGATCGGCGGCCATCAACAACGTCATGTCGAGTGGATACAAACCTTCAAGGCGAATGACACCTTGCGCATCCGTCAGTCCTGAATATTCAGGTACACAGCCTTCACGCACGGCGTCATTGATCGCCCGCCACGGCAAGTTCGCCAGGGGGTCACCCATTTCGTCCAGCAACTGGAATTCAACCCAATGCTTTTTCTGTGGGCCGATGGTGACCGGCTTGTAGACGCAAACGGTATCCGTACGGTGCTCTCTGTCGTTCATGACTGTCCTTGATGATTGGTCATTCGGTATTTCATTAATTAATGGGCAAAGTTCAGCCATACAGAGGCACTTTTCTGCTTCTGTCTGTTATCTTCGATGTCAACTGAGCTGTAATGGAGCTCGATTCTTCAAACTGTCAGCTGCAACATCTCTAATCTGCACCTTTACTTTGCTTCACCTTGATCAGTTCGGCTTTAAAAGCTGGCCATATGGGGAGGCAAAACAATCGCATCCACAGTGCAGTCCAGGTTGCCGAAATCCGCCCCCACCATCCCCTACGCCGCCTTATTTCAATCAACCCCTCGATTTCCGAAATAATTTCTTCCGAAAATCCGGCCCAGACTGGTGGAATCGCCGTCATCATATTCCAGACACAAATGGGAGCGACCCGATAAAACACAGCAAACTCAATTTCTTCAACGGAGAAATCTGCAATCCTGCGGGCAATGCAGGCATACTCAATCTCCGTATCAATGAACAAATCGGAGAGTTCCATCCACAGCTTAGCGTCTTCTGATTTAGTCATCATCACTCTCCCACCAGTCTCTTGGAAATTTTCAAACTACATCACGTTGCACTTAGCAACAGCCTGGCGATGTCCTGATCATTCAACTCAGGGTAAATCTCACGAACATCGGAGATTGCCATCTCCAGGTAAGGGCCACGAATTTCCCCTTCGCTGGCTATAAAAGCAGCGGCATCGTCTCTCACCTCTATCGAAGAATAGCGATTACGAGAGTCGGACGTCTCATGACTCCATGTATAACTCCTCAAGCTCGTGGCGGTAGTAAAAACAGTCGGATAAAAAACCCATTCGCCTTCATCTGCAGACGCGGGCGGGATCATCGTCAGCGCTATCGCTACGCTGAGGCAGCACCTCTTCGTCTGACAGTACAGTAGCCTTAATTCCTTTTTTCTCACTGCACACCCCTATTCCCCATCAAAGAAAACTTCACAACATATCGACCAAGACAAAAGACGTCGACAATAGCGCACACCTAACCTGTCAAATTACTCTGCTCTATCTTTAGCAGTTCTGCCTTCAACAGCTTCCACTCAGTGAAGCAAAACAATCGCATCCACATAGCCGTCCATTTGGAACACACAAGCCCCCATACTCCCCGTCTCGCACGCTTTTCTATCAGTGCTTCAATTTCGGGTATTACGTCCTCCTCCTCAAACCACCACCATATGGGTGGAGGAGTCACTACCATATTCCAAACACAGACAGGACCGACTCGGTAAAGCACCGCGAACTCCAGCTCGTCCATCGAGTATTTGCTGACGTCACGAGCGATACCCGCGAAGTCAACATTGTTGTCGACGAATAGCGCCGACAGCGTCATCCATAGTTTTATTTCATCTGGTGTAGCCGCCATTGCTCCTCCATCACCTTCCTTGATGATTTTATATTTCCCGTTAAGCCTTACCCTATAGCAACCTGACAACATCCCACTCAAGTCGAGCCGCCTACACGCACCGGACTCAGTTTACCGCGCAAGTTTTTTGCTTCCATATCTCAGCTTTTAACTGATCCCACACGCCGGAATAAACAAGGCGTATCAGCTTCACCTTAATTTTCGACATCGCCTTTCCGAAAAAACCTCTTTTGGATTCTTTCTGTATGAGCAAGCGAATATCCTCAAGCAGTTTTTTCTCATTAAAAAACCAGCACACAGGCGGCACGGATGCCAGTCCATTATAAATACATACAGGTGCCACTCTCTCAAAAAGCGCAAACTCTATTTCTTCTAACGAATACTCCTTCACAGCCCGAGCGACGAGGGGAAAGTCAGTCTCTGTATCCACAAATATGTCAGATAGTGCCAGCCAAAGCTTCTGGTCGTTTAGTTCGAGTTCCATTTCGAAAACTCCTCAAGCTCATCATCATAAAGCTCAAAAATTTCAGAGGCGACCAATCCACCAACAATGCCTCCCGCGAGCACAACTCCCACCGCACATATCGGGGCCGCAGGCCCGCATAAAGGAATAACTGCAAGACCGGCGAGTGTAGACCCTGCAACCCCGCCACCGATCAGAGCACCTTGTTTGGCGGCTTCCTTAATCTTATTTTCGGCATTTATTATACTAAATGCGGCATAAACAACAGTAACAACGACCAGCACACTCCCCGTAACTCGCAAAGCCTTATTCAGCGCATTAAATATTGGATCAGCCTTCGCAGAAGAACGAATCATCCTGTAATAAACCTTCTGCTTCTCAGATTCAGAAAGCATTGAAAATTTCTTACCGTGTTCACTCGCAGCATATTTTGCTTTCAATTCGTCTTGCGTCGGAGGAATCTCTTTCTTCCACTCCGCAAACGCAAGCCCCTGCACAGAAGTTTTTGCTCTGGTCTCTGCCATTATCTGGTTGCGCATGTGATAGCAATGTTCTGCTGCTGCAATGACGGAAGTGCGCCCTTCCTTCACCTCTGCAAGCATCGCAGCCTTTACTCTCAGGATATTGCGATTGTAATTTTGACGATGCTTAGCATCCTCAATCATATCGTACGAAAATCTTATCGCAGCCCCTTCGAAACTCTCTACTGCTCTCCTCAGGATTTCATCCTCAATGGTGATTTCCTCACCCAACTCCAAGAGCCTTTTATATGTAAACATGCACTTATCCCTGAATATCTTTCAGCAGTTGTTCGGTGAGACTTGGCACTTTCTCATCCGTCCCCACGCCGTCCATATCAAACTGAACGCCGGTGCTGCCGGTGAGCGGGTAGAAATTCACTTTGTTGTCACTGCCGAACTTGCCTGGATACATCGTGCCGTCGTCCATGGTGACTGTGCAGGTCAAGCCTTCGTAGTTATGATCGACGGGGCCTGACACGACGATGCGTCTTTCAGCTTCTGGATAATCAATCACCACATCCCCCGGCAACGCCGTGTGCACCGGCATGGTCTTGCCGTCCTTGTCGGTCACGCCGGTGAACACTTCGCCCTGTGGGGTGGTGATGCGGTAACGGGCAAACGGCGCAGCGCCTTCGGGGTCGCTCAGGTTGTAGGCGGCGGAGTAGCCTTTCGGGATGGGCGTTGCGGGTGTGCCTACGGTATTGGCGCCTGACTTTTCGACCTGCGCGCCTTTGAGGTAGATATTGCCGGGGGCGCCTATTTCAATTTCGCCGCCCTTGATGCGGATGTACGCCCCACCGCAATTCAGCACCAGTTCTTCGGGAGCGGAGATTTCGACGCGGCCGCCTATGCTTTCGATTTTGATGTCGGTGCCAGCCAGTGCATGAAGTTTTCCGCGTTGTGCATGCAGATCGACATTGCCCTGGGCGGCCTTGAATTGCAGATCGGCTTTGTTAGCGCAAAGACTGATGGCGTCTTCGGCGGTAGCGGTGATGGTGGTGCCGGCACTGATATCGGTGTTGTGGGCCGAAATAACGCCGATGCTTTCCTGACCGGATGCCAGGCGAATCGCTTCCGGACTGACAATGCCAATGCCTGATGGCGCGTGCAGCAGCAGACCAGGCTGGGCCAGATTGGTCAGTGCGTCGCTCAGACGTGACTGACTGTCGACATCACCAGGAGTGCACTTTGCACTGCGAGCGGCCTGTGCCATGGAACGCGCAAGCGAGAGTGCGCTTTCCAATTGCACAATGGCTTCTTCCATGTCCATTTGCTTGCCGTGCGCTTTGGCTTGTTCCTCGGCACTGATAAAGATGCCTTTGCCACCCCGAATCGCGCCCCAGCCATCGGTGCGCAACTCGAAGCCTTCACCGCGCTTCTTCTTGTTCGAGTCCACCAAATGCCCAAGATTGAGCTGGCTCTTGCCGCTGTGCTCGGTGCTGAGCTTGACGTGCTCCTTGCCTCGCAAATCTTCCATGCGCAGTTTGTTGTTGGCCGGAGTGCGCAGGACGTTGCGGCGGTAGTCCTCGCGAGCCAGGGTGACGTGGTCGGGGTGCTGATTGTCGTGCAGAGCGTGGGCGATGTAGGGGCGGTCAGGGTCGCCCTGTTCGAAGGCCACGGCCACTTCGGTGCCGCAGATCAGCGGCAGGTGCAGGCCGTATTTTTCGCCGGCATACGGGCGAGCCAAACGCAGCCACAGGCTTTCTTCGCCGATGGTCCAACTGTCGCGGTCGAACAGGAAGTTGACCTTGTAGCGGCCTTCCTGGTCGATGTGGCTGTAGGGGTCGTACTCGCGGTTGCTGGTGACGCGGGCCGGGAGGGTGCCGGCGATGCGTGGCTTTTTCTGCAGTGGCGGGCGGAAGCAGATCCGGTCGGCGAAGGGAATGGCCTCGAATTCGACGGTCAGGCTGCGGTCGCGGGCGGCGGTGAGTGTCAGGGTGGTGATCACGGTGCCACGGTGGAACGCCTGGGGCGCCCCTTCGATGTCCAGCACCTGGGCCAGCGCCAGCGACGCGCTGTTGCTGGTGCCGCTCAGGCGGGTCTGGTCGTTGAGGTAGCGTTCGTGGCGCAGGCGCGCATAGAAATAACCGCTCTCGCTTTCGAGCTTTTCGTCCTGATCGAATTTGTCGCCCAGCACGGTGTAGTGCTCGGCGTAGTGATAGGCCTCGCCGTAGGTGGTGGTCGCGCCATTGCTCAGGATCGCGCCGTGGGCGCTGAAGGTGCCACGGCTCTGGTCGACTTCGCTGGTCAGGTGCGCCGTGATGTTGCGCGGGTCGTAGGCGCGGAAGGCGATGTTTTTCTCGACCACCTTGTGCTGCGTCTGCAGGCTCCACACGGCGTCTTCGTCGGTGTTGCTCAGGCCGCCCGGCGGACGGCAAGGGATCGCCAGCTTCGGACGCAGGTTCTGGTAGTGGCGCTGGTCGTCGTGAAACTCGACCACGTCGATGTCCAGCCGCTCGTCACTGACGAAGCGGAACCAGATGCCGACCTCGGCGAGCAAACGGGTGATAAACGCCAGGTCGCTTTCGTCGTACTGCATGACCTGCTGGCGGCGCGGGTACTCGCGGATGACGTTGAAGAAGAAGTCCTGGCCGCGGAAACCATGGCGCGTACGCAGCACATGCTCGACGATCTGCGGCACCGATTTGTGCTGGTAGATGCGGTACTGCTGGCCGCGACTCAGCAAGGCCAACCGCGGCTCAAGGGTCACTTCGTAGCGCGCTTCGTCCTTCGAGGCTGACAACCGACGAAAGCCGGTAATCACGCCATTAAGCGTGCGCAGCGGCTTGATTTCCGGCACCGGATAGCCGGGAAACACGAAGGGCGGCGGCTTGGGTTTGGCGTAGAGGCTGAAACGCGCCGGCTGCCCGAGGATCTGCTCCACCACGATGTCTTGCACCGAAGAGGTGAACTCGATGGTGTAGCCGAAGGGTTGGCTCAGGCACTCCTGCCCCGTAAAGGTCAGCACGTCGAGCGGGGCATCGAGGTCGCGGACCCAGAGTTTGTGGCGGGAGTGGTCGAAGAAGGTGAGCAGTTGACTCAGCATGTTTGCCCCTCCACCGCCTCAGGTTGCGTAAGGCCGGACGTATCGCTGAATTGCAGGGCGATACCGTCGCTGTCGCTGTAGTCCAGCGTCACTTCACTGGTCGGCAGGCCAAGGGCCTGACGCTGCAGCAGTTGCTGGCTGAGCACCGGCAGAATCTGTTGGTTGAGCAGGCTGTCGATATTGCGCGCGCCACTGTCCGGCAACAGACAGGCACTGACCAGCGCGTCGTGCAGACGCTCCTCGATACGGCACTCCAGGCCGTAGTGATGACGCAGGCGTCTGGCGACCTTGCCCAGCTTGACAGCGACAATGGCGCGCAACGCCTCTGCTTGCAGCGGGCGGTAGATCAGGGTCTGGAAGCGAGCAAGCAACGCCGGCTGGAAGTGATCGCGCAGAATCGGGCGCAGCAGCTCCTGCAATGAGGCCTCGCTGGCGTCGGCGTGCGCGTCGAGGTAGCTCTGCAGTTCGTCGCTGCCCAGATTGGAGGTCATCACGATCACGGTGTTGCGGAAGTCGATCTCCCGCCCTTCGCCATCGCGCATGAAGCCGCGATCAAATACCTGGTAGAACAGATTGAGCACATCGCGGTGGGCCTTCTCGACTTCATCGAGCAAAACGACGCTGTAAGGACGCTGGCGCACCGCTTCGGTCAGCACGCCGCCCTGACCGTAACCGACGTAACCGGGCGGCGAGCCCTTGAGCTGGCTGACGGTGTGAGCTTCCTGATACTCGGACAGGTTGAGGGTCACCAGCGAGCGTTCGCCACCGAACAATTGGTCAGCCAGCGCCAGCGCGGTTTCGGTCTTGCCGACGCCACTGGTGCCCACCAGCAGAAACACACCCAGCGGGGTTTTCTCATCGGTGAGGCCGGTTTTCGCTGCGCGCAGGCGCTGAGCCAGCGCACCAAGGGCGTGATCCTGGCCCATGACTCGCTCAGCGAGTTTTTGCTCCAGTTCGAGCAGGCTGGTCTGTTCGTTTTTCAGCAGATTGCCCAGCGGTACACCGGTCCAGTCGGCAACCACCTCGGCCACGCTGCGGGCGTCGACGTCCAGCGACACCAACGGGCGTGTGCCCTGCACCTGCGCCAGTTGCTGCTGGAGGCGCGCGCAATCGTCACGCCGCGATTCGTCCTGACGGGCATCGAGCAATTCACGGCTCAAACGCAGCTCGTCGCAGTACTGCTGCTCAAGCGCTGCCAGTTGAACACTCAGCTCGATCTGACGCTCGGCGATCCGGGCCAGGCGTTCGCAAGTCGGGATGCCTTGCAGCCGCATGTCGTCTTTCAGGGCCAGGCGCTCTACCTCCAGCGCTGCCTGTTCAGCCTTGAGCCGCACCAGCACCTGCGGCTCGCAATCCACACTCATGCGTACCCGGGCGCTGGCGGTGTCCAGCAGGTCGACGGCCTTGTCCGGCAGTTGGCGACCGGTCAGATAACGCCGCGACAGGCTGACCGCTGTTTCAACGGCGGCATCGAGAATATGCACGCCGTGGTGGCGGGCGTAACTCGGCTTGAGTCCGCGCAACATCACGCAAGCGTTGGCGTTGTCGGGCTCGTCAACCTTGACGATCTGGAAGCGCCGTTCCAGCGCTGCATCGCGCTCGAAGTATTGTTTGTACTCCGCCCAGGTGGTGGCGGCGATGGTGCGCAACTCACCACGAGCCAGCGCCGGCTTGAGCAGGTTCGCCGCGTCGGCACCACCGGCCTGGTTGCCGGCACCGATCAGGGTGTGGGCTTCGTCGATGAACAACAGCACCGGGTTTTCCGATTTCTGCACGGCGTCCATGACGTTTTTCAGGCGCTGTTCGAAGGCGCCTTTGACCCCTGCCCCCGCCTGCAGCAAGCCCAGATCGAGGGTGCGCACGCTGACCGATTTCAAGCTGTCAGGCACCAGCCCCTGCACGATGCGAAGCGCCAGCCCTTCCACCAGCGCCGTCTTGCCGACGCCGGGTTCGCCCACCAGAATCGGGTTGTTCTTGCGACGACGGCTGAGGATGTCGATGACCTGACGGATCTCGTCATCGCGTCCAAAAATCGGGTCGATCTGTCCGGCGCCGGCCTTCGCGGTGATGTCTTGGGTGTATTTGTCGAGCACGTCGTCAACAGGCTGTTTCGCACTGGCGACGGGCGCGGTCGAAGCCAGCTCCGCGACTGTGTGCTGATCTTCCGGCAGGTGCTCTTGCCGCGCCTGCGGCGCCTCTTCGGAATTCTGATCGAGCAGCATGGACAGTTGCTGAAGCTGGGGCTTGCCAAGGCTCAGCAACGGCCATGCGGCATCGCACGCCAGCAACTGCGGACTTTCAATCAGGGCACCGAGCAAGTGAACAGAGCGCAACTCGTCGTTGTTGTCGTCCAGCGATGCCAGCAACCAGGCACTCTTGATCAGCGTCTGCAACTTGTCGCACAGCTGCGGTTTGCTGGTGATGCTGCGCGGCAGTTTGTCCAGATGATCGAGCAGACCGCCCCACAAGGCTTCGATGTCCCACTCGTAGCGACGCACGATCAACGGCAGATCTCCACCGTCCTGCTCCAGCAGCTTGAGCAACCAGTGCTCGATACTGACGTGCGCGTGGGCACGGGTCTGACACAAGGATGCCGCCGCGCTCAGCGCCTGGGCACAGTAGGGGTTAAGACGACGAAGCAGACGAGTGGCGTTCGGTACCATGCGGGTACGTCCTTGTTTTCAGTGCGAATGAATGAGAAGAGCGACGACGGGTGGCTCGATGTGTCCGGTTGAACAGCCCACAATGGCTGCTCAACCCGAAACACGGAGAACCGGCAGGCGTAACCCGCCTGCCGGTGCTTCAAGCGTCAGGCGCTATTACGCTCACTCCAGGAATCGGAGTGGATGATGTTGCCGTCCTTGTAGGTCCAGGTGATCTTCTCGTAGCGCAGTTCGACCTGTTCCAGATGGTTGTGCTTCTCCTTGGACGGGTCCTTGACGTCGTGCATCTTCGGAGCGACAGCCACCACCTTCACGTTTTCCAGTTTGGTGTTGAAGTACTCGACTTCCTGGCCGGCGTGGCTGATGCGGTACCACTTGAACTCGGCGCTCTTGAGCGTCTGTCCGGAGGTGACCGCCTTGTACAGATACGGGCTGGACGAGTCGATGTTCTTGGTGAACTGGAACGGCGTGTGGACGCGCGTGCCGGTCAGCTTGCCGGTGTTGCTATCGGTAGGGATGTAGACGCTGTGGTCCTGAGCGATGACCTCGATGCTGCCTTCGCGCTTTTCCACGTCGACCGAGCCCTTGATCTCTGCACCACCATCGTCTTGCAGCCACAGATAAACCGGAATTGCCATGTGAAGCTCCTTCGTTGACTAACGTATGGCCGCGTCATGCGGCCGGGGGAGTACCGTCCGCTACCGGTCGGGAAGACACGCAGGCCCCCGCTTCCGGCACCAGACGAATATCGACTCGACGGTTGGCGCTACGACCGACCTCGATGTCATTGCTGGCGATGGGCTGATCGGCACCAAAGCCCTGCACTGCAAAGCAGCTGTCATGGATGTCGCCCATGCGCTGCATCCAGTCGCGTACCGACGCTGCGCGGGCACGGGACAGTTGAAGGTTGTGTTCTGCGCCGCCGGTGGCGTCGGTATGGCCGGTGATCACGATCAGCCAGCCGGGCTGCGCCTGGATGTGCTGCAACGCATTGATCAACACCTTGGTCGAGCCGGGCTTGAGTTCGGCACTGCCAACGCTGAACAAGGACAGGCTGTTCAGGCGAATGGGTTCGGCGATCTGTGCCGGCTTTTCAACGGGTGGCTCCCGATAACCGGCCACTGCGTCCAGCACCGGTACACGCAGACGGCCAGCCTGATAGAGCCCCAGTCCCAACGACAGCGGCTCACCGTTGCGGAAGTAGCCATCCAGCAACACGGCGTGTTTCCGCAGTACAGCGATCGCGCTTTCCCGCTGAACGAATTCCGGCTGGTCGCGCCGCTCAGCTGGCGGCAGCACGGAGTACCGATTCAGGTCATCGCTCACTCGCCGCATCAACAGCGTGTTCTGCCAGGCCGAACTCACCAGCGCGATCAGCGCGGCGCCGGTAAACATCCACAGAGCCAACACGTAGGTGCGATGGACCGCCGTATTTCCGACCGGTCTGGGCAGCAAAGTCAGCAGCGGATCGGGAAACGGCAGACAGTTGCCTTGCACGCTTGCCACCTGTTGCGTGTCGTCCAGCCCGGTCTTTTCACCTAGCCACTGTTGCCAGAGATGGCTGCCGGCCATTCGCGGCAGCTCCGGCACCAGGGTGATCGAACAGACCACGACGCGCTCTCGTGCCGGCAAATGAGGCAACACCGCTTCAGCCAGCCATTGCCCGGCGCTCTTTAGCTGGACGCAGATCCGCAAACGTTCTGCACGCTCGGTTGCGTCCGGAGCCTGACGCTGCCACTCGGCCAGGCCGGTGCAGGTGCCGGCATGGCGCACGCTGATCTGCGCCCGCTCGGTTTCCCAACTGAACCAGGCTTCATCGGCATTGGCGCCTTGCAAGTAGGTGACCAGTTGCAACGGCAGCGCAGCGCCAGCTTTGCGCGCCAAGGTCAGTTGATGGCACAGCGCACGAATCTGGCTCGCCAGACCCGCCTGATCGGTTTGCTCGAACGGGTTGATGGCAAACAGGACGCTCAGTTGCTTGCGCCAGTCCGGATGCATGGCGGTGAGGTGCGCGACCATCGTGGGCAACTGTGCGAGGGTCGGGACGCCGATGTAACAGCCCTGGGCCGTAAAGCGCACATTCGGGCGGTCCCCGACCTGCGCTCCGAACAGCCCGTGGTTATCACCGCATACCAACACCACGGGTTGCCGCTGAACAGACTGCAGCAAGGCATCCATGTCAGCGGCCACCCACGCCTGATGCAGGCTTTTCGCACGCTGTTCGGCACGCACCCACAGCGTTGCGGCCAGTGCACCGACCAGCGACACCAGCGCCAGACGCCATGGCATGGACATGGGCACGATGACGACCAGCGCCAGCACCAGCGCGACGGCCCACAGGCAAAGTCCGCGAGTCAGATTGAGTGACATGCCGACCTCACACTGGCAGAGGCGGGAACGAATCAATCAGCCCCACCAGATGCCGATCCAGCCCCAGCCAGACGGCAACCAGCAGCAGACAGGCCGCCACCCCATGAGCGATCGGTGAAATCAGCCAGCGCACAGGGTTGCGTGGGCGTCCGGCCAGCAGCCGTTTGACCGGGAAGCCATCGAGCTGCAATGGCGCTACACGCTCTTCCAGCTCGGCAATCAACTGCAGACGCTCGGGGTGCTCAACGTCGCTGTAACGACCGTTGAAACCCAGCAGCATGACCCGCAGGTAAACAGTCACCACGCTAGGGTTCGGCGATGGCTCACGGAGCACTTCGCGCATTTCTTCATAGAGAAATTCGCCCGCCTGATGACGGTTGAAAAAATGCGCCTGCAACGGCTCGCTGTCCCATCTCTTGCGGGCCTCCGGGGTCGCCAGGGTAAATACGCTTTCGTCGAGCAAGGCACACTGCGCATGGCTGATGTGGTCGATACTGCGCTGGCTCAGCCCGGACTCCTTGAGCGCTTCACGTACCGTTTCGATCTGCTGTGAACAGAACTCCCACAACGCGTTGCTGTTCTTCGCCGAGCCCCCCTGACGCAACTCGACCACCAGCAGATAGGTGTCCTGCAACAGCTCGTCGACATCGACGAGCGAGCGAAACGGTTTTTCCGATTTGAATAGGTTCATGCGCGCAGCACCGCAAACAGTTCAAGTTTCACGTCGGTAAACGTGCTCGGGACATAGAAAACGCAGTTACCTTCGGCCAGCACCGCCTGGCCGCTGGGGTGTTTCAGGTCCAGAGCGAAATACTGGTTTTCCAGACGCAGCGGGATCGCTGCCGGAACATGACTGAGGGGCTGCAGAGGAACGCCATCCAGTGCCGCGTTGACCAAACGTTGGACGTGGTCTTGTATGCCCACCTTGCACAGGCGCGGGAACTGACTCTGCAATTGCGCGGCCGACTCACGGCAACGCACGGAGAGGTAAAAATCAGCACCGTCAGGCTCTTTCAGACGAGGGTCGTTCAGCACGACCTTCCAGCGGTTGGCATCGACCTTTTGCAGATCCAGCGCAACCACACGGGACGGCAGGCTGGCTTCAAGCAACGCGGAAATCGTCTGCATCAACGGGGCAAAAACCGCTTCCAGTTGTTCATGGCGATAGGCCGGAATCTTGTCGATGTCGTGCTCCAGCGAGAACGTCAGCAGACTCCCGGCGAAGCGCACCAATTCCAGATAGACCTGCTCGGGGTGCCGCGCAGGAAACGCCTTGAGATCGCTCAGCACCGGCTGGTAGGTGTTCAAGGCATTGAGCAGCCAGAACAGCGACACATCCGCCACTGCAAAATCGGCCATGCGCTGATTGCTTTCGCGGCGCATGCCCATCAACCGTTGGCGCTTGGCAGACAGTTGAATCAGCAGATTATCCAGTTGCGTCAACAACGCCGGATGGGCGTCAAAGCTCAACAACGGAGGCACATACACAGGGTCGAGCATCCAGGCGCCCTGCGGGTCACGCTTGAGTCTGGCGATCGGGCATGTGACGTAATCGCCATTGCTGTCAGCGCCCAGACGCAGGCTCAGGGCATGTTCGAGCACGCCAACGGATTGTGCTTCATCACCGTAAACATCCTGCACCGTGCGCCAGTCCTGCCGAAAGCGCATGGGCCGGTCAGCCCTGCCCCCTTCAAAGAGGCAGTTGCCACCGTTGGCCTGCTCCAGCGGCAACGCCAGCAGCACGAGAGCCTCCTGAAGATTGACCGGCAGGCGCTCCAGCTCCAGTGCATCGGGAAGACGGTCCACCAGATCGGTATCAATCTGCGTGCCGTCCGGCAGACGCAGACACAACCGGCTCGCCTTGAGCTTGCCCAGCGACAATGTCTGCTGATCGAACATCACCGCCTGGACACCCCAGGGGTGGATCAGTGACAAGTGCGCCAGACGCTCGTTGGTCCACGCTTCCCACTGCGCCTGTTGCTGAAACTGCTGAGGAGACAGCAGCGCGCCTGCAGCCCACAAAGGGCGGTCAATCTTCATGAATCAGACTCCCTGTGCGATTCAGGCTTTGGCCTTGGGCATTTGCGAAACCAGCGAAAGGTTGACGTCCATACCTTCCACCTGGAAATGCGGAATGGCGTACAACTTGACGCGGAAGAAGCCCGGGTTGTCGTCGATGTCTTCCACGATCACTCGCGCCTCACGCAGAGGGTGAGAAGCCTGAAGGTCATCACTCGGGTCGGTCATTTCGGTCACCAGTCCGCCTACCCACTTGTTCAACTCAAGTTCCAGCAGACGACGGTCTTTGGTCGTGCCGATATTTTCCCGTTGAATAAGTTTCAGATAATGGGCAATACGCGAGAGCAGAAAGATATACGGCAGGCGCGCATTGATACGGCTGTTGGCGGTCGCATCGGCCGTGTCATACAACGCCGGTTTCTGCGCAGAGTTGGCCGAAAAGAAACAGGCGTAATCGCGGTTCTTGTAATACGACAGTGGAATGAAACCGAGATTGGCGAATTCAAATTCGCGGGTTTCGGGAATCATCACTTCCGATGGAATCTTGACCTGATTACCGGTACCCAGGTCGTACAGATGAATCGGCAAGTCCTGAACCGCGCCGCCGGATTGCGGACCACGAATCTGCACACACCAGCCATTGGCAATAAAGCTCTTGACCATATTGGCGGCAAAGGCAAACGAGGCGTTAGTCCACAGATATTTGTCGTGATCGAAACCCTTGACGTTTTCTACGTAGTTGAAGCTGCGCACGGGAATGGTGTCCGGGCCATAGGGCAGGCGCCCCAATACACGTGGCATGGTGAGGCCGATATAACGCGAGTCATCGCTTTCGCGGAACGACTTCCACTTGATGTATTCAGCCCGGTCAAAATAGTTGCCGATATCCTTGATGGCCGCCACTTCTTCCATGGTTTTCTTGCCGAAAAATTCCGGCCCTACTGCCCCGACAAATGGCATGTGCGCAGCAGCGGCCACTTTGGAAATATTGCGCAGCAAGGCAATATCCTGCGGACCACGACCGAACTCATAGTTGGAAATGGCCGCAGCGATCGGCTCGCCACCCGGGGTGTCATATTCCTGGGTGTAAGTGTGCAGATACAGCCCGCTTTGGGTGATTTCCGGCGCGTCGTCGAAGTCCTGAACCAAGTGGTCCTTGCTGATATCCAGCAATTCGATGCGCACGTTCTGACGGAAGTCGGTCTGGTCGATCAGCGACTTCACACCGCGCCAAGTGGATTCGACGCGCTGGAAGTCGGCATGGTGCATGACCGCGTCGAGCTGGCGGCTAATCTGCATGTCCAGCGACGCGATGTGCTCGTCCAGCAAGGCCTTGTCGAGACGTTCGATTTTCTGCGAAGACTGTTTGAGCATGCTCAGAAACACGCTGACGGCGGCAGTGACCCGCTCGTCGGCAGACACATCGGACAGGGCTTCAACGTTCTGAAATGCTTCGATGCTGCCCAGTTCTGCAACAGGGCTGAGATTGATCTTGCTGAACAGAGTGCCATACACGCTTTGGTTTTCTTCAGACAATACCGTAGCGTCGCGCGAAGTTGCGCTGGAAGAGGTAGCGGACATGAAAGTTTCCTACTTGATCAGGGCTTTTCGAAAAATGATTTACTCGACCGACAGCGCGGCCAACTCAGCCCGCAATCCTTCGCTCAGTGTGTCATCCCGCAGAATACGCTCCAGTTCCTGACGGAAGGTGGCATTGTCCAGCAAGTTGGATTTGAGATCGCGCAACAGATTGCGCATGGCCAGCAACGCTCGCAGTTCCGGAATTTGTCGAGCCACTTGCTCAGGCTCGAAATCCTTCATGCTGCGGAAGTTCAGCTCGACACCGGTATCGGAACCGTCGCCCACCAGCGTATTTTCCACCGCCAGTTTTACCGCTGGCGAAAACTCCGATAGCACGCTGTCGAAATTGTTTTTATTGATATCGGTCTTTTTGCGTTCAGACAGCGGCGCTGTTTCTTTGCCATTGCTGTAGTCCCCCATCAACATCAATTTGAGAGGCAGTTCAACTTTTTTCTGCGCGCCGCCCGTATGCAAATCGAGCTTGATATTGATGCGTGCCTTGGGCACTTCGTTTTGAAAACTGTTTGAGGCCATACTTCCTCCTTGAACCCGCGTGGCAGTTATATCCAGAAATATTCAGTTCGACATCCAGTGTCAATCGCCTGATGCCGAAACCGTCAACTGCAGCACACAAGCATTTTGCGATTGGAAAGAACTTACAGAGCGTCCCGGCTTTTGCCGGTGCGACACAATGAATTAATACACAGACCCAAGCTAGCCCCGCTCTTTATTTAAGGACGTTTCCTACAAGACTTACCAAACCAACCTACATTTTCGAAAGTTCAACCACAAAGCGCTCATTTCCAGAGCGCATCGATGGCTTGTCGGAACCTTATTTGCGGTTTTCAACGATGACCAGTGAGCGATCGATCATGGCCTTCGCCAGGTCGAACAGATGCATGACCGAATAGGCCAGGTCGCGGTGCATGCCAGTGAGGTTGTCGCCATTTTCGTAGGCGCTTGCAGACGCACATCGCAATAACTCGGACGCGCGAATCAGAGAGGATTCCAGATCGACGGGATCGTGGATGGAGATCGGTGGATCGGGGGTGATTTTTTTCATGGTTCAGCTCCTACTGAGTGAAACCACCAAACGCCGTTCTCACACGGTGAAGGGTGGCAGCTGTGCAGCAGGGTGAGAAACCGGACAGTAGGCTCCGGTCAGACCGAAGTCTGCCTGTACACAGCTGCCATAAAATATCCCGTCAATGAAACCGACAGGATTGGCCGCTTGATGCGCCTACTGAGTTGCGGGTTCTCACACCCGACCGCTGATTTTGCAGCGGCGAACGGAGACTAGACCCATGATTCAGCAGACACAAGGGCTCAGGATTGTCTAGGAAATTTCACGCAAGAGATAGGGACAAGTCTGTACGAAAAGTCACAATTTATTCCGACAGAACCCCCTTGGACAGCTTTATGCCCGGAAGCATCGCGCCATGCAAAGCCGTAGGCGTGAGCTTGCTCGCGATGGCGGTGGGTCAGACAACACTTCAGTTACTGATCTGACGTCATCGCGAGCAGAGCTCCCTCCCACCGGATCGCTGTCAGCCACACGTTTTGTGGATTGCCGCCAAACCGGTAGGAGCGCGCTTGCCCGCGATGGCGGTGGGTCAGACAACACTTCAGTTACCGATCTGACGTCATCGCGAGCAGAGCTCCCTCCCACAGGATCGCTGTCAGCCACACGTTGTGTGGATCGCCGCCAAACCTGTAGGAGCGCGCTTGCCCGCGATGGCGGTGGGTCCGTCAGCGCGATATTGCCGGGTTTGACCCTTAAGACAGTTGGCTCCCCCCACAGGATCGCTGTCAGCCACACGTTTTGTGGATCGCCGCCAAACCTGTAGGAGCGCGCTTGCCCGCGATGGCGGTGGGCCAGACAACACTTCAGTTACCGATCTGACGTCATCGCGAGCAGAGTTCCCTCCCACCGGATCGCTGTCAGCCACATGTTGTGTGGATTGCCACCAAACCTGTAGGAGCGCGCTTGCTCGCGATGGCGGTGGGTCAGACAACACTTCAGTTACCGATCGGACGTCATCGCGAGCAGAGCCCCCTCCCACAGAATCGCTGTCAGCCACACGTTGTGTGGATTGCCGCCAAATCTGTAGGAGCGAGCTTGCTCGCGATGGCGGTGGGTCCGTCAGCGCGATATTGCCGGGTTTGACGCTTAAGACAGTTGGTTGCCTCCCACAGAATGTGTGGTGCCCAAAGCGCGTTGGCAAAACACAAAACGCGTAGCAAGGGGCCTCTCACCGTTGCGCGCCTACCCCCCCACCAACCGATACCCCACCCCCGCCTCCGTCACGATGTACCGCGGTGCCGCCGGGTCATCCGCCAGTTTCTGCCGCAGGTGTCCCACCACGATGCGCAGATAGTGGGTGTCTTCGGTGTGGGTCGGGCCCCAGATGTCCTTGAGCAGTTGCTGTTGGGTGATGACGCGGCCGGGGTGGCGGGCGAGTTGGGCGAGGACGGCGTATTCCTTGCGGGTCAGCGCCACTTCGGTGTCGTCCAGCGACACGCGGCGGTAGGCCAGGTCGATGGTCAGTGGGCCGACTTTTACGGCAGCGTCGGTCGGGGCGGTGTCCGGGGTCTGGCGCAGCAAGGCGCGGATGCGGGCGAGGAATTCCTGGATGCCGAAGGGTTTGGTGACGTAGTCGTTGGCGCCTGAGTCCAGGGCACGGACCTTCTCGCCTTCGCTGGCGCGCACGGACAGCACCAGCACGGGCACAGCCGACCATTCGCGGAACTGACTGAGCACGTCCTGGCCGTCCATGTCGGGCAGGCCGAGGTCGAGAACCAGCAGGTCGGGTTTGTTCAACGCGGCCTGGCTGAGGCCTTCGTTGCCGGTGCCGGCTTCGAGTACTTTGTAGCCTTGTGAAGCGAGGCTGATGCGCAGGAATTTGCGGATCTGCGGCTCATCGTCGATTACCAGAATGGTTGCCGTCTGGCTCATGGTTGTCCTGTCAGACTTTCATCATTTCCTGTAGCAGTCCGGCCGGGCGGCTACGGGGAGTGTTTGAGTAATGCGTGCAAGCGTAACCCATCGCCCGCTCACATCGCCTGTTCCATTTCGGCCTCAGGTTGTGCCTGCAACGGCAGGTGCAGGCTGATGCAGGTGCCGCGTCCGTCGATGCCGTCGGCGACACTGATGCGCCCGCCGTGGGCGCCGATCATGCCCTGACAGATCGCCAGCCCCAGCCCGGTGCCCTGCCCGCCGCGATCGCCACGGGCGGCGGTGTAGAACATGTCGAAGATTTTCGCCCGCTCGGCTTCTGGAATGCCGGGGCCTTCGTCGCTGACGGCGAACACCAGTTCACTGGCTTCGGACCGCACGGCCAGTTGCAAACGGCCGTGGATCGGCGAGAAGCGCGCGGCGTTTTCCAGCACGTTGATCAGCGCCTGCTCAATCAATGCGGCGTGAACGTACAGCAGCGGCAGTTCGGCAGGCAGCTCGGTGCTGACCTGCAGCTGTGCCATGACTGCGCGCAGGCGGCCGAGGGCACTGCCGACGATGTCGCCGGGGGATACCCAGTCGCGCGCGAGTTTGAGGGCGCCATGGCCGAGACGGGTCATGTCCAGCAGATTCTGGATGTAGCGGTCCAGGCGCTCGGCCTCGTCGCGGGTACCTTCCAGCAGCTCGCGGCGATCCTCCAGCGGGATCGCTTCGCCGAGCGCCAGCAGGCTGTCGATGCTGCCGCGCATGGCGGTCAGTGGTGTGCGTAGGTCATGGGAGACCGAGGCCAGCAAGGCGCTGCGCAGCTGTTCGGTTTCGCCATGCAGGCGGGCGGCTTCGAGGTCTTCGGCGAGTCGTGCGCGGGCCAGGGCCTGGCCGAGCGGCTGGCTCAGCGCGATCAGCAGGCGTCGACGTTGAGCGGTAAAGCTTTCGCCCTCCTTCGCCCGGACGCCAAGCAGGGCCAGCGGCGCATCATCCACCGACAGCGGCAGCCACCACCACTGGCTGGTCGGCAGCGTGCCAGTGCCCTTGCCGGCCGGCTGATCGTGCTGCCAGGACCAGTCGGCAGCGGCTCGCTCCGGCTCGGAGAATTCCAACGGGCCGCCGACTTCGACTTTCCAGCCTTGTTGGCCGTCGTTGTCGAGCACACAGAACTGCAATTCATTCCAGCCGGCCAGATGATGTTCAGCGGCGCTGAGCACGGCCTGGCGGTCGGTGGCCGCGGTCAGGCGGCGTGACAGGTCGAGCAGTTCACTGGTCTCTTCCTGAGTCTCGCGCAGTGCCTTGAGCTGACGCCGCTGGCGAGCCGCGAGGTTGCCGGTCAGCGCCGCCATCAGCAGGAAGAACAGCAATGTCAGCACGTCCTCTTCGCGCTGGATGCTCAGGGAAAAATTCGGCGGGATGAACAGAAAGTCATAGGCCAGAAACGACAGCACCGAGCAGACCATCGCCGGGCCGACGCTGCTGCGCACCGCCACCAGCAACACGGCGGCGAGAAACACCAGCGAGATGTTCGGCAGTGCCAGCACGCTCGCCACTGCCCAAGCCAGGGCGCTGGCGCAGATCGTCGCCAGCACCGCCAGCAGATAGTCGAACCACGCCAGATTGCGCGGAGTGGTCGAGCGCGGTTGATCGGGCCGTGCTTCGCTGTCGAGCACGTTGATTTCCAGGCCATGGGCATTGCGCAACAGGCGCGCCGCCAGGCCGCCGCCGAACACCCGACGACGCAACAATGGCCGCGACTGGCCGACCAGCACCAGACTGGCGCGGCGTTCGGCAGCATGTTGAATCAGGGTTTTCGCCACTTCCGGCGCGCGCAGCACCACCACTTCGCCGCCGAGACGCTCGGCCAGTTGCTGAGCATTTTGCAGACGGGTGCGCGCCAGTTCGTCGAAGAATCGACCGTTGTCGACATGCACCAGGCTCCACGGCAGATGACGACGCTGGGCCACACGGCTGGCATGTCGCACCAATCGCTCGGCCTGGGCATCGCCGTCAACGCCGACCAGCAACCGACCGCGCACCGCCGGTGCCGCCTGGCCCAGTTGCCGGTAACCGAGGGCCAGATCGTTGTCGACCTGCGCGGCAGCGGTCTGCATTGCCAGCTCACGCAGGGCGGTGAGGTTGGTCTGGGTGAAGAAGGCATCGATGGCCGCCCGCGCCTGCTCCGGCACGTAGACCTTGCCGTCGCGCAGACGCTCCAGCAGCTCGCGGGGCGGCAGGTCGATCAGCACCAGTTCGTAGGCTTCCTGCAAGACCCAGTCCGGCAGGGTTTCGCGGACCTGCACGCCGGTGATCCCGCGCACTTGATCGTTGAGGCTCTCCAGGTGCTGGACGTTGACCGTGGTGTAGACGTCGATGCCCGCTGAGAGCAGCTCCTGAATGTCCTGCCAGCGTTTGGCGTGGCGGCTGCCGGGGGCGTTGGTGTGGGCCAGTTCGTCGACCAGCACCAGTTTTGGCCGCGCCTGCAACAGGCCGTCGAGGTCCATTTCTTCCAGGATCACGCCGCGGTATTCGGAGCGCAGCATGGGTTGCTGCGGCAGACCGCCGAGCAGCGCTTCGGTTTCCGCGCGGCCATGGGTTTCCACCACACCGGCCAGCAGCGAAACGCCCTGGCGCATCTGCGTGTGCGCGGCCTGGAGCATGGCGTAGGTCTTGCCCACGCCGGGGGCGGCGCCGAGGAAGACCTTGAGCCGGCCACGGTCGTCCCGGGGCAAGTTAGCCAGCAAGGCGTCGGCGCGGCTGTCTGAGTTCACGGTGGTTGTCCTGGTGGGTTGATCGTTGTTCGTGGCTTACCTTGTAGGAGCCGGCTTGCTGGCGAACCGGGTGTGTCAGCCCCCCCATCATCACCGGTCTATCGCATTCGCCAGCAAGCCGGCTCCTACGGTTTGCGTTTATCTGGACACAGACGGTAACGCATTCAGGCTCTGGTTCAAGCCCAGCACGTTCACCACCGGCGGGCCGACCAGCGGGTTTTCGGTGTTGGCCGCCACCAGACGCTGCACGGTGTCGCGGGGCAAATGGCGGGCGGCGGCGATGCGCGCCACCTGATACTCCGCCGCCGCTGGCGACAGGTGCGGGTCCAGACCGCTGCCGGAGGTGGTCAGCAGGTTCAGCGGCACCGGCCCCTGATTGTCGACCTTCTGCTTGCCGACCTCTTCACCGATGCGCGCCGCCAGCGCCGGGTTGCTCGGCGCCAGGTTGCTCGCGCCACTGGCGACCGTGGCATAGGCGCCTGCCGATGGACGCGGCTGGAACCACTCTTCGCCACTGAACGGCTGGGCGATCAGCGTCGAGCCGCGCACTTTTTCCTGGTCGTCATACACCAGGCTGCCATTGGCCTGATCCGGGAACGCCACCTGGGCCACGCCGGTCACCACCAGCGGATAGGCCACGCCGGTGATCAGGGTCATCAACACGATCAGGCTCATGGCCGGACGCAATACACTGGACATCATTCAATCCTCACTCGAAATGGGCGCTGCGGCAGCGTTACGCCATACCGCAGCGCAGGCTGCACGCTTACACCAGATGCAACGCGGTCAGCAGCAGGTCGATGACCTTGATCCCCACGAACGGCACGACAATGCCGCCCAACCCGTAGATCAACAGGTTGCGCCGCAACAGATGCGCCGCGCTGGCGGCCTGCACCCGCACGCCACGCAGGGCCAGCGGAATCAGCACGACGATGATCAGGGCGTTGAAGACGATCGCCGAAAGGATCGCGCTCTGCGGACTGGCCAGGTGCATGATGTTGAGCACGCCCAGTTGCGGATAGATCGCCGCGAACAGCGCCGGCAGAATCGCGAAGTATTTGGCGACGTCGTTGGCAATCGAAAAGGTGGTCAACGCGCCACGGGTCACCAGCAGTTCCTTGCCGATCTGCACCACGTCGAGCAGCTTGGTCGGGTCGCTGTCCAGATCGACCATGTTGGCCGCCTCGCGCGCCGCTTGCGTACCATCGTTCATCGCCATACCGACGTCGGCCTGGGCCAGCGCCGGGGCGTCGTTGGCGCCGTCGCCGCACATCGCCACCAGACGGCCGTCGTTCTGTTCCTGACGGATGCGCTCGAGTTTTTTCTCCGGGGTGGCTTCAGCGAGCACGTCATCGACACCGGCCTCGGCCGCAATCGCCGCGGCGGTCAGCGGGTTGTCGCCGGTGACCATGACCGTGCGAATGCCCAGCTTGCGCAGCTCGTCGAAACGTTCACGAATGCCCGGCTTGACCACGTCCTTGAGATGAATCACGCCGAGCAGCTTGCCTTCGCCGCTGACCAGCAGCGGCGTGCCGCCGGTCTTGGCGATCTTGTCGATTTCCCGCGACAGGGTCAGCGGCAGGTCGGCGCGATCACGGCCCAGGAACTTCAACAACGAATCCACGGCGCCCTTGCGGAACACGCGACCTTCATAGTCGACACCGGACAACCGGGTTTCCGCGCTGAATGGCACGGCGGTCAGTTGGCTGGCGGCCGGTTCACGCATCGGGTGCAGGGCTCGCAGGTACTCGACGATGGATTTGCCTTCGGCGGTGTCGTCCGCCAGCGAGGCGAGCAAGGCGCCCTCGCCCACTTCCCTGGCACTGATGCCGGGCGCCGCATACACCGCTGCGCAACGACGGTTGCCGAAGGTGATGGTGCCGGTCTTGTCCAGCAACAGCACATGCACGTCGCCAGCGGCTTCCACCGCGCGCCCGGATTTGGCGATGACGTTGAGGCGCACCAGACGGTCCATGCCAGCGATACCGATGGCCGACAACAGACCGCCGATGGTGGTCGGAATCAGCGTCACCAGCAGCGCCACCAGAAACACCAGCGGCAGGTTGCCACCGGCAAAATGGGCGAACGGCTGCAGGGTCACCACCACCAGCAGGAAGATCAAGGTCAAGCCGATCAGCAGAATGTCCAACGCCACTTCGTTGGGGGTCTTCTGCCGTTTGGCGCCTTCGACCAGCGCGATCATGCGGTCCAGGGTCGACTCGCCGGGGTTGCTGCTGATGCGCACCAGCAGCCAGTCGGACACTAGCCGGGTGTTACCGGTGACGGCGGAGCGGTCGCCGCCGGACTCGCGGATCACCGGCGCGGATTCACCCGTGATGGCCGCTTCGTTGACCGCCGCAATACCGGCAATCACCTCGCCGTCACCGGGGATCAGTTCGCCCGCCTCCACCCGCACCACATCGCCCTTGCGCAGGGTGTTGGCGTTGACAGTCAGAAAACCGCCGGTCGCGCCTTGCAAACGCGCCTTCAAGCCTTCGCTGCCGGCCTTGAGGCTGTCGGCGCGAGCCTTGCCGCGACCTTCGGCCAGCGCTTCGGCGAAGTTGGCGAACAGCACGGTGAACCACAGCCACACGGCAATCTGCACGGCAACGAACGTCGGCACCGCCGGGTTGGGAATCAGGCACAGCACGGTGGTGAGGATGGCGGTCAGCTCCACCACCAGCATCACCGGCGCGCGTTTCAGTTGACGCGGATCGAGCTTGACGAAGGCCTGAATCAGCGCCGGGCGCCACAGGTCGGCGAAGGCGGTCTTGACCGGCTCGGCAGCCACCGGCTGTTCGGCGTTCTTCATCACAGGAGCAGGCATATTCATGATTCAGTCCTCAGAAACCCAGGCTCAGGTGTTCGGCAATCGGCCCCAGGGCCAGGGTCGGCAGGAAGGTCAAACCGCCCACCAGCAAAATGGTCACAGTCAGCAGAGTGACGAACAGCGGACCGTGAGTCGGGAAGCTGTTCAACCCCAGCGGCGCGGTCTTTTTCGCCGCCAGGCTGCCGGCCAGCGCCAGCACCGGCAGGATGTAACCGAAGCGACCGAGGAACATCGACAGGCTGAGCATCAGGTTGTGGAACATCGTGTTGGCGCTGAAGCCGCCGAAAGCCGAGCCGTTGTTGGCGGTGGCCGAGGTGTAGGTGTACAGCAGCTGGCTGAAGCCATGGGCGCCGGGGTTGCTCACTGCGCCGGCCGGGCCGGGCAACGACGCCGCCAACGCGGCGCACACCAGCACGCCGACCGGCATGACGATCAGGGTCGCCACCAGCAGCTTCACTTCCCGGGCCTGCAGTTTCTTGCCGAGGTATTCCGGGGTGCGACCGATCATCAGGCCCGCCAGGAACACCGCGATCAGCACGTTGAGCAGCATGCCGTAGAGACCCGCGCCCACCCCGCCGAAGATCACTTCGCCGACCATCATGTTGGCCAGCGCGATCATGCCGCTCAGCGGGTTGAGGCTGTCGTGCATGCCGTTGACCGAGCCGTTGGAGGCTGCGGTAGTGGTGGCCGCCCACAGCACCGTGCCGGTGGTGCCGAAGCGGGTTTCCTTGCCTTCCATCGGCGCGGTCTGTTCAACGCCTGCGATATTCAAGGTCGGGTTGGGCTGGTACTCGGCCCACAGCGCCACGGCGCCACCGATCAGAAACAGCACCAGCATGCAGGCGACGATGGCGCGGCTCTGGCGCATGTCCTTGACGTAATGGCCGAAGGTGAACACCAGCGCCACCGGGATCAGGATGATCGACACCAGTTCGAACAGGTTGCTCCAGGCCGTCGGGTTCTCGAACGGGTGCGCCGAGTTGACACCGAAGAAGCCACCGCCGTTGGTGCCCAGTTGCTTGATGGCGATCTGGCTGGCGGCCGGACCGAGCGGGATGGTCTGGTCGGCGCCTTGCAGGGTCACCGCATCAACATAGTGGGCGAACGTCTGCGGTACGCCCTGCCAGACCAGAAACAGCGCCAGCACGATGCACAGCGGCAGCAGGCCATACAGAGTGGCACGGGTCATGTCGGCCCAGAAGTTGCCCAGGTTGTGCGTCGAGCGACGGGCGATACCGCGACAGAACGCGACCAGCACGGCGATACCGGTGGCAGCGCTGACGAAGTTCTGCACGGTCAGCCCGGCCATCTGGCTCAAGTAGCTGAGCGACGACTCACCGCTGTAGCTCTGCCAGTTGGTGTTGGTGACGAAACTCATCGCCGTGTTGAACGCCAGCGACCACTCCATGCCCGGCAGCCCTTGCGGGTTGAGCGGCAGTGCACCCTGCAGCACGAGGATGGCGAACAGCACGACAAACCCCGCCAGGTTGAACGCCAGCAGGGCCAGGGTGTAGGTCTTCCAGTTTTGTTCGACAGCCGGGTCGACACCCGACAACCGATAGCAGATGCGCTCCACGGGCCCCATCACCGGCGTCAGCCAGGTACGCTGGCCTTCCATGACCTTGTAGTAGAAGCGCCCCAGCAGCGGCGCCGGCAACAGCACCAGTGCGAAGAACGCCAGAATCAGCAGATAGTCGTAACCGTGCATGGCCGTCACTCCTCGACCCGGCCGGCGCGCAGCAGCGCCACCAGCAAGTACACGAACAACCCTGCCGCCAACAGCAGAGACACCCCATCCAGAACGCTCATGAAAAACTCTCCGTCATACGGCGATTGCCGTGTGCAGGAATTGTCCTCACGAGGGGTGTAAAGGAACGAGATCGACAGCCCGTGCCGGGCATAAAGAAAGTGTAAAAAGTGGCGGGTTTACGGGGCTTCAGGGCATAAAGATGCGCTTTACGACTGCACCGGGTTTTCCATTCAACCTCGGACCGTGGGAGGGAGCCCTGCTCGCGAAGGCGTCAGGTCAGACACCATAGCATTGGCCGTCATGACGCTTTCGCGAGCAGGGCTCCCTCCCACAAAAGCAAACCGCGGACAACCTGAACGCCGTTCATGAAACCGGAAAAATGGCGTGTTAACCGTTTTGTACATTTTTCGATACATTCACGACAATCCGCCGACACCTCACCCGGTCACCCTTCCGCCGCGCCTGCCAGCGCAGTAGCATGGCAGCGTCGTTCTCTATTCGCGGCCGACTTCGGCGGCACCACATGGCGGCAGCACGATGCAGACACCTTCAGACAGCAATACCGCCACCCTCCAGGCCGAAGAGCGCCGCTGGAATACCCGCGCGCTGATCGTCGATGACGACGTGCCGATCCGCGAACTGCTGTGCGACTACCTGGCCCGGTTCAACATTCAGAGCACTGGTGTGACCGACGGCAACGCCATGCGCCAGGCCCTGGCCGAAGAAACCTATGACGTGGTGGTGCTGGACCTGATGCTGCCCGGTGAGGACGGACTGTCGCTGTGCCGCTGGCTGCGCAGCTCCTCGGACATCCCGATCCTGATGCTCACCGCCCGCTGCGAGCCGACCGACCGTATCATCGGCCTGGAACTGGGTGCCGACGACTACATGGCCAAGCCGTTCGAGCCCCGCGAACTGGTGGCCCGCATCCAGACCATCCTGCGCCGGGTCCGCGACGACCGCACCGAAGAGCGCACCACCCTGCGTTTCGACAACTGGCGACTGAACAGCGTATTGCGCCAGCTGACCGCACCGGACGGGCTGGTGGTGCCGCTGTCCAACGCCGAATTCCGCTTGCTGCGGGTGTTCCTGGAGCGGCCACGACGCGTGCTCAACCGCGAGCAACTGCTGGACGCCGCCCGCGGTCGCTCCATTGAGGCGTTCGACCGCAGCATCGATTTGCTGGTGTCGCGCCTGCGGCAGAAACTCGGTGACGATCCGAAGTCGCCACAACTGATCAAGACCGTGCGAGGCGAAGGCTACATGTTCGACGCCAGGGAGATTGGTTGATCCGCTCGGCCGATACACTCTTCGCCCGACTGTTCGGCGGCGCACTGCTGGCGATCATTCTGGCGCACTTGCTGGCGTTCATCTGGTTTCATTACTACGACCCCCATCGCCCGCCACCGCCACCTCCTCCGCTCACCGAGCAGGAGCTGGCAGCGGGTGAACACGCCGAGCGCCCATCCGAAATGGAAATGCGCCGGCCACCGCCGCCGCCTTTTTTCGGCATTCCGCTGATACCGCTGTTCTTCCAGTTGGTCACCCTGGTGATTGCCGCGTGGTTCGGCGCCAAGGCCTTGAGCCGACCGGTGCAGCGCATCAGCGAGGCGGCCGAACGGCTGAGTGAAAATCTCGACAGTCCGCCGTTGGCGATCAACGGGCCACGGGAAGCACGGCAGGCCGCCGCAACCTTCAATCTGATGCAGGAACGCATTCGTGATCAGGTCCAGCAGCGCGGGCGCATGCTCGCCGCCGTTTCCCATGACCTGCGCACACCGCTGGCGCGCCTGAAGTTGCGGGTGGAACAGATCGACGAGCCGAAGCTGCACGGGCAGATGACTCAGGATCTGAACGACATGATCGGCATGCTCGACGCGACCCTGACCTACCTCAACGAGCAACGCACCAGCGAGGCTTTGCAGTATTTCGACGTGCAGGCGCTGATCGAGTCGCTGACTGAAAACGCCCAGGACAATGGCGATGACGTCGAAGCCAGCGGCACCTGCAAGCCGCTCAAATCGCAGCCGATGGCGCTGCGTTCGTGCCTGCACAATCTGATAGACAATGCCCTGCGCTACGCCGGCCACGCCCGGGTGGTGATCAAGGACGCCAGCGACCGCCTGCAAGTCTGTGTCGTCGACCACGGGCCGGGCATTCCGGAAAACCTGCGTGAAGCAGTGTTCGAACCCTTCTACCGCGTCGAAGGCTCACGCAATCGCAATTCCGGCGGGGTTGGCATCGGCATGACCATCGCCCGCGAAGCCGCGCGACGCATGGGCGGCGATCTGCGTCTGGAAGAAACGCCGGGCGGCGGCCTTACCGCCGTGCTGGATTTGCCGCGGATCTAAGCCCCCCCGTAGCAGTCCCCCTGTAGGAGCGGGCTTGCCCGCGAAGAGGTTCGGAGAGCCTGCACATCTTTAATGTCCTTACCGTCGTCTTCGCGGGCAAGCCCGCTCCCACCGAATCCACACTCTCCCAACGCGTATGCCCACCGTTACAAACCCCACATACCCACGACACGCACCCCCGCGACGCTGCATAAGCCGGAGCACCGCCCGGCTTTATCCATTCGAAGGGAGGCAGTCCGATGATCTCAGGTATCAGCGGCAGCAGTAGTTACTCCAGTTACGTCAGCTCCAGTACCACGTCCACCAGCAACAGCAAGAAGTTCGCCGACGATTTGCTGAAGAAGCTCGACAGCAATGGCGATGGCAGCATCGACAAGGATGAGTTGAGTGCAGCGCTGTCTTCGGATTCAAAAGACGGCATCACCGTCAGCCTGAGCAAGGCCTTCGGCGATCTGGACAGCGACGGCGACGACAGTCTCGACGCCGACGAACTGGCGGCGATGACACCCCCACCGCCGCCACCGATGCAGATGGACGCGACTTCTGCAGAAGACCAGGCCACGGAGCTGCTCAGCGCGCTGGACACCGACGGCGATGGCACCGTGAGCAGCGACGAGCTGACCGCGGCCCTGAGCAGTGCCGGCAGCAGCGCCGACAGCACCCAGGCCACCGAAGCCCTGAACCGCATGGTCGCGGCGCTGAGTGATCGCTACAACCTCAACAGCGGTGCGACGTCAGGCAAATACCTGAATATCTCCGCCTAAAACAACAGGACCGCTGCTGAACCCCAAGGCAGCGGCGGTCCTGACCACACGTACCGCTTATTTCAGCGATTGCCGCGCGCGATTGTCGCCGACCCAGTCCAGCAGCAGGCTGTACGCCACGGCCAGCAAGGTCGGACCGATGAACAGGCCGATGAATCCGAATGCCAGCAAACCACCGAATACCCCCAGCAACACGATCACCAGCGGCAGGTTGCCGCCACGGCTGATCAGATAAGGTTTGAGCACGTTATCGACGCCGCTGACGATGAAGGTGCCCCACAGGCCAAGAAACACCGCCATGCCGTATTCACCCTTCCAGGCCAGCCACGCAGTGGCGGGAATCCAGATCAACGGCGGCCCCATCGGCACCAGACTGAGCAGGAAGGTACCTATCCCCAGCACCAGCGCCCCCGGCACACCGGCAATCAGAAAACCGATCAGCGCCAGAATCGCCTGGGCTGCCGCCGTACCGATCACGCCGTTGACCACCCGCTGCACGGTGCCGGCCACCAGATCGACGTAATACTGCGCGCGGTCGCCGATCAACCGCTCCAGCAGGCTGAGCACGAACGCCGCCAGCCGAGGGCCATCACGGTAGAAGAAGAACACGAAGACCAGACTCAGGGTCAGTTCGAGAATGCCGCCGCCGATCTGCGCGCTGCGCGCCAGCAGCCAGTTGCCAACCTGGCCGAGATAGGGTTTGACGCTGGCGAGCATGGCCGCGCCCTGTTGATCGATGGTGGTCCAGTAACCCACCAGCCGTTCACCGACCAACGGAATGCCGGCCAGCCAGGCGGGTGGATCCGGCAGGCCGTCGACCTGCACGTCCCTGATCAACGCTGTGGCATCACGCACATGATCGGCCAGGTTGAAACCGAGCCACACCAGCGGCGCGGCCACCAGAATCATCCAGCCCAGAGTGAGAATGCCGGCGGCCAGTGACTCGCGGCCATTGAGCCAGCGGGTCAGCAGGCGCATCAGCGGCCAACTGGCGAACGCCAGCACCGCTCCCCAGAACAGCGCCGACCAGAATGGCGCCATCACCCAGAGGCAGGCACCCAGCAACGCCAGCAGCAGAATCTGCACCAGCAGGCGATCGTTATTGAGCATGGGTCCTTCCGTAGAAATGACATCGAATGACTTGAGCATAACGGCGAACCCGCAGGCCCGCCCTGTTCGTACAAATTGCGCTTGAGATAGAACCCGCGTCAGCGGATGAGTTCGATCACCACCCCTTTGGCTTCGGCATTGCCGGCTTCCAGGCGGGCAGCGCGCACGCCTTTACCGATCAGGGCGTCGCGCCAGGCCTCACGCTGAGCACCGGACAGCGTCACGCGCAAGGTGCTGTCCAGATTCAGCCCGCGAGAAAGCAAGGTGATCCACGGCTCCTGTGGCGCTTCGGTGAGCATGGGCAAATCCAGCTCACCGGTGCTCTTCAACTCACGCAACAGGGTGGCAGAGGTCGGCAGCAATTCGCCCAGCGGCGCGCTGGCCTGGAACTGCTCGACATGCAGGTAACCGCGGCGGTTGCCCCGGGTGATGCCGTACAACGCGACGAGCGTGTCGTTGTCGGGGGCAGCCAGGCGCAGCAACAGATACGACTGGCCGCTGTCGGCGCCGTACAGCTTGGCGTTGCCGAACACCTCGTTGGCCCATAGGCTGCTTTCGCCGCAATCGCGGGCCTGACACCAGAACAGCAACTGCGCGCCCTGCGCCTGCAATGCTTCGCGCGCGGCGGTGAAGGCCTCGTCGGCATTGTGTTCCATGGGTAACTGGTAGGTGATGGCGGTGGCACTGCCACGGGCCGAGACCTGGCCGTCGAAACGCAGCTGGCCGCTGATCTTGCGAATCGAACCCAGCGGATAGATGCGCTCAAGCTCTGTCGCGGGCCGGTAATCGACGATTTCGGCATCGATCGGCCGTGACAGTTTTTCCAGGTCCTGGCTGCCCGGTACGTCTGCCGCATGGCCTGCGCCACTGAAAGCGGCCAGACACAGCGCAAGCCCAAGGGTACGGGTCAAACCCATAGGTGCGCTCATCGGGCAAATATCGAAAGGCAAGAACTGGCCGTCACAGCGGACGGTGCGGGGCAAGGTGAAATCGGCAGAATTGCGGGGTGGTCCATCATGCTGTCTCCTGTAGCAACCCGCTCAGCCTCGGCAGTTGCGGGTCGCAAGTCAAGAAACGGCAAAGAAGCGATTGAAACAGTCTGCAACAGAGGCCGCCCCGTCCTCGTCATTCAGGTGCAAATGATGCCCGCCGGGCAGCACGCTCACCTGAAACGGCACACCTGCCAGCAGCTCCTTGTTCTGCGCCAGCATGCCCTCTTCGGCCACGATCAACTGCGCGGGACATTGCACGGCGTTGACGAAGGACAGCGCCTGGGCACGGGTCAGACGAATCGGCGAAGCCAGGGTCAGACGGCTGTCGCTGCGCCACGTGTAACCACCCGGCACCGGCATCAGGCCACGCTGGGCCAGCAGCTCGGCGGCGTCACGGCTGACCGCCACCGCGCCTTTCATGCGCGCTTCGACGGCACGGTCCATGTCGGCGTACACCGGTTTGCGCTTGGTCGACTGCGTCAGTTGCGCCTGCAACGCCGTGCCCATGCGCTCGGCAGCGGTTTCTGCCTCGGCAATCGGTGGGATCAGCCCGTCGATCAGTGCCAGCCGGTTGATCCGCTGCGGCACGGCGCCTGCCACGATCACAGAGACGATGGCACCCAACGAATGCCCCAGCAGGGAAAAACGCTCCCAGCCCATCTGCGCTGCCACTTGCAGCACGTCATGGGCGTAATCCGGCAGGCCATAACCGGCGCCCGGCGGGCGATGGTCGGAGTGACCGTGCCCGGCCATGTCCAGCGCCAGGATGCGTAAGCCCTGAAGCTTTGGCGCCAGTCGGGCAAAACTGTTGGCATTGTCCAGCCAGCCGTGCAGGGCAATGACTGGCGTGCCGTCCGCAGGCCCGAACAGATGCGCCGCCAGTTCGATATGCGGCAGGCTCAGGCGGATTTCTTCGACCGAACAGGTCATGCGCGGGCTCGCTGGCTCGCCTGGGTGTCGTTGGCCGACGCACTGCGGGCCGCCCAGCGGGAAAAAAGGTTCTTGAGCATGTTTGCGGTGTCCTCGGGGTGCTCCAGCGGGAACATGTGCCCGCCCGGTACCGAAAGATACTCGCCTTCGCGCATGCTTTTCACCGACAACGCGTGATGACGGCGCACCACATCGCTGTGCTCGCCGCGCACTAGCGCCAGCGGCACGCGCAAATGCCGGGCCGTTCCGGGGCTGTTGTGGGGCACGCTGCGGTAAATGCTGATCTCGGTGGCCGGGTCGAAACGCAGACGCAATTGCCCGCCATCAGGCTGCAGACCGTGCAGCAGATAGGCCTCGAAACATTCGGGATCGAACCGGCGAAACAGGCTTTTGCCGGAAAAATAACGTCGCGCCGTGTCCAGATCGCTGAACACTTCGCGCCGCCCCAGTGTACGTCCCGCCGGGGTGATGCGATCGATGAAGCCGAAACGCTTGGCGGCACGGATCATCCACTGATCGAAACGGGTCAGCACCGGTGAATCGAGCATCACCACGCCGCGATACAGCTCGGGATGACGCAGCGCCGCATGGTAATGCAGCACACCGCCCAGAGAATGGCCGACACCCCACACCGGCTGGGCCTGCTGACGCAGGTGATGCACCAGCTCATCGACCAGATTCGGCCAGTTGTCGGTCACCGGAAAACGCGGATCGTGGGCGTGTTGCTCCAGGTGGGTGACCTGAAAATCCTCCCCCAGCGCCGCGAACAGTTTGCCGTAGGTCGCAGAAGGAAAACCGTTGGCGTGGGCGAAAAACACGGGTTGGGTCATGCCGGCACATCCAGAAACCTTGAACAGGCTGCAATTGTGCGCAGGCACCGGAATAGGCGGCAATGACCGGAAGTGCCATCGACGATGACACTCCGGTCACTTGCAGCACGGCAACGACAACTACTAGAAGGCTTGGGTGAAACGATCCAGACAGGCTTTGATGTAGGCCACCTGAAAACCGTACGCATCCTGTACGGCGGTCTTGGCCTCGGCCCCGAGTTTCTGTTTTTTGAAACCCAGAAGGCCGGTCTGCATCAGTTGCACGGCGTCGTCTGCGGCCTTTTGAAACGCCGCCAGATCACCGCTTTGAGGGTATTGAGAAGCCAATGCGTCGACTCTGGCATCGGCCTCATCACGCAATTGCTGAAATTCGATATTGCTCAGCGACTGGTCTTCGTAAATACGCGCGAGCCATTGGCCCAGTGGCGAATTGTCCTGGGCTGCCGAAGACTTCTGCAACTCCACAAGCTCGGCACTCAGTTTTGACAGCTCAACGGACTTTTCCAGAATTTCCTGACTCAGCAACTCGACTTTATTACTCATGGCGCCCTTCCTTGCTGCTATGGATGCCCCGTCTTGGGACAGCTAAAGCGTAGGCGCAGAGTGCTGCCTCAACAACTGTCAACCTTGACAGTTGACAGATGGCAAAAAAAGCGAAAACAGCTTAGCGAGCAGGCGGCTGCTCGCCGTGAGGCACCACGGCCACGGTCAGGCGGGAAATACAGCTGGCCTTGCCGTCATCGCTGGTCAGGCGAATGTCCCAGACATGGGTGGTACGGCCGATATGGACCGGATGTGCCACCGCCGTGACCCGCCCGCTGCGCAGCCCGCGCAAATGGTTGGCGTTGACTTCGATGCCGACGCAGAAATATTTGCTGGTGTCGATGACCAGGTAGCTGGCGCTGGAGCCCACGGTTTCCGCCAGTACCACAGACGCGCCGCCGTGCAGCAAGCCGTAGGGCTGATGGGTACGGTGATCGACCGCCATGCTCGCTGTCAGCGAGTTGTCGTCGAACGCCTCGAAGCGGATATCCAGCACTTCACCAATGGTGTTTTTTTGCATCGCATTGAGCGCATCGATATCGGGAGTTACACGCCACAGACTCATGGTTTTTCCTTGTGTTTGGAGAGGACAGCGGAATGTGTGGGAGCCGGCTTGCTGGCGAATGCATCAGGTCAGACACCACCGTGGTGAATGGCAGATTGCGTTCGCCAGCAAGCCGGCTCCTACAGGTGCATCACAGAGTTACGACGGGTGACGCACACCGTTCAGCATCATCGCCCCGGCCAACGGGAAGTCTGTCTCCAGCTCGGCCAGACTCGCGGTGTGCATGGGCTGCGCCTGTTGCAGATTGCCGTGGACCGCCAGACCGATCAGCGTGCCGACCAGCGGCTGATGGCTGACCAGCAGCACATCGTCCGGCGCGTACAGGTCAAGGTTGTCCAGCACCTTGCGCGGATCGCTTTCCGGGGTCAGCCACGGCACGGTGACAACCGCATCAGTGAAGCCGAGCGCCTGTCGTACCAGTTCGGCTGTCTGCTGCGCCCGCACGTAGGGGCTGGCGATGATCCAGCGCAGCGGCTTGCCCAGCAGCTGCGCAGCGCTGGACAGGACTTCCTCGCGACCGTGATCGGTCAGTTCGCGTTCAGCGTCGGTGCGGGCCCGGTTCTGGGCCTCGCCGTGACGCAGAATCCACACTTTCATAGTTTCGGTTCCTCATCACGCACCGGGTGCTCGGCGGGCGGGACGCTGTGCGGCGCTTCACCTTCCGGTGCGCGCGGGGCCGGCCAGTCGGCGAACGGCCAGGGTTTCTGGTCGGTATGGAAGGTGCCGAAACGGCCGATCTGCGCGAGAAACTGGCTCAGGCTGTCGCCGAACGACATCACGCTCAGGCTCGGCGCACCGTAGAACAGCCGATAGACCAGTTGCACCAGCACGGTGATGGCCAGCACCAGCTCCGCCACCTGCCAGACCACGGCAAACACCAGCATCCACAGGATGCGCAGCAGGATCGATTCGTGTTGCTTGAATTTGGATTCGTTCAAGAGCTTCTCCACCGGATCAGTTGAAACCACTGGTTGAAATGAAGTCGACGTCGGTCTTCGGTTCGGCGCGCATCAGCAATTCGATGACCTGCTCCAGCGTGCGGCCTTCGAACAGAATGGCATGCAGACCAGCCACCAGCGGCATGTACACCTGCAACTCCTGCGCCTTGGCCTTGAGTACCTTCAGCGTGTTGACCCCTTCGGCCACCTCGCCCAGACGGGTCACCGCCTCGTCCAGGCTCAGACCCTGGCCGAGGGCGAAACCGACCTGATAGTTGCGACTCTTGGGCGAGGAACAGGTGACGATCAGATCGCCGACGCCGGCCAGGCCAAGGAAAGTCATCGGGTTGGCGCCCTGACTGACGGCAAAACGGGTCATTTCCGCCAGCGCTCGGGTGATCAGCATGCTTTTGGTGTTCTCGCCCATGCCCAGCGCCACGGCCATGCCGGAGATGATCGCATAGACGTTTTTCAGCGCGCCGCCCAGTTCGACGCCAAACCGGTCGGCGCTGGCATACACGCGAAAAGTACGACCGTGCAACACGTCCTGAACATGCTGGCACAGCGCTTCATCTTCACTGGCGACCACGGTGGCGGTCAGCGCGTGCTCGGCGATTTCACGGGCCAGGTTCGGGCCGGACAGCACACCGATGCGGGCCTTGGGCGCGATGTCCTGAAGAATTTCGCTCATCAGCTTGAAGGTATCGGCTTCGATGCCCTTGGTCAGGCTGACCAGCATCTTGCCGGTGAGCAGCTCGACATCCGGCGTCAACACCGCGCGCAGAGCACTGGACGGCAAGGCCACGAAAATCAGCTGGCTGTCGCGCAGGGTGGTCTTGAGGTCGGTGACCGGCTCGACCCCGTCGAGCACCTTGATGCCCTTGAGGTAGCGCGGGTTCTCGCGATTGACGCGGATCGCCTCGGCCTGCGCGGGGTCGCGCATCCATTGCCGGACCCGGTGGCCGTTTTCGGCCAGAAGATTGGCCACGGCCGTCCCGAAGCTGCCGCCACCCAGGACTGCAATCGGTTGCTGTTGGGTCATAAAACCATCCATCTGAAGCCATCACATCTGGCGATGGCAGCATTATACGGAGCGCCGTGCCGGCCACCAGCGGCAAAACACGGCCTTAAAACTGTACAGCCGAAACCCTACCCTTCATGAGGAATTTACTTACAGCTCGGTTAAGATGCGTGGCCCTGAAGAAAATTCCGCACGTGCACCGATGAGCTATTGTTTAGGCGCTTCCGACGAGATCCGATTCCATGACAGCCATTTTTGTACCGCCGTGCATCGGCAAGCCCTGCACTGCGTGAACGCTAGTCAATGAGTCAAGCCATGACGGTACGACGCGGCTGGAACATCAGCACCCGCACACAGATCCTCAGCCTGGGCCCGGCCCTGTTGCTGACGTTGCTGTTGATCAGCTTCTTTACTGTGGTACGCATCCAGGATCTGCGCCAGGAACTCAATCACACTGGCCAGTTGATCGCCAATCAGTTGGCGCCGGCCTCCGAATATGGCGTGATCGTCGGCAACAACAACGTTCTGGAAGGTCTGATGCGGGCGACCCTGAGCACGCCCCACGTACGCTTTCTGGAGGTGCAGAACAGCCTCGGTCAGGTGCTGGTCCGGGTCGAGCAGAGTTCCGATGACAACCACTCGCGGCAGATGGAAATCTTTCAGGCGCCGATCCGCTTGCAACAGATAAAACTGCGCGACCGTGGCGTCGAGAATGGCAACGTGCCCACCGAGGACTACCTGGGACGGGTGTTGGTGGGCATGTCCAGCGAGGCCTTCAACATGCGCGAGCAGGAAATTCTGCTCAAGGCCGGTATTCTCGCGCTGTTCGCCCTGCTCTTCACTTATATTCTCGCGCGGCGTCTGTCGCTGAGCCTGTCCCAGCCGATCAGCGCCATGAGCGATGCGGTCAAGGCGATCCAGCACGGCGACTACACCGTACCGCTGCCGGTGGCCGATGACGCCGAACTGGGCGATCTGGCGCGTCATATCAACAACCTGGCGCTGGGCCTGGAAAAAGCCGGCCGCGAGCAGAAGCAGGCGATGGATCAATTGATCCGCACCCGTGAAGAGGCCGAGCGGGCCAACAGCGCCAAATCCGAGTTCCTGGCAATGATGAGCCACGAACTGCGCACGCCCATGAACGGTGTGCTGGGCATGCTGCAGTTGATGGAAACCACGCGCATGACCGAGGAGCAGGCCGAATACGCGGCACTGGCTACCGAGTCCACCGAACACCTGCTCCGTGTGATCAACGACATCCTCGATTTCTCCCGCTTTGAACGCGACGCACTGGAGCTGGAGAACATTCCGTTCAATCTGGCCGAACTGATCGCCACCTCGGTACAGGCGTTCGCCCACAACGCGCAGCAGCGCGGGCTGGCACTGGAGCTGGATCTGGCCGACGGGCTGGACGCACTGCGGGTCAAGGGCGACCCGACCCGCATCCGGCAGATTCTGGTCAACCTGATCGGCAACGCCCTGAAGTTCACCGAGTTTGGCAGCGTGCGGGTGGAAACCGCCTGGCAGCAGCCCGATTCGCAACACATTCTGTTTACCTGTGCGGTGCGCGACAGTGGCATCGGCATTTCACCGGACCTGCTCGAATCGATGTTCGATGCCTTTCAGCAGGCCGACAATTCGATTTCCCGCCGCTACGGCGGCACCGGGCTGGGCCTGCCAATCGCGCGCAACCTGGCCGAACGCATGGGTGGCACGCTGGAGGCGCAGAGCAGTGAAGGTCTGGGCTCGGTGTTCACCCTGCAATTCCCCCTGCAATACGTTCAGCAGGAGGAGCCGGCATTGCAGACCCGCTCTACCGGTGAAGTGCCGCAGGAACGTGACGGTTGCGTGCTGCTGGTCGAGGACAATCCGGTCAACCGCACGGTGGTCGAAGCCATGCTGCGCAGCCTCGGCCTTGCGGTCAGCGTGGCCGGCGACGGCGCCGAGGCGGTAAGCATGGTCAGCAAGGACAGCTACGCGCTGATCCTGATGGACTGCCGCCTGCCGGTGATGGACGGCTACGAAGCCACCCGCCGGATTCGCCAGTTGCCCGGCCTGGAAAACCTGCCGATCATCGCCCTCACCGCCAACGCCCGCCACGGCGACCGCGATGTGTGCCTGCAGGCCGGGATGAACGATTACCTGGCCAAGCCATTCAAACGCACTGATTTGCAGCAGGTTTTGCAGCGCTGGCTGACCTTTAAGGCATCTGCGACTGGCGATAAATGCTAAATTGCGGCAGTCTTGTGTGCCTGATCGACCCGAGTTGTCGTGCGGGCAACACATTTCAGTGCACAGGTGTGCATTCATTTGCGTCCGTGCTGTGACTTTCACTACAACGCAACAGTCTATGAGTAGGCTGCCAGCAGAGGGATGCCCCGCTGGCCAGATCGGGTTAAGTATCGCCACACCCTGCCGCACAGGATTAACGAGGAGTTCGCATGACCAAACAAAACGCCTTTACCCGGGAAGACCTGCTGCGCTGCAGTCGCGGCGAGCTGTTCGGCCCAGGTAACGCGCAACTGCCCGCCCCCAACATGCTGATGGTTGATCGCATCACCCATATCAGCGCTGAAGGCGGCAAGTTCGGTAAAGGTGAATTGGTCGCCGAACTGGATATCACCCCGGACCTGTGGTTCTTCGCCTGCCACTTCGAGGGTGATCCGGTGATGCCGGGCTGCCTGGGCCTTGACGCCATGTGGCAGCTGGTCGGCTTCTTCCTGGGCTGGCAAGGCCTGCCGGGCCGTGGCCGTGCGCTGGGTTCGGGCGAGGTCAAGTTCTTCGGCCAGGTCCTGCCTACCGCCCAGAAAGTCACCTACAACATTCACATCAAGCGCGTCCTCAAAGGCAAGCTGAACATGGCCATCGCCGATGGTTCGGTCAGCGTGGACGGCCGCGAAATCTATACCGCCGAAGGCCTCCGGGTCGGCGTGTTCACCTCCACTGACAATTTCTAAGGGTTATTCGCATGCGCCGCGTCGTAATCACCGGTCTGGGCATCGTTTCCTGCCTGGGCAATGACAAAGAGACCGTCTCCGAAAACCTGCGTAAAAGCCGTCCGGGCATCCGTTTCAATCCGGAATACAAGGAAATGGGCCTGCGCAGCCAGGTGTCCGGCTCCATCGACCTGAACCTCGAAGAACTGATCGACCGCAAGATCTATCGCTTCGTCGGCCATGCCGCTGCCTACGCCTATCTGGCAATGCAGGACGCGGTGAAGGACTCGGGTCTGACTGAAGACCAGGTGTCCAACGTCCGCACCGGCCTGATCGCCGGTTCCGGTGGCGCATCGACCCTGAACCAGATGGAAGCGCTCGACATCCTGCGTGAGAAAGGCGTCAAGCGCGTCGGTCCGTACCGTGTGACCCGCACCATGAGCAGCACCGTTTCGGCCTGCCTGGCAACGCCGTTCAAGATCAAGGGCCTGAACTACTCCATCGCTTCTGCCTGCGCCACCAGTGCTCACTGCATCGGTACCGCCATGGAACAGATCCAGATGGGCAAGCAGGACATCGTCTTCGCCGGTGGCGGTGAAGAAGAGCACTGGAGCCAGTCGTTCCTGTTCGACGCCATGGGCGCCCTGTCCAGCAAGCGCAACGAAACCCCTGAGCAGGCTTCGCGCGCCTACGATGCCGACCGTGACGGTTTCGTCATCGCTGGCGGCGGCGGTATGGTCGTGGTCGAAGAGCTGGAACACGCTCTGGCTCGCGGCGCGAAGATCTACGCTGAACTGGTCGGCTACGGCGCGACCTCCGACGGCTACGACATGGTCGCTCCAAGCGGCGAAGGCGCGATCCGCTGCATGCAGCAGGCGCTGTCCACCGTCGACGGCAAGATCGACTACCTGAACACCCACGGCACCTCGACTCCGGTCGGCGACGTCGCGGAAATGAAGGGCGTGCGCGAAGTCTTCGGTGACAACGCTCCGGCCATCAGCTCCACCAAGAGCCTGTCGGGTCACTCCCTGGGCGCCGCCGGCGTTCACGAAGCGATCTACTGCATGCTGATGATGGAAGGCAACTTCATGGCCGGTTCGGCCAACATCGACGAACTGGACCCGGAAGTCGCTGACCTGCCGATCCTGACCAAGACTCGCGAAAACGCCGAGCTCAACCTGGTCATGAGCAACAGCTTCGGCTTCGGTGGCACCAACGCCACGCTGGTGATGAAGCGCTGGACCGGCAAGTAATACGGCCTGTCGCAGCACATGAAAAAGGCGTCCTTCGGGACGCCTTTTTTATTGCACGGCATTTGTGGGAGCGGGCCTGCCCGCGATAGCAGGCCCAGAACACCGCCGACACCCCTGATTGGCCCGGATAACACGGCGGGAGCGAATTCATTCGCGATAAGCCAGTTCAGACAATGGATGTGCATCGACTGAACTGGCCTCATCGCGAGCAGAGCTCACTCCTACAGAATCCGCGTGATGCTTCCGCTGCACACGGTTCTGTGGGAGGGAGCCCTGCTCGCGACGGCGGTGGCGTCCGCGAGAACGCTGCCGCCGGCAAGCCGGACTGCTACGGGTTTTGGGTTATCCATTGGAGAGACGGCAAACACCCATCCTGTGGGAGGGAGCTCTGCTCGCGATGGCGTTGACTCAGTCAACGCAGCAGCACTTTGATGGACGCCATCGCGGGCAAGCGCGCTCCTACGGTCAGACCGAGAACGCGGCCACCATGCCGTTCAGGTCCGTCGCCAGACGCGAAAGGTCCTGGCTCGCCGCACTGGTCTGGTTGGCACCGGTCGAGCTCTGCAGCGCCAGGTCGCGGATGTTGGTCAGGTTACGGTCCACCTCCCGAGCCACTTGCGCCTGTTGTTCCGAGGCGCTGGCGATGACGACGTTGCGTTCAGTGATCAGGGTGATGGCCGCGGCAATTTCGTCCAGCGCCACGCCGGCCGACTGTGCCAGCTCCAGCGTGGAACGCGCGCGCCCGTTGCTGCCCTGCATCGCCGCCACAGCGCGGTCGGTGCCCTGACGGATATCGCCGACCAGCGCTTCGATCTCCTGAGTCGATGACTGCGTGCGATGGGCCAGTGCGCGCACCTCGTCGGCGACCACCGCAAAACCGCGCCCGGCCTCACCGGCCCGCGCCGCTTCAATGGCGGCGTTGAGGGCCAGCAGGTTAGTCTGCTCGGCCACCGAACGGATCACGTCGAGCACCTTGCTGATGCCGTAGACCTTCTGCGCCAACGCTTCGACCTGATCGCCGGTTTCGGTCACGTCGTTGGCCAGATGACCAATGGACGCGACGGTTTCCTGCACCTGCTGACGGCCACGCTGGGCGATGCGATCCGACTCGCCGGACGCCTGGGACGTCGCCACGGCATTGCGCGCGACCTCTTCCACCGCTGCCGTCATCTGGTTCACCGCCGTGGCCGCCTGATCGATTTCCAGGCTCTGCTGATTCAGACCCCGGGTCGAGTCCTCGGTGACCGTACTCAGCTCCTCGGAAGCCGACGCCAGTTGATTCGACGAATCGGAAATCCGCAGCAGCGTCCGGCGCAGACTCAGCTGCATGGTTTTCAACGCCTCCAGCAGACGGGCCGGTTCGTCACGACCTTCGACGACGATTTCGCGGGTCAGGTCGCCGGACGCCACCACCTGCGCGATGCCCAGTGCCTGCGCCAGAGGGCGGACGATGCTGCGCGTCAGCCCCCAGGCCAGGACCAGGGTGATCAGCGCAGTCAGCAACATCATCGCAACGACCCAGACAAACGCACTGCCGAACACGCGCTGCGCCATCTCACTGGCCTGACCAGCGCCTTGCTTGTTCAGCGCGGTCAATTGGTTCAGCGCCTGAGTCATGACATCGGCGTAGTGGTTCATCTCGCCGTTGATCACCTGTACGGCGTCGTCCAGACGATTCTGCGCGGAAAGCTCCATGACCCGGTTCTGCCGCTGAAAATACGCCTGCTGCGCGGTGCTGAAGTTGTTGAACAACTCGCGTTCCTGCGCCACTTCGATCAGTGATCCGTAATGTTGCTGCGTGCTCTGCAGCCCGCTCTTGAGCTGTTCCAGTTTGCTGACGTTGTCCCGCAGCGCTTCAGGGTCGCGATTGAGCATGAGGCGCAGGGTCAGGGTTCTGATGCGCATCATGTCCTGTCCCATCGTGCCCAGCTCCATGACGCTGGGCAGCCATTTGTTCTCCACCAGATCGGACTGTTTACGCATGCTCGACATCTGCATCAGGGCAAACGCGCCCAGCGCAAACACCAGCAGCGCCAGCACCCCGAAACCCAGTGCTGCGCGGGGTGCAATGTTCATGTTTCTGACCGTCATAGTGGGTGCCTTCCCAAGTAACCCTGCAATTGAAGAATGCAGTCGGTGTCGCCACAGATATCGGCAAAAGCGAACAAAAGCTGTAGGACAATTCGACAAATTTTGAAGTAACTAACTATTTCGTGTGCGACGGCAGCACAGACGATCCAGACGCAGCGGTTTATGCTGATTACTTTCTCGTCTCATCCATCAAGAGCCTACTCATGCTGACCATCAAACCCCGCGCAGAAGACGTCGAAGGCCAGCCGATTCTGCGTCCCCTGCCCTCTGCTCAGTGCCGTAGCGTTGGCCCGTTCGTGTTTTTCGACCACATGCTGGAGACCACCTACGCGCCCGGCACAGGCATGGACATCCGCCAGCACCCGCACATCGGCCTGTCGACCCTGACCTATCTGTTTGAAGGCGAAATCCAGCACAAGGACAGCCTCGGTAGCGATCAACACGTGCTGCCCGGCGATGTCAGCTGGATGACGGCCGGCAGCGCCATTGCCCACGTCGAGCGCACACCCCAGGCCCTGCATGACAGCGGCTCGCGGTTGCATGGCCTGCAGATCTGGCTGGCTTCGCCAAAAGAGCACGAACAGGGTGACGGCCACTACAGCCACCATCCGGCCGCGACCCTGCCGGTCAGTGAGGGCATGGGCATCTTCATTCGCATGATTGCCGGCAATGGCTTCTGTCTCGAATCGCCGGTGCCGGTGTTATCGCCGACGCTGTATGCCGAGGTGAAAATGCAGACCGCCACGACGCTGCTGATCCCCGCCGAGCATGAGCAACGCGCTTTGTATGTGATCGAGGGTGAAGCCCTGCTGGATGGCGAGCCTGTGGAGGCGCGCAGCCTGGTGGTGTTGAATCCGGGAGATGAACCGACGCTGTGCGCCGAGAGTGACTGCCACGCCGTGCTGATCGGCGGCGCAGCGCTGGACGGGCCGCGACGGATGAACTGGAACTTCGTCGCCAGCGATGCGGCATTGATCGATCAGGCAAGACTGAAATGGGCGGCCGGCGACTGGCCGACGGTGCCGGGAGAGATTGGGCGGATCGAGTTGCCGGCGGCCAGAAAATAAGAGCGCCTCACCGGATCATGCCGATGCCCGATCCGTGGGAGCGAATTCATTCGCGATGCAATGGTTCAATCGATACAGATGTAGCGGTCGTGCCATCTTCTCGCGAATGAATTCGCTCCCACAGGGGTCAGTGCCTGGTCAGGCACATCGCATCAGCCAGCGAACACTTCATCCAGCAGGTTGTGCATGGCGGTGAAGGCACGCTTGGACACGGTCGGGTTGTACATCTGCACGCCCGGGTTATTGGCATGCGGGTCGGTGAACGAGTGGAACGCGCCGCCGTAGCTCAGCAGCTGCCAGTCGACGTTGGCCGCGTTCATTTCTTCTTCAAACGCTGGCAGTTGTTCTTTCGGCACCAGCGGGTCCGAGGCGCCGTGCAGCACCAGCACCTTGCCCTTGATGTTGTTGGCATCGGCCGGGTTCGGCGTGTCCAGCGTGCCGTGGAACGACACCGCGGCCTTCAGCGGCGCACCGGTACGCGCCAGTTCCAGCGCACAGCAACCGCCGAAGCAGAAACCGAATGCCGCCAGATTGCCCTTGTCGACTGCCGCGACGGTTTGTGCGGTCAGTTGGTCCAGCGCCGCCTGCATGCGCTTGTTCAGCAGGCCACGGTCGTTCTTCAGCGGCATCATCGCGGCCAGCGCCTGATCGGCGTTGGTCGGGCGCACGCTCTTTCCATACAGATCAGCCAGCAGCACCACATAGCCTTTGGCCGCAACTTCTTTGGCGGTCTGCTCGGCGCTGTCGCTGACACCCATCCAGTTCGGCGCCATCACCAGCCCGGGAGCCGCCTTGGCACCTTCGCTGTAGACCAGACGGCTCTCATAGTTCTGGCCGTCAATCTGATACACCAAGGACTGCACGGTTACGTTGCTCATTGCTGACTCCTACTGTTCACAATATGAGATGGATCAAATGACAAAACCCGCCGAAGCGGGTTTTGACGTGACGCAGAGCTTAAACCGAGAGCTCGACCAACAACTTGTTCAAACGGCGCACGTAAGCGGCCGGATCCTTCAAGCTGTCGCCGGCAGCCAGCGCCGCCTGGTCGAAGAGGATGTGCGACAGGTCGCCGAAGCGCTCTTCGTTCTGTTCGCTGTCCAACTTGCCGATCAGCGGGTGGGACGGGTTGAATTCGAAGATCGGCTTGGAATCCGGCACCTTCTGCCCGCTGGCTTCGAGGATCTGGCGCATCTGCAGACCCAGGTCCTGCTCGCCGATGGCCAGAATGGCCGGCGAGTCGGTCAGACGATGGGACACACGCACTTCACTCACGGCTTCACCCAGCGCCGACTTCAGGCGCTCGATCAGGCCTTCTTTGTCCTTGGCGATTTCTTCCTGGGCCTTCTTGTCCTCTTCGGAGTCCAGCTTGCCCAGATCCAGGTCGCCGCGAGCCACGTCGACGAAGCCCTTGCCGTCGAAGTCGCTGAGGTAGCTCATCAGCCACTCGTCGATGCGGTCGGTCAGCAGCAGCACTTCGATGCCTTTCTTGCGGAAGACTTCCAGGTGCGGGCTGTTCTTGACCTGCGCGTAGCTTTCGCCGGTGAGGTAGTAGATCTTGTCCTGACCTTCCTTGGCGCGGGCCAGGTAGTCAGCCAGCGCAACGCTCTGCTCGCCGCTGTCATCGGAGGTCGAAGCGAAACGCAGCAGACCGGCGATCTTTTCCTTGTTGGCGAAGTCTTCTGCCGGGCCTTCTTTCATGACCTGACCGAAGTTTTTCCAGAAGCCTTTGTATTCTTCCGGCTGGTTCTTCGCCAGTTTCTCCAGCATGTCCAGCACGCGCTTGGTCAGCGCCGACTTCATCGAATCGATGATCGGGTCTTTCTGCAGGATCTCGCGGGAAACGTTCAGCGACAGGTCGTTGGAGTCGACCACACCCTTGATGAAGCGCAGGTACAGCGGCAGGAACGACTCGGCCTGATCCATGACGAACACGCGCTGCACGTACAGCTTCAGGCCGCGCGGTGCTTCACGCTGATACAGGTCGAACGGCGCGCGGGCCGGCACGTACAACAGCGAGTTGTATTCCAGCTTGCCTTCGACCTTGTTGTGGCTCCAGCTCAGCGGGTTCTCGAAGTCGTGGGCGATGTGCTTGTAGAACTCCTGGTATTCCTCGTCCTTGACGTCGGTACGCGAACGGGTCCACAGGGCGCTGGCACGGTTGACGGTTTCCCACTCCTGCACCGGGGCAGGCTCGCCTTCGACGGCGATCTGCTCTTTCGGCAGCTCGATCGGCAGCGCGATGTGGTCGGAGTATTTCTTGATGATGTTGCGCAGGCGGTAACCGTCAGCGAACTCGTCTTCAGCGGCTTTGAGGTGCAAGACGATCCGGGTGCCGCGATCGGCTTTCTCGACGGTGGCGACTTCAAACTCGCCCTCGCCTTTCGACGACCAGTGCACGCCTTCGCTGGCAGGCTGGCCGGCGCGACGGCTGAACACGTCAACCTGATCGGCAACGATGAATGCCGAGTAGAAGCCGACGCCGAACTGACCGATCAGGTGCGAGTCTTTCTTCTGGTCGCCGGTCAGGTTTTTCATGAAGTCGGCAGTGCCGGACTTGGCGATGGTGCCCAGGTGGGTGATCACATCTTCACGGCTCATGCCGATGCCGTTGTCTTCGAGGGTGACGGTTTTCGCGTCCTTGTCGAAGCTCACACGAATTTTCAGCTCTGCGCCGCCTTCCAGCAGTTCCGGTTTGGACAGCGCTTCGAAGCGCAGCTTGTCCACAGCGTCAGAGGCGTTGGAAATCAGCTCGCGCAGGAAAATTTCCTTGTTCGAGTACAACGAATGGATCATGAGGTGCAGCAGCTGCTTTACCTCGGTCTGGAAGCCCAGGGTTTCCTTTTGAGTTTCCACACTCATGGTCATCAAACTCCAATCAGTCCACACGGATGAGGGGGCCGTCCGGGGCAAGTCAGCAGCCTGGACGGCGGGTTGTCATCAAGGTGGGGACGGGCCGGGGGATTTCAAGGGCACGGACCGACAGCGCGACGATTCTTCATTCACAAGTAAGCGGTCATTCGCTTAACGCCGGACGAACCGCCGTGGGAAAAACGTTTAATCGATAAAACTTCCGGTCGCTCGGCGTAACGCTGTTGAAACAGCGATGCGCCTATTCGGCAACAACAGGGAACTAAGTTAATGGCGATGGTTCGAAGGCTCGTAGATGATCAATAAGGAGAAACACCCCATGCGTAAGACTTTAGCCATTGCCCTCATGCTTTCTGCCACTTTGGGTCTCGCTGCCTGCGACAAAAAATCCGAGGATAAACAGCAAGATGCCAACAAGGCTGCACAACAGTCGCAGGAGTCGATGCAGAAGGCTCAGGAAAAAGTGAACGACGCTGCCAAAGAAAGTCAGGAAGCGGCACAAAAGAATGCGGAAGCGGCACAAGAGCGCGCCAAAGAGGCCAACGAACAAGCGCCTGCGCCAACTAAGCCATAAGTTCCAGAGTTTCCAAAAAAATAAAGCCCGCTCATGCGGGCTTTATTTTTATTCAGCGCAAGTCTGCGGTGACGGGTGTTAACGACATCACCGCCCTGCTCTTCAGGCCATCGCTTCGCTGCGCTTACCCAGCATGCGGTCGACCACGAACGCAGCGAACAGGGCAATCAGCGACGGGATCAGCCAGGCCAGACCCTGCTCGCTCAGCGGCAGATGCGCCAGCACATTTGGCACGCCCAGGCCAGCGCCCTTGGCGGCATCGATGGCACCGAACAGGAAGGACACCAGCATCACCGGCGCCACGATCAGGCCATGGCGATGCCAGAAGTCCTTGCAGAAGCTCAACGCCACCAGCGCGATGCACGGCGGGTAGATCGCCGTCAGCACCGGAATGGAGAACTGGATGAGTTTGGTCAGGCCCAGGTTGGACACCAGCAGGGAGAATGCCGCCAGCAGAATGACCAGTGTCTTGTAGGACAGTGGCAGCAGACGGCTGAAGTATTCGGCGCAAGCGCAGGTCAGACCCACCGCCGTCACCAGACAGGCCAGGGAGATCAACACCGCCAGGAAACTGCTGCCCAGCGTACCGAAGGTGTTCTGTACGTAGGCGTGCAGAACGGCCGCGCCGTTGGTGGCGTTGGCCGCGATTTCGTGGCTGCCGGAACCCAGACGGAACAGGCTGATATACACCAGCGCCAGACCGACACCGGCGATCAGGCCGGCGATGATCGCATAGCGGGTGATCAACCGGGGCGACTCGACGCCGCGGGAACGGATGGCGTTGACGATGACGATACCGAAGACCAGCGCACCGAGGGTGTCCATGGTCAGGTAGCCGTTGATAAAGCCCTGGGAGAACGGAGCTGCCACGTATTCAGGCTTGGCGGCACCGACGTCACCTGCTGGCAAGGCGAAGGCTGCGATGCCCAGCACCGCCAGGGCGATGATCTTCAGTGGCGCGAGGAAACGCCCCACGGTGTCGAGCAGACGGCCGGGGTACAGCGATATCCAGAACACCACCAGGAAGTAGACCAGGCTGTAGATGAACAGCGCGGTCGGGTTTTCGCCAGTCAGCGGCACCAGACCCACTTCGAAGGACACGGTTGCGGTGCGCGGTGTCGCGAACAGCGGGCCGACCGAGAGGTAGCAGACCGCTGCGAGCACCGTACCGGCCACGCGACCAATGGGGCTGCTCAGCGAGTCCATGGCGCCACCGACCTTGGCCAGCGCCACGACGGTCACGACCGGAAGGCCGACTGCGGTGACCAGAAAGCCCAGCGCGGCCATCCACACATGTGGACCGGCCTGCAAGCCAACGATCGGGGGGAAAATGATATTGCCGGCGCCCACGAACAACGCGAACGTCATGAAACCCAGTGCCAGGATGTCCTGACCTTTCAACACTTTCATCAAAGAAACCACACTGCTGAATCGGAATTAAGAAGAGGATTTCCCTGAGGGTAAGGGAAATGCTGCCCGTCCTTTTAGAACAGGCCCTTGCGCGCAGCGACCCCTTGTGGGGGTCGGCCACGCAAAATGGTCGCTAGCCTACCCTATTTCATGCACCGACACAGGGCGGCACGACCGATGAACGCACGTTCCTGTCGCATATCGGACACGTCAACCGGGGAAAACTGTTTTTCCGGAATGGACAGGATGATTTCCACCCCGCCACCCCGCCAAGAACCTGTAGGAGCCGGCTTGCTGGCGAACGCGGGGGGTCATGAGGCATTGCGGTATCTGACCTGACGCGTTCGCCAGCAAGCCAGCTCCTACAGGATGCGTACCGGGCACCAATCGCACCCATAGACGGACTGCTACGGGCATGGATTTCAAATGCCGAAAATGACAAAGGCCACCCGAAGGTGGCCTTTGTCGATCAGTCAATGATCAGCAAGCAATGCTTACTTCTTCATTTCCCAACCCGTCAGCTCGGCCAGGGCCTTGCCGATGTCTGCCAGCGAACGCACGGTTTTCACGCCTGCGTCTTGCAGAGCAGCGAATTTCTCGTCTGCAGTGCCTTTGCCGCCGGAGATGATTGCACCTGCGTGGCCCATGCGCTTGCCCGGAGGAGCAGTCACACCAGCGATGTAGGAAACAACCGGCTTGGTCACGTTTGCCTTGATGTAGGCAGCGGCTTCTTCTTCAGCCGAACCACCGATTTCACCGATCATGACGATCGCTTCGGTCTGTGGGTCGTTCTGGAACAGCTTCAGGATGTCGATGAAGTTCGAACCCGGGATCGGGTCACCACCGATACCAACACAGGTCGACTGACCGAAACCGGCGTCAGTGGTCTGCTTCACGGCTTCGTAAGTCAGGGTGCCGGAACGCGACACGATACCGACTTTGCCTGGCAAGTGAATGTGACCTGGCATGATGCCGATCTTGCACTCGCCCGGAGTGATGACGCCTGGGCAGTTAGGGCCGATCAGGGTAACACCCAGCTCGTCGCACTTGACCTTGGCATCCAGCATGTCCAGGGTAGGAATGCCTTCGGTGATGCAGACGATCAGCTTGATGCCGGCGAAAGCGGCTTCCAGGATCGAGTCTTTGCAGAACGGAGCCGGAACGTAGATCACCGAAGCGTCAGCAGCGGTTGCTTTCACAGCTTCAGCAACGGTGTTGAACACTGGCAGGCCCAGGTGAGTGGTGCCGCCTTTGCCTGGGGTCACGCCGCCAACCATCTTGGTGCCGTAGGCGATGGCTTGTTCGGAGTGGAAAGTACCTTGCGAGCCGGTGAAGCCCTGGCAGATAACTTTGGTGTCTTTATTGATCAGGACGCTCATTATTTGCCCTCCGCAGCTTTGACGACTTGTTGAGCAGCGTCGGTCAGGCTGGTAGCTGCGATGATGTTCAAGCCGCTTTCTGCCAGTACTTTTGCGCCCAGCTCAGCGTTGTTGCCTTCGAGGCGAACAACAACCGGGATTTTCACGCCGACTTCTTTCACGGCGCCGATGATGCCTTCGGCAATCATGTCGCAGCGAACGATGCCGCCGAAGATGTTGACCAGTACTGCAGCGACATTGCTGTCGGACAGGATGATCTTGAACGCTTCGGTCACGCGCTCTTTGGTCGCGCCGCCACCTACGTCGAGGAAGTTGGCTGGCTTGCCGCCGTGCAGGTTGACGATGTCCATGGTACCCATGGCCAGACCGGCACCGTTGACCATGCAGCCGATGTTGCCTTCCAGTGCCACGTAGTTCAGTTCGAACTTGGCAGCGTGGGCTTCACGTGGGTCATCTTGCGATGGGTCGTGGAAAGCCTTCAGCTTTGGCTGACGGTACATGGCGTTGGCGTCGATGTTGATCTTGGCGTCCAGGCAGTGCAGATCGCCGTCGGCCTTGATGACCAGCGGGTTGACTTCCAGCAGGGCCAGATCGTGGTCCTGGAACAGTTTGGCCAGACCGGTGAAGATCTTGGCGAACTGAGCAACCTGCTTGCCTTCCAGACCCAGCTGGAATGCCAGGTCGCGACCCTGGAACGGCTGAGCGCCGACCAGTGGGTCGATAGTGGCTTTGAGAATCTTCTCAGGCGTGTCGTGAGCGATTTTCTCGATGTCCACGCCACCTTCGGTGGAGGCCATGAACACGATACGACGGCTCGAACGATCGACTACAGCGCCCAGATACAGCTCTTTGGCGATGTCGGTGCAGGATTCAACCAGGATCTTGGTGACTGGTTGACCGTTGGCATCAGTCTGGTAAGTGACCAGACGCTTGCCCAGCCACTGAGCGGCGAACGCAGCTGCGTCTTCCTTGCTCTTGACCAGTTTTACGCCGCCCGCTTTACCGCGACCACCTGCGTGAACCTGGGCTTTGACAACCCATTCGGTCCCGCCGATCTTGTCGCACGCTTCTGCTGCTGCTTCGGGAGTGTCTACTGCAAAGCCCTTGGATACTGGCAGGCCGTATTCAGCAAACAGCTGCTTACCCTGATACTCGTGAAGATTCATGCTTATTACCGTCTTCGTTAGGTACTGCGCATTCGGTGCTGCTCGCTCAAGCGTGCCGCACCACCTGTGACCGCTTCTCCCGTCAGCCACCGGGCCGTCACCGAAGTGCCGCCCCGATCGCCATCGGGAGTTCGAGTCCGACGGACCTTCCGCGGCATGCCCTGCGAACAGGCCATGCGACGGGCGGACCGCCGTGGTTTTTTCTTAGCGTTTTTTCTTGTTCTGGATGTGGATGGCATGGCCATTCACAGCCAGCGCTGCTTCGTGCAGGGCTTCGGACAGCGTCGGGTGCGAGAAGACCATCATGCCGATGTCTTCTGCACTGGTGCCGAACTCCATGCCGATCGCGCCTTGCTGAACCAGTTCTGCTGCGCCCGGGCCGATGACGTGTACACCCAGTACACGGTCGGTCTTGGCGTCAGCGATGACCTTGACGAAACCGCCGGTGTCGTTGGCTGCCATTGCACGGCCGCTGGCCGCGAACGGGAACTGACCGACGTTGACTTCAACGCCTTCGGCTTTCAAGGTCTGTTCGGTCTTGCCGACCCACGCGATTTCCGGGTGGGTGTAGATGACCGAAGGGATCAGGTCGTAGTTCATCTGGGTCTTGTGACCCTTGATGCGCTCGACCACCATGATGCCTTCTTCCGAGGCTTTGTGTGCCAGCATCAGACCACGAACCACGTCACCGATCGCATAAACGCCAGGCACGCTGGTTTCACACTGATCGTTGACGAAGATGAAGCCGCGCTCGTCGATGTCGACGCCGCTGTCGGCAGCCAGAAGATCGGTGGTCACCGGACGACGGCCTACAGCAACGATCAGGCGGTCGAAAGTGATGTTCTGCTCACCGTCTTTGTCGGTGTAGTTGACGACAACTTCGTTGCCGTTGACTTTCGAGCCGGTCACGCGAGCGCCCAGCTTGATGTCCAGACCCTGCTTGGTGAAGGTCTTCTGCGCTTCCTTGGAAACGGCTTCGTCAGCGGCTGGCAGGAACTTCTCCAGCGCTTCCAGAACGGTGACCTTGGAACCCAGACGCGACCACACCGAACCCAGTTCCAGGCCGATGACGCCGGCGCCGATGACGCCCAGACGCTCAGGCACGGTCTGGAATTCCAGGGCGCCGGTGGAGTCGACGATGACGTTCTGGTCGACCGGAGCCGGTGGAATGTCGATCGGACGCGAGCCGGAAGCCAGGATGATGTTGTCGGCTTCGATGACTTCGGTAGTGCCGTCAGGCTTGGTCAGCTCGACTTTCTTGCCGGCCAGCAGTTTGCCGTGGCCTTGCAGGGAAGTGACGCCGTTAGCCTTGAACAGGCTGGCAACGCCGCCGGTCAGGCCTTTGACGATCTGCGACTTGCGACCGACCATGGCCGGTACGTCCATCTTCACGTCGCCGGAGATCGAGATACCGTGCACGTTGAACTGGTTCTTGGCTTCGTAGAATTTCCACGAGCTGTCCAGCAGTGCCTTGGACGGAATGCAGCCTACGTTCAGGCAGGTACCGCCGAGGGCCAGCTTGCCCTCTTTATCCTGATACTTCTCGATGCAGGCAGTCTTGAAACCAAGTTGCGCAGCCTTGATGGCGGCAACATAACCGCCAGGGCCTGCGCCAATCACTACCACGTCGAATTTCTGGGACATAAAAATTTCCTTTAGCTACAAGCTTCTAGATGCAAGTCGCAAGCTTATCCGCGTCAGACGACGGAACAGTTTCACGACAGGCATCATGGGATGCGACAAACAGGCCGCAAGCTACAAGCCGATCCGCTTCTATCTTGAAGCGTGTGGCTGGCAGCTTGCGGCTGCCTCATCAGATATCCAGCAACAGACGCGCTGGATCTTCCAGCAGGTTCTTGATGGTCACCAGGAAAGTCACAGCTTCTTTACCGTCGATCAGGCGGTGGTCGTAGGACAGTGCCAGGTACATCATCGGACGGATGACGACCTGACCGTTCACGGCCATAGGACGCTGAACGATGTTGTGCATGCCCAGGATGGCCGCTTGTGGCGGGTTGACGATCGGGGTCGACATCATCGAGCCGAAAGTACCACCGTTGGTGATGGTGAAGGTACCGCCAGTCATCTCGTCGATGGACAGCTTGCCGTCACGGGCTTTCTTGCCGAAGTTGGCGATGCCGCCTTCGATTTCAGCCAGGCTCATCTGCTCGGCGTTACGCAGAACCGGAACCACCAGACCACGATCGCTGGAAACGGCAACACCGACGTCGGCGTAGCCGTGGTAAACGATGTCCGAACCGTCGATCGACGCGTTGACAGCCGGGAAGCGTTTCAGCGCTTCGGTAGCAGCCTTGACGAAGAACGACATGAAGCCCAGGCGTACGCCATTGTGGGACTTCTCGAACAGGTCCTTGTACTTCGAACGCAGTGCCATGACTTCGGTCATGTCGACTTCGTTGAAAGTGGTCAGCATGGCCATGGTCGACTGGGCTTCAACCAGACGCTCGGCAACCTTGGCACGCAGGCGGGTCATCGGTACGCGCTTCTCGGTGCGGTCGCCAGCGGCGAACACAGGAGCAGCCGGAGCGGCAGCGGCGGCAGGCTTGGCAGCTGGAGCGGCGGCCGGAGCGGATTTCTTCGCTTCGATGGCAGCGACAACGTCTTCCTTGGTGACGCGACCGTCTTTGCCGGTGCCTTTGATGCTGGCCAGGGCAATGCCGTTTTCTTCAGCCAGCTTGCGGGCAGCCGGAGCGCCGATGGCGTCTTCGTCAGCAGCAGCGGCCGGTGCGGCAGCAGCTGGAGCCGCGGCAGGAGCAGCAGCGGCAGCCGGAGCGGCCGATGCAGTGGCGCCTGCGTCCAGGGTCGCGATCAGTTCGTTGGACAGGACGGTGTCGCCCTCGCCTTTAACGATCGATGCCAGCACGCCGTCAGCTTCGGCCAGTACTTCGAGAACGACTTTGTCGGTTTCGATGTCGACCAGCAGCTCGTCACGCTTTACCGCTTCGCCCGGCTGTTTGTGCCATTTGGAAATGGTGCCGTCGGCAACGGATTCCGGGAAGGAGGGGGCTTTGATCTCGATAGCCATTATCTGTAATTCCTTAAATTCGGTTTCTAGTGCACGAAGGCGTTAGACAGTGAACGCGTCTTGCAGCAGTTTTTCCTGCTGTTCGGCGTGCATCGAAGCGTAGCCACAAGCAGGCGCAGCGGAAGCGTCACGACCGGCATACTCGAGAACGAGGTTGCGGTTGTGATTGCCGATGCTGCGGCGCAGGTGATGCTGGCTGCTGTACCAGGCGCCCTGGTTCATCGGCTCTTCCTGACACCAGACCACATTGGTCAGGTTGGTGTAAGGCGCGATGGCCTCCATCAGGTCGTCTTCCGGGAACGGATAGAGCTGCTCGATACGCACGATGGCGATATCTTCGCGGCCTTCGGCACGGCGTTTTTCCAGCAGGTCGTAGTACACCTTGCCGCTGCACAGGACCAGACGGGTCACCTTGGCCGGATCGAGCGCGTCGATTTCCGGGATGACAGTCTGGAACGAGCCTTCGGCCAGATCTTCCAGGGTCGAGATCGCCAGCTTGTGACGCAGCAGGGATTTCGGGCTCAGCACAACCAGAGGTTTGCGCAGAGGACGAATCACCTGGCGACGCAGCAGGTGGTAGATCTGAGCCGGCGTGGTCGGCATGCACACCTGAATGTTGTGCTCGGCGCACAGCTGCAGGTAACGCTCCAGACGTGCCGAGGAGTGCTCAGGCCCCTGCCCTTCGTAACCGTGAGGCAACAGCATGGTCAGACCGCACAGACGGCCCCACTTGTGCTCGCCGCTGGTGATGAACTGGTCGATCACGACCTGTGCACCGTTGGCGAAGTCACCGAATTGCGCTTCCCAGATCACCAGCGCGTTCGGCGTGGTGGTCGAGTAGCCGTATTCGAAGGCCAGTACCGCTTCCTCCGACAGGAAGGAGTCGTACAGTTCGAACTTCGGCTGGCCGGCGAACAGGTTCTGCAGAGGCAGATAGGTGCTGGCGTCCTTCTGATTGTGCAGCGCCGCATGGCGGTGCGAGAAGGTGCCGCGACCTACGTCCTGGCCGGTGATACGAACCGGGTGACCTTCGAACAGCAACGTGGCGTAGGCCATGGTTTCTGCGTAGCCCCAGTTGATCGGCAAGCCACCGGCCTGCATCTTCTGGCGGTCTTCGTAGATCTTCTGGACCTGACGCTGAACCACGAAGCCTTCCGGCAGCTCCATCTGCTTGGCAGACAGTTCCTGCAGGGTCTTCAGGTCGAAACGGGTGTCGTGACGCGCAGTCCAGGCATGGCCCAGGTATGGACGCCAGTCGACGAACAGTTCCTTGTTCGGCTCCTTGACCAGGCTCTTGACCACGTGCATGCCGTTGTCCAGCGCGCTGCGGTACTCGTCGACCTTGGTCTGGGCCGCTTCGGCGTTCAGAACACCGGCGGTCGCCAGCGCATCGGCGTACAGCTCACGGGTGGTGCGCTGTTTCGAGATCTGCTGGTACATCAGCGGCTGAGTGCCACTTGGCTCGTCGGCCTCGTTGTGGCCGCGACGGCGGTAGCAGACCAGGTCGATGACCACGTCACGCTTGAACTGCATGCGGTAATCGATGGCCAACTGGCTGACGAACAGAACAGCTTCCGGATCGTCGCCGTTTACGTGCAGGATCGGCGCCTGGATCATCTTGGCAACGTCGGTCGCATACTCGGTGGAGCGCGCATCCAGCGGGTTGCTGATGGTGAAGCCGACCTGGTTGTTGACCACGATGTGGATGGTACCGCCAGTCTTGAAGCCGCGGGTCTGCGACATCTGGAAGGTTTCCAGGACCACGCCCTGACCTGCGAATGCAGCGTCACCGTGGATGGAAATCGGCAGTACTTTCTCGCCGGTGGTGTCGTTGCGACGGTCCTGACGGGCGCGCACCGAACCCTCGACCACCGGAGACACGATCTCCAGGTGAGACGGGTTGAATGCCATCGCCAGGTGAACTTCGCCACCCGTGGTCATGACGTTGGACGAGAAGCCCTGGTGGTATTTCACGTCACCGGAACCCAGCTCGACCTTCTTCTTGCCTTCGAACTCGTCGAACAGCTCGCGCGGGTTCTTGCCGAAGGTGTTGACCAGGACGTTCAGACGGCCACGGTGGGCCATGCCGATGACGATTTCCTTGGTGCCGTAGGAACCGGAACGCTGGATCAGTTCGTCCAGCATCGGGATCAGGCTTTCGCCACCTTCCAGACCGAAACGCTTGGTGCCCGGGTATTTGGTACCCAGGTACTTTTCCAGACCCTCAGCCGCGGTGACGCGCTCGAGCAGATGGCTCTGGATGTCGGCGGAGAATGCTGGACGGCCACGCACGCTTTCGAGGCGCTGCATGAACCAGTTGCGCTGGTTGGAATCGACGATGTGCGTGAATTCCGCACCGATGGTGCGGCAATATGTCTTCTGCAATGCGTCGACGATTTCGCGTAGGCTCGCCTCCTCCTTGCCGATGAACAGGTCGCCGGCACGGAATGTGGTATCGAGGTCAGCGTTGGTCAGACCGTAATGGTTGATCGACAGGTCAGCTGGCGCAGTACGCTGCCACAAACCCAATGGATCGAGTTGCGCTGCCTGATGGCCGCGCATACGGAATGCCTGGATCAGTCGCAGTACTTCGACTTGCTTCTTCTCGTGCTCGCTGCTCACGCTTCCGGCAGATACCGGCTGGGCGCGGCGCTGGTTTTTCGCCAGCAACACGAAATGATCGCGAACCGTAGAGTGCGATACATCAGTGGCAGAGTTGCCATCAGCTGGCAGCGTCTGAAAGTAGGTGCGCCACTCTTCTGGCACAGCGTTAGGGTCGTGCAGGTAGAGCTCGTAGAGCTCTTCCACATAGGCAGCGTTACCACCGGATAGGTGGGCACTGTTCCACATGCGCTGCATCACGCTTTCTTGCATGCTTGGTCACCCTCGGTAAGGGGACACCACCGGCGAAAACACCGTAATGAGCCTGTGCAGTCCGGATGCAGCAACTGTTTCAGTTCATCAGGGATCACGCAGATAGCCCGGGTACCAGCCCGGATGCCCCTGCTGGTCTCATTTCAACAAAAGTAAGAGCTGCAGCCATACAACTGCTGCTCAGGTTAAAACTACGGCGCCGGTTGAGGCCTGCGCCGCAGCTTGCTACGGGTACAACATTTTCAAAGCTTTCAGTGTTGCAGGTGCAGCGAACTCAGATGCCGCTCTGCAGCAGCATGCTGCGTACGTGACCGATGGCCTTGGTCGGGTTCAGACCCTTAGGGCACACGTTCACGCAGTTCATGATGCCGCGGCAACGGAACACGCTGAACGGATCGTCCAGCGACGCCAGACGCTCCTTGGTCTTGGTGTCACGGCTGTCAGCCAGGAAACGATAGGCTTGCAGCAGTGCAGCAGGGCCCAGGAACTTGTCAGGGTTCCACCAGAACGATGGGCAGGAAGTCGAGCAGCAAGCGCACAGGATGCACTCGTACAGACCGTCCAGCTTCTCACGCTCTTCCGGCGACTGCAGACGCTCGATGGCCGGAGCCGGGGTGTCGTTCTGCAGGAATGGCTTCACCTTCTCGTACTGCTTGTAGAAGATGCTCATATCGACGACCAGGTCACGAATCACTGGCAGGCCCGGCAGCGGACGCACGACCAGCTTGTTGTTCTTGACCACGGAGGACAGCGGCGTGATGCACGCCAGGCCGTTCTTGCCGTTGATGTTCATACCGTCGGAACCGCACACGCCTTCGCGGCAGGAACGACGATAGGAGAAGCCCTCGTCCTGTTCCTTGATCAGCGCCAGCACGTCCAGAACCATCAGGTCCTTGCCACCGGTATCGACCTGGAACACCTGAGTCTTAGGTGCCGAGTCGGTATCCGGGTTGTAACGATAAACTTCGACTTGCAGCATAGCGGCCACCCTTAGTAAGTCCGGACTTTTGGTTCGAACGCCGGTACTGTCTTCGGCGCAAAGTTGACTGCACGTTTGGCAACCCGCTTCTCGCCCGGGTAGTACAGGGTATGGCACAGCCAGTTTTCATCGTCACGGTCTTCGAAGTCTTCACGGGCGTGAGCACCGCGGGACTCTTTACGTGCTTCTGCAGCAATGGCGGTCGCTTCAGCGACTTCCAGCAGGTTCTGCAGCTCCAGCGCTTCGATACGCGCGGTGTTGAAGCCCTGGGACTTGTCGTTGATCTTGACGTTGGCGATGCGCTTGCGCAGATCAGCCAGTTGCTCGATGCCCTTCTGCATGTATTCGCCGGTACGGAATACACCGAAGTAGTTCTGCATGCAGCTCTGCAGCTCGCGCTTCAGGCTGGCGACGTCTTCACCTTCGGTACGCGCGTTGAGCTGATTCAGACGATTCAGGGCAACGTCGATGTCGGTGTCGCTGGCTTCGGCGTATTCGATGCCGTCGCTCAGTGCTTTTTCCAGGTGCAGGCCAGCTGCGCGACCGAACACGACCAGGTCGAGCAGCGAGTTGCCGCCCAGACGGTTGGCACCGTGAACCGATACGCACGCCACTTCGCCTACCGCGAACAGGCCCGGAATGATCTGGTCCTTGCCGTCGGCATCCATGGTCATGGCCTGACCGTGAATGTTGGTGGCAACACCGCCCATCATGTAGTGGCAGGTCGGAACGACCGGAACCGGCGCAACGACAGGGTCGACGTGCGCGAAGGTCTTGGACAGTTCGCAGATACCTGGCAGACGGCTGTGCAGCACTTCTTCACCCAGGTGGTCCAGCTTCAGCAGTACGTGGTCCTTGTTCGGGCCCACGCCGTTGCCGGCGATGATTTCTTTGACCATGGAACGGGCAACCACGTCGCGACCGGCCAGGTCTTTCGCGTTCGGCGCGTAACGCTCCATGAAGCGCTCGCCGTGGGCGTTGATCAGGTAGCCACCTTCACCGCGGCAACCTTCGGTAACCAGTACACCTGCACCGGCGATACCGGTCGGGTGGAACTGCCACATCTCGATGTCCTGAACCGGCACACCGGCGCGCAGCGCCATGCCGATACCGTCACCGGTGTTGATCAGGGCGTTGGTGGTCGAGGCGTAGATACGACCCGCGCCGCCCGTGGCCAGAACGGTGGCCTTGGACTTGATGTACATGGTTTCGCCGGTTTCGATGCAGATCGCGATCACACCGACAAAAGCGCCTTCCGAGTTCTTCACCAGATCGACGGCGTAGTACTCGTTGAGGAAGGTGGTGCCTGCTTTCAGGTTGCCCTGATACAGGGTGTGCAGCAGTGCGTGACCGGTACGGTCGGACGCTGCGCAGGTACGGGCAGCCTGACCGCCTTTACCGAAGTCCTTGGACTGACCACCGAACGGACGCTGATAGATGCGACCGGTTTCGGTACGGGAGAACGGCAGACCCATGTGGTCCAGCTCGAAGACCGCAGCCGGGCCTTCCTGACACATGTATTCGATAGCGTCCTGGTCACCGATGTAGTCGGAACCCTTGACGGTATCGTACATGTGCCAGCGCCAGTCATCGTTCGGGTCGGCCGAAGCGATGGCGCAGGTAATGCCACCCTGGGCGGAAACGGTGTGCGAACGGGTCGGGAAGACCTTGGTGACTACAGCAGTCTTGTGACCGCCCTGAGCCAGTTGCAGGGCTGCACGCATGCCCGCACCGCCGCCGCCGATGATGATGGCGTCGAACGAAAGTGTATTAATTTTAGCCATGAATCAGATACCCCAGAGAATCTGCACACCCCAGACGAAGTACGCGAACATCACAACGCCGCACACTGCCTGGAACAGGAAACGCACAACTGTCGCGGACTTGCCGAAACTCATCGGAGTCAGGTAGTCGGTCGCGATGGTCCACATGCCGACCCAGGCGTGAGCAGCCAGGGCAACGAGGGCGAGCAGACTGAAGATGCGCATTCCGTTATGGGAGAACAGAGCGTGCCACTGGGCGAAGTCGATGCCCGGGTGCACGATCAGGTATCCGATCAGGAAAATGAAATAAGCCGCGAGCACTACAGCGGAGACGCGCTGCGCCATCCAGTCATAGAGGCCCGAACGAGACAGGTTCGTAACACTGGTTACCATATCCAAACTCCCGCCAGAACGATCAGCGCCACGGAAACGACGATGACGATTTTCGAGCCCAGTTTGCCGCCTTCCAGCGTCTCACCGACTCCAGTATCCATGATCAGGTGACGAACACCCGCCACCAGGTGATACAGCAGGGCGGACAGAAGCCCCCATGCGATGAACTTGGCCAGCGGACTGGTCAAGGTCGACTTCACGTTGGCAAAGCCTTCTTCGGAACCCAGCGATGCGCTCAATGCGTAAAGCATGAAAGCGATGCCGATGAAGAGGATGATGCCGGAGATGCGGTGAAGGATCGACGTGATCGCGGTAATGGGGAGTTTGATGGTCCTTAGGTCTAGGTTTACAGGTCGTTGGCTTTTCACGGCTTTTTTTCACACTGAAGAGCCCCTAACAATCAGGGCAAGTTGTTGGGAAGTGCACTGGTCAGGTACCCACTACCCAGGAAGTGCGACCCCCAGAAAAACAGGTCTGAAAGCCCCTGGAGGTCGGGCGTCGAGTATAGACAGTTAGCCAACTAATGACAACGCAAAGACCCTCCCCTAATGGCTGATTGCTTTAGCTGAATAAAAGGCGTAAATGGCAGGTATTTTCGACGAAAACCTCTACTTAAAGCCTTCTGCCACAAGACTTTTGGCAAATTGACTTTAGAATTTATCTCTCTATAGTGATGCGGGCCCTGCGTGGGGGGCCTGTCTGATGATTTGAAGCATAAATAGGAGGCCACATGGCTGACAAAAAAGCGCAGTTGATCATCGAGGGCGCTGCCCCCGTCGAGCTGCCCATTCTGACCGGCACCGTTGGTCCCGATGTAATCGACGTACGCGGCCTGACCGCCACCGGACGCTTCACATTCGACCCAGGCTTCATGTCGACCGCCTCATGCGAATCCAAGATCACCTACATCGACGGTGACAACGGAATCCTGCTCCATCGCGGCTACCCGATCGAGCAACTGGCCGAGAAGTCGGACTACCTGGAAACCTGCTACCTGCTGCTCAACGGCGAACTGCCGACTGCCGAGCAGAAGGCCCAGTTCGTGGGCACCGTGAAGAATCACACCATGGTGCACGAACAACTGAAGACCTTCTTCAACGGCTTCCGCCGCGACGCTCACCCGATGGCCGTCATGTGCGGTGTCGTCGGCGCGCTGTCGGCGTTCTACCACGACTCGCTGGACATCAATAACCCGCAACACCGCGAAATCTCTGCGGTGCGCCTGGTCGCCAAGATGCCGACCCTGGCAGCGATGGTGTACAAGTACTCCATGGGTCAGCCGATGATGTATCCGCGCAACGACCTGAGCTACGCGGAAAACTTCCTGCACATGATGTTCAACACGCCGTGCGAGATCAAACCGATCAGCCCGACGCTGGCCAAGGCCATGGACCGGATCTTCATCCTCCACGCTGACCACGAACAGAACGCTTCGACCTCCACCGTACGCCTGGCCGGCTCTTCGGGTGCCAACCCGTTCGCCTGTATCGCCGCCGGCATCGCTGCACTGTGGGGCCCTGCCCACGGCGGCGCCAACGAAGCCGTACTGACCATGCTCGATGAAATCGGCGATGTCTCGAACATCGACAAGTTCATCGCCAAGGCCAAGGACAAGAACGATCCGTTCAAACTGATGGGCTTCGGTCACCGCGTGTACAAAAACCGTGACCCGCGCGCCACCGTGATGAAACAGACCTGCGACGAAGTTCTGCGCGAACTGGGCATCAGCCACGACCCGCAACTGGAACTGGCCATGCGTCTCGAAGAGATCGCCCTGACCGATCCGTACTTCATCGAGCGCTCGCTGTACCCGAACGTCGACTTCTACTCGGGCATCATCCTGAAAGCGATCGGCATTCCGACCAGCATGTTCACCGTGATCTTCGCCCTGGCGCGTACCGTGGGCTGGATCTCGCACTGGAAAGAAATGCTCTCCAGCCCGTACAAGATCGGCCGCCCTCGCCAGCTGTACACCGGCGAGCCAGTGCGCGATATCGTGCCGCTGTCCGAGCGCAAGTAAGCAATACCGCTCCAACAAAAAAGGCTGCCAGTGGCAGCCTTTTTTATTTTCCGTGAAAACTGTACGGGTCGAATTATTTCTCCGCCCGCTCGCGCAACGCCTTCAGCGTATTAAACGGCGCATCCACGACAAACTTGTTCGCCAGCCACGACGGAACACTTCCACCTGGCTCGGTATGCACTTGATAGGTCACTTCGGTTTCATTGGCACCCTTGGGTACCAACTTCCAGAAACCGTCGACCTGTGCGACACGAACAAACCCCTTTTCCTCAGGAATGTACGACGGCAACTCCTTGAGCTTGCGGGTCAGACTGCCATCCGCCGCCTCCACTGTGGTGATTTCGAGAATCGAATCCCGCGGCGTGACCGGCCATGGCGTGTTGAACTGGGTGTAAGTCCAGGTCTTGTCGCCGTCATGCTTGAGCACTTTCTGCGACTTGCATTCATGCACCCAGGCGCACGCGCCCGCAACATCTTCCTGCAGCGCACGCAATTTGGCGACACTGGCCTTGATGGTGGTCACGCCCTGATACGCCTTGTACTGGGAACCGGCGAACTCGCTCAGCGATACCTTGATGCCGTCCTCATTCTTGGCTTCCTTCCATTCTTCCGCCTGGGCCGTTGCCGACACCAGTACAGTCAACCCAACTCCAAACGCAATCCGGTACAGCGAACCCATTGTCTTGTTCCTTATTGTTGGCGTTCAACGTATCCACGCGCCCCTGTCAGGCGACGGATGTAGCCTGCTCCCACCACCCGATAAGGCGAATCGCATCGGCAGAACTCTCACCGCACACTTGCGGATCAGGCCTGAAACCGCCACACACCTTCGGTCGCTCGGGCTTGCCGAACAGCCCGCAGAGCATGTCGCTGGACAGATGCAGACAATGCACACCCGCCGGCTTGCCGTTGGGCATGCCGGGAATCGGTGAAGAAATCGAAGGCGCAATGCAACAGGCACCGCAGCCTGGGCGGCATTCCATGAAAACATCCTCTCGGGAAGCAGGGAGCAACGACTGGATCTTACTCGCTAAAACAAACGTTTGAAAACGTCGAAAAAGCAGCTCTCCGCCGTCGGCTATTGCTTGAATTTGAAGTCCAGAGCCGCACCTTCAACTTCCTTGCGCGCCTCGTTACGCAGCTGCAGCTGCATTTCGTTGCTCAACAAACGCCCCTGCAGCTGAAAATCCGATTCGGATTGGCTGTCCGGGAACATTTTCGGCAACAGTGGTTTCGCCCCGCCATTCTGGGGCTTGCTGCGCGGTGCAGCGGTAATGACACCTGCAGGCGGTGACAACTGTTTGACCATTTCCGGGGGCAGACTGAGGTCCAGCGACGCACTGGGCAAGCGAGTTTCCTTGACCACCTGGGCAGGTGTTTTGGTCTTGCTTGCCTGGGGCGCACGGCTGGCAACTTCGGCATTATCCGCTTTTATCTTGGCCGATTTGGCGTTGCCCGATGGCTCTACAACGGCCTGCCTGGGCGATTTTTTCTTCTCTGTCGGCGTTTCTGCCGGCACCGGTTTGCTGGCCGCAACAACGGGCACCGCTTTGACGTTTGGCGCCAATTCATGCACCGGAACAATCGGCTCGGATTTTTTTTCGACAGGCGCGACCGGCGTTATAGCCGGCGGGGCCTCAACAACAGGAGCGACCGGAGTCTGTACGGCGACTTTTGCCGGTGGTGCCGGTGACTTGTCAGCGTCGCAACCGCCGAGCACAACCATCAGCACGACACCCACACAACGTAAACTTTTCATAGAAGGCATGGCAGAAAAAGCACGGACCAATATGCTGGCCCTTTGAATGGCCGGTGACAAGCGAACACGCTCGTCCACGACCCCTGAAATTATGAAAAACGCTCAACGGCGGGCGTTCACCACGCCTGACCAGCGTCCTGGCAAAGCTGCTTGGCCAACATCCCCAACGTCATCAGCGCCCTCTCCGCTTCACGGTTCCATGGCATGCCACAGTTAAGCCGGATGCAGTGATTGAACTGTTCTGTATTGCTGAAGATCAGACCCGGCGCGATGCTGATGCCCTGCTCCAGAGCCCGCACATGCAGCTCCTGAGTATTGACCCGCCCCGGCAGGCTGATCCACAACACGAACCCGCCCGCCGGACGACTGATCTGCGTCCCCTCCGGAAACATCTGCTGAACGCCCAGCTGGAAAGCACTGAGGTTTTTGCGATGCTCCTGACGGATATAACGCAGGTGTCGGTCGTAGCCACCGTTTTCCAGGTACGACGCCACCGCCATCTGCGTCACGCTGCAGGCCGAATGGGTGCTGAACGTCTGCAGCCGCTGGATTTCCGCCTGATATTTACCGGCGATCATCCAGCCGATGCGCACGCCCGGCGACAATGTCTTGGAGAAACTGGAGCAATAAATCACCCGACCAAGGCGATCGAACGCCTTCAACGCCTTGGACTTGTTCTGCTCGTACATCAACTCGCCATAGATATCGTCTTCGATGACCTGGATATCGAAATCCGACGCCAGACGCAGCAATTGTTTCTGCCGCTCTTCCGGCATCGTGCTGCCCAGCGGATTGCTCAGCCGCGAAGTCATTACCAAGGCCTTGATCGACCATTGATTGGCCGCCAGTTGCAAGGCCTCCAGACTGATCCCGGTGTTCGGATCGCTAGGGATTTCGATGACCTTCAGGCCCAACAAATCAGCCAGCTGCAGCAGTCCATAGTAGGTCGGCGATTCTGCGGCGATCAGATCGCCCGGACTGGTCAGCACCCGCAGGGACATTTGCAGCGCATCGACACAACCGTGGGTGATCACCACTTCCGACGGATCCACCACCACCCCGGCATCGCGCATGCGAATCGCCACTTGCCGACGCAGCGGCTCGAAGCCCGGGCTGAACATGTAGTTGAATGCCCTGGGGCTTTGAAAACGCGTGACCTTGGCCAGTTGCTGATGCAGCGCGCGCAGTGGCAGATAGTCGATGTGCGGCACCGCAGCCCCGAACGCGAACACGCCTTCACGCCGCGCCTCGACCAGAACCTGCTGAATGATGCTGGCCCGCGTGACCAGACCGGGACGCTCGACCCTGGCGATGTCCGGGGTCGGCGCGGTCAGTGCCGGTGTCTGGTGTACGTAATAACCGGATTGCGGACGCGCGCGAATCAGCCCCTGATCTTCAAGGTTGGCATAGGCCTGCAACACCGTTGCGTGGCTGACATTGAGCTGCGAGCTCATCTTGCGTACCGAAGGCACCCGCTCACCGGGCTGATAGACACCCCGACGGATATCCTCGGCCAACTGCTGGGCGATGCGTTGATACAGCAGAAGATTGGTCATTTCGCGTCCCTCGACACCCGTCTCTGATCGTAGGCATGGCAATCAAAGCGTGAGATCACCAGAACAGTTGTGAAGTGTACGGGGACAGTTCACCTGGCCGCTAGTCATACTTGTGTGTGAGAGGGGATTTCATCAGGCGAGCGTCAGGTACTCAGCAAGAAAGTCCGAAATTGTAGGAGTGAGCTCTGCTCGCGATAGCGTCAGATCACTCAATGCAGCGTTGATTGGAAAAACTCGATCGCGAGCAGAGCTCACTCCTACAAACGCGGTGAAAATTCATCCATAAAAAACCCCGGCCTTTTCGCAAAAGCCGGGGTCTTTGATTGCCGAACCCTCAACGCTCGGCGCTGAGGCGGCCTTTTTCGTCGGAAAACACGATTTCCACCCGACGATTCTGCGCCCTTCCCCGCTCGGACGTGTTCACATCCACCGGAAATTGATCACCGTAGCCCTGCACCTGGATACGCTCGTCCTCGATCCCCAGGTCCGACAGCACATCCGCCACCGCCTGAGCCCGATCCCGCGACAGTTGCAGATTGTCCTGGCCGTCACCGGTGCTGTCGGTGTAGCCCTCGATACGCACAATGCGTTTCGGATTGAATTGCAGGAACTGTACGACTTTCAGCACGGTACGGTTGGCCGAGATTTTCAGCTCCGCGCGACCGGTATCGAACAGCATGTCGCCCAGGGTCATGACCAGACCGCGCTCGCTCTGCCGGGTCGACAGACTGATCACCTGATCTTCAGCCCACTTGCCCTGCTGTTGCGCCCCCGCCAGTTTGGCTTCGCGCAGCGCCAGTTGCAGGCGCTGACGCTCCAGCTCCAGACGAGCCAGTTTTTCCTGATTGAGCAGCAGTTTGCTGTGTTCGGCAGCGATGGCGCTGTAGCGACTGCTCAGGTAAGCGTAATGACCGACATCGTCGGCGCTGCCGACATAGCTCGACAGACGCTCAGCCTTCGCCAGCAGCTCGCCTGCCCGGATGACATCCTTCGGCGCGCTGCGCAGGACATTGGTGTCCTCTTTGACCTTCTGGAAATCGGCGCTTGCACCCTGCAAGGCTTTCTCACTGTTCTGATGGCCCGCACAGCCATACAGAACGGCGCTCCCCAGCAACAGACAGACACTCAGAAAACGTGGAACAGCGTTCATTGTGCTGCTCCCAGCTGCTTGCGCAGACGCTCGATGCGGGCATTGACCTGAGCCACTTGCTCATCGCTCTTTTCCGTCAGCACCCGGGCTTCGGCCAGACGCGCATCCAGTTCGGCCTGCTCGGCCTGCATGCGCGCGTCCTTGTAGGACTTGTCCGCCATATCTGCCCGCGCCTGGGCCAGTTTCGCCTGGGCGGTGGCCATGTCCGGCTCGTCTTCGGTGGCGCCCACTGCCGTGGCCTGAGTCACCGCCTGCTCAGTCAGTTTCAGCTGTTCATTCGGTGCCGGATCATTGGCGCAGCCAAACAGGGAAGCAATCACCAGGACTGCCAATAAAGGTCGTGTTCGCAAAAGAAAGCTCAAGAAACATTCCTACTGATTCGTGGTGCTGGTCGGCTGCTGCAACTGGGCTTTCCACAATTCCAGATTGCGCTTGATGGCTTCGCCAGAGCGGCCGGAGGCCGACAATTCTGTCATTTTTTTTGCCAGCTGTCCGCGCAACCACGGGTCATTGCACGCCGAATTGAACGACAGCGCCAGATACAGGCCTGGTCGGTCCAGCGGCAATGGTTGCGCCTGCAGATCCTTGGCCATGGCCAGGGTCTGACTCAGCGCCATCCCGGCATAACGACCCGCCAGCACGTATTCGACCTGGCCAAGCATGAGCTTCTGGAACGCCTGAGTCAGACTGGGCTGACGATCGAGCGTCAGATGCTCCTTGATCGCATTGTCGAACGCCGGGGTCAGCCGGGTTTTTTCCGAGATAGCTCCGGGATGGCCCTGCAGATCGGCCAGCGCGTTGAACGGCTGTGGATGACCGACCCGGGTCCAGACCATGATTTCATTCTGACTGATCGGCGGGTGGACAAAATCCAGAGACTCCAGCTCCGCAACCTTCAGCGGCGTGTCAGCCAACAGGTCCATGCGTCCGCTGCGCACTTCCTCCAGGGCCTGACTGCGCTTGCCGGCAAACAGCACTTCCACTTTCACCCCGATCTGCGTGGCCGCCTCCTTGAGCAGGTCGGCATTGGCCCCCATCAGGTGCGTCGGGTCTTGTGGATCGCGCCACAGATACGGCGGCGCGTCGGGACTGCCGGTCACGACAATCCGGTCACACTTGCCTGCAGCGCTGCCCAGAGACGGCAGCAACAGCAGGCTTGCGACCAGAGAAGTCAGTGTTGGCCTCATCGACAACATGGGTATTCCTTTTTCGCAGCCATGAAAAAACCCGCTCATCCAAAGCCGAAGAAAGCGAGAGTCAGCGCAGTGTGCCGCTGCTTGTTGCTTCCGAACAGCCCGAAATGAACGGGTTCTCTTTATAAGTCAGGCGACTGGATCAGACCAGTTTTTCCAACTCCGGTACCGCTTCAAACAGATCCGCCACCAGGCCGTAGTCGGCCACCTGGAAGATCGGCGCTTCTTCGTCCTTGTTGATCGCGACGATCACTTTGGAGTCTTTCATGCCGGCCAGGTGCTGGATCGCGCCGGAAATACCGACGGCGATGTACAGCTGCGGAGCGACGATCTTGCCGGTCTGACCGACCTGCATGTCGTTCGGCACGAAGCCGGCGTCGACCGCAGCGCGGGAAGCACCGACCGCCGCGCCCAGCTTGTCGGCCAGGGCGTACAGATGTTTGAAGTTGTCGCCGTTCTGCATGCCGCGGCCGCCGGATACGACGATCTTGGCAGCGGTCAGTTCAGGACGGTCGGACTTGGCCAGCTCTTCGCCAACGAATGCCGATTTGCCAGCGTCGTGAGCGGCACCCACGGCTTCAACGGCAGCGGAACCGCCTTCGGCAGCCACGGCGTCGAAGCCGGTGGCGCGAACGGTAATGACCTTGATGGCAGCCGACGACTGTACGGTCGCGATGGCGTTACCAGCATAGATCGGACGCTTGAAGGTGTCGGCGGATTCAACCGAGATGATTTCGGAGATCTGATCGACGTCCAGCTGCGCAGCGACGCGCGGCAGGATGTTCTTGCCGTTGGAGGTGGCGGCAGCCAGCACGTGGCTGTAACCGGAAGCCAGCTCGACCACCAGAGGTGCAACGTTTTCCGGCAGTTGGTGGGCGTAGGCAGCGTTGTCGGCCACCAGCACTTTGGCGACGCCGGCGATTTTCGCAGCGGCTTCACCGACAGCACCGACGTTCTGGCCAGCGACCAGGACGTGGACGTCGCCACCGATCTTGGCGGCAGCGGCAACGGTGTTCAGAGTGGCGGGAGCGATCGCGCCGTTTTCGTGCTCAGCGATAACCAGGATAGTCATTTAGATTACCTTCGCCTCGTTCTTCAGTTTCTCGACCAGTTCTGCAACCGACTTGACCTTGATGCCTGCGCTGCGGGCAGCCGGGGCTTCGACTTTCAAGGTCTTGTTGGTGGAAGCAACGGAAACACCCAGAGCATCCGGAGTCACGGTTTCCAGCGGCTTCTTCTTGGCCTTCATGATGTTCGGCAGCGACGCGTAGCGAGGCTCGTTCAGGCGCAGGTCGGTGGTGACGATGGCTGGCAGGTTCAGCGAAACGGTCTGCAGGCCGCCGTCGATTTCACGGGTCACGGCAACCTTGTCGCCCGACACTTCAACCTTGGACGCGAAGGTGCCTTGCGGGTAGCCGCTCAGGGCCGCCAGCATCTGGCCGGTCTGGTTGTTGTCGCTGTCGATGGCCTGTTTGCCGAGGATGACCAGTTGCGGCTGCTCCTTGTCGACAACAGCCTTGAGCAGCTTGGCCACGGCCAGGGAGTTCAGCTCGTCAGCGGATTCAACCAGCACGGCGCGATCGGCACCCAGTGCCAGCGCGGTACGCAGTTGCTCCTGAGCGGTAGTCGGGCCAATGGTGACGACGACGATTTCGCTGGCAACGCCTTTCTCTTTCAGGCGAACGGCTTCTTCCACGGCGATTTCGCAGAAGGGGTTCATCGACATTTTGACGTTAGCGAGATCGACGCCGGAGTTGTCCGCTTTGACGCGAACCTTGACGTTGTAGTCGACCACTCGTTTGACAGCTACAAGAACCTTCATGGATTCCTCGTTACTCTCCGGTGAAAAGAAGTCGCCAGGCCCTGCCCGGCGATGGGTACACGTCAGTGTAAAGAACACCTGTGAAAACAACGTATTCGCGCTTGCTTAATACAGACTTCAGCAAAAACAGCCGCCGGGCCACGCGAATCCAAGCCACTCGTCGACAGGCCGTGTAAACTGCACCGCGCCTGCCGTTCCACGGGTTCGGACAGGTTCGTCACACGGCATTTGCGTCGCTTTTACAGGTGTTCTTCTACCAACGGTCAGCCTACGGCGAGCGCAAAACCGCCCGTATCTTGACCGTAACGCCTATTCCGGTCAATACGACAAAAACGCCAGTCGCAAGCCGCGTCCCTATGTTTTATCAGGGTTCCAGCTGATTCAAACAAACGTTTGTATTGGACCCGCAAGGTGTTGTACATATAATGCACGCCTTTTAGATGACAGCCGGGCAACGACCTTCCGGATGTCGGTTTTCAGCAACCTCTATAAAAAAATACCGTTGAGCCTTGAGCAGGAGATAGCCAGTGGAACGCGAATACATGGAATTCGACGTCGTCATCGTCGGAGCCGGCCCTTCCGGGTTGTCCGCCGCATGCCGTCTGAAACAGAAGGCTGCCGAAGCCGGCCAGGAAATCAGCGTCTGCGTGGTGGAAAAAGGCTCCGAAGTCGGCGCTCACATCCTCTCCGGTGCGGTATTCGAACCGCGCGCGCTCAATGAGCTGTTCCCTGACTGGAAAGAACTCGGCGCGCCGCTGAACACCCCGGTCAAAAGCGACGACATCTATGTGCTGACCAGCGCCGACGCCGGCACCAAGGTGCCAGGCCTGTTCGTGCCCAAGACCATGCACAACGAAGGCAACTACATCATTTCGCTGGGCAACCTGTGCCGCTGGCTGGCGCAGCAGGCCGAGAATCTGGGCGTGGAAATCTACCCCGGCTTCGCTGCTCAGGAAGCGCTGATCGATGAGAACGGCGTGGTGCGCGGCATCCTCACCGGCGACATGGGCGTGGATCGCGAAGGCAACCCTAAAGAGGGCATGTACACTCCCGGCATGGAGCTGCGCGGCAAGTACACGCTGTTCGCCGAAGGCTGCCGTGGCCACATCGGCAAGCAACTGATCAAGCGCTTCAACCTCGACAGCGAAGCCGACGCCCAGCACTACGGCATCGGTCTCAAGGAAATCTGGGAAATCGACCCGGCCAAGCATCAGCCAGGCCTGGTGGTCCACACCGCCGGCTGGCCGCTGGACGTGATGGGCACCGAGAACACTGGCGGTTCGTTCCTCTATCACCTGGAGAATAATCAGGTGGTGGTCGGCCTGATCGTCGATCTGTCCTACGCCAACCCATACCTGTCGCCGTTCGACGAATTCCAGCGCCTCAAGCACCACCCGATCCTCAAGCAGTACCTGGAAGGCGGCAAGCGCATCAGCTACGGCGCCCGTGCCATCTGCAAAGGCGGCCTGAACTCGCTGCCGAAGATGGTATTCCCCGGCGGCGCGCTGATCGGTTGCGACCTGGGCACGCTGAACTTCGCCAAGATCAAGGGCAGCCACACCGCGATGAAATCCGGCATGCTCGCCGCTGAAGCCGTGGCCGACGCACTGCTGGCCGGCAACGAAGGCGGCGATGCACTGAACGGCTATGTCGAAGCGTTCAAGGGCAGCTGGCTGCACGAAGAACTGTTCGCCAGCCGCAACTTCGGCGCGGCGATCCACAAATTCGGTCCGATCTTCGGTGGCGCGTTCAACTTCATCGACCAGAACCTGTTCGGCGGCAAGATTCCGTTCACTCTGCACGACAACAAGCCGGACTACGCCTGCCTGAAGCTGGCGGCCGACTCGAAGAAGATCGACTACCCGAAACCCGACGGCAAGCTGAGCTTCGACAAGCTGAGTTCGGTGTTCATCTCCGGCACCAACCATGAAGAAGAACAGCCGTGCCACCTGAAGCTGCGCGACCCGAACATCCCGATCAACGTCAACCTGCCCAAGTACGACGAACCGGCCCAGCGCTACTGCCCGGCCGGCGTGTATGAGGTGGTGACTCAGGAAGACGGCAGCAAGCGCTTCCAGATCAACGCGCAGAACTGCGTACACTGCAAGACCTGCGACATCAAGGACCCTTCGCAGAACATCACCTGGGTGACCCCGGAAGGCGCAGGCGGGCCGACCTACCCGAACATGTAACGTACCGCGCGACATCCTGGCTTGCTGGCATGGCGATCTCAATGACGCTACCGCCGGCAAGCCAGACAGCTACTCCCACAGTTGCTTCAGCAACAATGCGTCACGCCGAAATCCGCTGCTGCCCTCCCTCCTCCCCCGGGCTTCGCTCGAAGTAGCGCTTGTACTCGCGGCTGAACTGCGACGTGCTCTGATACCCCACCTTGTGCGCCACCTGCGCCACGCCCATGCCCTCGCCGATCAGCATCTGCTGCGCCTTGAGCAGACGCAGGCGCTTGAGGTACTGCACCGGCGACAACAGGGTGCTGCGCTTGAAATGCTCATGGAAGGTCGAGGCGCTCATGTTGGCGCAACGGGCCAGTTCGTCGACGCTCAGCGCCTCGTTGAAGTGGTCGCGCAAGTAGTTCAGCGCCGAGGCGATGCGGGCGAAATGCCCCTGCTGCTCGACCAGTGCACGCAAGACGCCGGCCTGCGGACCACGCAACGCCGCATACAGCACCTCCCGCACCCGCGCCGGGCCCATCACCCGCGCATCCAAAGGATCGTGCAGACAACGCAGCAAACGCTCGACACTTTCGCGCATTGCCCTATCCAGCTCGGCGGAGCTCATCGATTCCGGCGTCTGCGCCTTCACCGAGGCGTCCGGCGCCAGCGCCATGGCCTGCACCAGCTCATTGAGCAACGCCCGGTCAATCGACACCGAAACGCCATACATCGGCTCCTGTGCGGTGGCAAAGGTCTCGCACATGAACGGCACCGACAGCGCCTGCACCAGATAATGGCCGGCGCCATACTCCAGCGTCCGCGAACCCAGGCGCGCCAGTTTGCTGCCCTGGGCCAGCACCACCAGGCTCGGTTCGTAGATCTGCGGACTGCTGGCAACGTAATAGCCCCAGGACATGACCTGCACACCCGCCACCGGCGTATCGAGAAAACCGGGGCGCGTGGCCAGTGGCTTGATCAGGGACACCAGCGCGGCGTTGGCATCGGAATGAAGAGTCAGTGACATGGTTTTACCGGACAGAGGATCAGACACTCGCATCATCGCAGAAATGCCGGACCAGGCATTCGATGCAGGGGCAACTTCGGAGGATTAGGCATGACATGGGTAGGAATGTTCATGGTCACGACCTGGCTCGCTGCGGAAAATGGCCCGCCTCAACCGTCATCGTTTTTGCGAGGTTCACCATGTACACCGCCATCGGCTATGCCGCTCAGTCCGCTACAGCTCCCCTCGCCCCCATGACCTTCAACCGTCGCAGCCCACGCCCTGACGACGTGGCTATCGAGATTCTCTACTGCGGCGTCTGCCACTCCGACATCCACCAGGCGCGCAACGAATGGGGCATCGCCGTGTACCCGCTGATGCCAGGCCACGAAATCGTCGGTCGGGTCACCGAAGTCGGCGCCAACGTCAGCAAACATAAGATCGGTGATCTGGTCGGTGTCGGCTGCATGGTCGACTCCTGCCGCCACTGTGAAGCCTGCGCGGCGGATCTGGAGCAATACTGCCTGGAAGGCCCGACCCTGACCTACGCCACCCCGGACCGCGTCGACGGCAGCAACACCATGGGCGGTTACTCCAGCAGCATCGTGGTCAGCGAGCACTTCGTGGTGCGCATCCCGGAAAAACTCGACCTGGCCTCTGCCGCGCCGATTCTCTGCGCTGGCATCACCACCTACTCGCCGCTCAAGCACTACGGCGTCAAGGCAGGCGACAAGGTCGGCGTGCTGGGCATGGGCGGCCTGGGCCACATGGGCATCAAGTTCGCCAAAGCCATGGGCGCCGAAGTCACCCTGTTCACCCGTTCCGCCAGCAAGGCTGAAGAAGCCCGCCGTCAGGGCGCCGATCACGTGATCGTGTCGACCGACGCCGAGCAGATGAAGGCCGCAGCCGGTCGTTTCGATTTCCTGCTGGACACCATTCCGGTGCAACACGACCTCAACCCGTACCTGGAGACCCTGCGTTTCGATGGCGTACATATTCTGGTCGGCCTGATCGAACCGATCGACCCGGCCGTGCATGCCGCCAATCTGGTGATGAAACGTCGAGTGCTGGCCGGTTCGCTGATCGGCGGTATTGCCGAAACCCAGGAAGTGCTGGATTTCTGCGCCGAGCACGACATCACCTGCGACATCGAGATGCTCGACATCAAAAACATCAACGAAGCCTACGAGCGCATGATTGCCGGTGACGTGAAGTACCGCTTCGTGATCGATATGGCCACGTTGAAGGTTTAACGCCGACCGACCTGCGTAATTCTTGTGGGACCGAATTTATTCGGGATGCGGTGGCTCAGCTGACAGATAGATGGCGGCTGTACCGGCCTCTCCCGAATGAGTTCGGTCCCACAGGGTTATGGGGCGCCAAGCAAAACGCAGCAGCGCGGTGAAATCGGTGGTTACCCACCCAACTCCGCCGACAGGCGTGCCGCCGTTTCCTTGATCACCGGCACCAGCTCGGCCATCTTTTCCAGCGGCATGTACGGCACCGTACTGGCGATGCTGATCCCGGCGACGATGTGTTTGCCGGCGTCACGAATCGGCGCCGCCACGCAGCGGATCGACGGTTCGTTGTCTTCCAGATCGAACGCGTAACCGCCCTGCACATACTCCAGCATGCGCGTACGCACCTGCTCCCAGGTCTGCTCCTGATGGGCCGGCCACAGGTGGGTGCGGGTCACTTCCGGCACGCTGATGTCATACAGCCGCCGCCATTCGCTTTCCGGGCTGTCCAGCAGCAGCGCCTTGCCGATACCGGTCCGCGCCAGCGGCATGCGATGCCCTACCCTGGAACGCATCTCCGGGCCGTTGCGCCCCGGATTCTTGTGCAGATACAGCACGTCGTCACCGTCGCGCACCGCCAGATGCACGGTGTCGCCGGTCAGCGCCGACAACTCGTCCAGATACGGCCGGGCCAGCATGGTCAGCGGCACTTCTTCACGCGCCTGAAAACCCAGCTCGATCAGTTTCGGACCCAACAGATAGCCCACCTGCGGCAGCACACGCAGGTAACGCTCCTCGACCAGACAACTGGCCAGCCGGTGCGTGGTGCTGCGCGTGGTGCCGATCAGCCGGGCAATCTCTTTGAGATCGCGGGCGCCACTGGCCACCGCCTGAACCACACCCAGCCCGCGCAGCAGCGTCTGCGTGCCAGTGGGGGCGGCCTCTTTGCCGGTCGCGCCTGCGGTGTCGGGAGAATCTTGCATATCGCGCCTTATCGAATCGGAAAGCTGGCGGCATTATCCCCGCCAGCCTTGTCGCCTGCCAGTCGTTACAGCTCGATGCGCTCGACCTTGCCCACCAGCAGGATGTAGGACAGCGCACCGAGCAGCGCCAGCACGGCAATGTAGGTGATGGCCGGGGCGAACGACTCACCGGAAGCGAGGAAGCCGATGACGATCGGCGTGGCAATGGCCGCCAGGTTGCCGATCAGGTTGAAGGTGCCACCGGTCAGGCCGAGCAGACGCGCCGGGGCCAGGGTCGACACCAGCGACCAGGTGATCGAAGCCAGACCGTTGCCGAAGAACGCCAGCGCCAGGAACGCGATCACCAGTGGCGTCGAATCGACGTAGTTGGCGCCGATGATCGAGGTGGAAATCAGCAGGCCGGAGATGATCGGCAGCTTGCGCGCAAAGCCGACGCTGTGGCCGCGGCGGATCAGCCAGTCGGAGAAGAAGCCCGAACACAGCACGCCGACGAAGGCCGCCAGAAACGGCAGCGAAGCCAGCAGACCGGACTTGATGAAGTCCATGCCGCGGTACTTCACCAGATAGGTCGGGAACCACGTCAGGAAGAACCACAAGGTCGAGTTCAGGCAGAACTGGCCGAGGTAGATGCCCCACAGTTTGCGCTTGCTCAGGACGATGCCGAGGTCGGCCCACTGGAAGCCGTTCTTGGCTTTCGCCGCATCGGTCTGGATATCCACCAGCCCGCCACCGGCCTTGATCAGGTCGATTTCGCCCTGATTGACGCCTTTGAAGTCACGCGGCTCGCGATACACCAGATACCAGATCACCGCCCACAACACACCGACACCGCCGGTGACGACGAACACCATGTGCCAGCCGAAACGGGTCTGCAGCCAGGCCAGTACCGGAGTCAGGAAGGCCAGGCCGACGAATTGGCCCGACGTATAGAAACCGACGGCGGTGGCCCGCTCTTTTTCCGGGAACCAGGCGGTCACCACCCGGCTGTTGATCGGATAGGCCGGCGCTTCCAGCGCGCCAACGGCCATGCGCAGCACGAACAGGCCAATGAAGCTGCCGACGAAGCCGAGCATGATGGTCGCCACGGACCACAACGCCAGGGCGACGGTGTACAGGACGCGTGGCGGCACGCGGTCGACCAACCAGCCACCGGGCAGTTGCATGGCGGCGTAGGTCCAGCCGAACGCAGAGAAGATCAGACCGGCATGCACCGGGTCGATGCCGAGCTCGCTGGTCAGGGCGGGCGCGGCGATGGACAGGTTGCTGCGGTCGAGGTAGTTGATTACCACCGTGATGAACAGCAGCACCATGATGAAAAAGCGTTTGCGTGACGGCGTGGCGGTGATCGCCTGCGCGTCCTGCAAGGTCTGTGTGCGCATGGGGAGAGTGCCTCTTTTTATGTTTATCTGAGGTCTGGAAATGCTGTATCGCTTTGCTGGAAGAGCTTGCTCGCGATCAGGCGGGTGTGATCACCACTCGGCGAAGCTGCCGTCGGCGTGGCGCCAGATCGGATTGCGCCAGCGGTGGCCGACGGCGGCGCGCTCCTTGACGTATTCTTCGTTGATCTCGATGCCCAGGCCCGGACCGTTCGGGATCTTCACCATGCCCTTGTCGTAGTCGAAGACGTTCGGGTTCTTGATGTAGTCGAGCAAGTCATTGCTCTCGTTGTAGTGAATGCCCAGGCTCTGCTCCTGAATGAACGCGTTGTAGCAGGCGGCGTCCAGTTGCAGGCAGGCGGCCAGGGCAATCGGGCCCAGCGGGCAATGCAGGGCCAGCGCGACGTCATAGGCTTCGGCCATGTTGGCGATCTTGCGGGTTTCGGTGATGCCGCCGGCGTGGGACGCATCCGGCTGGATGATGTCGACGTAACCTTCGCTGAGCACGCGCTTGAAGTCCCAGCGCGAGAACAGCCGCTCGCCCAGGGCAATCGGCGTGCTGGTCAGCGGCGCCAGCTCTTTCAGCGCTTCGTAGTTTTCGCTGAGCACCGGCTCTTCGATGAACATCAGCTTGTACGGGTCCAGCTCCTTCATCAGCACCTTGGCCATCGGCTTGTGCACGCGGCCGTGGAAGTCCACGCCGATGCCAACGTTCGGGCCGACCGCATCACGCACGGCGGCGACGTTGGCCAGGGCCAGGTCGACTTTCTCGAAGGTGTCGAGGAATTGCAGCTCTTCGGTGCCATTCATCTTCACCGCAGTGAAGCCACGGGAAACAGCCTCTTTCGCCGCACGGGCGGTGTCGGCCGGACGGTCGCCGCCGATCCACGAATAGACGCGGATCTTGTCACGCACCTGACCACCCAGCAGATCGCTGACCGACACGCCCAGCGCCTTGCCCTTGATGTCCCACAGCGCCTGGTCGATACCGGCCAGCGCACTCATGTGGATGGCGCCGCCGCGGTAGAAGCCGCCGCGATAGAGCACGGTCCAGATGTCTTCGATGTTGCGTGGGTCTTTGCCGATCAGGTAGTCGGACAATTCGTCGACGGCAGCCGCGACGGTATGCGCACGCCCTTCGACCACGGGTTCGCCCCAGCCGGTCACGCCTTCGTCGGTTTCGACTTTCAGGAAGCACCAGCGCGGCGGAACGATGAAGGTGGTGAGTTTGGTGATTTTCATCTCTTGTCTCTCTTGTTCAATGACGCGACAGGCGCGTGATTCACTGTTTATTCGCAGGGCGATGCTGATTCCAGGCGGCCACGTAAGCCTCGGCCCGCTCGGCCACGTCGGCGGCGCTCATGCCGGGCTTGAACAGGCCCGAACCCAGACCGAAACCGGACACACCGGCATCGAGGAACACTTTCATGTTGTCCGGGGTGATCCCGCCCACCGGCAGCAACACGGTGCCGGCCGGCAACACCGCCAGCCAGGCCTTGACCACCGCCGGGCCCATTTGCTCGGCCGGGAACATCTTCAACACGTCGGCACCGTTGGCCAGCGCAGCGAAAGCTTCGGTCGGCGTCGCCACACCCGGCGACAGGAACAGGCCCTGCTCCTTCGCGGCACGCAGCACCTGCGGATCGCTGTGGGGCATGACGATGACCTGCCCGCCCGCCTCCTTGACCTGACTGACCTGCTCGGGCGTCAGCACCGTGCCGGCACCGATCAGACAATCGGCGGGCAAACGCTCACGCAGCAAGCGGATGCTGTCGTACGGCTGCGGGGAGTTGAGCGGCACTTCGATGACGCGAAATCCGGCCTTGTACAGGACATCGCCGATGGCCGGGGCTTCTTCCGGGCGCAGGCCGCGCAGGATCGCGACCAGGCCGTTTTGTGCGAGGGCTTTCTTGAGCATTTCAGTTCTCTACGGAGAGGGGCCGGGCAGCGGCCGCCGAAAGGGAAGGAATCAGGCCGGCCTGCACGGCGACTTGCCACAGACCACGTTCGGTGGCCTGTTCGGCCAGCGTCACCTGCGGGAAACCGTTGGCCGCCAGCGCGCGCTGATAGCGTTCGAGCAAGGCGCCGCTGCCAATCAGGATCACCGCCGGCAAAGCCGGCTGCTCAGCACGCAACAGTGCGGCCAGGGCCACCACTTCGTGGCCGATCAACAGGCCGGACAGGTAATCGGGCTGCGCAGTGCCCGACAGTACGCCGGTCAGGCCCAGGGTGCGGCAACTGAAAATGGTCGACAGCGGGCCTGCGGCGCCGTCTGCCGACAGGGCGACGTTGACGCCACGGTCGAAGGCTTCGGCATCGAAGTGTTCGCTGCGCTGCATGGTGCGGCCGAGGATGGTGTGGCCGGCCAGTGCGGCGTAGACCTCGCCGGTCATGAAGGTGTCGAAATGTTCGATACGTCCGGCGACCGCCCTCACCCACTTCGAATGGCTGCCGGGCAGGCCGATCAGCAACGACGCGTTGGCTTCGGCGGCAGGCAATGAACTGAGAATGCCCAGCACCTGGGTTTCTTCGCCGCGCATGACATTGGGCAGTTCGGAGCGCTGCAGTACGCCAGGGATGATCTGTACGTCAACACCACGCACGCTGCGCACGCTGACTAGCGCCGAGCTGAGCGCGGCCACGCTGGCCGGGGTCTGCTGATAGACCGCCTCACACCAGCCCTGAGCGCTGCCGACCATGCCGCAGGCAATCACCGGCAGATGCGGTTCGGCGTCGAGCCAGTCACCGCAGGCTTCATCGAACGCCAGTTCGAATCCGTCGCTGACGAGCTGCCCGGCGATGGTCCGGGGTGTCGTCGGCAATTGCATGATGCCCGCGCTGAGCGAGCGGTGTTCCAGTACCCGGCCGTGTTCGCCGAGTCGATACGCGCGAAGGGATGTCGTCCCCCAGTCGAGCGCGATCAATTGCGCCTGCATGGCTTCACCTGATTGTTATTGATGAGTGAATGCGCGGCGAACTATAACCTTCTCGCTGGAAATATCTCAATATATAAATATCAATCCCATATTATGGGATTTTACGTTTTGCGACGAATACCGCTGCAAGACGTACGATCTCTGCGGCATACTCCGACACGTTCCGTAGCCAATCCCTACAGCTTCAGCCCACTCATCAGCCTTGCGCGTTGAAGGTGGTAACCTCCCCGCTCCCCCCGCATTTCCGTGCAGTTGCCGTCTCCCGGCATAGATAGCCATCTGCTAGCAACCTTCTACACTCATCTACAAAAGGACCCGTCAGATGAAGCGATTCCTTGTGCTCGACAGTTTTCGCGGGCTGTGTGCCGTGGCGCTGATCGTTCACCACTCCCATATCGAGCGCAGCATCACCGAGCTGGCGTTTTTCCGGAACGCCAGCCAGTTCGTGGGTTTTTTCTTCGCCTTGAGCGGGTTTCTGATTTACCGCCGCTATGTGGAACATCTGGCAACGCCGCGTCAGGTCGGCGAGTTCATGATCAGCCGCACCTGCCGGGTCGTGCCGCTGCATGTGTTGGTGTTGCTGTTTTTCATCGGCTTCGAATGCCTGAAGCTGGTGCTTGAGCGTTACGGCCTGTCGCTGAATTACCCGGCGTTCAGTGGCGACCGTGCACCGGGCGAAATCCTCCCCAATCTGTTGCTGATCCAGGCCTGGTGGCCGGGTTTCAATGCGCTGTCGTTCAACTACCCGTCGTGGTTCATCAGCGTCGAGTTTTACGTGTGGGTGCTGTTTGCGCTCATCTGTCTCGCTTTGCCGGGCCTGGCGCGCAAACTGTTCCTGTTGTTGTGCCTGCTGGCCTTTGTCGCGCTGTACAAGGATTTCAGTGCGATCCCGCGCAATGTGTTGTGGGGCGTGTCGTGCTTCTTCGCTGGCACCCTCGCCTATCGCCTGTATGTACGCCTGCATGATTCCCGGCCCGGCTTGCTGCTGGCGAGTGTGTTGGAGATCGGTGTTCTGGCGTTGATTTATTGGGTGATGACTGAGGGTGAGGCGCCGCTGACCGTAGAGTTGGGTGTGTTGTTCTCGGCGGCGATTCTGATCTTTGCCTACGAAGCCGGGGTGGTTTCGCAATTGCTGCGCCTGCGCGCGTTTCCATGGCTGGGCAGTTTGTGGTTGTCGATCTACATGACCCACGCGGCGGTGATTTTCGTACTGGTTACCGCGCTGACCGTTGCGGCCAAGTTCACTGGCATGTCGTTGTTGGTGGACAAGGCTGGCGAAACGGCGGGGACGGTGGTGCGTTATATGAGCACGGGCAGTGCGTTGAACGACAATCTGTTGTTGCTGCTGGTGGTGGTCGCGGTGGTGGTGATTTCCATGTTGGCGCACTGTTATGTCGAAGCGCCGGGCATTCGGTTTGGCAAGGACTGGAAGCATGGAACGTTGTTCCGGCGGCGCAAGGATGATGCGCCGGCGAAAAAGGCTTGAGCGCAAGCCTATTCCCTGTAGGAGCTGGCTTGCCCTGCGAGCGGCGAGGCACTCGTCGTAAAACCTGTGCACTCGGTTTGTCTGGCGGACTGCATGGTCTGCTAACGCAGCCCTGTTTCGCCTGGCGGCGAGTTACGCGGTCAAATGTAGGAGCTGGCTTGCCCTGCGACCGGCGACGCAGTCGTCGTAAATCCTGTGCACTCGGTTTGTCTGGTCTGACGCCTTAGCTGCTAACGCAGCCTGTTTCGCCTGACGGCGAGTTACTTGGAAAAGCCCCAAGTAACCAAGGGCTCTTATCCCCGCCATACGGCACCTCGCTAATGCTCGGTGTACCCGCACTCCGGCAATGCTCCGTGGGCACGCCGCGAATGGGCCATCCATGGCCCACGCGGCTCTCGCGACATCCTGTCGCTCAACCCACTCCACATCGCCTGCGTTCGGCCTGCTGGGACGGGGCCCCAAGATCAAAAACCGTAGCAGCACGGCTTACCGGCGGTTGCGATCTTGAGGACACCACCGCCGGCAAGCCGGACTGCTACAGAAAAGCAAAATGCAAAACCTGTGGGAGCGGGCTTGGTCTGGGCCGCATTCGGACGAAGACGTCTTTGAAATCGCTACCATCGGCAAGCCAGACTGCTACGGATCAGCGAATGCCGTTGCTTTTGATTCTGGCCGAAGGCCGTGGGAGGGAGCTCTGCTCGCGATGGCGTCAGCACTGACAACCTGCATCACCTGACCCGCCGCCATCGCGTGCAGAGCTCCTTCCCGCACAAGCAAACCTCAATGCGCTCCCCCATAAAAAACCGCCCCTAGTGAGGCGGTTTTTTGTTTGCGGCTTCAGCGTGAAATCAACGCTCCAGCAGGATCCGCAGCATGCGGCGCAGCGGCTCGGCGGCGCCCCACAGCAGTTGGTCGCCCACGGTGAAGGCGCCCAGGTATTGCGAACCCATGTTCAGTTTGCGCAGACGACCGACCGGGATGTTCAGCGTGCCGGTGACCGAGGTAGGGCTCAGTTCCTGGATGCTGGCTTCACGGTTGTTCGGCACCAGTTTCACCCATGGGTTGTGCTGGCTGATGATGCCTTCGATGTCGGCAATCGGTACGTCTTTGTTCAGCTTGATGGTCAGCGCCTGGCTGTGGCAGCGCATGGCGCCGATGCGCACGCAGATGCCGTCGACCGGGATCGGGCTCTTGAAGCGACCGAGAATCTTATTGGTCTCCGCCTGGCCTTTCCACTCTTCGCGGCTCTGGCCGTTCGGCAGTTCCTTGTCGATCCACGGGATCAGGCTGCCAGCCAGCGGTACGCCGAAGTTTTCGGTCGGGAAGCTGTCGCTGCGCATGGCTTCGGCGACTTTGCGGTCGATGTCCAGAATCGCGCTGGCCGGATTGGCCAGATCGTCGGCGACCGAGGCGTTGATGGTGCCCATCTGACGAATCAGTTCACGCATGTTCTGCGCACCGGCACCCGAGGCCGCCTGATAGGTCATGGCGTTCATCCACTCGACCAGACCGGCTTCGAACAGGCCGCCCAGGCCCATCAGCATCAGACTGACGGTGCAGTTGCCGCCGATGAAGTTCTTGGTGCCGGCGTCCAGTTGCTGGTCGATGACCTTGCGGTTGACCGGGTCGAGCACGATCACGGCGTCGTCGCTCATGCGCAGCGACGATGCAGCGTCGATCCAGTAACCCTGCCAGCCCGCTTCACGCAGCTTCGGGAACACCTCGTTGGTGTAGTCGCCGCCCTGGCAGGTCAGTACCACGTCCAGGGTCTTGAGCTCGTCGATGCTGTAGGCATCCTTCAGCGGCGCAATATCCTTGCCCACCGCCGGGCCTTCGCCACCGACGTTGGAGGTGGTGAAAAACACCGGCTCAATCAGATCGAAATCCTGCTCTTCCAGCATCCGCTGCATGAGCACGGAACCAACCATACCGCGCCAACCGACCAGACCTACACGTTTCATCGCAACTACACCTTCATCAAAAAAGTGGGGCCCCCTTCGCCAGAAATCTCAAGACGCCTCGTTTACGACGTCTTTTCACGCGATTCTTGCGCCAGTGGGCCCGAGATATTACAGATTGCGCAGCGCGGCGACTACGGCGTCACCCATTTCCTGCGTACCGACTTTGGCATTACCTTCGGACCAGATGTCGCCTGTGCGCAAGCCCTGATCCAGCACCAGGCTCACGGCCTTCTCGATGGCGTCCGCCGCAACGTGCTGATTGAAGCTGTAACGCAGCATCATCGACACCGACAGAATGGTCGCCAGCGGGTTGGCGATGCCTTTGCCGGCGATGTCCGGCGCCGAACCGTGGCAAGGCTCGTACATGCCCTTGTTGTTCGAATCCAGCGACGCCGACGGCAGCATGCCGATGGAACCGGTGAGCATCGACGCTTCGTCGGACAGGATGTCGCCGAACATGTTGTCGGTGACCATCACGTCGAATTGCTTCGGCGCGCGGACCAGTTGCATGGCCGCGTTGTCGACGTACATGTGGCTCAGCTCGACGTCCGGATAGTCCTTGGCGACCTGTTCGACCACTTCACGCCACAATTGGCTGGACGCCAGCACGTTGGCCTTGTCCACCGAGCACAGTTTCTTGCCACGCACGCGGGCCATGTCGAAACCGACGCGGGCAATGCGGCGGATCTCGCTCTCGCTGTACGGCAGGGTATCGTAAGACTGGCGCTCGCCGTTTTCCAGCTCGCGGGTACCGCGCGGCGCACCGAAGTAGATACCGCCGGTCAGCTCGCGAACGATGAGGATGTCCAGACCGGCAACGATCTCAGGCTTGAGGCTGGAAGCGTCGGCCAGTTGCGGGTAGAGGATCGCCGGACGCAGGTTGGCGAACAGGCCCAGTTGCGAACGGATCTTCAGCAGACCGCGCTCCGGGCGGATGTCGCGCTCGATGGCGTCCCATTTCGGGCCACCCACCGCACCGAGCAGCACGGCGTCAGCAGCGCGGGCGCGCTCCAGGGTTTCGTCGGCCAGCGGCACGCCGTGCTTGTCGATGGCGGCGCCGCCGATGACGTCGTGGCTCAGCTCGAAGCCCAGTTGAAACTTGTCGTTGGCCAGTTCCAGCACCTTAACCGCTTCGGCCATGATCTCCGGACCAATACCGTCACCCGGGAGAATCAGAATCTGCTTGCTCATAACATCCTCGTTTCAATATAGGCATCGGCGCTTCTGGAGCGCCGATCAGAAAACAAAGTATCCCGACTGTAGGAGCCGGCTTGCTGGCGAACGGTTGCCAGACTGACCTGTGGGAGCGAATTCATTCGCGATTGGCTGGTACATCCGACAGATGTCTTCAATATTCACCACCGCATCGCGAATAAATTCGCTCCCACAGATCGCCAGCAAGCCGGCTCCTACAGGTTGTGCATCAATCAAGCGTCACGAAAAAGCCAAGGCTGGGTCGCGCGGTGCTTGCTTTCGAACGCTGCGATCGCATCGCCGTCCACCAGGGTCAGGCCGATGTCGTCCAGGCCGTTGAGCAGGCAGTGCTTGCGGAAGGCGTCGATTTCAAAGCTGTAGACCTTGCCGTCTTCGCGGGTCACGGTCTGCGCCTGCAGATCGATCTTCAACTGGTAGCCAGGGTTGGCTTCCACCACCTTGAACAGCTCGTCCACTTCGCTTTCGCTGAGGATGATCGGCAGCAGGCCGTTCTTGAAGCTGTTGTTGAAGAAGATGTCGGCGTAGCTCGGCGCGATGATGCTGCGGAAACCGTACTCTTCCAGCGCCCATGGCGCGTGTTCGCGGCTGGAACCGCAGCCGAAGTTCTCACGGGCCAGCAGCACGCTGGCGCCCTGATAACGCTCGTGGTTGAGGACGAACTCGGTGTTCAGCGGACGCTTGGAGTTGTCCTGATACGGCTGACCCACATCCAGGTAACGCCACTCGTCGAACAGGTTCGGACCGAAACCGGTGCGGCGGATCGACTTCAGAAATTGCTTGGGAATGATCTGGTCGGTGTCGACGTTGGCACGATCCAGCGGTGCAACCAGGCCAGTGTGTTGGGTAAAGGCTTTCATGCTGGGCTCCTTATTGCTGGCTCATGCTGCGAACGTCGACGAAACGGCCGTTGACTGCCGCTGCTGCGGCCATCGCCGGGCTGACCAGGTGGGTACGGCCACCGGCACCCTGACGTCCTTCGAAGTTGCGGTTGGAGGTGGACGCGCAATGCTCGCCACTTTCCAGGCGGTCCGGGTTCATCGCCAGACACATGGAGCAACCTGGCTCGCGCCATTCGAAACCGGCCTCGATGAAGATCTTGTCCAGGCCTTCCTTCTCGGCCTGTTCCTTGACCAGACCCGAGCCCGGCACAACGATGGCCTGCTTGATGGTCGAAGCCACCTTGCGGCCCTTGGCGATGTCCGCCGCAGCACGCAGGTCTTCGATCCGCGAGTTGGTGCAGGAACCGATGAACACGCGATCAAGCTGAATGTCAGTGATCGCCTGATTGGCCTTCAGGCCCATGTATTTCAAGGCGCGCTCGATGGAACCGCGCTTGACCAGATCGGCTTCCTGAGCCGGGTCCGGCACGTTCTGATCCACAGCCAGAACCATTTCCGGCGAAGTGCCCCAGCTGACTTGCGGCTTGATCTGGGTAGCGTCGAGCTCGACCACGGTGTCGAACACCGCATCGGCGTCGGAAACCAGGTCTTTCCAGGCTTCCACAGCCAGATCCCACTGCTCGCCTTTTGGCGAGAACGGACGGCCCTTGACGTACTCGACGGTCTTCTCGTCGGTCGCCACCAGACCAACGCGCGCACCGGCTTCGATAGACATGTTGCAGATGGTCATGCGGCCTTCGACGGACAGGTCGCGAATGGCGCTGCCGGCGAACTCGATGGCGTGGCCGTTACCGCCGGCGGTGCCGATCTTGCCGATGATCGCCAGGACGATGTCCTTGGCGGTCACGCCGAACGGCAGTTTGCCTTCGACCTTCACCAGCATGTTTTTCATTTTCTTGGCGACCAGGCACTGAGTGGCAAGCACGTGCTCGACCTCGGAGGTACCGATACCGTGGGCCAGCGCACCGAAAGCGCCGTGGGTCGACGTGTGCGAGTCGCCGCAGACCACGGTCATGCCCGGCAAGGTGGCGCCCTGCTCCGGGCCGATGACGTGAACGATGCCCTGACGGGTGTCGTTCATCTTGAATTCGGTGATGCCGTACTCGTCGCAGTTGTCGTCCAGAGTCTGAACCTGCAGACGCGACACCTGGTCGGCGATGGCCTCGATACCGCCCTTGCGCTCAGGGGTGGTCGGCACGTTGTGATCCGGCGTGGCGATGTTGGCGTCGATGCGCCATGGCTTGCGACCGGCCAGACGCAGGCCTTCGAACGCTTGCGGCGAAGTCACTTCGTGGATGATGTGGCGGTCAATGTAGATCAGCGCCGAGCCATCGTCGCGCTGCTTGACCAAATGCGAATCCCAGAGCTTGTCGTAGAGCGTTTTGCCAGCCATCAGACGGTTTCCTCATCAGCTTGTTTCTATGCCCCGGTCCGCGCCATCGCTGTGGCGTCGAATAACCCTCGGCTTGTGGGGGGAATGCTATGGAATATGCTTAAATAACTCAAATTCATATTTTTTATGCTTTGGATAACCAACAGGAATTCGAGATGGACCTGGCCAACCTCAACGCCTTTATCGCCATCGCCGAGACCGGCAGTTTCTCTGCGGCGGGCGAACGGCTGCACCTGACCCAGCCAGCGATCAGCAAACGCATTGCCGGCCTTGAGCAACAACTCAATGTACGCCTGTTCGACCGGCTTGGGCGGGAAGTCAGCCTGACGGAAGCCGGGCGCGCGCTGTTGCCGCGCGCTTATCAGATCCTCAACGTGCTGGACGACACCCGGCGGGCGCTGACCAACCTGACCGGCGAAGTCAGCGGCCGGCTGACTCTGGCGACCAGCCATCACATCGGCCTGCACCGTTTGCCTTCCTTATTAAGGACGTTTACCCGCACCTATCCGGATGTCGCGCTGGATATTCAGTTCCTCGATTCGGAAGTGGCCTACGAAGAGATTCTCCATGGACGCGCGGAGCTGGCGGTCATTACCCTGGCGCCGGAGCCCCATACGCTGGTCAAGGCCGTGCCGGTGTGGGATGACCCGCTGGATTTCGTCGCGGCACCCGAGCATCCGCTGGCCAGCCGCGACAGCGTGACCCTGGCCGACATTGCCGCTTATCCGGCCGTGTTTCCTGGCGGCAACACCTTCACCCACCATATCGTCAGCGGCCTGTGCGAAGCCCAGGGGCTGAAGCCGAATATCGCCATGAGCACCAACTACATGGAAACCATCAAGATGATGGTGTCCATCGGCCTGGCCTGGAGCGTGTTGCCCCGCACCATGCTCGACGAGCAGGTCATGCGGATTCCTTTGCCGGGCATACAGCTACGTCGCCAGCTAGGCTACATTGTTCACACGGAACGCACGCTATCGAACGCCGCCCGGGCGTTCATGGCGTTGCTCGATGCCCAGGCGAGGATTGCCTGAGCGGGTGCTGCAGACTGATCGACCTACTGGCTGTATTTCCCAAAGGCTCGTGATCATATGTCCACATTCGCAGATCGCCCGACCCTGCAATTGACGGGGCTGGCGTTGACAGCCAAGGAATCCGAGCAGCATTTCGCGGCGCTGTACAACCTCAGCCCCAATGTGGTGCTGCTGACGCGCTTCGATGACGGCCTGATCTACAACGCCAATCGCCACTTCGAAACCACGTTCGGCTGGGCGATGGAAGACTGCATGGGCCGCACCACCCTGGACATCGGCCTGTGGGTCGACCCGCAGCAACGCCAGTTGGCCCTGGTGCGCACATCCGCCTCGAAAGAGCCGGCCAGCCTGGAAAGCCGCTGGCGCGGGCGCGACGGACACATCCGCGACGGCATGCTCTACACCCAGCGGATCGAACTCAGCGATGGCCTGTACCTGCTCAGCACCTTTATCGACACCACCGAACAGAAACGCGCCGAACAGGCGCTGAAGGCCAGCGAGGAAAAGTTCGCCAAGGCTTTCCACTCCAGCCCCGACGCCATTCTGATCACCGAACAGGCCACCGGCCGCTACGTGGAGGTCAATGACGGCTTCTGCCGCCTGACCGGCTACAGCAACACCGAGGTGATCGGCCACACCGTGTTCGAACTGGCGATCCTCGCCGACATCACCCAGCGCACCCGGCTGATCCAGGAAATCGAAGACCACGGCAAGGTTCGCCACCGTGAACTGCTGGGGCGCAACAAAAACGGCGACATTCTGACCATGGACGTGTCCATCGACCCGATCATGCTCGATGGCCGCCCGTGCCTGTTGATCACCGCCCGCGACATCAGCGAACTGAAAGACGCTCAGGCGCAGATCCAGCATCTGGCCTATCACGACCCGCTGACCAACCTGCCCAACCGCGCCTTGCTGATGGACCGCCTGAGCCAGCAGATCGCCCTGCTCAAGCGCCACAAGCTGCGCGGTGCGCTGCTGTTTCTCGACCTCGATCACTTCAAGCACATCAACGACTCGCTGGGCCACCCGGTCGGTGACAGCGTGCTGAAAATCATCACCGCGCGTCTGGAGGCCAGCGTGCGCCTGGAAGATACCGTGGCGCGTCTGGGCGGCGACGAGTTCGTGGTGCTGATCAGCGGGCTGGAAGGCTCGCGCGAACAGGTGATCGACGAAGTGCGCACGCTGGCCGATACCCTGCGCGACCTGCTCGCCGAACCGATGTTTCTCGACGGCCATCGCCTGCAGGTGACGCCGAGCATCGGCGTGGCGCTGATTCCCGACCACGGCTCGACCCCGGCCGACTTGCTCAAGCGTGCCGATATTGCCCTGTACCGGGCCAAGGATTCCGGGCGCAACGTCACCCAGATGTTCCACAACAGCATGCAGAAGGCCGCCAGCGAGCGTCTGCGCATGGAAAACGACTTGCGCCAGGCCCAGCCCCGTGGCGAATTCAGCCTCAGCTATCAGCCGCAGGTGGACAGTCGCGGCAACCGCATCGTTGGCGCCGAGGCGCTGCTGCGCTGGCGACATCCGACCCTGGGCAATCTGCCGCCCAACCAGTTCATCCGGGTCATGGAAGAAAGCGGCATGATTCTCGAAGTGGGCAACTGGATTCTCGACCAGGCCTGCCAGACCGGTTATCGCCTGCTGCACAAGGGCCTGATCGGGCCGGGGTTCAGCCTGTGCGTGAACATCAGCCCGCGGCAATTCCGCCAGGTCGATTTCGTCGAACGGGTGGAGCGTTGCCTGCGCACTTACGAACTGCCCGACGGCATGCTCAAGCTGGAAATCACCGAAGGCATCGTGATTCAGAACGTGGAAGACACCATTGCCAAGATGCTGCAACTCAAACAGCTGGGCATCAGCTTCGCCATGGATGACTTCGGCACCGGTTATTCGTCACTGACCTACCTCAAGCGCCTGCCGGTGGACGCGCTGAAGATCGATCAGTCCTTCGTCCGCGACGCCACCATCGACCCCAACGACGCCGAAATCGTCCGCGCCATCGTCGCCATGGCCGCCAGTCTCAACCTGACCATCATTGCCGAAGGCGTGGAACAGCAGGACCAGCTGGATTTCCTGACCCAGCTCGATTGCCACCTGTATCAGGGCTATCTGTTCAGCGAACCATTGAGCGTGCCGGCGTTTGAAGAGTTGTTGCTGGCGCGGCGGCAGATTTAGACAACGGGCAATCACGCCGGTCCGAGCCATCACACTGTCCATTGTGGGAGGGAGCTCTGCTCGCGAAGACAGTGTGTCAGGCGCATAAATGTGTCTGACACCCGCTTTGTAGGAGTGAGTTTGCTCGCGATTGCGTTATCGCAGTCACCGGCGAGGTGGCAGACATATCGCAATCGCGAGCAAGCTCACTCCTACAATCGAATCGCAGGCACAAAAAAGGCGCCCTACAGGGCGCCTTCTTTTTACACTCGACTCACCAATCAGTGAGCCAGGGTTTTCTGACCATTGATCGGGATGCGTTTGGCCTTGGCCTCTTCAGGCACCAGACGCAGCAGATCGATGTTCAGCAGGCCGTTGGCCAGTGCGGCGTTTTTCACTTCAATGTGGTCCGCCAGGCGGAACGACAGTTTGAACGCACGCTGGGCGATGCCCTGATGCAAGAAGGTCACGCCTTCGGCGGCCTTGTCACGCTTGCTGCCGGTCACGGTCAGCACGCCTTTCTCGACCTGCAGATCAAGGTCTTCTTCCTGGAAACCCGCAGCCGCGATGACGATGCGGTATTGGTCTTCTGCGTGTTTCTCGACGTTGTAGGGAGGGTAGCTGCTGGCCGATTCATTGCGGGCGGCCGATTCGAACAGGTCGTTGAAACGGTCGAAGCCAACGGAATGACGGAACAGTGGAGCCAGTGAGAAAGCGGTAGTCATGTGAATCTCCTGATAAATCAGCAAGTGGTTGTCTCCGCGACCCGACTTCGGCATCGCGTAACCCTTAAATAGGTGCCGTCACTTCTGTTTCAAGAGTCGCTATGAAAATTTTTTCTCAGGCCACTTCCTGCTCTTCCACACCCAGCATCCGGCTGATGCGATCGCAATCGGTTTCGCGGCGCAGCTGATCGAACAGCACAGTCGCTTCGGGATAGCTCTTGGTCAGCAGCACCACCCACTGCTTGAGACGGCCCGGCGCCTGCACGCGGGTCATCTTCGCCAGCGCCTGCAACCAGAACTCGCGCAACAGCGGCTGCAGCTCCAGCCAGGTCATCTCGACCACCTCGCGGCCCGCTTCGGCTGCGGCGATCTGCCTACCCAGGTCAGGGCGCGCCACCAGACCGCGACCGATCATGATGTCGCGGGCGCCGCAGATTTCCCGGCAACGCCGCCAGTCGTCGACGGTCCAGATTTCACCGTTGGCGATGATCGGGATTTTCACCACGTCCTGAATCTTGCCGATCCATTCCCAGTGAGCCGGCGGCTTGTAGCCGTCGACCTTGGTCCGCGCGTGCACGACGATGTGCTCGGCGCCGCCGGCCTCCAGCGCACGGGCGCAGTCCAGCGCCGGTTCGGTGCTGTCGTAGCCCAGGCGCATCTTGGCGGTGACCGGAATGTGCGCCGGCACCGCACGCCTTACGTGGCTGAGGATCGAGTGCAGCAGCTCCGGCTCTTTGAGCAACACCGCGCCGCCCCGGGACTTGTTGACGGTCTTGGCCGGGCAACCGAAGTTCAGGTCGATGACCGGCGCACCCAGCTCAGCGGCGAACGCCGCGTTTTCCGCCAGACAGACCGGATCGGAGCCCAGCAATTGCACGCGCAACGGCACGCCGGCACGGGTTTTCGCGCCATTGAGCAATTCCGAGGCGAACTTGTGGAAGTAATGCGCCGGCAGCAGACGCTCGGTCACCCGGATGAATTCGGTCACGCACCAGTCGATGCCGCCAACCTGCGTCAGCACATCGCGCAGAATGTCGTCGACCAGGCCCTCCATGGGCGCCAGAGCAATTTGCATGGATCACACTCGGAAAAAAGTCCGGCAGTTTACGCAGAGCCGGCCGGAATGGGAACGCACCGCGCGTCAGGCCGGCGCCATCTGCAGCGCCGGGGCGTAGCCGTCGATGAATTCGGTCGGCATGCGCTTCGGCTTGCCGGTGGACAATTCAATGCAGACAAACGTGGTCTGCGCCCGTAGCAGAGTCGCGCCGTCGCTGGGTCGCTTGAGCTGAAAACGTCGGGTCATCTTCAGGCGCTGGTCCCAATCGACGATCCAGGTCGCCAGTTGCAGTTCGTCATCCTGATAGGCGCTGGCCAGATAGTCGATTTCGTGGCGAACCACGGCCATCGCCCGGTCCAGCCTCCGGTATTCGCTCAGGTCCAGCCCCAGTTGCTGGGAGTGACGCCAGGCGCAGCGCTCCAGCCAGGTGACGTACACCGCATTGTTGGCGTGCCCCAATCCATCGATGTCGTCCTCGCTCACTTGCAGATCGATGACGAACGGCGTTGCCAGATCCCAGACCATGCTCGTTCCTGCCCTTCTTGAATTCACGATGCGGGCCAGTGTAACGAAAAGCGCCGAAGCATGAAGCGCGGTGTCTGGATCGCGTCAGCGCATGGCCGACTTGGCAGCGCGCAATACGCGGTCGGACATTGCGCTCGGTCCCAACGCCCGCGCCAGCGCCAGACCGCCGAGCATCAGGGCGATATCAGCCAGGGTGTCGTCAGTTTCTTCGGGGCTGGAAGCCAGCTCCGCCACCATCAATTCCAGGTGTTCGGCCAGTGCGCCACGAAAGTCATCGGACAGACGGGCCATTTCGCCGATGGCGGTCGGCAGCGGGCAGGCATGCTCTTCGGCGTCGCGGTGTTTGCGCGACAGGTAGAACGCTGCCAGCAGCGCCCGGCGCTCTTCACCGGGCAACTGATCATCGATCCCGGCGACCATGTCCCGCCGCTCCTTGAGCAACTGGTTGAACGCTTCCAGCATCAAGGCTTCCTTGCTGTCGAAATGCGCATAGAAGCCGCCCACGGTAAGCCCGGCCGCGCCCATGATCTCGTTGACGCTCGGCTCCACCGGCCCACGGGCGATCAGCGCCGAACTGGCTGCGTTGAGAATGCGTTCGCGGGTTTGTGCCTTTTTGTCGTTCATCAGCGCCTCCGAAATGATGAAGATAATATTATCTGCATCATCGAAGATCGCAAGCATGGCATGGGCAACACAATTATCCGTGGGAGGGAGCCCTGCTCGCGGATACGCCGTGTCAGACAACGCAATGTGGGCCGATGAATCGTATTCGCGAGCAGGGCTCCCACAGGAGATCGCGTTCGTTTCGGAAATGGATTCGGCCCGGATGGGCGAAAGGAAGGGTCTGGAAAATAAAACCCCAAAAAAACAAAAGGGCCATTCAATAATCGAATGACCCTTGGTCTCGCAGAGCGAGAAATCGTGGCGTCCCCTAGGGGACTCGAACCCCTGTTACCGCCGTGAAAGGGCGGTGTCCTAGGCCACTAGACGAAGGGGACGCAAAACCTTCAGTCGGATCCGTCAGATGTTTCTGACCAATCCTGGCGAATTGGTGGAGCTAAGCGGGATCGAACCGCTGACCTCCTGCATGCCATGCAGGCGCTCTCCCAGCTGAGCTATAGCCCCAAATTTTACGCCTCTCGGCGGAGATCGACCTTGCGGCTTCTCTCGGTGAAACGTGGCGTCCCCTAGGGGACTCGAACCCCTGTTACCGCCGTGAAAGGGCGGTGTCCTAGGCCACTAGACGAAGGGGACGTAACCCTTGCGTACCCTATCGGCGCTGGTTCCGATTCGCGGTACAAACTTCAAGGCAGTGTAGCCGACCTTGAAGCTTCTAATTTGGTGGAGCTAAGCGGGATCGAACCGCTGACCTCCTGCATGCCATGCAGGCGCTCTCCCAGCTGAGCTATAGCCCCACATTTGACGCTTGGATCACGCTGCGTTTCCGCTTTGTTTTCCGTGTTGTCGTGTGGACGGGGCGCATATTAAGTGCGACCCGGAACCCTGTCAAACTTTTTTTAAACAAATTTCAAAAAAAATTTCCGGGATAACAAACACTTACCGCCCTCCCCCGTGTTTCCGCCCGGAAAAACAGGGGCTTGTCGGCCATGGCCTGCTCCCACGCGGGAAGCCGACCGCGGCCGACAGCTGCTTAGCCGATAGCGCCCAGCAGCTTTTCCCATTCCTTGTTTTCTTTCTTAGACACGCCGCCAAGCATGTCCAGCGCCTGGCGCAGACGGTAGCGAGTGAGGTCCGGGCCGAGGATTTCCATGGCGTCGGTCACCGACACCGAGTTGGCCTGTCCGGTGATAGCAGCAAACATCAGCGGCATGGCGTCACGCAGCTTCAGCTCCAGATGCTCGACGACGGCCTGGATGCAGCCGGTGATCCTGTCCTTCTCCCACTGACGCAGGGACTCCAGCTTCCACAGGATCAACTGCATCACCTGACGCACCTGCTCCGGCGACAGCTTCTTGTGCTCGAACAGTTTCACGTCCGGGGTCACGCCACCGGCGAAGAAGAAACCGCCCAGCGGTGCGATCTGGCTGAAGGTTTCGACGCGACCCTGTACGTGCGGCGCGATCTTCATCATGTAGTCGCTGTTGAATGCCCACTTCTGCACCCGTGCGGCGAACTCTTCGACCGGCAACTCGCGCAGCCACTGACCGTTGAGCCAGGACAGCTTCTCGATGTCGAAGATCGGACCACCCAGCGAGACGCGGTTCAAGTCGAAGTTATCGACCATTTCCTGCAGCGAGAACTTCTCGCGCTCGTCCGGCATCGACCAGCCCATGCGGCCCAGGTAGTTGAGCATCGCTTCAGGCATGAAGCCCATGCGTTCGTAGAAGGTCACCGAGGTCGGGTTCTTGCGCTTGGACAGCTTGCTCTTGTCCGGGTTACGCAGCAGCGGCATGTAGCACAGCGCCGGTTTTTCCCAGCCGAAGTATTCGTAGAGCAGGATCAGCTTCGGTGCCGACGGCAGCCACTCTTCGCCGCGCAGCACATGGGTGATGCCCATCAGGTGGTCGTCGACCACGTTGGCGAGAAAGTAGGTCGGCAGACCGTCGGTCTTCATCAGCACCTGCATGTCCATGCGGTCCCACGGGATCTCGACGTCGCCACGGAGGATATCCGGCACCACGCAGACACCCTCGCTCGGCACCTTCATGCGGATAACATGGGGCTCGCCAGCGGCCAGACGGCGCTCGACTTCTTCCTTCGACAGCAGCAGCGCGCGGCCGTCATAACGCGGGGTTTCGCCGCGGGCCATCTGCTCGGCGCGCATCTGGTCGAGTTCTTCGGCGGTGCAGAAGCACGGGAAGGCATGGCCGGCGTCGACCAGTTGCTGCACGTACTTCTTGTAAATGTCGCCGCGCTCGCTCTGACGGTACGGGCCGTGCGGGCCGCCGACGTCCGGGCCTTCGCTCCACTCGATGCCGAGCCAGCGCAGGGCGTCGAAAATCTGTTGTTCGGACTCGCGGGTCGAGCGCAGTTGGTCGGTGTCTTCAATGCGCAAAATGAACTCGCCGCCGTGCTGTTTGGCGAAGCAATAGTTGAAGAGCGCGATGTAAGCCGTGCCAACGTGGGGGTCGCCGGTAGGCGATGGCGCGATGCGGGTACGAACGGTGGTCATGGAAAATTCCGAATAGGTCGAACAAGCGGCGAATCTTAGCAGGCGCAGCCCTTGTGGCTCCAGCGTCGGGGACAGCGAGGCGGCCAGCGAATGAATACCGGAATATCATTTCCGGTCATTATTGCAACGATGGCTAGGTGCCAGACTTTGTTTGCTGCTAGATTTCTTCGCACTCCAATAAACAAGAACGACCATGCCCGCCCAACTCAAACGCCGCCTGTTCATCTTTCTCGTGGTGGTCCTGCTGATCGCCCTCGCCTTTTTCGCCCAGTGGTATCTGCACGGGCGCTTTTATGAAAGCACCGACAACGCCTACGTCCAGGGTGAAATCACTCGGGTATCGAGCCAGTTGGGCGCGCGCATTGACGAGGTGTTGGTGCAGGACAACCAGCATGTGGAAAAAGGCCAGTTGCTGGTGCGGCTGGAGCCGGACGATTTCCGCCTGAACGTGGAACGTGCCCAGGCCACCCTCGCCACCCGCGAGGCCGAGCGCGTGCAGGCGCAAAGCAAGCTGACCCAGCAATCGAGCCTGATCGCTGCCAGTGAAGCCCAGGTTCAGGCCAATCAGGCCACGCTTGGCCGCACCCAGATCGATCTGGCGCGTCTGCAGAAGCTGCGCAAGCCGGGCTTCGTGTCGGAGGAACAAGTCACCACCATGACCGCCGACAGCAATGTCGCCCGCTCGCAGGTCAGCAAGGCCCAGGCCGATGCGCAGGGCCAGCGCCAGCAGGTCAATGCGCTGACCGCCGATATCAAGCGTCTCGACGCGCAGATCGCCACCGCCCGCGCCGACCTCGCCCAGGCGCAGATCAACCTGCAACGCACCGAAATCCACGCGCCGATCAGCGGCCTGATCGGTCAGCGCGCGGCACGCAACGGCCAGTACGTGCAGGCAGGTGCCTATCTGCTGTCGATCGTGCCGGACGAAGACATCTGGGTGCAGGCCAACTTCAAGGAAACCCAGATCGAGCACATGGACATCGGCCAGTCCGCCGAGCTGACCTTCGACAGCTTCCCCGGCACACCGATCCAGGGCCGGGTCAACAGCCTGTTCGCCGCCTCCGGGGCGCAGTTCAGCCTGTTGCCGCCGGACAACGCCACCGGCAACTTCACCAAGGTCGTGCAGCGGATTCCGGTCAAACTCACCTTCGCCCCCGACAATCCGCTGCGCGGCAAGATCCGCCCCGGCATGTCGGTGACCGTGTCGGTCAATATCAAGCCGGCAAACGAGAACGCCAGTGGCCGGTGATCAACTGCTGCGCCCGGTCGGCGAGCCTACCCGGCGCGACTGGATTGCGGTGATGAGCGTGATGCTCGGCGCCTTCATGGCCGTGCTCGACATCCAGATCACCAACTCGTCGCTCAAGGACATTCAAGGCGCGCTGTCGGCGACCCTGGAAGAAGGCTCATGGATCTCCACCTCGTATCTGGTGGCCGAGATCATCATGATCCCGCTCACCGCCTGGCTGGTGCAGTTGCTCTCGGCACGACGGCTGGCGGTCTGGGTGTCGCTGGGTTTTCTCGCCTCTTCCCTGCTCTGCTCGATGGCCTGGAGCCTGGAGAGCATGATCGTGTTCCGAGCCATGCAGGGCTTCACCGGCGGTGCGCTGATTCCGCTGGCCTTCACCCTGACCCTGATCAAGCTGCCGGAGCACCACCGCGCCAAGGGCATGGCGCTGTTCGCCATGACCGCCACCTTCGCGCCGTCCATCGGCCCGACGCTGGGCGGCTGGCTGACCGAGAATTTCGGTTGGGAGTACATCTTTTACATCAACATCCCGCCGGGGTTGGTGATGATCGCCGGGCTGATGTACGGCCTGGAAAAGAAGGCGCCGCACTGGGAGTTGCTCAAAAGCACCGATTACGCGGGGATCGTCACCCTCGGCGTCGGCCTGGGCTGTCTGCAGGTGTTTCTGGAGGAAGGCCATCGCAAGGACTGGCTGGAGTCGAGCCTGATCCTCAGCCTGGGCAGCGTCGCCCTGATCAGCCTGATCACCTTTGTGATCATCCAGTTTTCCCGGCCCAACCCGCTGATCAATCTGGGCATCCTCGGCAACCGCAACTTCGGTCTGTCGAGCATTTCCAGCGTCGGCATGGGCGTCGGGCTGTATGGATCGATCTACCTGCTGCCGCTGTATCTGGCGCAGATCCAGGGCTACAACGCCCAGCAGATCGGCGAAGTGATCATGTGGATGGGCATTCCGCAGCTGTTTCTGATCCCGCTGGTGCCGCAGTTGATGAAGATCATTTCGCCGAAAGTGCTGTGTACCCTCGGCTTCGGCCTGTTCGGGATTGCCAGCTTCGCTTCAGGCGGTCTCAATCCGGACTTTGCCGGGCCGCAGTTCAACCATATCCAGATCATTCGCGCGCTCGGTCAGCCAATGGTCATGGTGACCATTTCGCTGATCGCCACCTCCTACGTGCAGCCGCAGGACGCGGGCTCGGCGTCGAGCCTGTTCAATATTCTGCGCAATCTGGGCGGTGCCATCGGTATCGCCCTGCTGGCGACCCTGCTGGATGCGCGGACCAAGACCTACTTCGACTATCTGCGCGAATCCATCTCCCCGGCCAACCCGCAAGTGGCCGAACGCATGGCGATGCTCACCGACCGGCTCGGCAATGAAACGGCAGCGCTGGGCAAACTCAGTGAAATCACCCACCAGCAGGCGGCGATCATGGCCTACAACGATGCCTTCCACTTCGTCGCGCTGGCGTTGGGGATCAGCATGCTGGCAGTAATGTTGACCAAGAAACTGCCGGCGGGGATCAAGGGCGGGGCGGGGCATTGATTGCCGTCAAACGGCTACGGGGCTTGTTGCACGGACGCTTTTGATTCTGGCCGAAGGCCGTGGGAGGGAGCTCTGCTCGCGAAAGCGGTAGGTCAGTCAGCATTGATATCGACTGAAATGACGCTTTCGCGAGCAGAGCTCCCTCCCACGGAAACAGCGCTGGATCGGACTCAAACGGTCAACAACCGCTCACGCAGCTTGGCGATGTCGTCGCGCATCTGCGCTGCGGCTTCGAACTCCAGGTCGCGGGCCAGTTGGTACATCTTTTCCTCCATCTGGCGGATGCGCTTGTTGATTTCGCTTGGCGAGCGCAATTCGGCTTCGTACTTGGCGTTTTCCTCGGCGGCCTTGGCCATGCCTTTGCGCTTCTTGCTGCGCGAGCCCGGCACGGTGGCACCTTCCATGATGTCGGTGATGTCCTTGACCACGCCCTTGGGCACGATGCCGTTGGCCAGGTTGAAGGCAATCTGCTTTTCCCGGCGCCGGTCGGTCTCGCCGATGGCGCGCTCCATCGAGCCGGTCATGTTGTCCGCGTACAGAATCGCGTGACCATTGAGGTTACGCGCCGCACGGCCGATGGTCTGGATCAGTGAGCGCTCGGAACGCAGGAAGCCTTCCTTGTCGGCGTCGAGAATCGCCACCAGCGACACTTCCGGCATGTCCAGGCCTTCGCGCAGCAGGTTGATCCCCACCAGCACGTCGAAGGTGCCCAGCCGCAGGTCGCGGATGATCTCGACCCGCTCGACGGTGTCGATGTCCGAGTGCAGATAGCGCACGCGTACACCGTGGTCGCCCAGATAGTCGGTAAGGTCTTCGGACATGCGCTTGGTCAGGGTCGTGACCAGAATCCGCTCCTCCAGCGCCACGCGCTTCTTGATCTCCGACAGCAGGTCGTCGACCTGGGTCAGCGCCGGACGGATCTCCACCTGCGGGTCGACCAGACCGGTCGGCCGCACCACCTGCTCGATCACCCGCCCGGCATGCTCGCCCTCATAAGGCCCCGGCGTGGCCGAAACGAAGATGGTCTGCGGGCTGACCGCTTCCCACTCGTCAAACCGCATCGGCCGGTTGTCTAGCGCCGACGGCAGGCGGAAGCCGTATTCCACCAGGGTTTCCTTGCGCGAACGGTCGCCTTTGTACATGGCGCCGACCTGCGGCACGCTGACGTGGGATTCGTCGATCACCAGCAGCGCATCCGGCGGCAGGTAGTCGTACAGCGTTGGCGGCGGCGCCCCGGCAGGACGGCCCGAGAGGTAGCGCGAGTAGTTTTCGATGCCGTTGCAGTAGCCCAGTTCGAGGATCATCTCCAGATCGAAACGGGTGCGCTGTTCCAGACGCTGGGCTTCCACCAGCTTGTTGGCGCCGCGCAGATAATCCAGGCGTTCCTGCAATTCGACCTTGATGCCCTCGACCGCTTCCAGCAGGGTCTCCCGCGGCGTCACGTAGTGGCTCTTGGGGTAGAAGGTGAAGCGCGGCAGCTTGCGGATGACCTCGCCGGTCAGCGGGTCGAACGCCGCCAGGCTTTCCACTTCGTCGTCGAACAGTTCAATGCGGATGGCTTCCAGGTCCGATTCGGCCGGGAAGATGTCGATCACGTCGCCGCGCACGCGGAACGTGGCACGGGCAAAATCCATGTCGTTGCGGGTGTACTGCAAGTCAGCCAGGCGGCGCAGCAAGGTGCGCTGATCGAGCTTGTCGCCGCGGTCGACGTGCAGAACCATGCGCAAGTAGGTTTCCGGGCTGCCCAGACCGTAGATGCACGACACCGTGGTGACGATGATCGCGTCCTTGCGCTCCAGCAGCGCCTTGGTCGCCGACAGGCGCATCTGTTCGATGTGGTCGTTGATCGAGGCATCCTTCTCGATGAAGGTGTCCGACGACGGCACATAGGCTTCCGGCTGGTAATAGTCGTAGTAGGACACGAAGTACTCGACGGCGTTGTTCGGGAAAAACGCCTTGAACTCGCCGTACAGCTGCGCGGCCAGGGTCTTGTTCGGCGCCAGCACTAGGGTCGGCCGCTGCACCTGCTGAATGACGTTGGCGATGCTGAAGGTCTTGCCCGAGCCGGTCACACCGAGCAGGGTCTGGTGCGACAGCCCGGCGTCGATGCCTTCGACCATCTGGCGAATGGCTTCCGGCTGGTCGCCGGCCGGCGCGAAACGGGTAACCAGTTGAAACTCGGACATGACGTACCTCGTGAGATCGCAAGCATCACAGCCGCCTGAACCATCGTTCAGTGCCTGGCGTGATCGAGCGCGGACGACTGATCCCGCCGCGGGAAAAGACGTACTGATAAGGAAGTGATGGAAGCACAAGTGGAGCCGCCATCGTCGGCTTTCAAGCCATCATCAGGACATTAGTCCGCAGAACAGGACTGACGGTCGCAAAATAATCGGAAAAACCCGGAAAAAACCGGCCTTGGGCTGTCGCCCCCACCGGCGATGGCCTCTATACTAGCTCCCCGTTTGTGCACCGCTCTAGTGCATTCGGCCGGAGCGATGCGACCTATTCACTCCCCCATCAGAGCTGCCGCAAAAATGAGCCTGTTCTCCGCTGTCGAAATGGCACCACGCGATCCTATCCTGGGCCTCAACGAAGCATTCAACGCCGATACCCGTACCACCAAGGTCAACCTGGGCGTCGGCGTCTACAGCAACGAAGAAGGGAAGATTCCGCTGCTGCGTGCCGTTGCCGAAGCAGAGGAAATCCGTGTCGCTCAACACGTACCGCGCGGCTACCTGCCGATCGACGGTATCGCAGCCTACGACAAGGCCGTGCAGACCCTGTTGTTCGGTGCCGAGTCGCCACTGCTGGCCTCCGGCCGCGTGATGACCGTGCAGGCCGTTGGCGGTACCGGCGCGCTGAAGATCGGCGCCGACTTCCTCAAGCAACTGTCGCCGAACGCCGTCGTGGCCATCAGCGACCCGAGCTGGGAAAACCACCGCGCGCTGTTCGAAACCGCCGGCTTCCCGGTGCAGAACTATCGCTACTACGACGCTGCCACCCACGACGTGAACCGTGCCGGCATGCTCGAAGACCTGCAAAACCTGCCGTCCGGCTCGATCGTCGTGCTGCACGCCTGCTGCCACAACCCGACCGGCGTCGACCTGACTCTGGAAGACTGGAAGAAAGTCCTCGAAGTGCTCAAGGCCAAGGGCCACGTGCCGTTCCTCGACATGGCCTATCAGGGCTTTGGCGACGGCATCGACGAAGACGCTGCGGCAGTCCGTCTGTTCGCCGATTCGGGCCTGACCTTCTTCGCCTCCAGCTCGTTCTCCAAATCGTTCTCGCTGTACGGTGAGCGCGTCGGTGCGCTGTCGATCGTCACCGAGTCGAAGGAAGAGACCGCGCGCGTGCTGTCCCAGGTCAAGCGCGTGATCCGCACCAACTACTCCAACCCGCCGACCCACGGCGCAACCATCGTGGCTGCCGTACTGAACAGCCCGGAGCTGCGTCAGAAGTGGGAAGACGAACTGGCCGAAATGCGCCTGCGCATCCGTGGCATGCGTGAAGAAATGACCAACCGCCTGGCCAACAACGCCGCCGGTCAGGACTTCAGCTTCGTCGCCCGCCAGCGCGGCATGTTCTCCTACTCGGGCCTGACCAAAGAGCAGGTTCACCGTCTGCGCAACGAGTTCGGCATCTACGCCCTGGACACCGGCCGCATCTGCGTGGCTGCGCTGAACAAGAGCAACATCGAAGTGGTGACCAAGGCCATTCTTGCGGTGATTTAACCAGTCTGTAGCAGCATGGCTTGCCAGCGGTGGCGTCTTCTGGGTCGCTATCGCCGGCAAGCCGGACTGCTACGAGGGTCAGAGAGGGGAAGCGGACTTCGGTCTGCTTCCCCTTTTTTATGCTTACCGGAGTCGGCTACGACAAAACCTGTAGGAGTGAGCTTGCTCGCGATGCGTCGTGTCATTCAGCAATGCAATGTCAGACATTACGCATCGCGAGCAAGCTCACTCCTACACTGACGCGTTGCCGGTCCCTTTCTTGCGATACGCCATCGAATCATCGATGCGCTTGAGGATGTAATCCCCCGCCGCCACCGCGGGATACAGGCTCGCCGGGGCGTCGATGCCCAGATCGCACGGGTCGACGATGGCGCTGTAGGTCGGATCGTAGAAGGTCGCGATCGAATAGCGTTCATGCCCGGACTTGTTGATCACCCGGTGCAGGGTCGAGCGGAAGCGGTCGTTGGACCAGCGCGCCAGCAGATCACCGACGTTGACCACCAGGCTGCCCTCGATGGGCGTGGCGTCGATCCAGCTGTTGCTGCCCAGCTCGCGCACCTGCAAGCCGCCGCTGTTGTCCTGATACAGCAAGGTGATGCAGCCATAGTCGGTGTGCGGCGCGACGCCGAACTGATCGGCCTCGGCCATCGGCGGATGCGGCGGGTAATAGACCATCTGCGTGCGTTGCAGGCGCTTGCCGTACTTGGGCGCGAAAAAGTCCGGCGCGATGCCCAGACCGACCGCGACAGCTTTCAACAGATCAGCACCGGCCTGGCCGATTTCCGCGTAATAGGCATCCAGTGCCATGCGCAACTCCGGCATGAAATCCGGCCACTGGTTAGGACCGCGCAAGGCTTCACCGGCGACGACGCACGGGTCGTCCTCCGGCAACTCCAGGCCCATGCTGAAGAACTCCTTGAAGTCCGGTTTGGTCGCTTCGTACATCAGCGCGCCGCCCAGCGCATGCCAGCCACGGTGGCGTTTGTTCACTGCCACCTGGCGCTTGACCTCCGGCGGGTAGGCAAAAAAGGTTTTCGCCGCGGCCATCGCCGTGTCGATCACGGTTTGCGGCACGCCGTGGTTGATGATGTAGAAAAAACCGGTTTCTTCGCAGGCCTGGCGAATGGCATCGCCCGCGCGTTGCAACGCCGCTGCGTCGCCGTCGCGGACACCGGCCATGTCGATCAGCGGAAGGTTGGCAGTGACAGTCATGCAGGCTCCTGGCGGTGGTGGGAGTGAGCTGTATAGACAGGGTCAAGCATTTAGTGTGCCGTGCGCAAACTTGTAGGAGTGAGCTTGCTCGCGATTGCATTGGGTCAGACACCTATAGGGCGTCTGACACGACGCCATCGCGAGCAAGCTCACTCCTACAGGCTCTCTATCTGGTTTCCCAACGCCCCAGCAACGGGCAGCACGGGCACAATCGGTGCAACTTTTGGTGACAGATTTCGACCTCAGCAATCGCGCTGCATGATGTCGCACGGCTAGCAGAGCCATTCCGGCGAAATTGAAGAACAGGCCTGAATCTTGCCTCGGCTGTCTATACAGCCCGAGCCAGGATTTCCCATTGCTGCCCATCACCGATGTCCAACAGACCATTGCCCGCCTGCGCGACGCCCTTGGTGACGCGCAAGTCCTGACCGACGAGGCCATCAGCCAGCGCCATCACAGCGACTGGACCCGGCACGCGCCAGCCTGTCCGGCGGCGCTGATCCTGCCCCGCGACACCGAACAGGTGGCCATCGCCCTGCGCATCTGCAATGACGCCGGTCAGCCGGTGGTGCCCCAGGGCGGCATGACCGGTCTGGCTGGCGGCGCCGTACCGCGTACCGGCGATATCGCCCTGTCATTGGACCGTCTGCGCGGCATCGAGGAAATCGACGTCGCCTCGGCCACCGTCACCGTACGCGCCGGCACCACCCTGCAGGAAATCCAGCAAGCGGTGGCCGACGCCGGCTACCTGTTCGCGCTGGACCTCGGCGCCCGTGGCTCGTGCCAGATCGGCGGCAACATCGCCACCAATGCCGGCGGCAATGCAGTGATTCGCTACGGCATGACCCGCGACCTGGTACTCGGCCTGGAGGTGGTGCTGGCCGACGGTCGCGTGCTGAACCTGATGAACAAGATGATCAAGAACAACTGCGGCTATGACCTCAAGCAGTGCTTCATCGGCAGCGAAGGCACCCTCGGCGTGATCACCCGCGCAGTGTTGAAGATCGCCCCGCAACCGGGCCCGACCACCACCCTGCTCTGCGCCCTGCCCGACTACGCCAGCGCGGTCAGCCTGTTGCGAAGGGTTCAGGCCAGCGCCGGTACGCCTCAGGCGTATGAGCTGATGTGGCAGGACTTCTTCCGCATGGGCGTGTCCTGGCTGGAAAACCCGGTGGCGCCGATGCCCGACCATCATCCGCTGTACGTGCTGCTGGAATCCGCCGCCAGTGCGGAAATCCTTGAGCAGACCTTGCAGGACGCGTTCGAGGCCGGTGAAGTGGTCGATGCCATTCTCGCCACCTCGCAGACCCAGGCCCGCAGCCTGTGGAAGATCCGCGAAGCCACCGGTGAATTCCCGGTGCGTCTCGCCCCGCTGAACTTCGACATCAGCTTGCCCATCGGCCAGATCGGCGATTTCGCCGCGCTCTGCCGCAAGCGTCTGGATCAACGCTGGCCGGGCAACCACAGCGTGTACTTCGGCCATATCGGCGACAGCAATCTGCACCTGACTGTCGACCTCAACACCCTGCCGCAGCCGGCCCCCGTCTTTGAGGTCGAGGACATGGTCTACGCGGCGGTCGGCGAGCTGGGCGGCGCGGTGTCCGCCGAACACGGCATCGGCCTGCTCAAGCGCGAATTTCTCCACCACTCGGTCAGCCCCGAAGCCCTGCAAGCCATGGCCGAGCTGAAACACTGCTTTGACCCCAAAGGCATTCTCAACCCCGGAAAAATCCTCGGCTAAACGCCGATCTAGGAGCGCTCCCCATGCAACTCGATTCTCTGTTCAGCAAACCGTTGAAAAGTTTGAGCATCGCTGTCGCGCTGGCCCTGCTGCCGATGGCAGCCCACGCCGACCAGTTGGCCGACGTGAAAAAGGCCGGTGAGCTGGTGGTCGGTACGGAAATGCAGTTCGCGCCTTTCGACTTCCTCGAAGGCGGCAAACAGAAAGGCCTGAACGCCGAGCTGTTCGAAGAGCTGGGCAAGGAGCTGGGGGTCAAGGTCAAGTTCCTCGACCTGCCATGGCCGAGCGTGCTGCCGGGCCTTGAGGCGAAGAAATTCGACGTGGTCGCCGGGCCGATCATCGTCACCAAGGCGCGCAAGGAGCGCTACCACTTCGTCTCGCCGATTGCCGAGGCGACCGTGGCGCTGATGGTCAGCGCCAAGGACGACAGCATCAAGAAGCCTGAGGACATCGCCGGCAAGACCGTCGGTGCGGGCAAGGGCTCGGCGCAGCTGGAAGAGCTGAAGACCTTCGCAGCGACGCTGCCGGAGAAAGTCACTGTGCGCGAATACGTCGACAACAACCAGGCCTACGCGGACCTGGCGGCCAAGCGCATCGTCGCGGTGGCCAACTCGTTGCCGAACATTTCCTACGTCGCCGCGCAGAAGAGCAACCTCTACAAAGTGGTGCAGCCGCCGTTCGGCAAAAAATCCTACTTCGCCTACCTGGGCCGCAAGGATGCCGACGCCGACAGCCTGATCGCCGCGCTGGACGCCGCCGTGACCAAGATGCACGACGACGGCCGCCTCGCCGCCCTGCAGAAAAAATGGCTCGGCGCCGAAATGGACGTGCCAAAAGGGGATTTCGAGCCAACCTGGTAACACTGTAGGAGTGAGCTTGCTCGCGATGAGGACTGTCAGTCACCACGGTGGTGCCTGACCTGGCGCTATCGCGAGCAAGCTCACTCCTACAACTGGGGCGGCGCCGAAATGGCTGACACACCGCCCCCTCGTGGGAGGGAGCCCTGCTCGCGAATGCGTCAGGCCAGACGACACTGCATAACCTGGCACATCGCAATCGCGGGCAAGCGCGCTCCTACAGGTTCGGGGCGGCGCCAAAATGACTGGCACACCGCTCCCTCCCACAAACACTCAATTCAAGAAGGTGAATTCACACCGTGTTCGACTGGCCCTTGCTGCTGCAAAACGCCCCGCTGCTGCTCGACGCTTTGTGGGTGACGCTGGGCGTGTCCCTCGCCGCGCTGGCGATCGGCTTTGTCATCGGCGTGCTGGTGGGCAGTCTGCGTCTGTCGCCACTGCCGCTGCTGCGCCGTATCGGCGGTGCCTATGTGTTCGTGTTTCGCGGCATTCCGCTGCTGGTGCAATTGCTGTTCATCTATTACTTCCTGCCACGGGTCGGCCTGCCCAATGTCTCGCCCACCGTGGCAGCGGTCATCGGCCTGTCGCTGGCGGCCGGTGCCTATATCGCCGAAATCATGCGCGGCGGTTTTCTCGCCATTCCCGGTGGTCAGCTGGAAGCCGCCGGCCTGCTGGGCATGAGCGCCGGCCAGATGCTGCTGCGCATCCGCGTGCCCCAGGCCGTACGCCTGACCCTGCCGGCGCTGGTCAATGAAATGATCCTGCTGATCAAGGCCTCGTCGCTGGTGTCGGTGGTGGGCCTCGCCGACTTGACCCGCACCGCACAAAACATGGCCGCCAGCGACTACATGTTCGTGCAGGACTACCTGATGCTCGCGGCCTTCTACTGCCTGATCAACATTCCCCTGGCCTGGGCCGGCAGCCTGCTGGAACGCCGACTCAAGGAGCGTGGCGCATGACCTTCGACCCGAGCATCATCACCGGCCATCTCGGCGATATCGGCGCCGGTTTTCTGGTCACCCTCGGCACCTGGAGCAGCGGCGTGGTGCTGGGCATCGCCCTGGGTCTGCTGATCGCCGTGGCCCAGGTGTTCGGCAACAACCTGCTGCGCGCGCCGTTGCGAGTGTTCATCGAGCTGATCCGCAGCACGCCGTTTCTGGTGCAGCTGTTTCTGGTCTATTACGGCGGGCCATCGTTCGGTCTGAACCTCGACCCGGTTCCCGCCGGCATCATTGGCCTGGGGGTCTACGGCAGCGTGTATTTCGCGGAAATCTTCCGCTCCGGCTTCGAGTCGGTGGCCCGCGGCCAACTGGAAGCCGCCGACTGCCTGGGCATCACCCGCCTGCAATGCATATGGCGCATCCAGTTGCCACAGATGCTGGTGATCATCACCCCGGCGCTGGTCAACATGATCACCGTGCTGTGCAAGGAAACCGCCGTGCTGTCGATCATCACCATTCCCGAACTGACTCTGGTGCTGACCGGCATCGGCTCGGAAACCTTCGCCTTTGTCGAAACCCTGCTGATGCTGTGCATTGGCTACCTGATTCTGGTGGAGCTGTGCGCCCGGCTGGGCATGCTCCTGGAAACCCGTGTCGGCCGCTTCATGAACAGGCAACCACGATGAACAGTTTTCTGATTCCCGGCACCGCCGCGACCCCATCGGCACGCCCGCAACAAGGTGATTCCATGACGACTTCGGCCACAGTGCCCGGCGAAACGCCGACCATCCTGACGCTGGACAAGGTCGGCAAAAGCTTCGGCGACCTGCGCGTGCTCAAGGGCATCGACCTGCAAGTGCGGCGTTCGGAAGTGGTGTGCCTGATCGGTCCGTCCGGTTCGGGCAAAAGCACCCTGCTGCGCAGCATGGCCTTTCTTGAGGAATACGATGAAGGCCAGATCCGCATCGAAGGCCAGTTGCTCGGCTGGCAAGACACCGACAAGGGCCGGCGGCGCGCGCCGCAGTCGCAGATCAATCAGGTGCGGCGCAACGTCGGCATGGTCTTCCAGCAGTTCAATCTGTGGCCGCACATGACTGCCATCGGCAACGTCTGCGAAGCCCTGCGCCGGGTGCGCAAGCTGTCGGCGGAAGAAGCCGACAGGCGCGGCATGGCAATGCTCGACAAGGTCGGTCTGGCGCACAAGGCCAAGGCGTATCCGGCGCAGTTGTCCGGCGGCCAGCAGCAACGCGTGGCCATTGCCCGTGCGCTGGCGATGGAGCCGCACATCATGCTGTTCGACGAGCCGACCTCGGCCCTCGACCCGGAACTGGTCGGCGAGGTGTTGCAGGTGATGAAAACCCTGGCCAAGGAAGGCATGACCATGGTCGTGGTCACCCATGAAATGGGCTTCGCGGCGCAAGTGGCCGACTCGGTGATCTTTCTCGATCAGGGCGAAATCGTGGCGCGCGGCACGCCTCGGGAGATTTTCCACAACGCCAGCCAACCGCGCCTGCAACAGTTCCTGCAGAACTACCTGGATCGCAATGCGTTCTGGCAGGACGGCAAGCCGTAAGCAGGCATGAAGGCAAATACAGATCCTGTAGGAGTGAGCTTGCTCGCGATTGCGGAGTTTCAGACGTCCGAGAGGTGTCAGCCAGACAGCCATCGCGAGCAAGCTCACTCCTACAAAGGCATCAGGAGATCGTTGATGGACAAACCCACCCCGCAGGCCCGCTACCGTCAGGCGAAGGATTTCGTCCACGGCAAGCTGGCGTCCGGCGAATGGAAACCCGGCGACCTGATCCCCTCGGAAAACCGTCTGGTGCTTGAGCTGGGCATGTCGCGCATGACGGTCAACCGGGCGCTACGCGAATTGAGCGAAGAAGGCCGGCTGGTGCGGGTCTCCGGGGTCGGCACTTTCGTCGCGCAGAACAAGCCGCAATCGAATCTGCTGCAGATCACCAACATTGCCGATGAAATCCTCGCCCGAGGGCATCGTTACCATTGCCAGGTGCTGTCGCTGGCCCGGGAAGCGGCGTCGATGCCAATTGCCTCGGCGTTGTCGTTGCCGACCGGGGCGTCGGTGTATCACCTGCTGTGCGTGCATTTCGAGGAAGACGTGGCGGTGCAACTGGAGGACCGTTACGTCAACCCGCAGAGCGCCCCGGCGTTTCTCGATCAGCCGTTCGGTGATGATTTGCAGTCGGCGCGCTACCTGTTGCAGATCATCCAGCCCGACGAAATGGAGCACATCGTCGAAGCCAGCCACCCGTCGGCCGAAGAACGCAAGCACCTGCAGATCGAGGCCGAGGAGCCGTGTCTGGTGCTGATGCGGCGAACCTGGAACAGCGGCAACGTGGTCACTTATGTGCGCCTGATCCACCCCTCCTCCCGCTACCGCCTCGGCAGCCGCCTGCCGGTCAACGGTGCCCACCGCGACAGCTGAAGCGCACAACCGCTCGGCAGAATCATCGAACCCTGCCGCACCAACGCCCTCGAAACCGTAAGCCCCCCCCCGATCAGAGGTGCATATGGTTACCCAGGCAAACCGCAACGACCCGGCCCTCGATCCGCAAAAAACAAAAGAGCAAAAGGATCGTGAAATGGCCGACAACAGCTACACCCCCGACTTCAAGCCGGAAGAGCACGAGTCGCCGGACACCACCAAGGAAGAAAACCAGACCGGCGAGACGGACCGGGATATTGATACGGCAGGTGGATGATCCATCAGCACTAAAACGTCTGATGGGCGCAGTTTCCTGTGGGAGGGAGCCCTGCTCGCGAAGGCGGTGGGTCATTCAATACTGCGGTGTCTGACCCGACGCTTTCGCGACCCTCGTAACCTCGGATCCCTCCCACAACAGCTCTTGAACAGCTCTTGAACAGCTTTTGGCCAGCAAATCCGCATATGAGCCGGCAAGCGCCGAACGCTCAAGATCGTGGATTTGTCCATTGCATAGCCCCCTAATCAATAGGCACGATAACGCTTTCGTCTGCCCCTGCAGGCCTGCCTGAAGTTACCCCCGGAGCGTTATCGTTCATGGCTCAGCCCACCGTTCAGGATTCCCCGCGCGTCACCGATAAGCTCACCCCCCGCGAGTTTCGCGGCATGGTGGCGATTTTGCTGTCCATCGCCTTGGCCACCCTCGACACCGCCATCGCCAACACCGCACTGCCAGCCATCGCCGCCGACCTCAATGCCTCGCCCGCCGCTTCGGTGTGGATCATCAACGCCTATCAACTCGCTGCGGTCGCCACCCTGCTGCCGTTTGCTGCCTTGGGCGGCGTGCTCGGACAACGCAAGGTGTACCTCGGCGGGCTGATCCTGTTCGTGGTGTCGTCGGCGCTGTGTACCTTTTCCTGGTCGCTGCCAAGCCTGACCATCGCTCGCGTCCTGCAAGGCATCGGCGCCAGCGCGATCATGAGCGTCAACGCCGGTCTGATCAGCCTGATCTTCCCTCGTGAACGCCTCGGTCGCGGGCTGGGCATGAACGCGCTGGTGGTGGGCACATCGTTTTCCATCGGCCCGACCATCGCCTCGCTGGTGCTGTCGGTGGCGAACTGGCCATGGCTGTTCGCGATCAACCTGCCCATCGGCGTGTTCGCCCTGGTGTTCGCCTGGAACTCGCTGCCGGCCACCAAACCCGGCAGCCTGACCTTCGACCGCGTCACCGCGATTCTCAACGTCATCACCTTTGGCGCACTGATCTTCGCCCTGAGCCAGGCGGCGCAACTGGGCTCGATGAACAGCGTGTTGATCGCCCTGGCGGTGTTTCTGGTCGGTGGCGCCCTGATGCTCAAACGCGAGGCCGGCCATCCAGCGCCGATGTTTCCGCTGGACCTGCTCAAGCGCCCGATGTTCGCTCTGTCGGCACTGACCGCCTTCTGTTCGTTCGCCACCCAGGGCCTGGCCTTCGTTTCGCTGCCGTTCTTCTTTGAAACCACGCTGGGCCGCGACCCGGTGCAGACCGGCTTTCTGATGACCCCGTGGTCGGTGGTGGTGGCGATGATCGCACCGTTTGCCGGGCGCCTGTCGGACCGTTACCCACCGGGCCTGCTGGGCGGCATCGGTCTGGCGACACTGTGTTGCGGGATGATTTCCCTGGCGACCATGCCGGTCGACGCCAGCGTTTGGTCGATCGGCGCGCGGATGATCATCTGCGGCATCGGTTTCGGTTTCTTCCAGGCGCCCAACCAGAAAGCCCTGATGACCAGTGCCCCGAAGGAACGCGCCAGCGGTGCCAGCGGCACGGTCGCCACCGCACGGTTGATCGGTCAGGCCACCGGCGCGGCATTGGTGGCGTTGAGCTTCGGCATCAGCAGCACCCACGGCCCGGTGCTGGCGTTGAGCATCGGCGCCGGTTTCGCGGCGGTGGGCGCGGTCGCCAGCGGCTTGCGCCTGGTCACCCGCAACACCGCCAACGCCAAGGCCTGAAACCCTGCCCTGCGGCAGGATCAGGCAAGCATGCGGCAGGACTGCACGTTCGCAGCGCCCGCCGGTGGCTTCTATCATGGGGGACTCATGCCTACGCACATCCCCCTGAAGAGGAAGCATCCCTATGAAGACCCTGTTCATCACAGGCGTCAGCAGCGGTTTCGGCAAGGCTCTGGCGCAACAGGCGCTGGCGGCGGGACACACGGTCATCGGCACGTTGCGTGATCGTCAGGCACTGGAGGCATTCGAAGCCCTGGGACCACGCGCCCACGGCGTGCTACTGGATGTCACCGACTTTGCCGCCATCGACAGCGTGATCGACGACGCCGACACCGCGTTCGGCCCGGTGGACGTGTTGGTCAACAACGCCGGTTACGGCCACGAAGGCATTCTGGAAGAGTCGTCGCTGGACGAGCTGCGCCGTCAGTTCGACGTCAACGTATTCGGCGCGGCGGCGGTCACCAAAGCTTTTGTGCCGCTGTTTCGTCAGCGCCGTCGCGGCCACATCATCAACATCACCTCCATGGGCGGCCACATCACCTTCCCCGGCATTGCCTGGTACTGCGGCAGCAAGTTCGCCCTGGAAGGCATTTCCGAAGTGCTGGGCAAAGAGCTGAAGCCGTTCGGCGTGCATGTCACGGCGGTGGCACCGGGCTCGTTCCGCACCGACTGGGCAGGCCGTTCGATGCAACGCTCGCCCCGGCAGATCGCCGATTACAACGAACTGTTCGACCCGATCCGCAAGGCGCGGGAAGAACGCAGCGGCAAGCAGCCCGGCGACCCGCTGAAAGCGGCCGACGCCATGCTCAAACTGATCGACAGCGAACACCCGCCAGCGCACCTGTTGCTCGGCAGCGATGCCTTGAAACTGGTGCGCGACAAGCTGGCGCAACTGGAAGCAGAAATCGCCGCCTGGGAAGAAGTTTCCCGCTCCACCGACGGCTGAAAAGGCTCAGACGCCGCTACGGCTGAAGATACGGATCACCTCATCGAGGTGCCCGGCCATCGCCAGCCGTGCGGCGTCGGCGTCACGGTTTTCCAGTGCCTGCAGAATCAGGCGGTGCTCATGTTCGGAGCGGAACGGCATGTCGTCCGAGGTGTAATGCGCCTGCAAACGCTGGAACATGCTGCCGTACTGATGACCCAGCAGGTGCTGGATCATCAGCGCATACGCCGGGTTGCCCGACGCCTGGGCGATGCGGATATGGAACAGACGGTCGCCGGGATGGGTGTGCGAATGCTCGCGGTTGTCGCGGGCGTTGCGCTCGAACGCTTCGCGGATCATTTCCAGCTCGTCATCACTGGCGTTCTGAGCGGCCAGCGCGGCGGTTTCCGGCTCGATCAGACGCCGAGCCTGCAACAGCGCAAACGGCGGAATCTCAGCACTGAAATCCACCTCGATACCCAGCTCGGGATCGAGATCCTTCCATTGGTCACGGGTCGCCTGGGTCATCACCGGCTCGTCGGAAAGCATCTGTACCGGCGGCTCACAGACCAGCACGCCATTGCCGACGCGCACATCGACCAGGCCGATCACTTCCAGCGCAATCATTGCCTCACGCACCGAAGCGCGGCTGACGCCGAGCAATTTGGCCAGCTCACGCTCGGCCGGCAGACGGCTGCCCGGTGGAAATTCGCCACTGTCGATCAAGGCCCGTAGCTGGTCAGCGATCTGGCGATAAAGCCTTTGGTTATCAATAAGTTGGATTGGCATCAGCGGTCAGCTCGAAAATTCCGAAGGCACTCATGACGAAAAATGACCTTGTTGAGGTCCACGACAAGTGCTACAAACAGGACCAATGGCCTGACCATTGGATCGCTGCAATGCACGGATCATAGCAAACCTCTCGGGGTTACACCTGTGTCTGCCGACATTTACTGCGCTTTCAATGGCCTGACCATTGGACCAGACGCCAAGCGTCGTCTTCACAATAAAAACAAGGGATTCATCAATGGACCTCACCGGTAAGCGAGTGCTCATCACCGCCGCCGCCCAGGGCATCGGTCAAGCCAGTGTCGAGGCTTTCCTGAAGGCCGGCGCGGAAGTTTTTGCCGTGGACATCAACGGTGCTGCGCTGGATGCCCTGCACGGCGTACACAAGCATGTGCTGGATGTCACCGACCATGGCGCCATCGAGCGGCTGGCAGCTGAAATCGGCGCGCTGGACGTGCTGTTCAACTGCGCAGGCGTGGTGCATGCCGGCAACATTCTCGATTGCTCCGACAAGGACTGGGATTTCGCTTTCAGCCTCAACGTCACCGCCATGTACAAGATGATCCGCGCCTTCCTGCCAGCCATGCTGGCCAACGGCGGCGGCTCGATCATCAACATGTCGTCGGTGGCTTCGGCCATCAAGGGCGTCCCCAACCGCTTCGCCTATTGCGCCAGCAAGGCGGCGGTGATCGGCATCACCCGCTCGGTGGCGGCCGACTTCGTCGGTCAGAACATCCGCTGCAACTGCATCTGCCCCGGCACCGTCGAATCACCGTCGTTGCGCCAGCGCGTCGCCGAACAGGCTGCCCGCGAGCACCGCGACGAAGCCGAAGTCTACGCCGCCTTCGAAGCCCGTCAGCCCATGGGCCGTCTGGGCTCCCCCGAAGAAATCGCACAATTGGCGCTGTACCTCGGCTCCCCGGCCAGCGGCTTTACCACCGGCACGGCACAGATCATTGATGGCGGCTGGAGTAACTGATCGCTTCGAGCGGCCACACATCCCTTTACTCATTTCAACGAGGAAACCCCATGAAACTGCTGCGTTACGGTGAACCCGGCCACGAACAACCGGCCCTGCTCGACGACCACGGTGGCATCCGCGACCTGTCGGAATTCATCGACGACGTTGCCGGTGCCGCCCTGAGCCCGGACAGCCTGAACTCGCTCAAGGCGCTGGACCCGCTGAGCCTGCCACTGGTCAAAGGCAATCCACGTATCGGTCCGTGTGTCGGCGCAGTCGGCAAGTTCATCTGCATCGGCCTCAACTACGCCGACCATGCCGCCGAAACCGGCGCGCCGATTCCTGCCGAGCCGATCATTTTCAACAAGTGGACCAGCGCCATCGTCGGCCCCAACGACAACGTGGAAATCCCGCGCCATTCGACCAAGACCGACTGGGAAGTCGAACTGGGCGTGGTGATCGGCAAGGGCGGCCGCTATATCGACGAAGCCGATGCACTGGAACACGTCGCCGGCTACTGCGTGATCAACGACGTCTCCGAGCGTGAATTCCAGCTCGAACGCGGCGGTACCTGGGACAAGGGCAAAGGCTGCGACACCTTCGGTCCGATGGGGCCGTGGCTGGTCACCAAAGACGAAATCGCCGACCCGCACCAGCTCAACCTGTGGCTGGAAGTCGACGGCAAGCGATATCAGAACGGCAACACCCGCACCATGATTTTCCAGATCCCCAAACTGATCAGCTACCTCAGCCAGTTCATGAGCCTGCAACCAGGCGACGTGATTTCCACCGGCACACCGCCGGGCGTGGGTCTGGGCATCAAGCCGGAACCGGTGTTCCTGCGTGCCGGCCAGCGCATGCGCCTGAGCATCGAAGGCCTGGGCGTACAGGAACAACTGACCGTCGACGCCTGACACCGCCCCCCGTAGGAGCGCGCTTGCCCGCGATTGCGTCGTGCCAATCGATACATCCATGGCTGACGCACCACAATCGCGGGCAAACGAAGGCCTACAGGTTCTGCAAGCTGATAACAATTCCAAAGGGAGCTGCCATGACCACCATCACCGCCCTGCGCGTTGAAGACATCCGCTTTCCCACGTCGCAGTCGCTGGACGGCTCCGACGCGATGAACCCCGATCCGGACTACTCGGCGGCCTATGTCATTCTGGAAACCGACCACCCCACCCTGCAGGGCCACGGCCTGACGTTCACCATCGGTCGTGGTAACGAAATCTGCTGCGCGGCGATCAACGCTCTGGCCGGCGTGGTCGTCGGCCTCAAGCTGGAGTGGATCGCCGAAGACATGGGCCGCTTCTGGCGTCACGTCACCAGTGACAGCCAGTTGCGCTGGATCGGTCCGGACAAGGGCGCCATTCACCTGGCCACCGGCGCGGTGGTCAACGCCGCGTGGGACCTGTGGGCCAAGTCCGCCGGCAAGCCGGTGTGGAAACTGGTGGCCGACATGAGCCCGGAAGAACTGGTGCGCTGCATCGACTTCCGCTACATCACCGACTGCATCACCCCGGACGAAGCCCTGAGCCTGTTGCGTGATCGCGCCAAAGGCAAGGCCGAACGCCTGCAACATCTCGAAGCCGAAGGCTACCCCTGCTACACCACGTCCGCCGGCTGGCTCGGCTACCCGGACGACAAACTGCGCCGCCTGTGCCAGGAAGCGGTCGACGGCGGCTTCTCCCATATCAAGCTGAAAGTCGGCCGCGACCTGCAGGACGACATCCGCCGTGTGCGCATCGCCCGCGAAGTGCTCGGCCCGGACCGTCAGTTGATGATCGACGCCAATCAGGTCTGGGAAGTCAACGCTGCCATCGACTGGGTGCGCGAACTATCATTCGCCAAGCCGTGGTTCATCGAAGAGCCGACCAGCCCGGACGACATCGAAGGCCATCGCAAGATCCGCCTCGGCGTCTCCCCGGTGAAAGTGGCGACCGGGGAGATGTGCCAGAACCGCATCATCTTCAAGCAACTGATCATGCGCGAAGCCATCGACGTGGTGCAGATCGACGCCTGCCGTCTGGGCGGTGTCAACGAAGTGCTGGCGGTGATGTTGATGGCGGCCAAATACAACCTGCCGGTTTGCCCGCATGCCGGCGGCGTCGGTCTGTGCGAGTACGTGCAGCACCTGTCGATGATCGACTACCTGTGCATCGCCGGCACCCATGAAGGCCGCGTGGTGGAGTTCGTCGATCATCTGCACGAACACTTCGAAGATCCCTGCGTGATTCGCGATGCGGCCTACATGCCGCCGCAGGCGCCCGGGTTCTCGATCCAGATGAAGGAGGCCTCACGTCGGCAGTACGCTCATCACGGCTGATCGCCAACAGATTTTGTGGCGCTCACCGACCACGCGACAAACACAGAACCTGTGGGGGCTGGTTTGCCTGCGAAGGCGACGTGTCGGGGACATCGATGTCGTTTGACCCAACGCATTCCCGGGCAAGCTCGCTCCCACAGATGTGGCTCTGCCCCGTAGCAGTCCGGCTTGCCGGCAGTAGCGATCTCGAGGGCGCTGCTGCCGGCAAGCCGGACTGCACGGGTTTACTGACAACGGACGGAGTACAACAACAATGTCGTCCCAAGACACAAGGAATCCAGTGTCCGCCTTGCGGCTGGATGCCCATCAGCATTTCTGGCGGTACCGTGCGCAGGACTACCCGTGGGTCGATGATCGTCACGCTGCCCTGCGCCGCGACTTCATGCCCGATGACCTCAAGCCCGTGCTCGATCAGCACGGCATCGCCGGTTGCATTGCGGTGCAGGCCCGGCACAGTGTGGAAGAAACCGATGCGCTGCTGACGCTGGCCCGTGATTACCCGTGGATCGTCGGCGTGGTCGGCTGGGTCGACTTGCGCGCCAATGACCTGACGCAGCAACTGGCCACCTGGTCCGGCAACACACGGTTACGAGGCTTTCGTCATCAGATCCAGGACGAACCTTCGCCCTCGGCCTTCATGCAGGACCCGGCGTTCAACCGTGGCGTCGCCCGGCTGCAATCACTCGGCCTGACGTATGACGTGCTGATCAAGGAAGCCGACCTGCCTGCAGCCACCGACTTCTGTCAGCGCCACGACCATCATCACCTGATTCTCGATCATCTCGGCAAACCCGACCTGTCCCGCCAGGACTCGCTGGCCTGGGCCGAACGTCTGGCACCGCTGGCCGCCCTGCCCCATGTCAGTTGCAAGCTGTCCGGCCTGATCACCGAGGCCGACTGGACACACTGGCAACCCGTCGAGTTGCTGCCGTACTTCCATCTCGCCCTTGAACTGTTCGGCCCGCAGCGGCTGATGTTCGGCTCCGACTGGCCGGTGTGTCAGCTTGCCGGGCGTTACGCCGACGTCCATCACCTGTTCGAAACCGCCCTTGAGCAATTGTCTGCCGATGAACAGGCAGCGATTCGCGGCGGCACCGCCATTCGCCTTTATGGCCTCGAAGGAAACCTGCCATGAATCTGTACCTGCAAGACAAAGTCATCATTGTCACCGGCGGCGGCTCCGGCATCGGCGCTGCGATTTCGCTGGGCCTCGCCGAAGAGGGCGCGATCCCGGTGATCCTCGCCAACCAGCCGCTGCCCGTCGAACTGGCCGCCGAGCTGGACCGTCGCCAACCGCAAAGTCTGTTCATTCAGGTCGAACTGCGTGACGAGGCGCAATGCCAGGTCGCGGTGACCTCCGTGCTGCAACGTTTCGGACGCATCGACGGCTTGGTCAACAACGCCGGGGTCAACGACAACGTCGGTCTCGATGCCGGACGCAGCGCTTTTATCGAGTCGCTGGAAAAGAACCTGATCCACTACTACCTGATGACCCACTTGTGCGTCGACGCGCTGAAAGCCAGCCGGGGCGCCATCGTCAATATCGGTTCGAAAACCGCCCTCACCGGTCAAGGTGGCACCAGCGGCTACACCGCCGCCAAGGGCGCGCAACTGTCGTTGACCCGCGAGTGGGCGGCGTCGCTGCTCGATGACGGCGTGCGGGTCAACGCGGTGATTCCGGCCGAGGTCATGACGCCGCTGTACGAGCGCTGGATCGCCAGCTTCGACGACCCGCAGGCCAAGCTGGCGAAAATCGTCGAGAAGATTCCCCTCGGCCAGCGCATGACCACCCCGACCGAAATCGCCGACAGCGTGCTGTTCCTGTTGTCTTCCCGCGCCTCGCACACCACCGGGCAATGGCTGGTGGTCGATGGCGGCTACACCCACCTCGACCGGGCACTGACATGAGCGGCGGGCGCTATTGCATGGCGCTGGATCTGCAGGATGACCCGACGCTGATCGCCGAATACCAGCGCCTGCACCAACGCATCTGGCCGGAGATCGCCAGCCACCTGCGCAGCCAGGGTGTGCAGGACATGCAGATCTGGCGACTGGGCACGCGGCTGTTCATGGTCATGAACACCGCACCGGGCTTCAGTTTCGAGGCGATGGACGCCGCATCGGCAGACAACCCGCGCGTGCAGGAGTGGGAGGCGTTGATGTGGCGCTTCCAGAAGCCTACGCCGTGGACCACACCGGGCGGCAAATGGCAGCCCATGGAGCAGATTTTCAGCCTGGTGGATCAGCCGTACTGATCGCCGTAATTCGACGCTTTGCGCTGTGGGAGCGAATTCATTCGCGATGACGTCAATGCAGGTGACACATCCTCGCCGCCTGTCCCGACGCATCGCGAATGAATTCGCTCCCACAGATTCAGGTACGCACCCGGTTCACCCGTAAACCACCACGCTTCATCACGCTTCACGTCAACAAAAACAAAAGGAGAGCGTTATGTTGATCAAAGACACCAAAGCCCCCGCCCAGGTCTACCGACACGCCGAACCGTCGGTGCGCATGGCGCTGATGCTGGTCACCAGCCTGTTCTTTCTCTGGGGCCTGTCCTACGGGCTGCTCGACGTATTGAACAAGCACTTCCAGGAAACCCTGCACGTCAGCAAGGCGCAGTCTGGCCTGCTGCAGGCGGCGTATTTCGGCGCCTACTTCATCATTGCCCTGCCCGCCGGGCTGATCATGGACCGTTTTGGCTACAAGGCCGGGATTCTGCTGGGGCTGTGCCTGTACGCAGCCGGCGCGCTGCTGTTCATGCCAGCGGCCAGCGCAGCGAGCTTTCCGTTTTTCCTCTTTGCGCTGTTCGTGATCGCCCTCGGCCTGGGCTGCCTGGAAACCGCGGCCAACCCTTATGCCACCGTGCTCGGAGATCCGAAAGGCGCCGAACGTCGTCTCAATCTGGCGCAATCGTTCAACGGCCTTGGTCAGTTCGTCGGCCCGCTGCTCGGCGGTGCTCTGTTCTTCGCCGGCAGCAATGGCGAGAGCGACAACAGCTCGTTGCAGACCACCTATGTGGTGATTGCCGTGATCGTACTGCTGGTCGCCGCGCTGTTCGCCCGTACACCGATGCCCGACCTGCGCGACCAGGAAACGCAGATCCAGCGCAGCGACAGCAAGACACTGTGGCAGCACCGCGAATTCGTGGGCGGCGTGATTACCCAGTTCTTCTATGTGGCGGCACAGGTGGGTGTCGGCGCATTCTTCATCAACTACGTCACCGAACACTGGGCGAGCATGACCAGCCAGACCGCCGCCTACCTGCTGTCGGTGGCGATGATCTGCTTCATGTGCGGACGTTTCTTCAGCACCTGGCTGATGGGCCGCATTCCCGCCCAGCGCCTGCTGATGGTCTACGCCTGGATCAACGTCGCGCTGTGCGCAGTGGTGGTCAGCGGCGTGCAAAGCGTATCGGTGGTGGCCTTGATGGCGGTGTTTTTCTTCATGTCGATCATGTTCCCGACCATCTTCGCCATGGGCGTGAAAAACCTCGGCCCGCACACCAAGCGCGGCAGCTCGTTCCTGATCATGGCCATCGTCGGCGGCGCACTGATGCCGTACTTCATGGGCCTGGTCGCCGACCACAGCTCCACCGCCCTGGCCTACCTGCTGCCGCTGGGATGCTTCGTGATCGTGGCGTTTTATGGGAAGAGCGGGTTGAACGCCAAGGCGTGATGCAATACCCCTGACGCTCCTACGTTGCTCGGGGTTGGACACCCGGTTTTCGATCAACATCAAACCCGTGGGACGGAGCCCTGCTCGCGAAGGCGTCGTGTCAGGTTTGCATGTGCTGACTGACACCACGCCATCGCGAGCAAGCTCGCTCCTACGTTGATCGGGGTTGGACATCCGGCTTGCGATCAACACCAAACCTGTGGGAGGGAGCTCTGCTCGCGAAGGCGTCGTGTCAGGTTTGCATATGCTGACTGACACTCTGTCATCGCGAGCAAGCTCGCTCCTACCTCAAGCGGCGGTTATGGCTTGGCGATGTCCGCCCGATTCACCGCAGGCGGTTCCTTCGGCAAAGTCGCGCGCAGTTTCGTGACCTGTTCGGTGTTCACCGCCGGCGCCTGGTTGCCCCAGCTGCTGCGGATGAAGGTCAGCAGTTGCGCCACTTCGGCATCCGACAGGCGCCAGGCGAAGCCGGGCATGCCCAGTTCCGACGGTGCGGTGGCGGTGGCCGGAAGTTTGCTGCCGGCCAGGACCAGACGAATCATCGACACCGGGTCTTCCGACAGCACCGAGGAGTTACCGGCGATTTTCGGAAACACCCGGGCGTAGCCCTGACCATCGGTGCGGTGACAGGCTGCGCAGTTGTCGACGTACAGCTCGGCGCCGCGACTGCCCTCCTGCCCTGCCTGCAACGCTTTTGCCGTGGCCGGGTCTGCCTTGAAGGTCGACACTTGATGCTCGTTCGGCGGCAGGGTTTTCAGGTACGCAGCCACCGCTTGCAGGTCAGCGTCATCGAGGTGCTGGGTGCTGTGCACCACCACATCGCCCATGGCACCGCCGAGTACCGCGTGGGTGGCACTGCGAGCGCTACGCAGGGTGGCGACGATGTCGTCGGTGGTCCAGTTGCCCAGGCCATCGGCCGGATTGCCGCGCAGGTTGACCGCCAGCCAGCCGTCGATCACCGGGCCGCCGGACAGGTAGGCATCACCGGATTCGTCCAGCGCCTTTTCCTGCAGGGTCAGCGCGCGCGGTGTGTGGCAGCTGCCGCAATGACCGAGCCCCTGCACCAGATAAGCGCCCCGGGCGACCTGCGGATCCTGATAGCGCCCGGCGTCGAACGCGACCGTTTGCGGTGCCGGCGCGAACACCTTGCGCCAGATCGCCAGCGGCCAGCGCATCGACATCGGCCATGGCACGTCGTTGGTGCGGTTGGCTGCCTTGACCGGTTCGACACCCTGCATGAAGTACGCATACAGCGCACGCATGTCGTCATCGCTGACACGGGCATAGGCCGGGTATGGCATGGCCGGATACAGGCTGTCGCCATTGGCGGCGATGCCGTGGCGCACCGCACGGTCGAACTCGTCCAGCGAGTAGTTGCCGATCCCGCTGTCCTTGTCGGGGGTGATGTTGGTGCTGTACAGCGTGCCGACCGGCGAGGCGATCGGCAGGCCACCGGCGAACGGCTTGCCGCCCTGGGTGGTGTGGCAGGCGGTGCAGTCACCGGCATCGGCCAGGTAACGGCCCTTGTCGATCAGCGCCTGGTCGATGCTCGCCACGGCCTTGAGCGGCGGTGTCGAGGTCGGCCACAGGGCGAACGCCAACAGCGCAACCAGCGCCAGCACGGCCAGGGCGATCAGACTCAGCAGACACTTTTTCATGGTCGTCTCTCCTTATGCCTGAACCAGCGGGCCGGGGTTCTTCAGGTACTGTTCGCGAATCGCCTTGGCCGACCAGTACGCCAGCGCGCCGACCATGCCGGTCGGGTTGTAGCCGTTGTTCTGCGGGAAGGCGTTGGCGCCGATGGCGAACACGTTGTGCACGTCCCACGATTGCAGATAACGGTTCAGCGCCGAGGTCTTCGGATCGCTGCCCATGATCGCGCCGCCGCAGGTGTGGGTGCTCTGGTACTTGGTGATGTTGTAGTGCTCGCCCGGCTTCTTGGCGTCACCGGCCATGGCTGTCGGGTTGAGGATCTTCGACATCTCCAGCGCCTTGCCCACCAGGAACTGCGAGGCCTTGACCTCGTTGTCATGCCAGTCGAAGGTCATGCGCAGCAGAGGCCGACCGAAGCCGTCCTTGTAGGTCGGGTCGAGGCTCAGGTAATGCTGCTTGTAGGACATGCAGGCGCCCTGCACTTCGAAATAGAACGAGTGACGGAACGCATCGCTGGCGGCCTGCTTCCAGGCGGTGCCCCAGTTCGGTGTGCCCGGTGGCACGTTGATGCCTCGGATCGGGCCGGCACCCGGCTGGCGTGCCCAAATGATGCCGCCGCCGACGAAACCGGCCTGGCCATTGTCCAGCTGGTTGCCGTTGAGGTTGTCCATGGTGGTGCCGGCGCCGCCGATACCGATGAATTGGTTGGCCTGCACATCCTTGTTGAAGAACAGCACCACGCGGTTGAGGTTCTGGTAGGAATAGTTGCGGCCAACCGTGCCTTCGCCGGTCTGCGGGTCGTACGGTTTTCCGATGCCCGACAGCAGCATCAAGTGCACGTTGTACAGCGAGAACGCGCAGAGCAGCACCAGATCGGCCTGCTGCTCGACCTCGCGCCCTTGCGCGTCGAGGTAGGTCACGCCGGTGGCTTTCTTGCCGTCGCTGTCCAGGTTGACCTTGAGCACCTGGGCATGGGTGCGCAGCTCGAAGTTCTTGCGCTGGCGCAGTACCGGCAGAATGCTGATGTTGGGGCTGGCCTTGGAGTAGTTCAGGCAGCCGTAGTCGCTGCAGAAACCGCAGGCGTTGCACGGGCCCATCTGGCAACCGTAGGGATTGACGTACGGGCCCGAAGCGTTGGCCGCCGGGATCGGATACGGGTCCCAGCCCATTTCCCGGGCGCCCTTGTAGAACATTTCCGCGCCGAGGTAATTGGGGTTCGGCCCCAGCGGGAATTCCCGCGAGCGCGAGCCCTCGAACGGGTTGCCGCCCGGCTGTTTCACGCCCTGAATCACGCCGGCCTTGCCCGAGGTGCCGCAGACGTATTCGAAGTGATCGAAATGCGGTTCCAGGTCCTCATAGGTGACCGGGAAATCCTGAATGCTCATGTCCGACGGAATGAATTTCGCACCATAACGCTGTTCGACGTTGCTGCGCAGCTTGAAGTCTTCCGGCAGCGCACGGAAGTGGCAGCCGGACCAGTGACTGCCGGCGCCGCCGACACCGGTGCCCGGCTTGAACGAGCCCATCTGCCGGTACGGCACGGCGGTGCCGTTGGGGCTGTGCCGCGCAGTCACGGTTTCCTGAGCCAGGCTTTGCAGGTAGCGGCGATGCACCGAACCTTCCAGTTCGTCGACCACTTTCGGGTAGGCGAAGTCAGGCTGCGTGTCGCGGTCGGCGCCGCGCTCCAGCACCACGACGTGCAGCCCGGCATCGGTCAGTTCCTTGGCCAGAATCGCGCCGGTCCAACCCATGCCGACGATCACGGCGTCCACTTTCGGTTTTGCGTTTGCCATGTTCAGCCCCTCCGTCCGGCCAGATCGACCGGTGGAAACGGATACGGCTTGTCGCGCACCGTGACCCAGTCCATGTAATCGGCGCGCATGCCGGGGTATCCGATCATTTTCCAGGCGCCCATGTTCTTGTTGCCACCGTGGGACGGATCGGCGAAGTACCCGTTGCGCACTTCGCTGAGCAGGTTGCTGAAAAACAGCTTCGAGGAGATGTCGTCCAGCGCCAGCTTGCCGCTCTCGGCGGCCTTGAGCAGGTCTTCCTGCTGGGCGTGGGACAGCTCGGCGAAGGCCTTGCCGGAGAAATTTTTCTTGCAGTTGGCATCCATGGCCTTGATGCCGATGCGCAGGGTTTCGCGCAGGTTCAGACGGCCCTGATAACCGAACTCGGGCGCGGCTTCCAGAAACGGCCCCTGCATGTACCAGATCGCGCCGTTGGCGTATGGGGTCTGCATGTGCCGATCGAGAAATTCCGGTACGCCGAGTTCGACCGCACCGGGGCCGACGTGATCGGACGGAATCAGCCGGTCGCAGGCGGCGATCAGAAACGCCCATTCGTCCGGGGTGAAGAAGGTCGGTTTGTAATCGCCAGCCGTCGCGACGGGCGCAGATGCGGGCTGTGGCGCGGCATCGCTGGCCGGGGTCTGGGCGAATGAGCTGGAAGGAAGGCCGGCACTGGCCAGGGTCACAACGGGGATAAGCGTCAGCGACTTGCGCAGAAAATCGCGCCGCGCCGATGAAGTGTCGTCATCGAACATCTTGCTTTACTCCTGAGACTGAACACGGGTGTGCTGCGTTTTTCTTGTGTTTTCTCGTTATGAATTGCCGGCGACCGCTGCGGCCTCCGGCAATTCGATTGCCTGCTAATCGTTACCTAGCTAAGCATTCGGGCGTTACTAAAACAGCTAATGCCGCGCGGGACTACCGCTGCTGCCGGGTCAAACGGTTCATCAGATCTTGAACTGGCGCACCAGTGCGCTGAGGTTGCCGCCCAGGGCCGACACGTCACGCATGGTTCGTGCGCTCTGTTCGGTTTCGTCGGCAAGGTTTTCCACGGCGCCGGCGATCTGGTGCACGCTGCGGTTGATCTCTTCGGCCACCGAGGTCTGCTCTTCGGCAGCGCTGGCGATCTGCGCGTTCATCGCGTTGATGGTGCCGATCAGGCCGGAGATGGAGTCCAGCGACACACCCACTTCGTTGGTCTGCTGGTTGGCGCCCTCGCCCGCTTCGGTAGAACGACGCATGGCCGCGACCGAGGCATGGGTGCCGGTTTCCAGGCGGGTGATCATGCCCTGAATTTCCTGGGTGCTCTGTTGCGTACGGCTGGCCAGCGCGCGGACTTCGTCGGCGACCACGGCAAACCCGCGACCGGCTTCCCCGGCCCGCGCAGCTTCGATGGCAGCGTTGAGCGCCAGCAGGTTGGTCTGTTCGGCGATGGAGCGGATCACATCCAGCACCGACACGATGGAGCGCACGTCCTGCTGCAGGCTGTCGAGGCTGGTGCCGCTCAGGCGGATATCGTCGACCAGCGAACTCATGCCGGTGATGCTGGTGCCCACCACCTTGCGGGCCGCCTGGCCTTGCTGATCGGTTTCGGAGGCGGCTTCGGCAGCACGTTGCGCGCTGAGGGCGACTTCCTGGGCCGCAGCGGACATCTCGTGGATCGCCGTGGCGACCTGATCGGTCTCTTCACGCTGACGCTGCATGGCCTGCTCGGAACGCAGGGTCTGCTGGGTGGCCTGCTCGACCAGACCGGCGAGGTCCGTGGTCATCTGCGCGATCTGCCGGACCATGCCATGGATCTTGTCGACGAACATGTTGAACGAGGCCGCCAGATCACCCAGTTCGTCGCGGCTGGTCACCACCAGACGGTGAGTCAGGTCGCCGTCGCCGGCAGCGATGTCGTCCAGGTTGGTCTTGAGCACACGCAGCGGACGCACGATGCCGTTGGCGGTCCAGATACCGGCGGCGGCGGTGACCAACAGCAGGACCAGGGTGACGATGAACACGCTGACCAGGATGCTGCGGGTGCGGCTGGTCACGGCTTCCTGTTCCAGCACCATGGCCGCGTCGATGTCGTCCATGTTGATCGCGCTGCCCAGCACCATGTCCCATTTGTCCAGGTACACGGTGTAGCCGAGCTTGGGCACCTGCACCGCTTCGTCACCGGGCTTGGGCGCGGCGTAGTCGATGTAGTGTTTGCCGTTCTTCGCGACCTCGACAAAAGTCTGGTAGTGGTAGGAGCCGTCGGGATCGCGGGTGTCCCAAAAACTCTTGCCGACACCGGCCGGGCTGTCGCCGCGGAAAACCCGCACGCCCTTGCTGTCGTAGCCGAAGAAGTAGCCGTCATCGCCGAACTTCACCGGCTTGAGCAACTCCAGCGCCTTGTCGCGCGCAGCCATGTCGCCGCGGGCCGACGCATCGTGCAGCGGCTTGATCGTGGTCAGCGCCACGTCCACGTAATTCTTCAGCACCTGGCGGTTGCGCTCCACCAGTTGCTCACGGGTTTCCTTCATTTCCTGACTGGCGCTGCGCTGCAACATCCACGACGCCACGCCACTGAGAATCAGGGCGAACAACAGCGCGGGAACGATGGCAAGACAGAGCAATTTGCTCTTCACAGTAAGCTTCATGTACAGATCACCTCCTGGTCGTGTGGTTTTTTCCTATCGGCCGGTGATCATACATCTTGAAATATTTTGATGGCTTTTTGACGTCAATTTTTTAACTAAACGGTTCAGCTAGCGAAAAAAATGGCGAATCAGAGGTGGGCGGGGGTTTGTGGTGAGCACCCTGTAGCAGCATGACTTGCCAGCGTCATTGCGATCGCCGACGCCGACAAGCCGGACTGCTACAGGAAGTGATGTTGCAGTTGTTCCGGGGTTACCAACGGAACGCGACAGTGCCCAGCACGGTGCGCTCTTCACCCCAATAGCAACGACCGGCGTTGTTGCAGCCGCTGACATATTCCTTGTCGAACAGGTTTTTCGCGTTCACGTCCACCGACCAGTGCTTGTCGATGTCGTAGCCGACCAGCGCGTCGACCAGTGTCACATCGCCGGTGGTCAACTTGCCGTACAGGGTCGGCGCGGTGTACGCGAAGGTGTTGTCGAAGTAGCGGATGCCACCGCCCAGGCGCAAACCGCTCAGCGGGCCGTCGAGGAAACGATAGGTGGCCCAGCCCGAAGCCTGATTGCGCGGAATGCCGGTCAACTGGTGATCCTCAAACAGCGAACCAGGGCTGTCCTTGGTCACGCGGGCATCGGTGTAGGTGTACGACGCCAGCAGGCTGAGGTTTTTGCTCACGTCGCTGTTGACCTCAAGCTCGACACCCTTGGATTCGCTCTCGCCCACCTGACGGCTGAAGCCGTTGGCGCCGGAGATCACGTCGTGGGTCTTGGTCAGCTGGAAGACCGCCGCGCTGAAGGTGGTGTTCCAGCCTTGAGGCTCGAACTTCACACCGGCTTCGTACTGGTGGCTGAGAATCGGGTCGAGCAGGTCGCCGTTCGGCTGCGAAGACTGTTGCACCGGCGTGAACGCGGTCGAATAGCTGATGTAAGGCGAGATGCCGTTTTCGAACTGGTACATCAAGCCGGTCTGCCAGCTGAAGCGGTGATCCCAGCCGTCCAGATCGGTGGCCGGCACCGCTGCACTGCCGGGCCGGGCGGCGCTGGCGCGGTTGCGGTATTCGCTGTGGACCCAGTCCTGACGGCCACCGAGCAGGAAAATCCAGTTGTTGTATTTGCTCTGCAACTGGCCGTAGGCGCCGTACATGTGCTGGTCGAGCTGGGAGTTCTGCACGTATTGCGTGGTGCTCGGCTTGATCGGCGAGAACACCGGATTGAACACATTGAAGGTGCCGCCCAGGCCAGCGTTCCAGTCCTGGTTGAACGAGGTACGGTCGTAGCTGGCGCCCAGCAATACCGTGTTGTCCAGAGCGCCGGAGGTGAAATGGCCTTCGAACTGGTTGTCCACCGAGTAGGCGACGGATTTGTTGTCGCGATCATAGGCGGTGCTGCTCAACGTGCTGCCGAAGCCGCCGTTGTTCAGGTTGTTCGGCCAGGTTTCGTGACGGTCCAGACGCGACTCCATGTAGCGCGAATTCTGCCGGAACTGCCAGGTGTCGTTGAACCGATGGCTGAACTCGTAACCCAGGCTCCAGGTTTCACGCTCGAAATCATCCCAGTTCGGGTTGCCGTTGAACTGCGACTTGCCGATCTTGCCGTTGACGTTGTTGAGCAACGTGCCGGCCGCCGGATAGCCCAGCAGCAGTTTGGTGCGGTCGCGCTGGTAGCTGGAAAGCAGCGTCAGCGCGGTGTCGTCGTCGAAGTTGAAGGTCATCGACGGGGCGATGTAAAGGCGGTCGTCCGGCACGGAATCGACCTGGGTGTCGGCGTTACGACCGAGCATGACCACGCGGCCCAGAATGCGATTGTCATCGGTCAGCGGCCCGGAGACGTCCAGCGCCAGTTGGCGGCGGTTGTTGCTGCCGTAGGTGAACTTCGCTTCGCCCTGGGCGATTTCGGTCGGGCGTTTGCTGACCAGATTGACCAGCCCGCCCGGCGCGTTTTCGCCGTACAGGATCGAGCTCGGGCCACGGAACACCTCGGTGCGCTCCAGGCCATACGGCTCGGTGGTGGTGTCGTAGCGGTTGCCTTGCAGGCGCAAGCCGTCCTTGAGCAAGCCGTAACCGTAATCCGTGGCGTTGTAGCCGCGAATGGAAAACAGATCGCCCGCCAGACCGTCACCCACGGCGAACGGTGGCGCGAAGATGCCCGGCACGTAGCCGAGGATGTCGGTGAGGGTTTGCGACGCCTGATCCTGCATGCGCTGGCGGGTCACGACCGACACCGAACGCGGGGTTTCCGATAATGGTGTGCTGGTTTTGGTGGCGGCCGTGCTGTTCTTTGCCTGATAGCCGACGTCCTGCGCCCCGGCGATGGCCTCACCGGTGATCAGCGAGTTCTGCAGTTGCACCGTGCCTTTTGCCGGTTTGGCCGGTGCCTCTTCAGCCACTGCCATGCCGTGCCAGGCCACTGTGGCGACGACAAGTGCCACGGTGTTCTTCCTGAATTCCATCTTGGTCTTGCGAGCCATTCCATCCCCCTCCCTATACGCCTGAACAGGCAAAGGCGCCGAATGTGTCGACGCCGAAACAAAGCGGCGGGAAATGTAACAAGAAATATTCGCATTTACATTATCAATTGTGAAAATTTTGTAAGAAATTTCCTCGATTAGAAAATGTAGGAGCGCGGCTTGTCCCGCGACCTGCCGGGCACCGGCAGCAAACCCGATATACGCGGAGTTTCAGAAAGACCGCGTACACAGATTTTACGACGGGTGCCCCGCCGGTCGCGGGACAAGCCACGCTCCTACAGGTTTTGTACGGCTACTGCAGATTGACGAACAGCCCGCCATCCACCAGCAACGACGCGCCGGTCACGTATTTCGCCATGTCCGAGGCAAGAAACACGATCGGTCCGGCCACGTCGTCCGGCTCGCCCAGACGGCCCAGTGGTGTGCGCGAGGTCATGTAGGCGAGCTTTTCCTCGTCGGCCAGGTCTTCCTTGTTGATGTCGGTGGCGATGGTGCCCGGCAGCACCGAGTTGCAGCGAATGCCGTACGGCCCCAGCGCGATGGCGCAGGACTGCATCAGCGAATGCAGGCCGGCCTTGGTCGGCGTGTAGTGGGTCTGCATGCCGCCGCCAACCAGGGCACTGATCGAACTGACGGCGATGATCGCCCCGCCCCGGCCCTGTTTCTTCATCTGGTTGGCGGCGGCCTGCACGGCGAAATAGGCGCCGTTGAGGTTGGTATTGACGGTCTTCAGGTAGACCTCGCGGGGCATGTCGAGGAACGAGTGGAACGGGCAGATGCCGGCATTGTTGACGAACACGTCGACGCTGCCGAACGCCTTCAGCGCCCCGGCCACCAGCCGGTCACCGGTGTCCGGGTCGGCGGCGTCGCTGCCCACTTCGATGGCCTGGCCGTCGAACGCGGCGATCTCCTCGATCAGGCTGTGTGCGGCATCACGCCCCTGCCCGCTGCCGCTGTGGCCGATCACCACCCGCGCACCCTGGCGGGCGCATTCCTTCGCTGCTGCGCGGCCGATGCCACGGGAAGCGCCGGTGATGATCACGGTTTTGCCTGTCAGTAACATAAGAAACTCCTTGCTCGATAAGCTGGGCTACGCACCCATTCACCTGTCGTTCGATGGGCCGTTTCGCGAATGAATTCGCTCCCACAGTGGCCCCTCAGTCAATGGGGTAGCGTTCGATGAGAGGGATAAGGATCAACTCAGATAGTTGCCATAACCGACCATGCCGATGGCGCCGAGAATCACCACGATGCCCGATACCAGCACGCCCCGGTTGGAGGTGGACGTGCCCTGCCACTCGCGGAAATACAGGCCCCACGCATTCGACACGATGATGATGAACGACATGTGCAGCACCCACGAACTGGCGTCGTTGTGCAGGCGGCTTTCGCCCATGCCGTAGAAGAAGAACTGCAGGAACCAAAGGGTCCCGGCGCTGGCCACCAGCAGGTAGTTGCGCAGCAGTGGCGTGGCGCGGTTGGTGTAGTCGCCGAAGCTGCGGTTGCGCCGGTTCAGCCACAGGCACCAGATAGCGTTGGTGGTCAGCCCGCCCCACATGATCACCATGAAGGTCACGTTGTTCTGGAACAGGCTGTTGGCGCCGTGCTGCACCGCCGCTTCAGCCAACGGCCTGCCAGCGGTGATGCCGTAGCTGAAACAGGCACTGAGCACACCGGAAATCACCGCCACCAGCGCACCCTTGCCCAGCGAGAATTCGCTGATGCTGGCGAACTTGGTTTCCTCGGACACCTCGCGCTCCTTGAGCACCCCGGCGCGACCGCACAGGGCAATGCCGACCAGCGACACCGCGACGCCCCACAGTACCCAGTTGCCGCTGGAACTGGTGACCATCTCGCTGAGGGTGCCGGCCTTGGCGTCGGTGAACAAATCGCGATACAGCGCCGGCATCAACGCGCCCAGCGCCGAGGTCAGGCCCATGACCAGCGACATGCCCAGCGACAGACCGAGATAGCGCATGGTCAGGCCGAAGGTCAGCCCGCCAATGCCCCAGAGCACGCCGAAAAAGTAGGTCCAGAACAGGGTCACGCCGTCGGCCTGACGCAGGATGTCCAGATACCCCGGCACGGTGAGCTGCGCGGCAATCAGCGGCACGATCAGCCACGAGGCCAGGCCGCCGGTGATCCAGTAGCTTTCCCAGGCCCAGCCGCGGACCTTCTTGTAGGGGATGTAAAAGCTGCCCGAAGCCGAGCCCCCGATGAAATGCAACAGCACGCCCAGCAGAATGATTTCCACGTTTGCAGTCCTTTTATTGTTGTCAGTGCATCCAGAAACATCAGTCGCGATTGAGGCTGAACACCGGCTGCAGATCGACGCTGAGCGGTGAGGCGTCGGCATGGCTGGGCATGATCGCCTGCATGTGCTGCCACCAGCGTTGCATCACCGGCAACTGCGGCAGCTCGTCCAGGCCATGGGCCTCGTCGTGGGTCATCACCGCGAACAGCGCCAGCGACTGCGGATCGAGAAAGATCCGGTAATCGCGCACGCCCGCGTCACGCAACGCCTGTTCAAGCTCGGGCCAGATTTCGTCGTGACGGCGGCGGTATTCCTCGGCCTGACCGGGGTGCAGATTCATGCGGAAGGCGCGGACCGGCATCAGCGGACTCCCGCGCCGACCGGCAGCGAATAGGCGCGCCCGACGTTGTGCAGGAAGAACTTCTCCTGCACCGCCAGCGGCTTGTCCGTCAGGCATTGGCGCACCAGCGCCAGGGTGCTGTCGAAATCGGCGACGGTGTTGCTGTTCGGCCAGTCGCTGCCAAAGAAACAGCGATCCTCGCCAAACGCTTCCCACAGATACGCCAGCCGGTCGCGGTAGAACGCCGGATCGGTGATCAGGCCGCTGTCATCGCGTTGCGGAATTTCCGCCAGTTTGGCGAACACGTTGGGCCGCTCGGCCAGGGTCAGAACGTCCCGTTGAAACGCGGCCATCTGCCCCTCGGGCACGGCAGCGCTGGGCAGGTGATCGACAACGATGCGCAGGGTCGGCACCGCATCGCTGAGCCTGATCAGGCCCTTGACCAGCTGCGGATCGGGGTTGGCGCTGTCGAGGGTCCGGCCACTGGCGGCAAGGCGGCGCATGGCATCAATAAAGCCGGGGCGGGTCTGATCGTCCAGCAGGTCGCGCGCCCACAGGTTGCCGTAGCGCAGGCCGAGAAACAGCGGCTCGCCTTCCAGCAGGGTCAGGTCGTCCTGAAAGGTTTTATCGAATGGCGAGAGATTGCCGACAAAGCCGAGCATGTGCGGACGGTGGCGCAGGGTCGCCAGCAGCCAGAAATTGTCCAGCCGCCAGGGGCTGGCTTCGACGACGATGGCGCCGACCACGTCATGGCGCTCGGCCAGCGCCCAATAATGTTCCGGCAGCGCGGTGCCATGCAGCGGATGGCCTTTTTCGGGCCAGGGAATGCCCTGTTCACGGGCGGCATCGAACAGGTGGATGTGGCTGTCGATGATCGGGCCGGTATAGCGGTCAAGAGCTGCCATGCCAAAAATCCATTTCAAATTGTTTTTATTGGGGACGGACTGTAGGAGCTGAAGCGATGCGTGACCAATCGAATTTTGGTTAGCAGTGATACCCGCAAGGTATTGATCGAATCAGCGGCCCATTCCGCGATGGCTCTGGCAAAAGGCCTGCCGCGCTGAACCTTCCGCCGCGCCGAGGCTCCCACCTTCAAGACGCACCGATGACATCCTGCACAGGACCTGCGATGGGCCATCTCCCCGCGACGACCGTCACCCTCCCCCGTATCGAGCGCGAGCTGAGCTGGCGCGCCGTGCTCACCGGCGCCGTGCTGGGCATTTTGCTGACACCGTCCAACGTCTACGCCGGGCTGAAAATCGGCTGGTCGTTCAACATGTCGATCATCGCCCTGCTGGTGGGTTTCGGCGTATGGCGCCATCTGGCGCGGCGCTTCAACCGCCAACCTGAGTGGACGTTGCACGAGAGCAACATCAACCAGACCGTGGCCTCGGCGGCGGCGTCGATCATTTCCGGCGGGCTGGTCGCGCCGATTCCGGCCTACACCCTGCTCACCGGCCAGCAACTGGACCCGCTGCCGATGATGGCCTGGGTGTTCTCCGTGAGTTTTCTCGGCATCTGGATCGCCTGGTACTTGCGCCCCACCCTGCTCAATGACCACGGCCTGAAATTTCCCGAGGGCATGGCGACCCTGGAGACTCTGCAGCACATCTACCGCCATGGTCAGGAAGCCGTGGTGCGGATTCGCGTGCTGTTCGGCGCCGCGCTGCTGTCGGGGTTGCTGAAATGGGTCGACGGTTTTGTCTGGGCCATTCCGCGCTGGGCGCCCACCACGCAGCTGGAACGACTGACCTTCACCCTCGATCCGTCGCTGCTGCTGATCGGTTTCGGCGGCATCATCGGCATTCGCGTCGGCCTGACCCTGCTGCTCGGCGCAGTCCTCGCCTGGGGCGGTCTGGCGCCGTGGTTGGTGGCTCAGGGCTGGGTGCTGCTGGCGCCGGATGCCAGCGGTCCGCAGTTTGCCCGGCTGGTGGAATGGCTGCTGTGGCCGGGGGTGAGCCTGATGGTCTGCGCGACGCTGACAGCGCTAGGGCTACGGCTGTTTCAGGCACGCAAGCGCCCTTCGCTCCGTCAGGGTCCACGGGCCCGTGCGCCCTTTTCGCCGGGGCCGGCGCTGGGGCTGCTGTTGTCCATCGTCTTGGTGGTCGGGTTGCAGGCGACGCTGTTCGGCATCGATCTGTGGATGGCCGTGCTGAGCATTCCACTGGCGATCTGTCTGGCGGTGGTCGCAGCACGGGTGGTCGGCGCCACCGGCATCGCCCCGATTGGCGCCATCGGCAAACTGTCGCAACTCACCTTCGGCCTGATTGCGCCGGGGCAGATCGCGATCAACCTGATGAGCGCCAACACCGCTGGCGGCGCGGCCGGGCAGTCCACCGATCTGATGAACGATTTCAAGGTCGGCCTGGCCATCGGTGCCACTCCGCAAAAACAGGTGGTCGCGCAATGCCTGGGGATTTTCATCGGCAGCGTGGTCGGCGTGCTGGTCTATCTGGCGCTGGTTCCCGACCCGCAGCACATGCTGCTCACCGAAGAATGGCCGGCTCCGGCCGTCGCCACCTGGAAAGCGGTGGCGCAGACCTTGACCCACGGCCTGCACTCGCTGTCGCCGGAGATCCGCTGGGCGATTCTGGCGGGCAGTGTGATCGGCGTGCTGATCGGTGCGCTGGACAGCCTGCTGCCGGAACGGCTGGCGCGCTGGCTGCCGAGCACGGCGGCACTGGGGCTGGCCTTCGTGCTGCCTGCGTCCACCTCGATGATGATGGGCCTGGGCGCGGTGCTGACCTGGCTCGTCAGCCGGCGTTGGTCGGGGCTGAGCGAGCGCTTCACTATCACTGTCGCTGCTGGCCTGATCGCGGGAGAAAGCATCACCGGCGTCGGCGCATCGTTCTGGGCCATGGCCGGCAACCTGTGATGTGTCGCGCATGACACATTTATGTCGGCTATTTCAACGCTTTCGACTATTGATTGTGTCGATAGCCAACATCCACCCGAACGCCGTTCAAATCCCCCCGGCAAATCCGGATCATGTCGCCATTGATCGCCCAAACAAGGATTTGTCCCATGACCGTCAACATGACCCTGCTGCTGATGCTGGTTGTCTCGTTCTCCATCGCGCTGGCGGGGGTTGGGCATTTTTGAGGGTGACCCCGCTTTTGCGGGAATTTGCGCAAACGCTGCGGCAATACTGCTACGAGCAGTGATGTTGGAGCGCAGTTAGGAAGACGCTGCATATCCCGTGGGAGGGAGCCCTGCTCGCGAAAGCGGTGGATCAGTCAACACATCATTGACAGAACCGACGCCTTCGCGAGCAGGGCTCCCTCCCACGGGTCATCTGTCCCGCTTACTCATGAAACTCCGCCACCGTCTCCTTGCTGCCGACAAAGAAGCTGTCAGCGACGATACGCAGTGGCTGCAGATCCAGATCGCTCCGCTTGCCTGCGATCAGCCCAGCGAAATGCCGATACATCGCCGGGTATTCACCCTCCTCCGATACGCTCTGCTTCACCCCATCGATGCTGACCAGCGCGCCGCCTGAATCCAGACGCATCACGCCTTCCGCGCAGTGCAATTCGATGCGCCACAGCTCGTTGTCGCTGTGGTCGAAATCCAGCTCGCCCAGCACCTCGACCTGCGTGCCCGAACGCATCTGCAGCGACGCCGCAATCGGCGACTGGCAGTTGCTCGGCACGCTCAGTTTCGCGGACTCGACGAACACCGCCTGCGGCAGCAGATCGGTGACGATGGACAACGCGTTGATGCCCGGATCGAACACGCCCAGACCGCCGGCCTGCCAGATCCACGCCTGACCCGGATGCCATTTGCGCACCTGCTCTTTCCACTCGATGCGCACCTGTTGCAACTGCTTGCCCTGCAGCCAGTCCTTGGCGACGGCCACGCCGGGGGCAAAGCGCGAATGCCAGGCGAACAGCCCGCTGACGCCAGCCTGTTCGACACCCTCGATCAGCGCCAGCGCTTCACCCAACGTCGAGCACGGCGGCTTTTCCACCAGCACATGCTTGCCGGCCTGCAACGCCTGTTCGACCAGCGCAAAGCGCCCTTGTGGCGGGGTGCAGAAGGCAATGGCATCGACCTGCGGCCCCTTCGCCAGCAACTCGCCCAGCGAACTGAAGTTCTCCACGCCAGGGCAGTGCTGACCCAGGGTCGCCACGGCCACCAGCTCGAACTGCGGGTTGCCGAGGATCGCCGGCACGTGCTGGTCCTGCGCGATCTTGCCGTAACCCACCAGCCCTAAACGAATCGGATGCATCGATGACTCCTGTGATGTTGTCGTTGTTGTGTACAGGACCGCCCGTTGCGGCGGTGCCCGAAAAGCAGATCAGTGAATCGCCGTCGCGCCCTGCTGGTACTCCCGTGGCGTACAACCGAACTCGCGGCGGAACACGGTGTGCAGGTACTGCGCCGATTTGAAGCCGCAATGCTGCGCGATGTCGGCAATGGCCGCATCGGTCTTTTCCAGCCGGGAAGCTGCGGCGGCGAGTTTGAAGCGAAGAATTTCGTCATGCACGCTGCAGTCGCGAACCTTGCGGAAATGCGACTCCAGCGACGAACGCGACACGCCGACATACGCGGCGACCTGCGCGGTCTTGATGCCCTGGCAGGCGTACTGGCGAATGAAGTGCAGCGCCTGCATCACATAAGGGTTGCCCAGTGGCTGATGCAGGCTCGACGCCTGCACGTTGATCGCCTCCGGCGGCACCAGTATCTGGCTAGGCGTCGACGGCATGCCGTGCAGCATCTGGTGCAGCAGACGCGCGGCGGTGCGACCCATGCTCTGCGTGCCCTGAATCACCGAACTCAACGGCACGCGGGTCAGGGTGCGGGTCAGCGGATCATTGTCGATACCGATCAGCGCCACCTGCTCCGGCACCGCGATGCCGGCGGTCAGGCACGCTTGCAACAACTGCCGCGCGCGGGCGTCGCTGACAGCGATGATGCCGATCGGTTTAGGCAGGCTCTGCAGCCAGGCAATCTGCTGCTCGACCGCGCTGTCCCACAACGGCGCGCTGGTGCTCAGGCCCCGGTAGATTTCGCCACGCAAACCGTCCCGTTGCAGCAGGCGACGGAAAGCCTTTTCCCGTTCCTGGGCCCAGCGGTTGCCGTGGGATTCGGGCAGGCTGAAGCAGGCAAAACGGGTCAGTCCCGCTTCGATCAGGTGCTCGTAGGCCAGCTTGATCAGGGCGAAATTGTCGGTGGCGACGTAGGGAATGTGCTTCGGATAGGCGCGCTCATCCTCGTAGGAACCGCCCACCGCCACCACCGGAATCTTGCTGCCGGCCAGCGCTTCGCCAATCAGCGGGTCGTCGAAATCGGCAATGATGCCGTCGCCCTGCCAGCGCTCGATACCCTTGAGCCGGCACAAGTAATCCTCCTCGAGAAACAGGTCCCAGGACGCCCGGGTGCTGCTCAAGTAATTGCCGATGCCGGTGATGATGCCGCGGTCGTAGATTTTGCCGCCGTTGAACAGCAGCGCGATACGGTGAACGGGCGGGACGGTTTTCATTGTTTTCCCCGAGCCTGTCTGCGTGAAGCCAAGCGCCACAGACTAGGCCTGCGCGGAGCGAATCTCAATACTCAAAATCGAACACCGAGTTGGTGATTTTCGTAATCGGAGGGCCTGGGGCCGTTGCTAGTATCGGCCCATCGCCATTCTCGCCAAAAACAATAAGGAACTGCCGAATGCCCTGCTTCCCCGAAATCGACAAGGTTCGCTACGAAGGTCCGGACAGCGATTCGCCCCTCGCCTTTCGCCATTACGACGCCGACCGAGTGATCCTCGGCAAACCGATGCGCGAGCACCTGCGCATGGCCGCCTGCTACTGGCACACCTTCGTCTGGCCGGGTGCCGACATGTTCGGCGTCGGCACCTTCAAGCGCCCGTGGATCAAGCCCGGCGATGCCATGGAGGTGGCCCGTTTCAAGGCCGAAGCGGCGTTCGAGTTCTTCTCCAAACTGGGCATCGATTACTACAGCTTCCACGACACCGACGTCGCCCCGGAAGGCAACAGCCTGCGCGAGTACCAGAACAACTTCGCACAGATGGTCGACGAACTTGAGCGCCATCAGGAACAGAGCGGCATCCGCCTGTTGTGGGGCACCGCCAACTGCTTCAGCAACCCGCGTTTCGCCGCCGGTGCCGCGAGCAACCCGGACCCGCAAGTGTTCGCCTGCGCCGCCACTCAGGTGTTCAACGCGCTAAACGCCACCCAGCGTCTGAAGGGCGCCAACTATGTGCTGTGGGGCGGTCGCGAGGGTTATGAAACCCTGCTCAACACTGACCTCAAGCGCGAGCGCGAACAGCTCGGCCGCTTCATGCGCATGGTGGTCGAGCACAAACACAAGATCGGCTTCAAGGGCGACCTGCTGATCGAGCCCAAGCCGCAGGAGCCGACCAAGCACCAGTACGATTACGACAGCGCCACAGTGTTCGGCTTCCTCCACCAGTTCGGTCTGGAGAAAGAGATCAAGGTCAACATCGAAGCCAACCACGCCACCCTCGCCGGCCACAGCTTCCACCACGAAATCGCCACGGCCGCGTCGCTGGGCATCTTCGGCAGCATCGACGCCAACCGCGGCGACCCGCAGAACGGCTGGGACACCGACCAGTTCCCCAACAGCGTCGAAGAGCTGACCCTGGCCACCTACGAAATCCTCAAGGCCGGTGGTTTCCGCAGTGGCGGCTTCAACTTCGATTCCAAGGTGCGTCGCCAGAGCATCGACGAGATCGACCTGTTCCACGGCCATGTTGCCGCGATGGACGTGCTGGCCCTGGCACTGGAACGCGCTGCGGCGATGGTGCAGAACGACCTGCTCGAACAGTTCAAGGCCCAGCGCTATGCCGGTTGGGACCAACCGTTCGGTCGCGCCGTGCTGACTGGGGATTTCAGCCTAGAGTCTCTGGCCCAGCATGCACTGGCCAATGAGTTCGACCCGCAGGCGGTGAGTGGCCGTCAGGAAATGCTCGAAGGGATCGTCAACCGGTTCATTTACCGCTGAAGGTCTTGCTATCCAGGGCTTGCCTGGAATCGGACCTGTAGGAGCCGGCTTGCTGGCGAACGCGTCGTGTCAGATACCACAGCGTTGAATGACACACCGCTTTCGCCAGCAAGCCGGCTCCTACAGATCGAGCCAGGCGCAGCGTATGTCACTGCGAGGCGGTTACATTCTCGCGACAATTCGTTGCCTCACGCCGTCCGGCGACCCTCTACAGTTTCACCCGCAACACGTTACACGCTCAGGAAGTGCCTCTAAACAAGAATAAAAGGACGCACCACAATGAAAAACCTGAAACGCACCCTGCTTGCCAGTGCTCTGGCTCTACTCAGCCTGCCGGTCATGGCCGACTCGGCCCATCCGAAGATCGGTTTCTCCATCGATGACCTGCGCCTGGAACGCTGGGCCCGCGACCGCGATTACTTCGTGGAAGCCGCCGAAAAAATGGACGCCAAGGTCTTCGTCCAGTCGGCGGACGCCAACGAGCAGAAACAGATCTCGCAGATCGAAAACCTGATTTCCCGTGGCGTCGACGTGATCGTCATCGTGCCGTTCAACGCCACGGTGCTGACCAACGCGGTCGCCGAAGCGAAGAAGGCCGGCATCAAGGTGGTGTCCTACGACCGCCTGATCCTCAATGCCGATATCGACGCCTACATTTCCTTCGATAACGAGAAGGTCGGCGAGATGCAGGCCTCCGGCGTGTTGAAAGCACAACCCAAGGGCAACTACTTCCTGCTCGGCGGCGCCCCTACCGACAACAACGCCAAGGTCCTGCGTGAAGGCCAGATGAAAGTGCTGCAACCGGCCATCGACAAGGGCGATATCAAGATCGTCGGCCAGCAGTGGGTCAAGGAATGGAACCCGACCGAGGCGCTGAGCATCGTCGAGAACGCCCTGACCAAGAACAACAACAAGATCGACGGCATCGTCGCTTCCAACGACGCCACCGCAGGCGGCGCGATCCAGGCCCTGGCCGCGCAGAAGCTGGCCGGCAAGGTACCGATTTCCGGCCAGGACGCCGACCTCGCCGCAGTCAAGCGCGTGCTTGAAGGCACCCAGACCATGACCGTGTACAAGCCGCTGAAACTGATCGCCTCGGAAGCCGCCAAGCTCTCGGTGCAACTGGCGCGCAACGAGAAGCCCGGCTACAGCTCGCAGTACGACAACGGCAGCAAGAAGGTCGACACCATCCTGCTGACCCCGACGCCGCTGACCAAGGACAACCTCGACGTGCTGGAGAAGGACGGCTTCTACACCAAGGCGCAACTCGCCGGGCAGTGATCGCCAGTGCTCCGTAGATTTTCCCTCGGGGACACTACAGACCTGTCAGACAGATGATCTTTGTGGGAGGGAGCCCTGCTCGCGAAAGCGTCAGTTCAGTCACTGCTGTGGCGACTGATCCACCGCCTTCGCGAGCAGGGCTCCCTCCCACAGGGGCTGCGTCGTCTGACCGATTTCGGCACACCACCACACCCGTAGCAGTCCGGCTCGCCGGCGGCAGCAATATCGAGCCAGCCGCCAAACCGGACCGTTACAGGCGCCTGTCCTGGAATACCGCGCAATGTCCGATTACCTGCTGCAAATGAACGGCATCGTCAAATCCTTTGGCGGTGTGAAAGCCCTGAACGGCATCGACATCAACGTGAAGGCCGGCGAATGCGTCGGCCTGTGCGGCGAGAACGGTGCCGGCAAATCGACGCTGATGAAAGTCCTCTCGGCGGTCTATCCCCACGGCACTTGGGAGGGTGAAATCCTCTGGGACGGCCAGCCGCTGAAAGCCCAGTCGATCCGCGACAGCGAAGCCGCCGGCATCGTCATCATCCACCAGGAACTGACCCTCGTCCCCGACCTGTCGGTGGCAGAAAACATCTTCATGGGCCACGAGCTGACTCTGCCCGGCGGGCGCATGAATTATCCGGCGATGATCCACCGCGCCGAAGCCCTGATGCGCGAACTGAAAGTGCCGGACATGAACGTCTCGCTGCCGGTGTCGCAGTACGGCGGCGGTTATCAGCAACTGGTGGAAATCGCCAAGGCGCTGAACAAGAAAGCCCGCCTGCTGATTCTCGACGAACCCTCCTCGGCGCTGACCCGCGCGGAAATCGATGTGCTGCTGGACATCATCCGCGACCTCAAAGCCAAGGGCGTGGCCTGCGTCTACATCTCGCACAAGCTCGATGAAGTGGCGGCGGTCTGCGACACCATTTCGGTGATCCGCGACGGCAAACACATCGCCACCACCGCCATGGCCGACATGGACATCGCGCAGATCATCACGCAGATGGTCGGCCGCGAAATGAGCAACCTCTACCCCACCGAACCCCACGACATTGGCGAGGTGGTGTTCGAGGCCCGCAACGTCACCTGCTACGACGTCGACAACCCGAAACGCAAACGTGTCGACGATATTTCCTTCAGCCTGCGACGCGGCGAAATTCTCGGTATCGCCGGGCTGGTCGGCGCCGGGCGCACGGAGCTGGTGTCGGCGCTGTTCGGCGCCTACCCCGGCCGCCACGAAGGCGAAGTCTGGCTGGACGGCAAGCCGATCGACACGCGCACGCCGCTCAAATCCATCCGCGCCGGGCTGTGCATGGTCCCCGAAGACCGCAAGCGGCAGGGCATCATTCCCGACCTTGGCGTCGGCCAGAACATCACCCTGGCGGTGCTCGACAATTACTCGCGGCTGACCCGCATCGACGCCGAAGCCGAACTGGGCAGCATCGAGCGGGAAATCGCGCGCATGCACCTGAAAACCGCCAGCCCGTTCCTGCCGATCACCAGTCTCTCCGGCGGCAACCAACAGAAAGCCGTGCTGGCGAAAATGCTGCTGACCCAGCCGCGGGTGCTGATCCTCGACGAACCCACCCGCGGTGTCGACGTCGGCGCCAAGTACGAAATCTACAAACTGATGGGCGCGCTGGCTGCTACAGGAGTAGCGATCATCATGGTGTCGTCGGAACTGGCCGAGGTGCTGGGGGTGTCCGACCGCGTGCTGGTGATCGGCGAAGGCCAGCTGCGTGGCGATTTCGTCAATCGGGATCTGACCCAGGAGCAGGTGCTGGCCGCCGCACTGGGCCAAGGCGGTGAACATAACAACAATGATCGGAAATCCGCGTAAATGACTCAGCTCAAACACCTGTTCACCCGCTACAAGATGCTCGCTCTGGTCATCGCCATCGCTCTGATCTGGCTGTTTTTCAGCTGGCAGACCGAGGGCGGCTTCCTCACCCCGCGCAACCTGTCCAACCTGCTGCGGCAGATGTCGATCACCGGCATCCTCGCCTGCGGCATGGTGCTGGTGATCATCAGCGGTGAAATCGACTTGTCGGTGGGTTCATTGCTCGGACTGCTCGGCGGACTGGCGGCGATTCTCGACGTGGTCTATCACGTTCCGCTGCCGCTCAACCTGGCCATCGTCGCCCTCTGCGGGCTGCTGATCGGGTTGGCCAACGGCAGCATGACCGCCTATCTGGGCATTCCTTCGTTCATTGTCGGCCTGGGTGGCATGCTGGCGTTTCGCGGCATTCTGCTGGGCATCACCGGCGGCACCACCATCGCCCCGGTGTCGCCGCAACTGGTGTATGTCGGCCAGGGCTATCTGCCGCCACTGGTGGGCATCGTGCTCGGCGTGGTGCTGTTCGCCCTGACCCTGCTGCTGACCTGGCGCCAGCGTCGCAACCGCGCGTTGCACGGTCTGGCCGCCCATTCACTGGTCCGTGACAGCCTGCGCGTGGTGCTGATTGGCGCGGTGCTGGCCGGTTTCGTCCACACCCTGAACCAGTACGACGGCATTCCGGTGCCGGTGTTGCTGCTGTTGGTGCTGCTCGGCCTGTTCAGCTACATCACCAGTCAGACCGTGTTCGGCCGCCGCATCTATTCGGTGGGCAGCAACATGGAAGCCACGCGCCTGTCGGGGATCAACGTGCAGGCGGTGAAGCTGTGGATCTTCGGCATCATGGGCGTGATGTGCGCCCTGGCCGGGCTGGTTAACACCGCGCGCCTGGCCGCCGGCTCGCCGTCCGCCGGCACCATGGGCGAACTCGACGCCATCGCCGCCTGCTTCATCGGCGGCACGTCCATGCGCGGCGGCTCCGGCACCGTCTACGGCGCACTGCTCGGCGCGCTGGTGATCACCAGCCTGGACAACGGCATGTCCATGCTCGACGTCGACAGCTACTGGCAGATGATCGTCAAGGGCAGCATTCTGGTGCTGGCGGTGTGGGTGGATGTGAGTACGCGCAGCGGACGGCGTTGAATTTCACGACCTTTCGGACGAGCTCTATTCAAATGTGGGAGGGAGCCCTGATCGCGAAGGCGTCAATCAACGAAATGCAGTATCGGCCTGCACGCGGGTAGAACTGTGGGAGCGAATTCATTCGCGATGCGATGTTCCAGATGACACATCTCTATCACCTGGACCGCAATCGCGAATGAATTCGCTCCCACAAACAACCCACCGCCGGCAAGCCGGACTGCTACAGAAATACCCCGCGACCCGCTAGGCTACGAAGCACTCTCCCTGCGGAATTGTCCATGCGCCGCCCACTCCTTGCCCTGCTCCTGACCTGCCTCAGCACAACCGCCCTCGCCGATCCCGCGACCTGCCCGGCCGGCGAAAAGATGATCTGCCTCAACGGCTGCATGTGCCTGCCGGACATCGGCCAGATTCTCGGGCCACTGCCGACGCAAGTCACCCAGGTCGCCGCCCCAGCCCTGGCCCTGTGGCTCAGCCAGTCCCGCGCCGAAGCCGCCAATGGCCTGACCCAGCCGATCCCCGAAGCGATCCGCGAACAACTGCTGCGCTGGTACCCGCCCAGCGTGCTCGATGCCGCGCTGTACAAGGTCGGCGACAACGGCGAACTCAGCGCCGCCGGCGCCATGCTGCAAAACCCCGATGTCGGCGCCGTGACCCTGATCGACATCATCGTCTTCCGCAACGCCGAGGCCGCCGAACACGACGTCGCCCTCTGGGCCCATGAACTCAAACACGTCCAGCAATATCAGGAATGGGGCGTGGCCGGCTTCGCCCAGCGTTACACCGAAGACTTCAATCAGGTGGAAGGCCCGGCGTACGAGATCCAGGCCAAGGTGGGACGGGTGTTGCGGGGGTTGGATCAGTAGGCGCGAGCCATTCAGCAGACGCTGAGGTAAGGCTATCGATGACACACGTTGACGCAAAACCTTACTGACACTGACAGATCGCTTCTGACGGCGAGCTGAGTCGCAGGGTTGATCGAAGGTGTAAGATGCGCTTCATCCAGCACCTAAAGCGAGGCTGCCATGAGTGGCATATCACTGAATCTCCCGGAAGACCTGTCCGACTCACTGACCGAACTGGCCAAATCCAGCGGCCAGAGCGCAGACTTTCTGGCGGTGGATGTCCTTCGCGACTACATCGAGCATGAAAAGCATCTGACACAACAGATCAAACTGGCCGTGCAGGAAGCCGATGAAGGCAAGTTCGCCACCGAAGAGCAAGTGGCCGCCATGCGTGCCCGACGCTGGAGCCGGAATGCGGGTTGAGTGGCTGCAAAGAGCCCTGCTCAATCTTGAAGAAGAAGCCGCCTATATCGCCCTTGAAAACCCCAGGGCCGCTGACGAATTCAGCGATGCGGTTTTTGCCAGCGTCGACAGGCTGGCGATGTTTCCGACCATGGGCAGAGAAGGTCGGGTAAAGAACACACGAGAATGGCCCCTACCCGACTGGTCTTACCTGATTCCCTACCGGGTCATGGAGGATCGCTTGCAGATACTCGGCATCTTTCACACCCGGCAACGACCTCGCGCCAGGTGGTGATCCTGTCAGTCCCTACCCCGGCTCACCGCCCTTCCAGCAACTCCCCGGCCTTGTCCAGCAAGCCCAGCGGGTCGTCAGTCTTGTGGATGTCCACGGACAACAGCTGACGGAACTTGCGTGCGCCGGGGAAGCCGGTGCCCAGGCCCAGGACGTGGCGGGTGATGTGGTGCATGGCGCCACCGTCGCGCAGATGCGCTTCGACATAGGGACGCAGGGCGGCCAGCGCTTCGGCGCGGGTGATCGGTGTTTCGCCGGTACCGAACAGTTCGCGGTCGACTTCAGCCAGCAGATAGGGGTTGTGGTACGCCTCGCGGCCCAGCATGACGCCGTCGAAGGTGTTCAGGTGCTCGCGGCACTGGCCCAGGGTCTTGATACCGCCGTTGAGAATGAACTCAAGGTCGGGGAAGTCCTGCGTCAACTGGGCGGCGACGTCGTAGCGCAGCGGCGGGATTTCGCGGTTTTCCTTGGGCGACAGGCCTTCAAGAATGGCAATGCGTGCATGCACGGTGAAACTGGTGCAGCCGGCGTCGCGCACGGTGCCGACGAACTCGCAGAGCTGTTCGTAGCTGTCGCGGCCATTGATGCCGATGCGATGCTTCACGGTGACCGGAATCGACACCGCGTCGCGCATGGCCTTGACGCAATCGGCGACCAGTTGCGGATGGCCCATCAGCACCGCGCCGATCATGTTGTTCTGCACCCGGTCGCTGGGGCAGCCGACGTTGAGGTTGACTTCGTCATACCCCGCCGCCTGCGCGAGTCGCGCAGCCGCCGCCAGATCCGCCGGGTTGCTGCCGCCCAGTTGCAGGGCCAGCGGGTGCTCGCTCTGGTCGTGGCGCAGGAAACGCTCACTGTCGCCGTGCAACAGCGCGCCGGTGGTGACCATCTCGGTGTAGAGCAAGGCATTTTTCGACAGCAGGCGCAGGAAGAACCGGCAATGACGGTCCGTCCAGTCCATCATTGGCGCCACGGAAAAACGGCGGGACAGTTCGGCGGGTTGGCGGGCGGTACGTGGAGCGGTCATGGGCAGCATCGCGGCGTTCGGACGGGTCGGGCTTCAAAGGGCGCGTAGTTTACCAGTTCGCGAGGGCTTGGCGCGCAGGCAGAAAAAAACCCGCCGAAGCGGGTCGTTTTTCTCAGTTCAGAACCATCCCGACATCCTGTCAGTAGCGCTCCACGCAATGGCTGATCATTCCCTGATCTCCGAAGCGCTTCCTGTGCTTCAGCTGATGGATCCAATTTACCGCTGACACTGTCCGCCGCATAGAGCGACTTCGCCCTGCCGCGTGTAAGCCTTTGCCTACAAACTCGGCAGGATGCCGACTACTCCGCCGCTTCGGTTTCGATCAGCACCGAGGCGATGGCCGCCGCCCAGACGCTGACCGCAAAGGCGCCGGGGTCGACATGGCCGAGCACGCGCTCCCCCAGATAAGACGAACGGCCCCTGCCCGGCAACATCTGTCGGGTCGATTCGGTGCCGCTGGCCGTGGCTGTCGCGAACTGCCGCGCTGCTTCTTCTGCGGTCAGATCAGGGCCGGCCTCGACCAACGCAGCTACCCCCGGCAACAAGGCATCGAGCATGGTTCGCTCACCGGCCTGGGCGCCACCGAGGCGCATCATGCCGTCGCAGCCCGCCTGCAAGGCATCGGTCCACGCCTCGACCGTCGCCACATCGTTGCGGGCCGACAGCGCCACACCGGCGCGCAACACAAACACCGCATACAACGGACCGGACGTACCGCCCAGCGAGCGTCGCAAAATCGCCGATACCTGCTGCAGGGCCACCGCCGGTCGCTCCAGCGTCAGCGTAGGCAGCGCCTCGTTGATCGCCCTCGCGCCGCGGGCCAGGCTGATGCCGATATCACCGTCGCCCACCACCGAGTCCAGCTCGGTCAGTTTGTCTTCATAGGCCAGCATGGCGGCACTGATGGCCTGCAGCACGGTGCGCAGGGTCCGGGCGCTGTCCGCCGGCCACACGGCGCCCTGGGTCATTTGCTGCTCGCTCACCGTACGTCCGTGAACGTTGCCAACCTCGATGGCGGGCCGCGTCATGCCGCGCCAGGCCTGGGCCGATGTCGGTGCGTGCAAACGCTGCAACAGCGCATCATCTACCTGCAGCAGCGAGATGGAGCAGCCCGCCATTTCCAGGGCCGTGAGAAACGTGCCGACCATCGCCGCCTCGACCTTGAGCCCATGCTCCGCACAGTCGAGCAAGGCACGACGGGCCACGATGTCCAGTTCCTGCGCCGCCGTACCGCCGAGGTTGTTGACCATCAACGCCACGCGCTGCCCCTTCACCAGTCGGCCTTGCTCGATGATCCGGGCCATCAGCACCTTGATCATCTCGTCAGCGGACAGAATCCCTCCCCGACGAACACCGCTCTCACCATGAATGCCCAAACCGTATTCGACTTCCTCGTCGCCGATCTGAAAACCCGGCTTGCCCGCCGCCGGCACGGTGCAAGCGCTCAGGCCCAGGCCCATGCTGAACAGACCGTCGGCAGCCCGCTGCGCCTCGGCCCTGACTTCGGCCAACGACAACCCGGCTTCGGCGGCGGCACCGGCCACCTTATGGATGAACACTGTACCGGCAATCCCGCGCCGCCCTACCCGGCCGCCATCATCGTCCAGCGCCACATCGTCGCCGACCACCAACATATCGACCGCGATACCCGCCGCTCGGGCAATTTCAGCTGCCAGACCGAAGTTGAGCCGATCACCGGTGTAGTTCTTGACAATCAGCAACACGCCCGCAGGCCCCGCCACGGTCATGATCGCCTTGAGTACCGCATCGACACTCGGCGAAGTGAACACCGCCCCGGCCACTGCGGCGGTCAGCATGCCCTGCCCCACATAACCGCCGTGGGCCGGCTCGTGCCCCGCGCCACCACCGGCAATCAGGCTGACCTTGTTCTGTGCGGCCAGAGCCTGAAAATCCCTGCGCAGCACGATGTTCTCGCCTTCCAGCAGCAACAGCCGCTGATCGGCCAGCACCACGCCTTCTAGCATGTCATCGACGACACGAAGCGGGTCATTGATCAGTTTTTTCATGGGTCTTCTCTTGTCTTGAGCCATTGCGCGCGATCTTTTCGTGCCGCGAACCGCGCCGTGCCCTTGCACGATAGACGACCGTATAGGTGCCGTCGGGAACAACCCGTGCCGCCTGCGCTCCAAGCAGTCTGGATCGAGTGACCCCCCTCTTCGGGAAACGAACACCCTGAACCCGGCCCGACCCGAAAAATGGTCATGCCCTGCTGGTTCACGGCTGACGCACAGGTAGGCTGTTTGCGCAAACGCAAGGCTCTGAATCGGTGCATCGGCGGCGGTTTACGCCCTTGAGTGACCGGCGGCGCTCGGGTAATGTCTTCAAACCCACAGGACAGAGCACGCTCATGACTTCCAAGCTGGAACAACTGAAAAAAATCACCACCGTCGTTGCCGATACCGGCGATTTCGCTGCCATCGAAAAACTCAAGCCGGTCGACGCCACCACTAACCCTTCGCTGTTGCTCAAGGCCGCGTCCAGCGACAGCAACGCCGAGCGCCTGAAAGAAGCCTTCGCCGGCGCCAAGGGCGACATCGCCCTGGCGAGCGACCGCTTCGCCGTCGCCATCGGCCAGGAAATCCTCAAGGTGGTGCCGGGCCGTGTGTCCACTGAAGTCGACGCACGCATTTCCTTCGACACCCAGGCCTGCATCGAGCGCGCCGAGCGTCTGGTCGAGTTGTACGACAAGGCTGGCATCGGTCGCGACCGCATTCTGATCAAGCTGGCTTCGACCTGGGAAGGCATCCGCGCCGCCGAGCAACTGGAGAAGAAAGGCATCCAGTGCAACCTGACCCTGCTGTTCTCCTTCGCCCAGGCCCAGGCTTGTGCTGATGCCGGCGTGTTCCTGATTTCGCCGTTCGTGGGCCGCATTTACGACTGGTACAAGAAAGCCGAAGGCAAGGATTACGTTGGTGCCGAAGATCCGGGCGTGAAGTCGGTGACCCGCATCTATAACTACTACAAGGCCAATGACTACAAGACCGTGGTCATGGGCGCCAGCTTCCGCAACCTTGGCCAGATCGAAGAACTGGCCGGCTGCGACCGCCTGACCATCAGCCCGGATCTGCTGCAGAAACTGGCCGACGACAGTGGCTCGCTGGTGCAGAAGCTCAAGCCGGGCAATCCTGGTGAACCGCGTCAGATTTTGACTGAAAGCCAGTTCCGCTGGGCTTCGAACGAAGACGCGATGGCTACCGAGAAACTGGCCGAAGGCATTCGCCAATTCGCCCGCGACCAGGAAAAACTCGAAGCGCTGCTTTCCGCCAAGGCGTAATTCAGCATCGATGAAAGGGGCGGCATCCTTCGGGGTGCCGCCCCTTTTTTGTTGGTTTATCGCACGATGTCTGGGGAGCTGGCGCTGATGTAGGGGGCAGGTTTTTCTTGCGAACGGCGATGCAGGCGTCGTAAAACCTGTACACTCGGTTTGTCTGGCCGATCGCTGTAGCTGCTAACGCAGCCTTGTTTCGTTTGACGGCGAGTTACGCGAACCCTTGTAGGAGCTGGCTTGCCCTGCGACCGGCGACGCAGTCGTCGTAAACCTGTACATGCGGTGTGTCTGGCTTGACGCGTTAGCTGCTAACGCAGCCCTGTTTAGCCTGATGGCACGTTACGCGAACCCTTGTAGGAGCTGGCTTGTCCTGCGAGCGGCGACGAAGTCGTCGTAAATCCTGTGCACTCGGTGTGTCTGGTCTGACGCCTTAGCTGCTAACGCAGCTGGTTTCGCCTGGCGGCGAGTTACTTGGAAAAGCCCCCCTCTCTGTTTCAAGAGGCAGCCAAGGGCTTCTTACCCCACCATACGGCATCTCGCTGATGCTCGATGTGCCCTCACTCCGGCAATGCTCCGTGGGCCCGCCGCGAATGGGCCATCCATGGCCCACGCGGCTCTCGCGACATCCTGTCGCTCGGCCCACTGCGCATCACCTGCGTTCGGCCTTCTGGGACGGGGCCCTAAGATCAAAATCAAAAGCCAGATCAAAAGCCGGCGAAATACACACTCCCGGTGGGAGCGGGCTTGGTCTGGGCCGCATTCGGACGAAGGCGTCCTTGAAATCGCTACCGCCGGCAAGCCGGACTGCTACGAGGGGTGAGTGGGTGCAGAAACTCGTCAGACACCACAAAATCCCGTGGGAAGGATCGGACGTCAGGACAGCCGCGAAAGGTATTTGTCTGACACACCGCTTTCGCGACCCTCGCAAACTCGGATCCCTCCCACGGCCTGCGGCCAGAATCAAATGCAGATAGCACACACCGCCCCATAGCAGTCCGGCTTGCCGGCGGTGGCGGTCTCAAGGCTGCCTTCGCGGGCAAGCCCGCTCCCACAGGGAATGCGCTCGCTCGGCTTGTGCTTTTCAGCTTTTGATCTTGGGGCCCCGTCCCAGAAGGCCGAACGCAGGTGATGCGCAGTGGGTCGAGCGACAGGATGTCGCGAGAGCCGCGTGGGCCATGGATGGCCCATTCGCGGCGGGCCCACGGAGCATTGCCGGAGTGCGGGTACACCGAGCATTAGCGAGGTGCCGTATGGCGGGGTATGGAGCCCTTGGTTACTTGGGGCTTTTCCAAGTAACTCGCCGTGAGGCGAAACAGAGCTGCGTTAGCAGATCAGCAATCCATCAGACACGCCAAGGACACAGGATTTACGACGACTTCGGTCGGACGCGACCCCGGCGCGCTCGCAGGACAAGCCAGCTCCTACAGAGGGCTGTGTGTGATGAATCTGAACTCGGAAATGTCGCTTATTGATGCTCAAGCGCGTTGACCAGATCGCGGAAAGCCTCGCGATTGGAATCATTCAGACCCATGAGGATCTTGTGCGCCTCCAGCACCTTGGCCTTGACCACCTCTTCGCATTGATCCTGCGACGGCAGATCACTCAACGCCTCAGGCGAAGAAATCGGACGCTCGACGATATTGAACACCTGATCGAAACCCATCGATTGCAACAGGCGCGTGATGTCATCGTGAGTGGTCACGACCGTGGGCAGCAAGCCCGCTTTTTGCCGCGACAGGATCGACAATTTGGCCAACAGGCCCAGCGTGGTGCTGTCGATGCTGCGGGTTTCGGTCAGATCGATCACCACGGTCGAAAAATTCATCGAGGTGAAGATCCGCTCAATCGTCGCATCCAACGCCGAGCACAATGTCAGCCGCACTTCACCTACGAATTTCAGGACAAAAGTGCCATCTTGCTCGGCAAACTGGATTCTACCGGTACTCATTAAAGGTTCCTGCTCAACACCAACAAGGCGATATCATCCGGCATCTCCCCGAGTGTGGCCAATCCAAACTTACGACGCAGGCCATCCAGGCTGCCGCCCGCCGACTTGACCAGTTCTGGCAAGTTGGCTTCTTTCTCTTTGAGTGTATCACCTGGCAAAAGATCCAGAATGCCATCAGACAAGAGGGTCAGGCTGAAGGACTCCGGCAGATCCAGTACGTGATCCGAGTAGGTCGCTTCGTTGAACAGCCCGACCGGCAGGCCACGACCTTCCAGGTAGCGGGACTCCTGCGGGGTATACAGCACCGGCAACGGCAAGTGACCACCGACGCTGTACGTCAGTTTGCCACTTTGCAGGTCAATCACGCCTCCGACCATCGTCACATGCTTGCCCAGTTTGCAGCTGATCAGGCCCCGGTTGATGTGACCGAGGACTTCCGACGGCTTGAACTCGGGCAACGAACCACCGCGTTTGGACTCGAACAGCAGGCGCGTGGTCATGAACTTCAGCAGCACGGTGATGAAGGCCGACGACGCGCCGTGCCCCGACACGTCCGCGAGATAGAACGCCACTCGCCGCTCGTCTACCCGGAAATAGTCGACAAAGTCGCCGGACAGATACAGCGAAGGAATGATTTCGTGCTCGAACTCGAACGAATCAATCGCCCACGGATTGGTCGGCAGCATGTTCATCTGCACCTGACGACCGGCATCCTGGTCTTCCTGGAGCAGATGCAGGCTGGCTTCCAGCTCGCGGTTGGCGGTTTCCAGCTTCTGCCGGTAGAGCTTGTTCTCCTGCAGCAGACGCGCACGATCCAGCGCACGACGCACCGAGTGCTCAAGCACCGCGAGGTCTTCCAGAGGCTTGATCAGGTAGTCGGCCGCGCCCAGACGCAACGCTTCGACAGCATCGCTCATGACTCCTGCACCGGACACCACGATGACCGGGGTATCCGGAGAAAGACTGGTCACTTGACGAATCAGCTCAAGACCGCCCACCTGCGGCATGCGCAGGTCGCAGATCACCAGATCGGGCTTGTTTTGCTCGAAGGTCTGTAGACCCTGCAGGCCATTACCGGCTTGCAAGACGCTGAACCCACTGTCTTCCAAATAGGCCGCGAGACTCGCGCGCACTACTTCGTCGTCATCGATAATCAGCAGCGTGGCACTGGTTTTTTGCATGTGGGCAAACGGCGCCAGATCAGGTTGGCGTAAACGGTCGGATTCTGTCGGACCGCTCACTGGATTCGCTTCTAGCCTCTCTGGATCCAAAGCAGCGGACTTTTGGTCAGACGCTTCACTTTTCAGAGGTGCCCTTCAAGGCGCAGACGGTACTCCCATCCGCCTGGCGTTTCAAGCGTGCTCCAGTGGTCGAGGGGTGTCTTTACATCGCAAATCGCCGGGAGTTATAAGAACCTTCACCTCAGCAACAAAAACGAAGGACCTGCCATGGGCCAACTCGATCGTGACTACGCCGAGAAACGAGATTACATCCGCATGCGCGTCGACGCGGACATCAGTCTGATCTACGCCGGCCAGATCATCCCCGCCATGTGCGTCGATTTATCCAGCTCCGGCATGCAGGTACAGGCGCCCCGCTCGTTCAAGGTCGGCGACCGGATCAGCGTCCGTATCGAGTCCGAGCATGCCGCGCTCAAGGGGCTGGAAGCCGACACTGAAGTGGTATGGGTGGCTGACGTCGCCGACGGCGAACAGAAGCTGGGCCTGACCATCCTCACCATGAAGTGATGGCACTACGGAACTACTTCACAGTTTCGAAACTTTCCTGCAAATAAAAAGGCGACCCGCAGGTCGCCTTTTTTGCATCATCTGTCGCTTGAAAGACAGGGCAATCAGAAATCGTCGACCACCTTGCCGTCCTTGACCTTGAACTCGCGGTTCTGCAGGTAGGCGTTGCGGATGAAGATGTACTTGTCGCCGTTGATCAGCTTCTCTGCCGACAGCAGGCTGGCGCGGGTGTCCACCACGCTGACACCGAACGCGGTGTTGCGGGTCGGTACGTGATCGATGTAGCGATAAGGCTGGGTGTAAGTGTCCGGGTACTTGGCGAAACCGTCACGCACGGTGCTTGGGCCGAGGAACGGGATCATCACGAACGGGCCGCTTGGCACGCCCCAGTAACCGAGGGTCTGACCGAAGTCTTCGTCGTTGCGCTGCAGGCCCATCTTGGTGCCCACATCGAAGAAGCCCAGCAGGCCGAACGTGGTGTTGACGATCAGGCGTGCCGTGTCGACGCCGGCAGCGTGCGGTTTGGCCTGCAACACATCGTTGGCGAAGTTGGTGACGTCCCCGATGTTCTTGAACATGTTGTGGATGCCATCTTCAAGGAATTGCGGGGTGATGAACTCATAACCCTGTGCAATCGGTTTCAACGCGTAGGTGTCGAGCGTGTCGTTGAAACGGAAAATCGCGCGGTTGACGCCTTCCCACGGATCTTCATCGGCCGCTTGCGCCGCCATTGGCACCAGCGCCAGACCCGCCCAGAAACACGTTCGAGCCAGACGATTGATGAAGCCTGCACCGGTCACGGGCATAGCTGAGACTCCCAGTCAAAGTGAAGAAGTGGGCGCTGCGCCCGCAAATCAAAGGTCGGGAGTATAAAGCGTTCTGCGCCGATTTAGGTCGTCGAAAGCCTACGGAATTCTACGTTCCGTTAAACATGGGCACATTGGCGTCATCCGACGGTCATCGCTTTGTCATGGAAAACCCGTAGCGTCATGGCCATTTGAGAGGGAATTTCATGCTCGCCGCCGTCGCCGCACCCGCCCCGTCGTTCACCGCCGTGCTGTTTGGCCTGAGTGGCTGTCTGGTCGATTTCGGCGCGCAGACTCGCACCTTGCGCAACGTCGACGGCAGCGGTTTCGTCTCCCATGATGCCGAGGCCTGGGCCGTGCCCACGCCGGGGGCGATCACCGCCTTGAAAAACCTGCGTCATCAGGGCGTACCTTGCGCCTGGATCGATGAATACCCCACCGTCATCGCCGACCAGTTGGCCGCGCCCGTGCAGGGGCTGATCCAGCCAACGCCCAGCCCGAACAATCACTGGCCCGCGCCGGACGCCTGCTGGCACGCGCTGATGAGCCTGAACGTCAACCAGATCGATGGCTGCGTGCTGGTCAGCGGCGATCCGCGCCTGCTGATGGCCGGGCTCAATGCCGGTCTGTGGACGGTAGGTCTGGCTTCTTGCGGACCGCTGTGCGGTCTGTCGCCGAGCCAGTGGGAGGCACTGAGCGATCTGGATCGCGAACGCCGCCGCGGTCGTGCGACGCTGGAGCTGTACGCCGCAGGCGCGCACTCGGTGATCGACCATCTGGGTGAACTGGATTCGTGCCTGGCCGACATCACCCTGCGCCGGCAGAAAGCCGAAAAACCCTGACGGCTGTTTGATCCACATCCATGCAAGACGCCCTGGACTGGATTAGTCTTACTGGGTAGCGGACCTTTGCCTACACGCCGCTGTCCATGCTGAGACTATTCAAGAAGGAAGCGCTTATGCCTGCCCGCGAACTGCAAGAACAACTCGACACCCTGCGCGAGCAACTGGACCAGAATCCACCGTTGTCGGAAGAAGAGCGCGAGCACCTGCATGAATTGATGGAGCAGATTCAGTCGCAGATCGCCCTGGAGACCGCGACCCATGACAGCAGCCTGGCCGATGGCGTGAACCTGGCCGTCGAGCGTTTCGAAGTCGAACACCCCACCATTGCCGGAACCCTGCGCAATATCGTGCAGACATTGGGAAATATCGGGATCTGATCAAGTCCGGCTTGCCGGCGCTGGCGTCGGTAACATCGCTGACGCTGGCAAGCCAGGTCATGCTACTGCCGGGCTAGCCGGCCGTTTTCCAGGGTCAGGGTTTCGGTGCTGCGATACGGGTTGATGTCCAGCCCGCCACGGCGCACGTAACGTGCATAAACCGTGAGTTTTTCCGGCTTGAGCAGGCGCTGCAGGTCCATGAAGATCCGCTCCACGCATTGCTCGTGGAAATCCGAATGCTGGCGGAAGCTGACGATGTAGGCCAGGAAACTGGCGTGATCCAGCGCCGCGCCACGGTATTCAACCGCCACGCTGCCCCAGTCCGGCTGGCTGGTGACCGGGCAGTTGGATTTCAGCAGATGGCTGTGCAGCGTCTCCTCCACTACGGTCGAGGTGTCGCAACGCAGCAGCTCGGGCTGCGGATGGTCGTAACTGTTGATAGTCACGTCGAGGTCGTCGACGCACGCGCCCGGCACAGCGACGATGCCTTCGGCTTCGATGTCCTTGAGCGAACGAATGCGCACACCCACTGGCTTGCCCGCAGCGGCCGAGAGATCTTTCTCCAGCGTCGCGACCAGCTCGGCCTGACTGGCGAACGGCGTCTGGTTCAGCGAGTTCAGGTACAGCTTGAACGACTTGGATTCGATGATGTTCGGCGAGTCCGCCGGAATCGCGAACTCACCGATGGCCACCACCGGCTTGCCCGACGGCAGCAGCCACGACAGCTCGTAACAGTTCCAGAAATCCACACCCTGATACGGCAGCGTTTCGGCGGTCAGTCCCAGTTCGGCCCACTTGGCAGTGCGCGGAATCGGAAACAGCAACGATGGCGTATAGGTGGCAATGTATTCGCTGGATTTGCCCAGCGGCGAATGTTCGGCTGCGGGATGCATGGCGTGACCTGAACCTGAAAGCGGATGTAAAAAATCAAGACCGCGCAGTTTATAGGTTTTGCCCGGCGGCTGCCGCCGTTTCCGCCTTATGGGTTGACGGCGACCTTGCCGACCATGCCCGCCTGGTAGTGGCCGGGGATGTTGCAGGCGAACTCCAGGTTATCGGCCTTGCTGAAGGTCCAGGTCAGTTCGGCGGTCTTGCCCGGTTCCACCAGCACGCTGTTGGGGTCGTCATGCTTCATCATCGTGCCATGATCCATATGGCTCATGTCGCCATGATTCATGCCCGTGGGCGTGAGCATGCCGCTGGCCTGCATTTTCAGCATCTCCTGCTGATGCGCCGCATTCATCGAAGCATCGCCGAGGCTGAACTCATGCAGCAATTGCCCTTTGTTGATCAGCACGAAATGCACGGTTTCGCCGGCCTTGACCTGCAGCGATTTCGGCTCGAAATAGATGTCGCCCAGGGTCAGCTCGACAGTGCGGGTCGCCTTGGCCGGGTCACCGGGCTGGCCGAAGGCGAAGTGCCCGCCGGGGGACGCCAGCGCCGACAGGCTCGCACTCAGCAACAGGACAGCAGCGGTCAAACGGGCAAACATAGGGATCTCCACTCGGTAACGGGTTGATCGTCATACCTTAGCCAGCGCCAACTGGCATCCGGCTGACGGCAAGATTACAACTTTGTCAGGTGGGTCGCCTGCGCGGGCGGCTCGCGCTATAAAGCTTCACCTGCCGAACATGAGTCACCCATGAAATTACTGATCATCGAAGATCAAGCGAAAACCGGCCATTACCTGCGTCAGGGCCTGAACGAAGCCGGCTTCAACGTCGAACTGGTGGCCGACGGCACCAGCGGCCAGCATCTGGCGCTGACCGGCGATTATGCCCTGCTGATTCTCGACGTGATGCTGCCTGGCCGCGACGGCTGGCAGATCCTCCAGGCCGTGCGCGGCGCCGGGCTGGACATGCCGGTGCTGTTTCTGACCGCCCGCGATGCTGTCGAAGACCGCGTGCGCGGTCTGGAACTGGGTGCCGACGACTATCTGATCAAGCCGTTCGCCTTCTCCGAATTGCTGGCCCGGGTGCGTACGCTGCTGCGCCGGGGCAGCAGCAACGCTGCGGAAACTCACCTGCAACTGGCCGACCTGCGCCTGGACCTGCTGCGTCGTCGGGTCGAGCGCAACGGCCAGCGCATCGATCTGACGGCCAAGGAATTCGCCCTGCTGGAACTGATGCTGCGCCGTCAGGGCGAGGTCTTGCCCAAATCGTTGATCGCCTCACAGGTCTGGGACATGAACTTCGACAGCGACACCAACGTCATCGAAGTCGCCATTCGCCGCCTGCGCCTGAAGGTCGATGACGATTACCCCAACAAGCTGATCCACACCGTGCGCGGCATGGGCTACGTCCTCGAAGAGCGGCAGCCGTGAGGCTCGGCCGTCTTTCACTGGGCAACCGCCTGGCACTGCTGTTCGCCGCCTGCACCGCCGTGGTGTCGCTGACCGCCGGGGTGCTGTTCAACCGTGCCAGCGAGGCGCACTTTCTGGAGCTGGACCAGCAACTGCTTGACAGCAAACTGGCAGGGTTACGCACAGCACTGGTCGACGTTGCCAGCCCCAGGCAGCTTCAACAGAGTGAAGCGGTCCTGCGCAATGAGCTGGCGCATTCCCCCGACCTTGCCCTGCAAATCAGCGGCGCCGATGGCGCGCTCTGGTTCGACAGCCGTTCCGGCACCCCGGTAAGTGGCAGCGCTCACGCGGGCCTGCACACCCTCAGCGACAACGGCGTGGCTTACCGGGCCTACACCGTCGGCCTGCGGCCGGCTGAACCCGGCTCGCCGCGCCTGACCTTGCTGCTGGACATCACCCACCACCAGCACTTTCTGCAACGTATGCAGCACCTGATCTGGCTGACGGTCGGCCTCTCGGCCCTGGCCACCGCCCTGCTCGGCGCCTGGGCGGCACGCAGCGGCTTGCGCCCGCTGCGGGAGATGAGTGAAGTGGCCGCCAGCGTTTCGGCAAGCTCCCTGACTACCCGCCTGCCGGATTCTCCCATGCCCGTCGAACTGGCCCGGCTGGGTCAGGCGTTCAATGCCATGCTGGAGCGTCTGGACGATGCCTTTCAGCGTCTGTCGGCGTTTTCCGCCGATATCGCCCATGAGCTGCGCACGCCGCTGTCGAACCTGTTGACCCACACGCAAGTCACCCTCACCCGCCCGCGCGATACCGATGAGTACCGCGAAGCCTTGTTGGGCAATCTCGAAGAACTGCAACGGATGGCGCAGATGGTCAACGACATGCTGTTTCTGGCCAAGGCCGAGCATGGCTTGCTGAACCCCGAACGGCAGCGTCTGGTGCTGGCCGACGAAGTCGATGCGCTGCTGGAGTTTTTCCTGCCGCTGGCCGAGGAAGGCCGGGTTACGCTGATGCGCGAGGGCAAGGCCAGTACCACCGCCGACCGCCACATGCTGCGCCGCGCGCTATCGAACCTGCTGGACAACGCGCTGCGCTACACCCCACCAGAGGGGCAAGTGCAGTTACACCTGAAAACGTCGGGCGAACGGGTGTCGATCAGCATCGAAAACAATGGCAAGACCATCCCGGCGCAGGTCCTGCCAAAGCTGTTCGATCGCTTCTACCGCGCCGACCCGGCACGTCAGGATGGCGGCGGTGAACATGCAGGATTGGGATTGGCGATCACTCGCTCGATCATCCATGCCCATGGCGGGACGATCCGCTGTGAATCCCAGGATGGCGTGACGCGGTTTTTGATCGAGTTGCCCGCATAAGCATCAGCATGCGGTCTTTCCCTGTGGGAGCGGGCTTGCCCGCTCCCACAATTGGCCTGCCAGCGATTGCGTTACTCGTACCGCAACGCATGGGCCGGCTGGATCTGCGCGGCGCGGTAGGCCGGGTAGATCGTCGCCAGGAAGCTGAGGATGAAACCGGCGCTGCAGATCAACGCCACGTCACCGCCCTGCAACTGCGACGGCAGGTTGCTGATGAAGTACACGTCGGAGGTGAAGATGTGCTGCCCGGTGACCCGCTCGACCCAGCCGACCAACTGGCTGACGTTGATCGCGGCAATCACCCCGAGCACACCGCCGATGATCGTGCCGACGATACCGATCACCGTGCCCTGAACCATGAAGATCGTCATGATCTGCCGGGGCGTGGCGCCAATGGTGCGCAGGATGGCAATGTCGGCACCCTTGTCGTTCACCACCATGATCAGCGTGGCGATGATGTTGAACGCCGCCACCGCGACGATCATCAGAAGCAACAGACCGATCATGGTCTTTTCCATCTTCATCGCGCTGAACAGGCTGCCCTGGGTGTGGGTCCAGTCGTCGGCCTTGTAATCGGCACCCAGGCCGCCGGCAATGGCGGTCGACACCTGTGGCGCGGCATACAGATCGGTCAGGGCCAGACGCACGCCCTGCACCTGGTTCGGTTGCCAGCGCTGGATCACCGCCGCATCGGCGACATGCACCAGCGCCATCGAACCGTCCAGCTCGGCGCCGACCTTGAACACGCCGACCACGGTCAGGCGTTGCAGGCGTGGCGTGATGCCGCCCGGTTCGCCGCTGATTTCCGGCACGATCAGGGTGATCTTGTCGCCGACATTCAGGCGGAAACGGCGCGCAGTGATTTCACCGATGACCACGCCGAACTCGCCCGGCTTCAGGTCTTGCAGACGGCCCTGAACGATGTGCTGGGTGACGATGGAGACTTTCGATTCCAGCGCCGGGTCGACGCCGTTGATCTGGATCGGCTGCATCGAGCCCTTGTAGGAGAGCATGCCGTCCATTTCGGTGAACGGCACGGCAGCGGTGACCTGCGGATTCTTCATCGCCGCATTGGCCGCCGGCTGCCAGTCATCCAGCGGCTTGACCCCGGCAATCACGGCGTGGGGCACCATGCCGAGGATGCGCGAGCTCATTTCTTTCTGAAAGCCGTTCATCACGGACAGCACCACGATCATCGCCAGCACGCCCAGCGCCAGACCGATCATCGAGGTCATCGAAATGAACGAGATGAAATGGTTGCGGCGCTTGGCGCGGGTATAGCGCGTGCCGATAAAGATGGATAACGGTCTGAACATTCGTGGAGCACCGTAGCTAAAGGTAAAAAACCCGACACTGACCAGAGCCGTGCCGGGTGGATTGCATCACGCCTCGACCAGACGGCCGTCTTCCAGGCGCCACACACGGTCCATCTGTCGGGCCAGCGCCATGTCGTGGGTCACCACCAGAAACGCGGTGCGCGACGACGTGCTCAGTTCCAGCATCAAATCCTGAATGCCTTGCGCGGTGTGCGAGTCGAGGTTGCCGGTCGGCTCGTCGAGCATCACTAGACCCGGCTGGTTGACCAACGCACGGGCAATGGCGACACGCTGACGCTCGCCACCGGACAGTTCTGCCGGTTTGTGTGCCAGGCGGTGCTTGAGCCCTACCCGCTCCAGCAACGCGGTGGCGCGCTGACGGGCTTCGGGGATCGGTGTCTTGCCGATCAGCAACGGCATGCAGACGTTTTCCAGCGCGGTGAATTCCGGCAACAGGTGGTGGAACTGGTAAACGAAGCCCAACGCCCGGTTGCGCAACAGTCCGCGAGCCTTCTCATTGAGTGCCGACAGCTCTTCGCCCGCCAGCCAGACGCTGCCCTGAGTCGGCGTATCCAGACCGCCAAGCAGGTTGAGCAAGGTACTTTTGCCGGAGCCGGAACTGCCAACGATAGCCACGCGCTCACCGGCGTGCAGTTCCAGTTGCAGGCCCGACAGGACCACCACCGACTCCGGGCCTTCCTCGTAGGATTTGCCCAGGTTGCGGCAACTCAGTACAGCTTTATCACTCATGCCCGACTCACTCATAACGTAGCGCCTCCGCCGGCTGGGTGCGCGCAGCACGCCAGGCTGGATACAGGGTGGCGAGGAAACTCAGGACCAGCGCCGCGCCGCATACCAGCAGCACGTCTTCGGTCATCAATTGCGAAGGCAGATAGTCGATGAAATAGACATCCGCATTGAGAAACTTGTGGCCGATCAGCTTTTCCAGCGCCGCGATCGCCGCACTGACATTCAGCGCCGCCAGAATGCCGAGGCCGGCGCCGATCGCCGTGCCGACCACGCCGATCACCGTGCCCTGGACCATGAAGATGCACATGATCTGCCCCGGCGTGGCGCCCAGCGTACGTAAGATAGCGATGTCGCCGCGCTTGTCGTTGACCACCATCACCAGCGTGGAAATGATGTTGAACGCCGCCACCGCGACGATCAGCAGCAACAGCAGGCCGATGATGGATTTTTCCATGCCGATGGCCTGATAAAGGTTGCCGTGGGTGCGCGTCCAGTCACGGGAGTAGTACTCGTGTTCACCGAGGTTCTGCGCAATCTCGTACGCCGTGCGCGGCGCCTTGAACAGATCGGTGAATTTCAGGCGCAGCCCCTGCACCTGGTCCGGTTTCCAGCGGTGCAGCCGCGCGAGGTCCTGCAGGTTGGTCACGCCCAGATAGCCGTCCAGCTCACCGGCGCCGACATGGAAGATGCCGACCACGGTGAAGCGCTTCATGCGCGGGAACACGCCGCCCGGCGTCACCACCACTTCCGGCGAGACGAAGGTCACCTTGTCTCCGATACCGACACCCAGCTTGTTGGCGGCCTTGTCGCCGATCACCACGCCAAAGCCGCCCGCCGTCAGGTCGTCGAGGCTGCCCTGCTTCATGAAGTCGTCGATGATCGAAACTTTCCGCTCCTGAACCGGGTCGATGGCATTGAGCAGAATCTTCTGCACGTTGCCATTGTTGGTCAGCAGCCCCTGCAACTGGGTGAACGGCGCGACCGCTTCTACCTGCGGGTTCTGCTTGACCTTCTCGGCCAGGCTCGGCCAGTCGCTGATCGGCTCGCCGGCTTCGATGGTGGCGTGGGGCACCATGCCGAGCACGCGGGTACGCATCTCATGATCGAAACCGTTCATGACCGACAGCACCACGATCATGACGATGACACCGAGCGCCAGACCGATCATGGAGGTCAGGGAAATGAAGGAGACAAAATGGTTACGGCGTTTTGCACGGGTATAACGCGTGCCGATGAATACAAAAAGAGGTCTGAACATGTAAGGGCTTGTTCGGAGGAATGGGAACGTCCTTGTGGCGGGCCTGGGCAAGCGGCTTTACACTCGAATCACTGAGCAATCACTCTGACAACCGCCGCTACGATGGGTTCGCCATGCCGACATTAGATGAAGAAGAACGCCGCGAATACTACCGTATCGAGGACACCGTCGCACTGGAAATTAACCGCATCCCCCCTGCCGGGACGGTTGATGAACATGCCCACCGCGACACCTCGACGCTCTTCGATCTCCTCAGCGAACTGCACGTCGCCGAGTTCGAATCACAACACCTGCTGCGCCAGCTGGACGACCGCGACCGCACCACCAACAGTTTTCTGCGGGCCATGAGCAAGCGTATCGATCTGCTCGGCCAAGTCGTCGCGCAGACCGTGCTGGGCAAGCTCGGCGCCCCGCAAAAGGTGATCATGTCCGAAGGCGGCCTGCAGTTCGAGTCGCCCCGCCCTCACCCGGTCGACACGCTGCTGTCGGTGAAGATGGTGCTGATGCCACAGGCCTCGGGCATGATGCTGCGGGCCCGGGTGGTGCAGTGCAAATCGCTGCGGGTCGGCGATTTCGAGATCGGTACCGAATGGATCGACCTCACCGACGCCCAGCGCCAGCTGCTGGCCCGACACATCCTGCAACGACAAGCCGCCCAACGACGGCTCGCCCGCGAACAGACCGACCCTGAAAAGAACTGAACCGTTTTTGCCTTAACGCGCATTCGAGGGATATTTGTGACCTTAATCTACGGCCACCGCGGCGCCAAAGGCGAAGCACCGGAAAACACCCTGACCAGTTTTCAGGAATGTCTCAAACACGGGGTCAAGCGTTGCGAACTGGACCTGCACCTGTCTCGCGACGGCGAGCTGATGGTGATCCACGACCCGACGCTGAAACGCACCACCGACCGCCGCGGCAAGGTCATCGAGCATGACGCCGCCGAACTAGTCACCTACGACGCGCGCAAGGGCGGCCCGGGCTGGGTGCAATCCTGCCCGATTCCGCGCCTGGAAGAGCTGTTCGCAAAGTGCGACTTCGATCACTGGCAGCTTGAGGTGAAAAGCGCATCACGCACCCGCTCGGCCACTACCGTGCTGGCCATCCGCGAACTGGCCCAGCAACATGGCTTGCTGGACAAGATCACCATCACCTCCAGCTCGCGGGAAGTACTGGGCGCGGCGCAAGAGCTGACCCCGGACATTTCCCGTGGACTGGTGGCCGAATACGCCTGGCTCGACCCGTTGAAGGTCGCGCAGAACTACGGCTGTGAAATTCTCGCGCTGAACTGGACGCTGTGTACGCCCGAGCGCTTGAAGAAAGCCCAGGGTCAGGGCCTGCATGTGTCGGTGTGGACAGTCAACGAGCCTGCGCTGATGCACAGACTCGCCGACTTCGGCGTTGACAGCCTGATTACAGACTTTCCCGGTTTGGCCAGCGCCACGCTCGGGAATTACTGAAATCGGTCTCTCCGGCCGGCTCAGGCCACCGGCCGGAGCCGCTCAAAAAAGCCGGTTCAGACCGTCATATGCCGCAACCCGGTAGGCTTCGGCCATGGTCGGGTAGTTGAACGTGGTATTGACGAAATACTTGAGAGTATTGGCCTCACCCGGCTGGTTCATGATCGCCTGACCGATGTGCACGATCTCCGACGCCTGGTCGCCGAAGCAGTGTACGCCGAGGATCTGCAGGGTTTCGCGATGGAACAGGATCTTCAGCATGCCCACCGGCTCGTTGGAGATCTGCGCGCGAGCCATGCTCTTGAAGAACGCCTTGCCCACTTCGTACGGCACTTTGGCCTGAGTCAGATCGTGTTCGTTCTGGCCGATCGAGCTGATTTCCGGAATGGTGTAGATGCCGGTCGGCACGTCATTGACGAAACGCCAGGTGCCATTGTCCACCGCCTTGCCGGAAGCCGAGCGGCCCTGGTCATAGGCGGCACTGGCCAGGCTTGGCCAGCCGATCACGTCACCGGCACCGTAAATGTTCGACACGCTGGTGCGGTATTCGTCGTCGACTTCGATCTGGCCGCGACCGTTGGCTTTGATGCCGACGTTTTCCAGACCCAGCTTGTCGGTGTTGCCGGTACGGCCGTTGCACCACAGCAAGGCGTCGGCCTTGACCTTCTTGCCCGACTTCAGGTGCAGGATCACGCCGTTTTCCAGACCTTCGACGCGCTCGTATTCCTCGTTATGGCGAACCATGACGTTGTTATTGCTGAAGTGGTAGCTCAGGCCCTGGGAGATTTCCGCATCGAGGAAGCTCAGCAACTGGTCGCGGTTGTCGATCAGCTCGACGTCCACCCCCAGACCGCTAAAGATCGACGCATATTCGCAGCCGATGACGCCCGCACCGTAGATGATCAGCTTGCGCGGCGTGTGGTTGAGGCTGAGGATGGTGTCGCTGTCGTAGATACGCTTGTGGTTGAAGTCGATATCGGCCGGGCGATAAGGACGCGAACCGGTGGCGATGATGATCTGGTTGGCAACCAGTCTTTCCACCACGCCGGTGTTGCAGACTACATCGACGGTGCGCTCGTCGGAGAAGCTGCCGGTTCCGAAGAATACGTCGACACGGTTACGCGCGTAGTAGCCGGTGCGCGACGCTACCTGCTTGGCGATGACTTTCTCGGCGTTTTTCAGTACATCCGGGAACGAGAACCAGCGCGGCTCGCCAATGGCCCGGAACATCGGGTTGGTGTTGAACTGAATGATCTGCTTGACCGAGTGACGCAGTGCCTTGGACGGGATCGTGCCCAGGTGCGTGCAGTTGCCGCCGACCTGGCGACGGCTGTCGACCATGGCTACCTTGCGCCCAGCCTTGGCGGCGTTCATTGCCGCGCCTTCTCCCGCTGGGCCGGAACCCAGTACCACTACGTCGTAGTTGTAGACAGCCATGCGTACTCCTTAGAACAGGCCGAGCCGCCACGCTGGCGTCTCCGGCTGGATCACGCCGCGCCGGCGGCATGAAGAATCGAAATTCGCGGCGCAGTCTAATCGCCCGGCGGCGTTGCGAACATTAACCCTTGGTCGCGTCGCCGACCGATTGCGCCTGCGCTACGGGCATCGGACGGCACGACGCCGACAAATGCCGAATTGCTGCGGATGATAAATCCGTTGGCGTTACTAATCATGAAAAAAGCTGCGATTTTGTATGTTTCTGCGTATCGGCACGCTTTTTACGACCATAAATAGCCAACTTTTCTCTCAAATACCGGATCGACCGGTGCAACGTCTGCTCAGACGAACCTTTTCCCCGCGACATCACACCGCATTGTTTTCCCTTGCACCGGTCTGGGGCACGGGCGAACGGCGGCCCGATTTAATTGCCATTCGCCACTTTTACACATATCGTTACAAATCTGTGGGATTTGAGGCCAAGCTCGAATCGCGCAGGAGAGGACGCATAAATACAACGGATCCCCCAGCTAGACGCATTAAGTGAGTATTTCCAAATGGCCTCGAACACGGGCAAAGGCAAGGCGATATTTCGCGTTGTCAGCGGCAACTTCCTTGAAATGTTTGACTTCATGGTCTACGGCTTTTATGCCACGGCCATTGCCAAAGCATTCTTCCCTGCCGACAGTGAATTCGCATCGCTGATGCTTTCGCTGGCGACCTTCGGCGCCGGCTTCCTGATGCGTCCATTGGGCGCGATCTTCCTCGGCGCCTATATCGACCACCACGGTCGTAAAAAGGGTCTGATCATCACCCTGGCCCTGATGGCCATGGGTACGCTGCTGATCGCCTTCGTACCGGGCTATGCAACCCTGGGTGTCGCGGCGCCGTTGCTGGTACTGATCGGACGCCTGCTGCAAGGCTTCTCGGCCGGCGTGGAACTGGGCGGCGTGTCGGTCTACCTGGCCGAAATCTCCACCCCGGGCCGTAAAGGCTTCTTCGTCAGCTGGCAGTCCGCCAGCCAGCAAGCGGCAGTGGTTTTCGCCGGCCTGCTGGGCGTTGGTCTGAACCACTGGCTGACCCCGGAAGACATGAGCCAGTGGGGCTGGCGCGTGCCGTTCCTGGTCGGTTGCATGATCGTTCCGGCCATCTTCATCATCCGTCGCTCGCTGGAAGAAACCCCTGAGTTCGAAGCCCGCGCACGCAAGCATCGCCCGTCCATCGGCGAAGTGATGAAGTCGATCGGTTCCAACTTCGGCCTGGTAGTTGCCGGTATGGCGCTGGTGGTCATGACCACCGTGTCGTTCTACCTGATCACGGCCTACACCCCGACCTTCGGCAAGAACGAACTGCACCTGTCCGACCTGGACAGCCTGCTGGTGACCGTCTGCGTGGGTATCTCGAACTTCATCTGGCTGCCGGTGATGGGTGCGGTGTCGGACAAGATCGGCCGCAAGCCGCTGCTGCTGGCAGCGACCATTCTTGCCATCATCACCGCCTACCCGGCGCTGTCCTGGCTGACCTCCAACCCGAGCTTCGGCAACCTGCTGATGGTCGAGTTGTGGCTGTCGTTCCTGTACGGTTCGTACAACGGCGCGATGGTGGTGTCCCTGACCGAGATCATGCCGGTCGAAGTCCGCACCACGGGCTTCTCGCTGGCCTATAGCCTGGCGACCGCGACCTTCGGCGGCTTTACCCCGGCGGCCTGTACCTACCTGATCCACGAGCTGAACAACAAGGCGGCTCCAGGCATCTGGCTGAGCGGCGCTGCCGTGCTGGGCCTGATCGCCACGCTGGTGCTGTTCCGCAAAGGCTCGCACGGCGTTCAAGGCGCTGCCACGGCCTAAACGCAGCCTCAAGCGGTAAGCTTCAAGCCGCGAGTAAAAGCAAAGCAAAACGCCCCGACTGATTCGGGGCGTTTTTGTTTGTGCTTGTTTTGCGCCTGATACATGACCGTGGAAGGGAGCCAACTGCCTTAAACGTCAGACCCGGCAATATCGCGCTGACTGACACACCCTATCGCGAGCAAGCGAAGGCCTACAGGTTTGGCGACAATCCACAAAACTTGTGGCTGACAGCGATCCTGTGGGAGGGAGCTCTGCTCGCGATGGCGTTCTGCCGGTTGATGCGAGGTGGCTGGACGAATGTTTTCGCGAGCAAGCTCACTCCTACAGGATCGAAGTCGCCACACACCCTGCACCTGATGCATGACCGTGGGAGGGAGCTCTGCTCGCGAAGCCGTTCTGCCGGTTGATGCGAGGTGGCTGAACGAATGCTTTCGCGGGCAAGCGCGCTCCTACAGGATTGACGGCGTCGGTGAAGTCGCTGCCGCCGGCAAGCCGGACTGCTGCGGGATCGAAGCCGCCACACACCCTGTGCCTGGCGCACGACCGTGGGAGCGAATTCATTCGCGAGAGGCCGGTTCATGCGATGCATACCTGCTGGATGCACAAGAGCATCGCGAATGAATTCGCTCCCACAGCACTAGAAAGGCATGAATCGCCCAAACGAAAACGCCCCGAACCAGTCGGGGCGTTTTTGCTTCAGCGTGCAGCTTGTCGCTTGAGACTTGCCGCTGCCGTCAACTTACTTCGGGAATGCAGGCGGGTTTACACCGGCCATGTCTTCCATCACGCGGACAACCTGGCAGCTGTAACCGAATTCGTTGTCGTACCAGACATACAGCACAACGCGGTTGTCGTTGCAGATGGTCGCTTCGGCATCGACGACACCCGCGTGACGCGAGCCGACGAAGTCGGTGGAAACCACTTCCTGCGAGCTGACGAAGTCGATCTGCTTGTGCAGGTCGGAATACAGCGCCATGTGACGCAGGTATTCGTTGACTTCTTCGCGGTTGGTGGCGGTACCCAGGTTCAGGTTGAGGATCGCCATCGACACGTTCGGCGTTGGTACGCGGATCGCGTTGCCGGTCAGCTTGCCAGCCAGCTCAGGCAGGGCCTTGGCAGCAGCGGTGGCCGCACCGGTTTCGGTGATGACCATGTTCAGCGCGGCACTGCGACCACGGCGCGAGCCTTTGTGGAAGTTGTCGATCAGGTTCTGGTCGTTGGTGTACGAGTGAACGGTTTCGACGTGGCCGTTGACGATGCCGAACTTGTCGTTGATGGCTTTCAGCACCGGCACGATGGCGTTGGTGGTGCAGGACGCCGCGGAAACGATCTTGTCGTCAGCGGTAATGTCCTGGTGGTTGATACCGTGAACGATGTTCTTCAGCTTGCCTTTGCCCGGAGCGGTCAGCACGACGCGGTCAACGCCGGCACACTGCAGGTGCTGGCCCAAGCCGTCGGCATCACGCCACACACCGGTGTTGTCCACCAGCAGGGCGTTCTGGATGCCGTACTGGGTGTAGTCCACCTCGGTCGGGCTCTTGGCGTAGATCACCTGAATCAGGTTGCCGTTGGCAGTGATGGTGTTGTTGGCTTCGTCGATGGTGATGGTGCCGTCGAACGGGCCGTGCACCGAGTCACGACGCAGCAGGCTGGCGCGCTTGACCAGGTCGTTTTCCGAACCCTTGCGCACAACGATGGCGCGCAGGCGCAGGCCGTCGCCACCGCCGGTCTTTTCGATCAGGATGCGCGCCAGCAGGCGGCCGATGCGACCGAAACCATACAGAACCACGTCGGTGCCTTTACGGGCGCCGGTGTTCTGCTTGCCGACCACGTCGGCCATTTCTTCACGGACGAACTGCTCGGCAGTGCGACCATTGCTTTCGGCCTTGTACTTGACCGCCAGCTTGCCCAGGTCGACCGAAGCGGCGCCCAGTTTGAGCTCGCTCATGGCTTTGATGAGCGGGAAAGTTTCGTGTACGGACAATTCACAGGCATCGGCCTGGCGATGACGAGCAAAGCGGTGAGCTTTGAGAATCGCGATGACTGAACGATTGATCAGGCTGCGGCCATAGATCGAACTCACCACATTGTTGTTGCGGTAGAGCTGACCGATAAGCGGGATCATCGCCTCGGCGAGGGCTTCACGGTCGATCCATTCACCAAGACACTGGTCGGGCTTCTGAGTCACGGGAACCTTCCACATGTAGGGGCTGAAAAAAGGGACTACATTATGCCCAAGCCTTTGTTTATGAGCAATCCGGAGTTTTTGCCTCACCCGGCACTACATAATTTGGCTGAGCACAAAACTGACAGCGCAATCGGTCTTTAGTTACAATCCCCGGCTTTGCCGCAACGCCTGGAGTCTTACCTTCCGTGCCCGTTCTGCGCCTGCCGATTCTTCCTGCCGCTACCGGCAAACAACATTGGGGCAACCTGCCCGGTGCCGCTCAAAGCCTGGCGATTGCCGAGGCTGCCAGCGCCGCGAAACGCTTCACCCTGCTTTTGACCGCCGACAGCCAGAGTGCCGAGCGGCTGGAGCAGGAATTGAAGTTTTTCGCCCCGTCGCTGCCGGTACTGCATTTCCCTGACTGGGAAACCCTGCCCTACGACCTGTTCTCGCCGCATCAGGACATCATCTCCCAGCGCATCGCCAGCCTGTACCGCCTGCCGGAACTGGAACACGGCGTGCTGGTGGTGCCGATCACCACGGCCCTGCACCGTCTGGCACCGACCAAGTTCCTGCTCGGCAGCAGCCTGGTGCTGGACGTCGGCCAGAAACTCGACGTCGAGCAGATGCGCACGCGCCTGGAAGCCAGCGGTTATCGCTACGTCGACACGGTCTACGAGCACGGCGAATTCACCGTTCGCGGCGCGCTGATCGACCTGTTCCCGATGGGCAGCAAGCTGCCTTACCGGATCGACCTGTTCGACGACGAAATCGAAACCCTGCGCACCTTCGAGCCGGAAACCCAGCGCTCCATCGACAAGGTCGATTCGGTGCGCCTGCTGCCGGCCAAGGAATTCCCGCTGCAGAAAGAAGCCGTGGTGCGTTTCAAGGCGCGCTTTCGCGAGCGCTTCGATGTCGATTTCCGCCGCAGCCCGATTTTCCAGGACCTCAACAGCGGCATCACCCCCGCCGGCATCGAGTACTACATCCCGCTGTTCTTCGAGGAAACCTCGACGCTGTTCGACTACCTGCCCCAGGACACCCAGGTGTTTTCCCTGCCGGGCATCGAGCAGGCCGCCGAAACCTTCTGGAAGGACGTGCGCAACCGTTATGAAGAACGCCGTGTCGATCCCGACCGTCCATTGCTGCCGCCGGACGAACTGTTCCTGCCGGTGGAAGACTGCTTTGCCCGCCTGAAAAGCTGGCCGCGCATCGTCGCCAGCCAGGACGACGTCGAGACCGGCGTCGGTCGCGAGCGTTTCCCGGCCCGCGCTCTGCCTGACCTTGCCATCGAAGCCAAGGCCAGCCAGCCACTGGCGGCACTGTCGGCGTTTCTCGACGAATTCCCCGGCCGCGTGCTGTTCACCGCCGAATCCGCCGGCCGCCGCGAAGTGCTGCTGGAACTGCTCGACCGCCTGAAGCTGCGGCCGAAGACCCTCGACAGCTGGCAGGACTTCGTCGACAGCAAGGAGCGGCTGGCGATCACCATCGCGCCGCTGGACGAAGGCCTGGCACTGGAGCAACCAGCGCTGGCGCTGATCGCTGAAAGCCCGTTGTTCGGTCAGCGCGTGATGCAGCGCCGCCGCCGCGAGAAACGCGCCGACGGCCATGCCAACGACGCGGTGATCAAGAACCTCGCCGAACTGCGCGAAGGTGCGCCGGTGGTGCACATCGACCACGGTGTCGGGCGCTATCTGGGGCTGGCCACCCTTGAGGTGGAAAACCAGGTCGCCGAGTTCCTCATGCTTGCCTACGCCGACGAGGCCAAGCTGTACGTGCCGGTGGCCAACCTGCACCTGATCGCCCGCTACACCGGCAGCGATGACGAGCTGGCGCCGCTGCACCGCCTCGGCTCGGAAGCCTGGCAGAAAGCCAAGCGCAAGGCCGCCGAACAGGTCCGCGACGTTGCCGCCGAACTGCTCGACATCTATGCCCGTCGCGCCGCCCGCGAAGGTTACGCCTTCGCCGATCCGAAGCTGGACTACGAGACCTTCAGCGCCGGCTTCCCGTTCGAGGAAACCCCGGACCAGCAGACCACCATCGAGGCGGTGCGCGCCGACATGCTCGCGCCCAAGCCGATGGACCGACTGGTCTGCGGCGACGTCGGTTTCGGCAAGACCGAGGTGGCGATGCGCGCCGCCTTCATTGCCGTACACGGCGGCAAGCAGGTGGCGATTCTGGTGCCAACCACCCTGCTCGCCCAGCAGCACTACAACAGTTTCCGCGACCGTTTCGCCGACTGGCCGGTGAAGGTCGAGGTGATGAGCCGCTTCAAGTCGACCAAGGAAGTCAACGCCGCGGTCGCTGAGCTGGCCGAAGGCAAGATCGACATCGTCATCGGCACCCACAAACTGCTGCAGGACGACGTCAAGATCAAGAACCTGGGGCTGGTGATCATCGACGAGGAGCACCGTTTCGGTGTGCGTCAGAAAGAACAGCTCAAGGCGCTGCGCAGCGAGGTCGACATCCTCACCCTCACCGCCACGCCGATCCCGCGCACCCTGAACATGGCCGTGGCCGGCATGCGCGATCTGTCGATCATCGCCACGCCGCCGGCACGCCGCCTGTCGGTGCGCACCTTCGTCATGGAGCAGAACAAGCCGACGGTCAAGGAGGCGCTGCTGCGCGAGCTGTTGCGCGGCGGGCAGGTCTACTACCTGCACAACGACGTGAAGACCATCGAGAAATGCGCCGCCGACCTGGCCGAACTGGTGCCCGAGGCGCGCATCGGCATCGGCCATGGGCAGATGAACGAACGCGATCTCGAACAGGTGATGAGCGACTTCTACCATAAGCGCTTCAACGTGCTGATCGCCTCGACCATCATCGAGACCGGCATTGACGTGCCGAGCGCCAACACCATCATCATCGAGCGCGCCGACAAGTTCGGTCTGGCCCAGCTGCACCAGTTGCGCGGCCGGGTCGGGCGCAGTCACCACCAGGCTTATGCCTACCTGCTGACGCCGCCACGCAAGCAGATCACTCCGGATGCAGAAAAGCGTCTGGAAGCCATCGCCAACACCCAGGACCTCGGTGCCGGCTTCGTGCTGGCGACCAACGACCTGGAAATCCGCGGCGCCGGCGAGCTGCTCGGCGAAGGCCAGAGCGGGCAGATTCAGGCGGTCGGTTTCACCCTTTACATGGAAATGCTCGAACGCGCGGTGAAGTCGATCCGCAAGGGCGAGCAGCCGAACCTGGAGCAGCCGCTGGGTGGCGGTCCGGAAATCAACCTGCGAGTGCCGGGGCTGATTCCCGAAGACTACCTGCCGGACGTCCACGCGCGGCTGATCCTCTACAAACGCATCGCCAACGCCGCCGACGAGGACGGCCTGAAAGACCTGCAGGTGGAGATGATCGACCGCTTCGGCCTGCTGCCGGAGCCGACCAAGAATCTGGTGCGCATGACCTCGCTCAAACTCAAGGCCGAGGAATTGGGGATCAAAAAGGTCGATGCGGGTCCGCAGGGTGGACGAATCGAATTCGGCGCCAATACTCCAGTAGATCCGCTGGCGCTGATCAAGCTGATTCAGGGGCAACCCAAACGCTACAAATTCGAAGGCGCCACGCTGTTCAAGTTCATGGTGCCTATGGAGCGTCCGGAAGAACGTTTCAATACGCTGGAAGCGCTGTTCGAGCGCCTGACCCCGCAGCCCCCGAAAAAATCGGCTTAAGGAATGTACATGCGTCTGCTTCACTCGCTCACCCTGCTGCTGGTGCTGATTGCCCCTGCGGCCTTTGCCGATGGCGCCTATCAGGTGGAACTGATCCTGTTCCGCCAGAACGGCGAGCCGGCGGCAACCAACCAGCCGGCGCCGGAAGACTGGGCCGCCGGGGCGCAGAAGCTGGGTGCGGATAACCAGAGTTCGACGGCGCTGGACAGCCTGGTGGACAAGTTGCAGAGCAGCGAGGGCTACAAAGTGCTGCTGCACCGCGCCTGGCAGCAGACGCTGGGCGAGACACCGACCAAGGTGGCGATCAGCAGCGGACAGGAGCAGTTCGGCCATTACCCGATCGAAGGCACGGTCAGTCTGGGTCTGGCCCGTTTCACCGATATCGACGCCAGTTTCTGGGTCAACCAGCTCGACGACCATGGCGTGCTGGTCACCAGCGAGCGCATGCGCCAGACCACTCGCGTCAGAAACGGCGAACTGACCTACATGGACAACGGAAGTCTGGCCATGTTGATCAAGGTTTCCCCTCTCCAAGCACCGCGTTGACGTAGGGCAAGACGTGTCATCCCTATTGGAAAAAGCCCTGGCCCTGCCATGGGAACCGCTATTCAAGGCGCAGAGTGTCGAGCGCGGGCTTGAGTACGCCCGGCAGAAACGTGTGATGCTGGAGCACCTCAGCGCCGAGCTGGTGCGCACGATATGTCGCGGCTCGGCCGAAGAACGCTATGTGCAGACCCTGCAATTCAAGGACCCCGAGCGCACGCGCAATTTCGTGGTCGGCAAATGCACCTGCCCGGTCCGCAACAACTGCAAGCATTGCGCGGCTGCACTGTTCTTTTTGCAGGACCCGGATAACAGGTCCGGCATCCTCGCCGCCGTCGACCGGCAGACTGCGCCGCGCACCAAGGTCGAAGAGAAACCGGCGCTGCCGGAACGCCTTATCGACAACGTCCCGCCGCGGCCACGGTTGATCCTCGCCAGTTTCGAGTTCAGCGCCTACGAGCCACGCAACGGCAAGATGCAGCGCCACGTCCAGCACCGCGCCGCGCTGGCGTTCGGTTACGACGAGTTCTACACCTCGGGCATTCCCGGTCCCGGCCGTTCCGGCGACATCGTCCGTCATCTGAGCGACGAAACCCTGCGCCTGCGCCGCCAGCTGGACAAGGAAGCGCCTTACCGCAAACAGTTGCAGGACATCGGTTTTCGCATCGCCACCCGCCAGAGCAAGGCCCTGCCCGACAGTGCCGGCGAGATGTTCGAACTGCCCAACGACAAGGCCTGGCTGAGTTTCATGCTCGACGACCTGCCGCTGTTGCGCGAACAGGGCTGGCAGATCGAGATGAACGACGACTTCGGCTTCGACGTGACGCCGGTCGACGATTGGTACGCCGTGGTCGAAGAAGAACCCGAGCGCGACTGGTTCGACCTGGAGTTGGGCATCATCGTCAACGGCGAACGCCTGAGCCTGCTGCCGATTCTGATCAACCTGCTGCGCACCCACCCGGAACTGATGAGCCTGGCCGGCATTGCCCGGCGCCGCGACGACGAGCAGTTGCTGGTGCAGCTCAACCACTTCACCCAGCGCGGCGGCGGCCCGATTCAGGTGGCCCTGCCCTACGGCCGTCTGAAAACCGTGCTGGCGACCCTCGGCGAGTTTTACTGGCGGGAAGAAGGCAACGACGCCATTCGCCTGAACAACGCCGATGCCGCGCGCCTCAAGCAACTGGATGACATGCCGCTGGTGTGGCAAGGCGGTGACCGCCTGCGCCTGTTCTCCGAGAGGCTGGTGAACATTCGCAGCGCCAAGGCCAAGGCGCCGAAAGGCCTGAACGCCAAGTTGCGCCCCTATCAGCTCGAAGGCGTGAGCTGGATGCAGGCCCTGCGCGAGCTGGAAGTCGGCGGCGTGCTGGCCGACGACATGGGCCTGGGCAAGACCCTGCAGACCCTGGCGCACCTGCTGCTGGAAAAACAGGCCGGGCGGCTGGATCGCCCGGCCCTGGCGGTGATGCCGACCAGCCTGATCCCCAACTGGCTGGACGAGGCGAAACATTTCACTCCGCAACTGAACGTGCTGGCGCTGTACGGCGCCAACCGTCATTCGGACTACGACAACCTGCAGGATTACGACCTGATCCTGACCACCTACGCCCTGCTGCCCCGGGACGTGGATCTGCTCAGCAAGCAGTTGCTGCATGTGCTGGTGCTCGACGAAGCGCAGTACATCAAGAATCCCACCAGCAAGGCGGCCCAGGCGGCGCGTCAGCTTAACGCCCGGCAGCGTCTGTGCCTGAGCGGCACGCCGCTGGAAAACCACCTCGGCGAGCTGTGGTCGCTGTTCCATTTCCTGATGCCTGGCTGGCTCGGCGACGCCAAGCAGTTCGCCGCCAACTACCGCACGCCCATCGAGAAGTTCGGCAACGAAACCCGCCTGGAACACCTCAACGCGCGGATCAAGCCGTTTCTGCTGCGCCGTACCAAGGAACAGGTGGCGACCGAGCTGCCGCCCAAGACCGAGATCATCCATTGGGTCGAGCTCAACGACGCCCAGCGCGACGTGTACGAAACCATGCGCCTGGCGATGGACAAGAAGGTGCGCGATGAGATCACCCGCAAGGGCGTGGCGCGCAGCCAGATCATCATCCTTGAAGCGCTGCTCAAGCTGAGGCAGGTCTGCTGCGACCTGCGTCTGGTCAACAGCACGCCGCTCGGCAGCCGCCACTCCAGTTCGGCCAAGCTGGAAAGCCTGATGGAGATGATCGAGGAGCTGCTGACGGAGAATCGCAAGATTCTGCTGTTTTCCCAGTTCACGTCGATGCTGGAACTGATTCAGGTCGAGCTGGAGCAACGCGGCATCGAATATGCGTTGTTGACCGGGCGCACCAAGGACCGGCGCACCCCGGTGCAGGACTTCCAGAGCGGCAAGCGTTCGATCTTCCTGATCAGCCTGAAAGCCGGCGGCACCGGCCTGAACCTGACTGCCGCCGATACGGTGATTCACTACGACCCGTGGTGGAACCCGGCAGCCGAAAACCAGGCCACCGACCGCGCCTACCGCATCGGCCAGGAGAAGCCGGTGTTCGTCTACAAGCTGATTGCCCGTGGCACGGTGGAAGAGAAGATCCAGCACTTGCAGCAAGAAAAGACCGCGCTGGCCTCCGGCGTGCTCGACGGCCGCACGGCGGGCGACTGGAAGCTGCAGGACGAAGACATCGAAGCGCTGTTCGCACCCCTGCCGCCGCAGCCCAAGCGGGGTAAGCGTTAAAGCCGGCTTCGGATCAAGCAACATCCCTGTGGGAGGGAGCCCTGCTCGCGAAGGCGTCAGGTCAGTCACTGCAATGTTGATTGATCTGACGCCTTCGCGAGCAGGGCTCCCTCCCACAGGGATTGGTGTTTGCTTCAACCATCCGATGATCGTTGTAGGAGCTGGCTTGCCCTGCGACCGGCGGGGAACCCGTCGTAAAATCGGCGAATGAGGTCTACCTGACACACCGCACTTACCGGATTTACGACGACTCCGTCGCCGGTCGCAGGACAAGCCAGCTCCTACACGGGTACGCAATCCTCGGCCCACTGCACGTAACACACCACCACTGGCATCTCATGCTCGGCGCAGAAATCCAGCCAGCGCAGTTGGTTGTCTTGCAGGCGATCGCCCGGGCCTTTGACTTCAATCATCCGGTAAGCCTGCTGCTCTGGATAGAACTGGATCAGGTCGGGCATGCCGCTGCGGTTGGCCTTGATGTCCTGCAACAGCCGGCGGAACCAGCGCTGCAGATGCTGCGCCGGCAGGCAGTGCAACGCCTGCTCCAGCAACTCCGGGGTCAAGGCGCCCCAGAACACGAACGGCGATTGCAGGCCGAACTTGCTGACGTAGTGCTCGCGGATCAGCGCCTGATAGCTGCCGTCTTCCAGCCGCGCCAGGCACTCATCGAACTTTGCCGCGCGGCGCTGGTAAAAATCCGGGCTGTACAGATCGCTTGGCGCGCTGTGGAACGGATGAAAGAACGCCCCCGGCAACGGCGCGAAAATCGCCGGCCAGCACAGCAGGCCGAACAGCGAATTGATCAGCGCATTTTCGACGTAATGCACCTCGCCACCCTCTTCGCTCAGGTGCAGTTGAATCAATTGCTCGACGCTGTGATCAGGCAACGGCACCACGCTCAAATCCAGACGGCTGACCGCAGGCTTGACCTTGCGCCGCTGCGCCGGCCCGCCCAGTTTGCGCAGCAGGCGGGGCTGGATACGCAACAGGTGCTGACGTTCTTCGTCGTTTTCCGGCGCCGCTTGCGCCTGTTGCAACAAGTCCAGGGCCTCAGCGAAGCGCTCTTCACGCTCCAGCACGCGAATCCGTCGCACCCGCGCGCCGGGATACAGGGAGTCGGCATAGACCTGCAATGCCAGTGTCAAAGCGTGTTCACGCTCGGCCTGATAACCGATCTGAAACAGCAGTTTGGCCCGACGCATGGCCAGCCACGGGTTGTCAGTCTCGATAGCCAGCGCCTGCGCCGCCAGTTCGTGCAGATCCACACCGGCCTCCAGCGCCTGACGGCAGTCATGCAGCCGTAGGCAGGTGTCGATGTCGGCACGCTGGGTGATGCCTCGGGATTCGACGGAAAACTCGACCTTTTCGTAGCGATAGATACCCAGATCGGCCAGCACGAATTCCGACCACTCCTGGTACAGATTGCCGAAATACAACAACCGCAGGCGGTCGCACAGCGGCATGACCTGCAGGGCAAACACCGTTTCATCCAGCCCGGCAAACCACTCCTTCAGCGGCTGTGATTCGGGATACAGCGGCAACAAACGCTCCAGCAGGTCGGCCTTTTTCTCCGCACCTTTGACCCCGTGGGCCTTGAAGCACAGGCTCAGTTCATCCTTGCGCAACAGGCCAAACAGGGTCGACAGATCCAGCATCGGCTGCGCATCGACCCACGTCAGCGCCAGCAGCGGTAATACCGCCTCGCGCACCTCGCCGATTTCCGCGTAATCCAGTTTGCTGGCGCGAAACAGCGTGCCCTTGCGCATGACCATGCGCACCAGCAGCGCCTGGGCCGATTGCGGCAGCGCGGCGAAATCGTGGATGAAACGACGCTCTTCGTCGTCGAGCAGATCGTCGTAGCGCTGGGCAATCCAGCCCAGCACCTGGCGAAAGTTCTCCAGGTAATAAAACGGGTTGTCGAGGGGCGAAGTGCTCACACTGAGGTCACGTAACGGCTGTCAGAAGGCCACAAGAATACTGGCTATTTGTACAGATTCCAGCCTCTGTCGGCAGTTCGTTGCCGATTGACTGATCAACGGTGCTGTCATCGCAGGCTAAAATCGGACTTCGTTTGTGTCAGGACATTCACCATGCCACCGCGCATCTACCTTGCCGGCTTCGATGTGTTTCGCGCCGATGCCATCGAACACGGCCGTTATCTCAAGGCGCTGTGCGAACGCCATGGCCTGCACGGCCTCTACCCGTTCGACAACGAAGTGCCGCAGGGCCTGCCACCTGCGCAGACCGCGTTGATGATCTGCAACGCCAACATGGCGATGATCCGCGATTGCGATGCCGTGCTGGCCAACCTCAACCCGTTTCGCGGCGCCGAACCGGATTCAGGGACGGCGTTCGAATTCGGCATGGCGGTGGCGCTGGGCAAGCCGGTGTGGGCGTATTTCACCGACAGCGGCACGTTGCGCGAACAGATTGCCCACAACGAAGCGGGCTTCGATGCCGAAGGCTTTCAGGTGGAGGATTTCGGCTTGCCGAGGAATCTGATGCTGGCGTGTACGTGGGTGGGGTACAGCGAGACGGTGGAGAGCGCGGTGGAGATGCTGGCGGGATTTCTGAAAACCAGTAAATCAACCATGCATCGATAACCTGTGGGAGCCGGCTTGCTGGCGAATGCGCCAGGTCAGGCACAGTAGCGTTGAATGACACACCCCATTCGCCAGCAAGCCGGCTCCAACAATTGCACTCAACTCAGCGTCGACGAGCCGATATCCAGCTTGTCCGAATCGGAGAACTCGTCCAGGCCCAGGTCGCTGAGGTCGAGCTCGCCCGCCTGATCCTCTTCGTCAGCGTCCGAATCGTTCAACGGCGACTGGTCACCGCCGAAATGGTGGTCTTCATCCTGCAGCCAAAAGGCGGGCTGCTTGATCTGTTGCAGGTCTGGCTGTGCATGCATCGTACTGATCCCTCTCACTGAAAAAATCCGGCCTTCAGGCTAACCCACCACGGCACACAATGGCATCGCTCAGGTCCAGCTTAAAAACGCGCCGCCGTTGTCGCGCAACATTTGCACCATGGCATGGGCCGCCGGCGACAGGTAACCCTCGCGGCGCAACATCACGCAGATGGTCCGCGCCATGGTGGTACCTTGCAGCGGCACCTCCCGCAAATCTTGCATGTTCTTGCCAAATTCCAGGGTTTCCCGGGCAATGAAACTGAGCAGGCTGGTCTGGGCGATCAGCCGAGGCAGCAGGGAAATCGAGTTGGCCTCGATCTGCACCACCGGCAGCGGCAACTGATGACGGGCGAAGGCTTCGTCCACCCAGATGCGCGACGACACGCCCTGCGGCGGCAGCACCCAGCGATAGCGACACAAATCGCTCATCTGGAACGGCGCCTTGAAGATCGGGTGATTGCGGCTGGCGATGACCACCGCCTCGTCGGTCAGCACCGGGTGCGCGGTGAACTCCTCTTCTTCGCTGCGCTGGGCGCAGATGATCATGTCCAGATGCCCGGAACGCAGCTGTTCGCGGAGCATGTCGTCCTGACCGATCACCAGTTTCAGGGTCAGCTCCGGGGCCCGCTTGAGCAAAGCGTTGGTCAGTTCCGGCAGCAGGTATTCGGCCATGGTCGCGGCGCAGCCCAGGCGGATTTCACCGACCGCGCCACTGGCGAAATCGCGGACCTCGCGTTGGGTCTGGGCGATGCTCTGCTGCAACATCTTGCCCCGCGCCTGCAACAATTCGCCCACCGGCGTCAGCTTGATCCGCCGACCGTCGCGCTGGAACAGCTTGGTGCCGAATGACTCTTCCAGACGCTGGATGCTCTTGGTCAGTGCTGGCTGGCTGCGGTTGAGCTTTTCCGCCGCACGGCCCAGATGGCCAAGCTCGGCGATGGTCTCGAAGTAGGTCAGGTCACGCAGGTCCATATATCAACCAAAGTTATCAATTCATGACTATTAGAAAATAGACTTGATCGATTGCGCTGTCGATACTGTGCGGCATTGGACGAACCCCCTGCCAGGAACCCGCCAATGCTTTGGAGATCCTCGTTGTCGCGCCCCTCATCGTTTTCCCTTGAAACCCTGCACCCGCTGTTGCAATGGCTGCTGCTTGTCCTCCTCGCCGGCAGTGCCGGCCAACTGTTCAAATACTTCCACGTCCCTGCTGCGCTGTTCCTCGGCCCCATGCTGGTGGCGATCGGTTTCGGCGTGTCCGGCGCCTCGATCCGCCTGAACAAGCACGTGTTCCGCCTCGGTCAGGGCAGCGTCGGCGTGCTGGTGGCCCATTCGATGACCATGGGCGTGCTGCTCACCGCCATGCAGTCGTGGCATGTGATGGTGTTCGCCACGCTGCTGACCGTGGCCCTCAGCGCGCTGGTCGGCATCGGCATGGCGCGCTGGGGCGGGATTCAGAGCAGCACGGCGGCGTGGGGCACCTCGCCCGGTGCGGCGTCGGCGATGGTGGCGATGTCCGAAGACTACGGCGCCGACTCGCGGGTGGTGGCGACCATGCAATATGTGCGGGTGGTCTGCGTGGTGATGGTCGGTGCGCTGGTCAGCCGCCTGATTGGCGTCGATGGCGGCGGCACTGACAGTCACAGCAACGACGCGCTGCTGCACGGGGTAAACCTGCTCAACCTCGGCCTGAGCCTGCTGGTGATCGTGGTCGGCGTGACCCTCGGCTCGCGTCTGCCGGCCGGCGCCCTGCTGGTGCCGCTGCTGCTGGGCGGTGCCCTGCAGCTGAGCGGCGTGCTGCAGATCGTCATGCCCAGCTGGCTGCTGGCGATTGCCTACGGCGCCATCGGCAGTTACATCGGCCTGCGCTTCGACCGGGTGACCATCCAGTATGTGTGGCGGCGCCTGCCCGCCATGATCCTCGGCGCGCTGCTGCTGATCGTGCTCTGCGCGATCTCGGCTTGGCTGATCGCCGAGTGGATGGGCAAGGATTTCCTCTCGGTGTACCTGGCCACCAGCCCCGGCGGCCTGGATGCCATGGCGATCATCGCCATCGACACCCACTCCGATGTCGGCTTCGTGCTGGCGATGCAGACCCTGCGCCTGTTCGGCGTGATCGTCACCGGCGCGTATATTGCCCGGCAGGTGATTCGGGTGACGCAGAAGCTGGCGTGATGTTGATTCTGTAGGAGTGAGCTTGCTCGCGATTGCAATTTGCCTGTACCCAATGCGCCGACTGACAGACCGCAATCGCGAGCAAGCTCACTCCTACACTGCCCTTGGAATTTTCCACCTCATCACACCCTCCAACGCTTCACAGGCTCTGTGAGGCATCCACCATGGCCACGCTGAAAATCGGCACCTTCAACATCAACGGCATCCGCGCGCGGCTGCCGATCCTGCTGCAATGGCTGGAGGCCGAGGCGCCGGATGTGGTTTGTCTGCAAGAGTTGAAAGCCGCCGACACCGCCTTCCCCGCCGATGACATCCGCAACGCCGGTTATGGGGTGATCTGGCACGGTCAGTCGTCGTGGAACGGCGTGGCGATTCTGTCGAAGGGCAGCGAGCCGCTGGAGATCCGCCGCGGGTTGCCCGGCAATGAAAAAGACAGCCACAGCCGTTATCTGGAGGCGGCGGTGCAAGGCATCATCGTCGGCTGTCTGTACCTGCCCAACGGCAACCCGCAGCCGGGGCCGAAGTTCGAGTACAAGCTGGCCTGGTTCGAGCACCTGATCCGTCACGCCAAAACGCTGTTCGACAGCGGCCACCCGGTGCTGCTGGCCGGCGATTACAACGTGGTGCCGACCGACGACGACATCTACAACACCCGCTCATGGCTCAAGGACGCCCTGCTCCAACCGGAAAGCCGAGATGCTTACCAGCGCCTGCTGAAACAGGGCTGGACCGATGCCCTGCGCAAGCAGTTTCCCGATGAGCGGATTTACACGTTCTGGGATTACTTCCGCAATCACTGGAAGACCAACTCGGGGCTGCGCATCGACCATTTGCTGCTGAGCAAGGATCTCGCGCCGCGCTTGAAAAATGCGGGGGTGGACAGCTGGGTCCGCGACCTGCCCCACGCCAGCGACCATGCGCCGACGTGGGTGGAGTTGAAGGTTTGACTGAACCGATGCTGCCCCGATGACAACGCCGATCTATGTGGGAGGGATCCGAGGTCACGAGGGTCGCGAAAGCGCGTGGCAGCGCGGGTTTCTCTGTGGGAGCGAATTCATTCGCGATGCGGCATTCCTGACGACAGTTAGGCATCGGCTGGAATGCCCTCTCGCGAATGAATTCGCTCCCACAATTTTGTATCTAGCGCTTCAGCCTCTCGCCAGCGCCGTCGCCAGGCTGTACGCCAGCGGCAACACTGGCAACAGCGTCGCCTGATAGGCGTGGTACAGGTCCGGCTTGCCCGGCCAGATATCGGCGCTCGGCTGGTTCTGCGGGTTCAGCTCGTGGCGCCAGCTGCCACGCTCACGGTCGATGAACAGGGTTTCGTTGAATTCCCAGAAGGTGCGATACCAGCTTTCGTACTGTTGCTCGCCGGTGCGCTGCAGCAAGGCGGCGGCGGCCGCAGCGGCTTCGGCGTGGGTCCAGTGCAGGCGATGGCGCACCACCGGGCGGTTTTCCCAGTCGAGGGTGTAGACGATACCCGGCGCACCATCGACATCCCAGCCATAACGGCAAGCGTTTTCAAACAACCCGCGGGCGTCGTCCAGTAGCCACGACGGCGTTTTCAGCCCCGCCGCCTGCCGCGCCGCTTCCAGGTGCAGCACCAACCGTGACCACTCGAACGCGTGGCCCGGCGTGGTGCCGTACGGGCGGAACTCATCGCCCGGACGCTCGACGTTGTAATCCGGCAGGGGTTGCCATTCGGCGCTGAAATGCTCGATCACCTGATGATTGTTGCCGGCGGCATGCTGATGAATGACCCGTTCGACAATCCGCAGTGCCCGCTCCAGCCACTGCGCATCGCCGGTGACATCGGCCAGGGCGAGGAAGGTTTCGGTGCTGTGCATGTTGCTGTTGGCGCCGCGATAGCCTTCTTCCTGGCTCCAGTCGCGGGCGAACGACTCGCGCACCGTGCCTTCTTCTTCGCTCCAGAAATGCTGGCTGATGATGTGGATCGCCTGCTCCAGCAGCGCCTTGGCGCCGGGGCGTTGCGCTGCCACGGCGGAACTCGCGGCCAGAGCAACGAAAGCGTGCAAGTAGGCGGCCTTGCCGGTGTTTTTAGTGTGCTCCAGCGGGCGATCGAACCAGCCGCCGTGTTCGGCATCGCGCAGCGGCCCGGCCAGCGCGGCAACGCCGTGGTCGACCAGTTCGGCAAAGCCGGGCATGCCGCTGATATGGGCCATGGCGAAACTGTGGGTCATGCGCGCGGTGATCAGGGTTTCGGCGATGGCATCGGCGCCCAGTCGTCCGTCGTCATCGAGGGCGGCGAAGCCCTGGGGCACCTTCGATGCCTTGGCAAAGGCCAGCAGGCGCGTGCCCTCCTCGGCCAGCCAGGCCTTGTGTACCGGGGAGCGCAGCCAGCTGCTGAAGCCGCGATTCAGATCATCCATAGCCTTCACCTTTCTTGTCGGCAGGTTTCGCCCCGCCAGGAATTATGGGTCGGGGCGAATCATGCAACTCGGGGGAAGGTGCAGGCAAGAGAGGGAGGTGAAACCTTTTAGCAGTGAGTGACCACAATGATTACGGCCATGCCTGAACCTGTGGGAGCCGGCTTGCTGGCGAAAGCGTCAGGTCAGACACAGTAGCGTTGAATGACACACCGCATTCGCCAGCAAGCCGGCTCCCACACCGTCAAACATATACGCGGAATCTGTAGCGCATCGGCATGGAATCTCCCACAGGGTACAGATCACACGCGGAAGCGCGCCACGATCTGGTTCAGCTCACCGGCCAGGCGCGACAGTTCGTTGCTCGACGCGCTGATCTGGTTGGCGCCGGACGACGATTGCAGCGACAGGTCGCGGATATTGACGATGTTGCGGTCCACTTCCCGGGCCACTTGCGCCTGTTCCTCCGCCGCGCTGGCGATCACCAGATTGCGCTCGGAAATCTCGTTGATCGACGCGGTGATGCGGCTCAGCGACTCACCGGCACCCTGTGCCAGCTCCAGGGTTTCACTGGCGCGGGAACGGCTGACCAGCATCGACTCCAGCGCTTCGCTGGAACCGTTGCGCATGGTCGAGACCATCTTGTCGATTTCCAGGGTCGATTGCTGAGTGCGGTGGGCCAGCGCGCGAACTTCGTCAGCGACCACGGCAAACCCGCGTCCCGACTCACCGGCACGGGCGGCTTCGATGGCGGCATTGAGCGCCAGCAGGTTGGTCTGCTCGGCGATGGAGCGGATCACGTCGAGCACCTTGCCGATGTCCTGAGACTGCTCGGCGAGGTTCTGCACCAGTTCCGAGGTGTGCTGCACGTTACCGGACAGGGTCTGGATCGAACTGACGGTCTCGATCACCCGCGCCTGACCATCCCGAGCGGCGCTGTTGGATTCACTGGACGCTTCGGATGTGGACACCGCGTTACGCGCCACTTCTTCCACCGCCGAGGTCATCTCGTTGACCGCTGTGGCCGCCTGTTCGATCTCGGCGTTCTGTTGATGCAGGCCACGGTGGCTGTCTTCGGTCACCGAGTTCAGCTCGGTGGCGGCCGACGCCAGTTGGCTGGCCGAACTGCCGATCAGGCCCAGGGTGCTGCGCAGGTTGTTCTGCATCTGCTGCAGGGCGTGCAGCAGGCGGGTGACCTCGTCCTTGCCCTCGACACGGATGTCGTGGGTCAGATCGCCCTTGGCCACGTATTCCGCGGCGCCGACCGCCTCTTCCAGCGGCAGGATGATGCTGCGGGTCAGCCACAGGGCGAGGATCACCGTCGCCAGCGCGGCGATCAGCACGAACACCAGCACCACGCTGCGCGACTTGCCGTATTGCGCTTCGGCGGCAACGCCTTCGGCTTCGACCTGGCGAGAGTAGTAATCGGCCAGATCGCCCAGTTGCGCGCCGGAGTTGTCCACGGCGGTTTTCATGTCCACCAGCAACAGGGTGTTGAGTGCCTTGAGATCACCACTGGCGGCCAGCACGAACGACTGCGCCAGACCGCGCTGATAGTCGCCCAACGTTGCGCGGAATTTGTCGTAGAGGATTTTTTCTTCCGGAGTGTCGATGAACTTGTCCAGGCCGTTGAGCTTGTCGCCGAGCACTTTGGCCCGCGCGTCCATCTGCCCCTTGTACACGGCGACGTTGTTCGGATCGGGGTCCAGGGCCATGCGCAGAGAGATCGTACGAATGCGCAGCATGGCTTCGCGAATGTCGTTGACCAGGCGCATGCTCGGCACCCAGTTGCTTTCGACCGCCACTTCACTCTGGCGGATGGTGGACATCTGGCTGAGAGCAAACCAGCCGAGCAGGGCAACAAGCAGGGAAATCAAGGTAAACCCAAGGCCCGCGCGGCGGGCGATGGTCAAATTGCGTAGGTTCATGACCGTTGGCTCGTTATTTTTTGATGGCAGTTGTCGCATAAGTCGTCGTACGACTACCGCTTATCGACGCCTCCCGCCGCTTCTTGAGGGCTCGAACCATGAAGAATGCGAACGGTCGTTCGAAGAAACATCGAACCTGAGGCAGACAAGCGGTCTAGACCTAAGAAGTCATTTCTGCGAGCGAAAACGGAGGCCACGCCATGCATCTGGAAGGTTCCTGCCATTGCGGCGCGGTGGAGTTCAGCCTGACCAGCGCCCACCCCTACCCTTACCAACGCTGCTATTGCTCGATCTGCCGCAAGACCCAGGGCGGGGGCGGCTACTCGATCAACCTCGGCGGCGAGGCGAAAAGCCTCAAGGTCAAAGGCAAGAGCAGCATCGCCATCTACCACGCCAAGTTGCGTGATGAAGAACACCACCACGTCCACACCAGCACTGCCGAGCGGCATTTCTGCAAGCGCTGCGGCAGTGGTCTGTGGCTGTTCAGCCCGGAATGGCCGGACCTGATCCACCCGTTCGCCTCGGCCATCGACACCCCGTTGCCGATGCCACCGGAACATACACACCTGCTGCTGGACTCCAAGGCGTCGTGGGTCGAGGTCGAGGCTGGGCCGAAGGATCAGCAGTTCGAGCAATACCCCGAAGAGTCGATTGCCGACTGGCATGAGCGGTTGGGGTTGGTGCGGTGAGTGTTGCCGTCACGACCGTAAATCTTGTCCTGACGACACTTCTGGTGCGGCGATAATTTTGTGGGAGGGAGCCCTGCTCGCGAAGGCGTCAGGTCAGTCACTACAGCGGTGTCTGGAATGACGTCTTCGCGAGCAGGGCTCCCTCCCACCGGTACACGGCTCATATCCCGTCACGCGCTGCCCCCGACAAATTCTCTGAACCTCTCCCACCCCCGGCGACTCCCAACAGAAAGCCTGTGAGGAAGTTGCTATGTCTGTCCATCGAGTCGCCAGCTTGGGCGATCTTCGTCGCGATCGTGGCATTCAGGTTGAAGTCGGCGAACACAAGATCCTGCTGTTGCGCCATGGCGATGAGGTTCGCGCCTATCAGGCCGAATGTCCCCATGCCGGTGCGCCGCTAGCCGATGGCGCGGTGTGCAATGGCCACCTGATTTGCCCGTGGCACAAGGCCGAATTCGCCGTCGACGACGGCCGCCTGTGCGAGCCACCGGCGCTGGATGCGCTGGTGCGTTATCCCGTGAACGTCGTCGGCGACCAGATCGAAATCGACGACCAGCCCTGCGAACCGCCTCCGCAGGTGATCGGCAAAGACAAACGTTGCTTCGTCGTGGTCGGCGCTGGAGCCGCTGGCACGGCCGCCGCCTGTGCCCTGCGTGAAAAGGGCTTCAATGGCCGTCTGCTGCTGGTCGACCGCGAAGCGGCGGCAGGTTATGACCGCACTGTGTTGAGCAAATTTGTCCTGTCTGCCGAGATGCTCCCCGACGACACGCCGCCGCTGCGCGATGACGAGTTCTATGTTCGCCAGCGCATCGAGCGGATTCAGGGCGAAGTGATGAAACTCGACGCCCTCAACCAACGCCTGATCCTCGCCGATGGCCGCCGCTTCAGCTATGACGCCGCGCTGATCGCCAGCGGCGGCGAGCCGCGCGGCCTGCCGGTGATCGGTGCCGACCTGCCACAGGTGCTGAGCCTGCGCAGCCTAGATGATGCGAAACGGATCATCGCCGCCGGAAAGCCCGGTGATCACGCCTTGATCGTCGGCGACAGTTTCATCGGTCTGGAAGCCGCCTCGGCGCTGCGCCAGCACGGGCTGAACGTGACCCTGATCGCCCGCCATGAAACCCCGCTTGCTGCCCAACTGGGCGAACGCATCGGCAAAGCGGTGCGCGCCCTGCATGAGCAGCACGGCGTGCTGATCCGTACTCATGTCGAGATCAGCCACTTCGAAGGCGACGACGATCAGGGTGCGCAGCGCTTGCGCACCGTCGTGCTGAGTAACGGCGAGCGGCTGAACGTCGACCTGGCGGTGATCGGCATCGGCGTGAATCCCGCCACTCACTTCATCGACGGCGTGCCCCGCGAGCCCGACGGCTCATTGCGCGTCGATGGCGGCATGCAGGCGGGCAAACAGCTGTGGGCTGCCGGCGATATCGCCACTTTTCCCCTGCACGACCAGCCGCTGCGCATCGAACACTGGCGCCTGGCCCAGCAACAGGCCCGCATCGCCGCCAGCAACATGCTCGGTAACCAGCAACACTACAACGACGTGCCCTACTTCTGGACCCAGCATTTCGACAAGAGCCTGGACTACCTCGGCCACGCACAGGCGTGGGACGATATCGTCTATCTCGGCGAGCCGGAGTCGTTCGATTTTCTCGCGCTGATCTGCATGGACGGCGCCGTGGCCGCGGTGGTGGCGTGCAGTCGCGAACGTGAAGTGGCGATGCTCGCCGAGCGGATGAAACAGCCGCTGTTCAAGGATGAGGCGTTGATGTTGATCGAGCGCATGGGCCTATAGCTTCAGCAAAAACACTGTCGCCACCGACACTGCAGGCACCGAAACACTGTGGGAGGCTCCGAAACACTGTGGGAGCGAATTCATTCGCGATGGACTCTTTCAGGCGATAAATCTCTATCGTCGGAACCGGCCTCTCGCGAATGAATTCACTCCCACATTTCCAGCATTCACAAGCGGTTGAATCAACTGCGCGTCGCCATCTGCTGCCGACGGCAACGACGACCACAGCGGCGCGGACTTTCCGCTTCGACCGCCTTCTCGACCTTCATCCACCACGCCTCGCCCCGGCTCGGGTAATCCAGGTAGAACGGCTGGCCCATTTCCGGCGTGGTGATGGAAATGCTGCGGTCCCAGGCCAGCGCCAGAATGCGGTCGAAGGGTTCGTGCCAGGCGTGCATCGCCAGGTCGAAGGTGCCGTTGTGGATCGGCAGCAGCCACTTGCCGCGCAAGTCAATGTGCGCCTGCAGAGTTTGCTCCGGCTGCATGTGTACGTCCGGCCACTCGACGTTGTAGGCACCGGTTTCCATCAGGGTCAGGTCGAACGGCCCGTATTGCGCGCCGATCAGCTTGAAGCCGTCGTGGTAACCGGTGTCGCCGCTGAAGAAGATCCGCCGCTCGCCGTCGATCATCACCCACGAAGCCCACAGCGTGCGGTTGCCATCACGCAGCGTGCGCCCGGAAAAGTGCTGCGCCGGGGTGGCAACAAAGCGGATGCCGTGAATTTCAGTGGATTCCCACCAATTCAGTTGCTGCACCTTGTGCGCCGGCACGCCCCATTCGATCAGGGTGTCGCCTACGCCCAGCGGCGCGATGAAATGCTCGGCCTTGTCCTTGAGCACTTGAATGGTCATGTGATCGAGGTGGTCGTAATGGTTGTGCGACAGGATCACCGCCTTGAGCGGCGGCAATTCTTCCAGGCTGATCGGCGGCTGATGGAAGCGCTGCGGACCGGCCCATTGCACTGGCGAAGCACGCTCGGCGAACACCGGGTCAGTAAGGAAATACTGGTTGCGCAGTTTCAGCAGCACCGTCGAATGGCCCAGGCGATACACCGTGTTGTCTGGCGCAGCCAACAGTTGCTGACGGGACAGCGGCTGCACCGGGATCTCCCCCAGCGGCCGGGTGTGCCGAGGCTTGTTGAGCATCGCGTTCCAGAAAATGCGTAGCGTCTTCAAAAAGCCCGAGCGCTGCATCGGCTTGTGGTTGAAATAACGGCCCTCGCGGCGGGAAAGAACAGGCAACGAGGAAGCGTTATCGAGGTTTTTTTCGATCGAGGCCATGAGGTGCTGACTCCATGAAACGGGTGGAGGTTTCTGCAACGGCGGACGCATTGCAGAATGTTGCAAACGACGGGAAGAAGTAAGCGGGAAGTTGTAACAGCGCTTTACACTACACAGTGTAGTTTCAAGCTTGCACGATCCGCAAAGAGAAGTAAACTGCTCGGTGTAATTTTCTTGCCCGTCCACCTTTAGAAGCGATGCCATGACTGCCCCCCTGCGCCTGACCGACCGAAAACGCGAATCCATTGTCCAGGCGGCGATTGCCGAGTTTCGCGACAACGGTTTCGAGGTCACCAGCATGGACCGCATCGCCGCCCGCGCCGAAGTCTCCAAGCGCACGGTGTACAACCACTTCCCGAGCAAGGAAGAACTTTTCGCCGAGATGCTCCAGCGCCTGTGGGCCAGCGCCGACTCGCAACCCTACCCGGCCTATCGCGCTGACGTGTCGTTGCGCGAGCAACTGCGCGAACTGCTCGACAGCAAGATGAAAACCCTTGCCAACAGCAGCTTTCTCGACCTGGCGCGGGTGGCCATCGGCGCCACGATTCACTCTCCGGAACGGGCCCAGACCTGGGTCAGCCGACTGAGCGAGCGCGAAGAAACCTTCACCACCTGGATCCGCAGCGCCCAGCAGGACGGCCGGATCAAGGCCGTCGAGCCGGGCTTTGCCGCCTCGCAGATTCACGCGCTGCTCAAGGCGTTCGCCTTCTGGCCGCAAGTGACGCTCAACGAGCCACTGCTGACCCCGGAAAAACAGGCCACGGTGGTGGAATCGGCGCTGGACCTGTTCCTGGGCTGGTAGGAAATCCACGCCGACAAAACCCCGGCTTAACGACCGGCGGTTATCCGTTCGACGATCTGCCGACGCACCGCAAGACCCGGCGCCGCACGCTCGCGGGCGATGCTCAGCACGTTCGCTGGCGCGGTGTCCGGGCGACCGGCGTTGAATGGCGGTGCCGGCGCGTATTCCAGTTGCAGTTGAATGGTCTGCGAGGTGTCGGCGTCGAACAGCTCGCCGATCAGCGTCAGTGCAAAGTCGATCCCCGCCGTTACCCCGCCACCGGTCATCAGGTTGCCGTCTCGCACCACGCGCGCCTGCACCGGAATCGCCCCGAATTTCGCCAGCAGTTCGTGGGAGGCCCAGTGGGTGGTGGCCTTCTTGCCTTTCAGCAATCCGGCGGCGCCGAGCACCAGCGCCCCGGTGCAGACCGACGTCACGTACTGCGCGTTTTCGGCCTGTTTGCGGATGAAGGCCAAGGTCTCGGCGTCTTCCAGCAAGGCGTCGATGCCGACACCGCCAGGCACGCAGATCACGTCCAGGTCCGGGCAATCGGCGAACGTGGTGGTCGGCACCAGGGCCAGGCCGGTGCTGGCCTGCAGTGGATCGAGATGTTTCCACACGAGATGCACGGTGACGCCAGGCAGGCTGGCGAAGATATCGTAGGGACCGGTCAAGTCCAGTTGCTGGACTTTGGGAAACACCAGCAGGCCGATATGCAACGTCATGGGTTTGCTCCTTTTGCGGGTCTGGTTTTGTGAGACTGGTTTTGTAGGACTGGCTCAGTAGACGCCTTCACTTTAGCCAGATAGGCTTTGGCGGATACGCCATTACACCCACGATTTCCGCCAAACCGTTTTCTGGAGTGCGTTCATGTCCGACCGGGCCCGCGCGGTACACATTCTGGCCTTTCCCAACGTGCAGTTGCTCGATGTCAGCGGGCCGCTGCAAGTGTTCGCTTCGGCCAATGTGCAGGCGCGGGAAGCCGGAATGCCCGAGCCGTATCAGCCAAAAGTCGTGGCCCGGGAGCCTGGCAGCGTGGTGTCGTCGGCGGGTCTGGGGTTGCTGACGCATCCGCTGCCCGATACGCCAGTCGATACGCTGATCGTCGCGGGAGGCTGGGGCGTGCATACCGCGCTTCAAGACCCGCAGTTACTACGGTGGGTGCGCGATCAGGCCGGGCGTGCGCGGCGGGTGGCGTCGGTGTGTACCGGTGCGTTCATGCTGGCTGAAGCGGGCCTGCTCGATGGGCATCGGGTGGTGACCCATTGGGACAGCTGCGCCGAACTGGCCCGGCGCTACCCCGCCCTGCAGGTCGACCCCGAGCCGATTTTCATCCATGAGGAAGCGTTGTGGACCTCTGCGGGTGTGACCGCCGGGATCGACCTGGCCCTGGCATTGGTGGAAGCCGATCTGGGCCGGCCGCTGGCGCTGGCGGTGGCGCGGGATCTGGTGGTGTTTCTCAAGCGTCCCGGCGGGCAGTCGCAGTTCAGCACGGCGTTGTCGTTGCAGCACAGTATTCGCAGTCAGGACAGCCGTTTCGGTGATCTGCATGGGTGGATTCTGGACAATCTGGCCGGTGATCTGTCGGTAGCGACGCTTGCTGCTCAGGTGGGGATGAGTGAGCGTAGTTTCGTGCGTCATTACCGTGCTCACACGGGTAATACGCCGGCGCGGGCGATCGAGCAGATTCGGGTGGAGGCGGCGCGACGGTTGTTGGGGGACAGCAGTCTGCCGATCAAGCGGATTGCCGATCGCTGTGGGTTTGGCAGTGAGGAGACGTTGCGGCGGAGTTTTCTGCGGGCGGTGTCGGTGACGCCGCAGGCGTATCGGGAGCGGTTCAGCGTCCGCTGAATGCGCATCTCTGAACGAGCGTGGCTCCCTGTGCTTGCCCTGCGACCGGCTGTAGGAGCTGGCTTGCCCTGCGACCGGCGACGCAGTCGTCGTAAAACCTGTGCCCTCGATTTCTCTGACACTCCGCTGAGTCTGCTAACGCAGCCTGTTCCGCCTCACGGCGAGTTACGCGAACCTGTAGGAGCGTGGCTTGCCCGCGATCGGCGACGCAGTCGTCGTAAAACCTGCGTACGCGGTGTGTCATTTGGATTGCTGATCTGCTAACGCAGCCCTGTTTCGCCTGGCGGCGAGTTACTTGGAAAAGCCCCAAGTAACCAAGGGCTTCTTACCCCGCCATACGGCACCTCGCCTTGGCTCGGTGTTCCCTCACTCCGGCAATGCTCCGTGGGCCCGCCGCGAATGGGCCATCCATGGCCCAACGCGGCTCTCGCGGCATCCATGCCGCTCGGCCCACTCCACATCACCTGCGTTCGGCCTTCTGGAACGGGGCCCCAGATCAAAATCCAAAGCCAGATCAAAAGCCGGCGAAACACACACTCCCTGTGGGAGCGGGCTTGGTCTGGGCCGCATTCGGACGAAGGCGTCCTCAAGATCGCTACCGCCGGCAGGCCGGACTGCTACGGGGCGATCGGTGCGTGCCATCCGCTTTTGATTCTGGCCGAAGGCCGTGGGAGGGAGCTCTGCTCGCGATAGCGTCAGCCCGGTCAATGCCGCGTCGATTGACTCTCCGACATCGCGAGCAGAGCTCCTTCCCACAGGGTTCAGCATTGCCCGATCGAGGCGTGTCCACCGCAAGTCGGCTTCTACAACCCATCAACGAAAATAATTTTCATACATTGATATTTTTATCTGATTTTGTGTAAATTAATTTACATCACGAAATCAGAGATAAAAATAATGCCTGCCTGTGATCGTCGCGTTTTGCGCCCCCGTTCCGTCTCTGGAGCCTTTTGCAACAGCCACTGCCGAGTCTTCTTTCACCGCTTGTCTGCGCCCGGTCTGAGCACCGTCGCTGTCCAGCCCTGACGTTCACACTCTGCAAGGAATCTGTTGCATGCCTCCGTCCACCGGTCTTTCTCTGTTGGTTTATGCCGCCATCGCGATCATTGCCTTGATCGTGCTGATCGCGCGTTTTCGTCTCAATCCGTTTGTGGTCATCACGCTGGTGTCGGTCGGCCTGGCGCTGGTGGCCGGGATGCCGGCCAATGCCGTGGTCGCGTCTTTTGAGGGCGGCGTCGGCAAGACGCTGGGTCATATCGCGCTGGTGGTGGCGCTGGGCACCATGCTCGGCAAGATGATGGCCGAGTCCGGCGGCGCCGAGCAGGTGGCGCGCACGTTGATCGACCGGTTCGGCGAGCGCAATGCGCACTGGGCCATGGTCTGCATCGCCTTTCTGGTCGGCCTGCCGCTGTTTTTCGAAGTCGGCTTCGTGCTGTTGGTGCCGATTGCCTTTACCGTGGCACGTCGCGTCGGGGTGTCGATTCTGATGGTCGGTCTGCCGATGGTCGCCGGTCTGTCGGTGGTGCATGCGCTGGTGCCGCCGCACCCGGCAGCGATGCTGGCGGTGCAGGCGTATCAGGCGTCCGTCGGCCAGACGTTGTTCTACGCGATTCTGGTGGGCATTCCGACCGCGATCATCGCCGGCCCCGTGTACGCGAAGTTCATCGCGCCGCGCATTCAGTTGCCGGAAGAAAACCCGCTGGCCCGGCAATTTCTCGACCGTGAACCGCGCCAGCAATTGCCGGGGTTTGCCATCACCATGGCGACCATTCTGCTGCCGGTCTTGCTGATGCTGCTGGGTGGCTGGGCCAACCTGATTGCCGCGCCGGGCAGTGCGCTGAACGGTTTTCTGGCGTTCGTCGGCAACTCGGTGATCGCCCTGCTGCTGGCGACCTTGCTAAGCTTCTGGACCCTGGGCATCGCGCAGGGCTTCAATCGCGATTCGATCCTCAAATTCACCCAGGAATGCCTGGCACCCACCGCCAGCATCACCCTGCTGGTCGGCGCCGGTGGCGGTCTGAACCGGATTCTGGTGGACAGCGGCGTGACCAACGAAATCGTTGGCCTGGCGCAGGACTTCCACCTGTCGCCGTTGCTGATGGGCTGGCTGTTCGCCGCGCTGATGCGGGTCGCCACCGGCTCGGCGACCGTGGCCATGACCACCGCGTCCGGCATCGTCGCGCCGGTGGCGATGGGCCTGGGTTATCCGCACCCGGAATTGCTGGTGCTCGCCACCGGCGCCGGTTCGGTGATCTTTTCCCACGTCAACGACGGCGGGTTCTGGCTTATCAAGGAGTACTTCAACATGACCGTGGCGCAAACCTTCAAGACCTGGACGGTGCTGGAAACCCTGATTTCCGTCATCGCCTTCGCCCTCACCGCCGGTCTGGCGCAGGTGCTCTGAGTGGACATCCTCTACCAGATCCGCGCCCGCCAGGACTCGTTCAGCGCCGGCGAAGGCCGCATTGCCCGGCTGATTCTCAGTGACGTGGCGTTCTGCGCCAGCGCCAGCCTCGACGAACTGGCCGCCCGCGCCGAAGTCAGCAGCGCCACGCTATCGCGCTTCGCCCGCACCGTAGGCTGCAAGGATCTGCGCGACTTGCGCCTGCAGCTGGCCCAGGCCGGCGGCGTTGGCAGCCGTTTTCTCAAACCGGAACAGGCGCCGGAGCAGTCGGCCTTCTTCAGCCGCATCGTCGGCGATATCGAAGCCACCCTGCATCAGCAACTGGCCGGTTTCGACGAAGCGCGCTTTCAGGCCGCCGTGGCCCTGCTGACCCCGGCGCGGATGATTCATGCGTTCGGCATGGGCGGCGCGTCCAGCCTGTGCAGCGAAGAGCTGCAGACCCGCCTGGTGCGCCTCGGCTACCCCATCGCCGCCAGCCGCGACCCGGTGATGATGCGCGTGACCGCCGCCACCCTCGGCCCGGAGCACAGCCTGATCGTCTGCTCCTTGAGCGGACGCACGCCGGAATTGCTGGACGCGGTGAAGCTGGCGCGCAGCTACGGCGCCAAAGTGCTGGCGATCACCTTGCCCGGCTCGCCGCTGGCGGAGCTTGCCGACGTGCTGCTGCCGTTGCAGATCGCCGAAACCAATTTCATCTACAAACCGACGGCGGCGCGCTACGGCATGCTGCTGACCATCGATGTGCTGGCCACCGAACTGGCCCTGACCGCGCCTGACGAGAACCAGGAGCGGCTGCGGCGGATCAAACTGGCCCTCGACGATTACCGCGGCGGCGACGACGGCCTGCCGCTTGGAGACTGAACCATGCTTTACGACCTGATCATTCGCGACGCGCTGGTGATCGATGGCAGCAACGCGCCCGGCCAGCGCGCCGACGTGGCGATTCGCGACGGGCGCATCCAGCGCATCGGCGACCTGCACGATGTCTCCGCGAGCGAAGAAATCAACGCCGCTGGCCGCGTGCTGGCGCCGGGGTTCATCGACGTACACACCCACGACGACACCGTGGTGATCCGCCACCCCGACATGCTGCCGAAAATCACTCAGGGCGTGACCACCGTGATCGTCGGCAACTGCGGCATCAGCGCCTCGCCGGTGACGCTGGCGGGCGATCCGCCAGACCCGATGAATTTGCTCGGCCCGGCCAAAGCCTTCACCTATCCGCGTTTTCGCGATTACCGCAACGCCGTGGACAAGGCCCGGCCCGCGGTCAACGTCGCCGCGCTGATCGGCCACACGGCGCTGCGCAGCAACCATCTCGACGACCTGTTTCGCACTGCCCGCGCCGATGAGATCAGCGCCATGCGCGAGCAACTGCGCGAGAGCCTGGAAGACGGCGCCCTCGGCCTGTCCACCGGGCTGGCCTATGCCACCGCTTATGCGGCGGAAACCGATGAGGTCAAGCAACTGGCCGAGGAGCTGACGGCGTTCGGCGCGGTGTACACCACTCACCTTCGCAGTGAGTTCGAGCCGGTGCTGGAGGCCATGGACGAGGCGTTCGACATCGGCCGCCATGCGCGCTCACCGGTGGTGATTTCCCATATGAAATGCGCCGGGGCCGGCAACTGGGGCCGTAGCCCGCAACTGCTGGCGTCGCTGGAAAAAGCCGCACAGAACCATCCGGTGGGCTGCGATTGCTACCCGTATGCGGCCAGTTCGTCGACGCTGGATCTGAAGCAGGTCACCGATGCGTTTCGCATCACCATCACTTGGTCGACGCCGCACCCGGATCAGGGCGGCCGCGAGCTGAAAGACATCGCAGCCGACTGGGGCCTGTCGCTGCTGGACGCCGCGCGTAGGTTGCAACCGGCTGGCGCGGTGTACTACGGCATGGACGAGAACGACGTACAGAACATCATGAAACACCCACTGTCGATGATCGGCTCGGACGGTCTGCCGGAAGACCCGTTCCCGCATCCGCGCCTGTGGGGTGCGTTTCCGCGGGTGCTGGGCCACTTCAGCCGCGACCTCGGTCTGTTCCCGCTGCACACCGCCATCCACAAGATGACCGGCCTCACAGCCAGCCGTTTCGGCCTGCATGAGCGGGGTTTCATCCGTGAGGGCTATTGGGCGGACCTGGTGCTGATCAACGCTGACACCGTGCGCGATGTGGCCGATTTCAAGGAACCGAAACGCGCCGCCGAAGGCATCGACGGGGTCTGGGTCAACGGGCATTTGAGCTATGCCGAAGGCAAGACACAGGGTGAGCGGCAGGGGCGGTTTCTGCCGCGGAGCGGATCGTTGGTGGATGGATTCGCCTGAGACATGACCCGCGCCTGGGGCCTTGCCCAACCCGCATTTGTAGGAGTGAGCTTGCTCGCGATGCGTTCGTCCCGGCACATTGTCGCCGACTGATACAACGCTATCGCGAGCAAGCTCACTCCTACGAGGTCGCGCACGGTCGGCTTTTGATTCTGGCCGCAGGCCGTGGGAGCCGGCTTGCTGGCGAAAGCGTGATATCAGCCCGTTTGATATTGAATGACACACCGCGATTCGCCAGCAAGCCGGCTCCTACGGGATTTGAGAACCGCCGTTCCCCTACCCGACAGACATCAGTCGACAATCACCCCACGGCACTCGCCAAAACCGATGCTGACCTCACCGTCCTTGCGACAACGCGCCTTGAGGATCACTTCGTCCCCCGCTTCTAGAAACTTGCGCGTCTCGCCACCCGGCAGTTCCACCGCATGTTTCCCGCCTTCGGTCATTTCCAGCAGGCTGCCGAACTGACCCGCCTGCGGGCCGGACAAGGTGCCAGTGCCGAACAGGTCACCCGCCTGCAACATGCAGCCGTTGACGCTGTGGTGGGCGACCATCTGCGCCACGGTCCAGTACATGTTCAGGGTGTTGCTCAGCGCCAGTCGCTGCGGCGCAAGGCCCTGCTCTTTCATCTTCGCGGTGAGCAGCAGCACCTCCAGTTCGATGTCCAGCGCCCCGCTCTGCTGATCCCGTTCGTCGAACAGGTACGCCAGCGGCTGCGGGTCACCGGCCGGGCGTGACGGTTGCGCGGTACGGAACGGCGCCAGCGCTTCGGCGGTCACCACCCACGGCGAAATGCTGGTGGCGAAGCTCTTCGACAGAAACGGCCCCAACGGCTGGTATTCCCACGCTTGCAGGTCCCGCGCCGACCAGTCGTTGAGCAGGCAGAAACCGGCGATGTGCTCGCCCGCCTCGCCAATGGCAATTGCCTCACCGGCGGCATTGCCCTGGCCCATCCACACACCGACTTCCAGCTCGTAATCCAGCCGCTTGCTCGGCCCGAACGTCGGCACCTCCGCGCCCGGCGCCAGGGTCTGGCCATTGGGGCGACGGACCGGCGTGCCCGACACACACAGGGTCGAAGCACGACCGTGATAGGCGATCGGCACGTATTTGTAGTTGGGCAGCAACGGGTTGTCCGGGCGGAACAGTTTGCCGACGTTGGTGGCGTGATGAATGCCGACATAGAAATCGGTGTAGTCGCCGACCTGCGCCGGCAGGTGCATCTGGCATTTGCCCATCGGCAGCAGCAGGCGTTCGCCCATGCTTTGCAGGCGCTCACGTTGCGGACTGTTTTCGTCCAGCAGATGCAGCAGCTCGCGGCGCAATGCCTGACGCGGTTCGCTACCGAGAGCGAAGAAATCGTTGAGCGCGCCACGGCTGGCGGCCTGGGCGGCGACTTTCGCCGAACCGCTGAACAGTTCGGCTTCCAGCGCGGCCTGCAGATCGAAGATGAAATCGCCGATAGCCACGCCGCCGCGTCGCGCGGAACCTGAATGGCTGAACACGCCGAACGGCAGGTTTTGCAGAGGAAAATCCGCGTGGTCGTTGGCAGAAGTCACCCAACTGCGCGGGTGTCGGGAAGTGCTCATCGTTGGCTGTCCGTATCGAAAGGTTTGAAGGTGCGGGCGATGCCATTCCAGCAGGCATCGTAGTCGTTCTGCAGTTGCGCGCATTCCAGCGCGCGGCGGCTGGGGCGCAGGACCTTGCCGGTCTCGAACATGAAGGCCATGGTCTGTTCGATCTTGTGCGGTTTCAGTTCGGCAGCCATGGCCTTTTCAGCGGTGGCGTTGTCCGGCCCGTGGGCGCTCATGCAGTTGTGCAGCGACACGCCGCCCGGCATGAAGCCCTCGGCCTTGGCGTCGTAGGCGCCGTCGATCAGGCCCATGAATTCATTCATCAGGTTGCGGTGGAACCACGGCGGGCGGAAGGTGTTTTCCGCCACCATCCAGCGCGGCGGGAAGATCACGAAGTCGATGTTGGCCTGACCGTGAATCGCGCTCGGCGAGGTCAGCACGGTGAAGATCGACGGGTCCGGGTGGTCGTAGCTGACCGTGCCGAGGGTGTTGAAGCGGCGCAGGTCGTATTTGTACGGCACGTTGTTGCCATGCCAGGCGACCACGTCGAACGGCGTGTGGGCCAGTTGCGTCGCCCACAGTTCGCCAAGGAATTTCTGCACCAGCACGGTCGGCTGTTCACGGTTGTCGAAACTCGCCACCGGCACCTGAAAATCCCGAGGGTTGGCCAGACCGTTGCTGCCGATCGGCCCGAGATCCGGCAGCCGTAACGCGCAGCCATGGTTTTCGCAGAGGTAGCCGCGCGCCGTGGCGTCGAGCAACTGCACGCTGAATTTCAGGCCGCGCGGCAGCACGGCGATTTCCTGCGGCTCGATGTCCAGCACGCCAAGTTCGGTGACGATGCGCAGCCGACCCTGTTGCGGCACCACCAGCCATTCGCCGTCGGCGCTGAAAAACGCCCGGGTCATGGACTGGTTGGCGGCGTAGACGTAGAGGCTGACGCCCTCGACCTGCTCCGCTGCTGCGGTGCTGGCCATGGGGATCAGGCCGTCGATGAAATCGGTCGGTTCGGTCGGCAGATCGAACGCGTTCCAGCGCAGGCGATTGGGCGTCACCGGGCCCTGCTCCTGGCCGCTGAGCTGTCGTGGCAGACGTTCGAAACGCGGGTGTGCCGCCGACGGCTGAATGCGGTACAGCCAGGTGCGCCGGGCTTCGCCGCGAGGAACGGTAAAGGCTGTGCCGGAGAACTGTTCGGCGTACAGCCCAAGCGGGTGGCGTTGCGGCGAGTTCTGCCCGGACGGCAGACCGCCCGGCACGGCTTCGCTGCTGAACTGATTGCCGAAGCCGGTCTGATAGCGCAGGGCTTCGCAAGCGGGTGCTGTAAACATCTCGACCTCTTGTTGTTATGGCGTCGATAGGCTGCTGGACGGTACGGACTGCTACGAGTATTGTTTTTTCGTAATCAACTTACGCATAACGTAATTTGAGTTCGACACCCGGTCAAGCTATAAAGCAGCCTTTCCAGACCGGCGTACGCCCTGCCCATGACCGAATCCAGCGCAACTCCCCCCGCTCCCCGCCAACAGAAAGTGCAGTCGGCCGAAGTCGGTGTCGGCATTCTCAAGGCGCTCGCCGAACTGGCGCCGGCCACGTCGCTGTCGAAGCTGGCCGAGTACGTCGAGATGCCGGCGAGCAAGGTGCACCGCTATCTGCAAGCGCTGGTCGACAGCGGTTTCGCCGAGCAGGACCCGGCCTCCAGCCATTACCGTCTGGGGCGCTCGGCCTTGCAGGTCGGTCTGGCCGCATTGAGCCAGCTGGACGTGCTGAAAATCGCTGCGCCTGAGCTGATCGCCCTGCGCGACGAGATCAACGAAACCTGTTTTCTGGCGGTGTGGGGCAACAAGGGGCCGACCGTGGTCTATGTCGAGCAATCCCTGGGCGCCGTCACCCTGGTCACGCAGATCGGCTCGGTGCTGCCGTTGCTGAGTTCCTCCACGGGCCTGGTGTTCGACACTTTCCTCTCCGTCCGCGAAACCGCTGCGTTGCGCGATGCCGAATCGGCCTCGCTGAACTCGGTGCAGCGCAAGGAAGTCGAGCGGCATATCAAGGAAATCCGCAGCACCGGCGTGCATCAGATCCACGGCATGCTGATGACCGGGGTCAACGCCGTGTCGTCGCCGGTGTTCGCCATGGGCAACAAGTTGGTGGGTGTGGTGACGGTGGTGGGGTCGGCGTCAATGCTGACCGAAGAACGCCTGGCCGTCGCCGCACAGAAACTGCGGCACACGGCGCAAGGCATCAGCGCGCGGATGGGTGGGGAGATGCCGCAGGGCTGATGCCGATTACGACACCCTGTAGGAGTGAGCTTGCTCGCGATGGCGGTTGATCAGTCACCAAATGTGGCGACTGACATTCCGCATCGCGAGCAAGCTCACTCCTACAGATTATTATGGGGTCAGCCATCTCTATGGTGGCTGACCTGACGCATTCGCCAGCAAGCCGGCTCCCACAGGATCGGCGCAAGACCAGAGCCCAGCGTATGACCTCAATCGACGGTCAACACCCCACGCCGCAACTGGTCGCGCTCGATGGATTCAAACAGCGCCTTGAAGTTGCCCTCGCCGAATCCGTCATCCCCCTTGCGCTGGATGAACTCGAAGAACACCGGCCCCATCAGGGTTTCCGAGAAGATCTGCAACAGCAGGCGCTGGTTGCCGCCCTCGGTCGAGCCGTCCAGCAGAATGCCGCGGGCCTGCAGTTCGTGCTCCGGCTCGCCATGGCCCGGAATGCGCCCTTCGAGCATTTCGTAGTAAGTACCCGGCGGCGGCGTCATGAAGCGCATGCCGAGGGCTTTGAGGCGGTCCCAGGTCTTGATCAGATCGTCGGTGAAGAACGCCACGTGCTGGATGCCCTCACCGTTGAACTGCATGAGGAACTCTTCGATCTGCCCGGCGCCCTTGGACGACTCTTCGTTGAGCGGGATGCGGATCATGCCGTCCGGCGCGGTCATGGCCTTGGAGGTCAGGCCGGTGTATTCGCCCTTGATGTCGAAGTAGCGAATTTCGCGAAAATTGAACAACTTCTCGTAGAAATGCGCCCAGTAGGCCATGCGCCCGCGGTAGACGTTGTGGGTCAGGTGGTCGATGAATTTCAGCCCTGCGCCTTCCGGATGGCGGTCGACGCCGTCGATGAACACGAAGTCGATGTCATAGATCGAGGTGCCCTCACCGAAACGGTCGATCAGGTACAGCGGCGCACCGCCAATGCCTTTGATCGCCGGCAGACGCAGCTCCATCGGTCCGGTGGCGATGTCGATCGGCTGCGCGCCCAGCTCCAGCGCGCGTTTGTAGGCCAGTTGCGAATCCTTGACCCGGAACGCCATGCCGCACACGGAAGGACCATGCTCGGCCGCAAAGTAGGACGCTTCGCTGTGGGGTTCGTTGTTGAGGATGATGTTGATCGCGCCCTGGCGGTACAGCGACACGTTCTTGGAACGGTGATTGGCCACCTTGGTGAAGCCCATCATCTGGAACACCGGCTCCAGGGTGTTGGGGGTCGGCGAGGCGAATTCGATGAACTCGAAGCCCATCAGGCCCATGGGGTTTTCATAGAGATCGGTCACGGTCTTGCTCCTGCTGAAAAGTGAAATGCACAGCGGCGAAAATCACGGTCCAGCGGGTGGCGCACAGGAAATCCCTCGCACGCTGCGGGCGAGGAAGTCGCCAAAGATCAACTGCAGAGCAAAACTTTTCATGTAGGAAAGACTACTCCGGCTTATCGGATTGCGCATCCGGGTGCGCCGCCTTGAAGGCCGGGTGATGCAATGCCAGGGCTTCGACCCGGCCAATGCGTGGGAATGCCGTCAGATCGACATTGAACCGACGCGCCGCATACAGCTGCGGCAGCAGGTAGACATCGGCCAGCCCGACCTCGCCAAAGCAGTGGCCTTCGTCACCGATCAGGCTTTCCACGGCAGCGAAACCTTCAGCGATCCAGTGACCGATCCAGGCGTTCACGTCCGCTTCGTCATGACCCAGACCGCGCAGGCGGTTGAGCACGGCGACGTTGTGCAACGGATGGATGTCGCAGCCGATCAATGCCGCCACTTGCCGGTGACGGGCGCGCGCCAGCAGGTCCTCGGGCAACAGTGCCGCCTGCGGGAAACGTTCTTCGAGGTATTCGATGATGGCCATGGACTGGATGATCACCTCACCGTCGTCCAGGCGCAGCGCCGGCACCCGGCCCTGAGGGTTGATCGCACGGTATTCGGGCTTGCGGTGCTCGCCACCGTCACGGATCAGGTTGACCGGGATGGCATTGGCCTCAAGGCCTTTCAAGGCCAGGGCGATGCGCACGCGGTAGCTGGACGTTGAGCGGTAGTAGGTAAATAGATCCACGGGAAAGACCTGCGCTTTTTGTTATTCGTAAATAGTTTACGCAATACGTAATAAACTGCGTCATTCCCCGATGACTGTCAAGGTCGGTCAGGCGTTCGCCGCATGGGCCCATCGCGAATGAATTCGCTCCCACGGGTGGGGAACACGCTGTAGCAGCATGGCTTGCCAGCGGCAGCGGTCTCACGGACGTCAATCTCGAATGAGTTCGCTCCCGCAAGTCCGTGATACAGGCGCCAACGTCATGGTGGGAGCGGATTCATCCGCGATACGGTCAGGCCCAGCCTTCAAGCCGCAGCGTCGCCCGCACCAGCCGCTGCTCTTCGTTTTCGATTTCGCGCAGGTTGTCGCAGATGTTCTGGATGTGCGCCACCGCCGCCTTGCGGGCCTGCTCCGGCAGGCGCCCGGTGACGGCGTTGTACAACCGGGCGTGGTGGCGGTCGATCTGACGCTTCTGCGCTTCGCGGTGGTAGAGGTTGTTGACCGAAGCAAACACGGTGTTGAGCAGCAGGTCAGTCAGCGAGCGCAGGGTCTGCACCAGCACCGGGTTGTGCGAGGCTTCGCAGATGGCCAGATGAAAAGCGTGGTCCAGCCGCGCGTGTTCGGAGGCGGCGAGCTCATCGTCGTGGGCGGCGATCAGGGCCTCATAGGCGCGGGTGATCAGCACGAAATCAGCATCGGTGCCGCGCAATGCCGCCAGCCTTGCGGACTCGCCTTCCAGCAGGCTGCGCACTTCGAACAGGTCGTACAGCGTGCGCGGTTGCGAGCCGAACAGGTGCATCAGCGGCGACGTCGCGGTCAGCCCGCCCATCTGCGCGACGAACGAGCCCTTGCCTTGGCGGGTTTCGATGATGCCCCGGGCGCGCAGCAACTTCAGGCCCTCGCGCAACGCGGTGCGCGACACCCCGAGTTTTTCCGTCAGACGTCGCTCCGACGGCAGCAATTGCCCGACCTTGAGCACGCCGTCGACGATCAGCCGCTCGATACGCTCGCTGACAACGTCGGCGACTTGCGGATTACGCTGCCCGGTAACGCCTTCCATCACGCCATCTCCCTCTGTTTACTTAAAAAGCGATCCTGTAGGAGCCGGCTTGCTGGCGAACAGCGGCAGGATAGATACGACGATGTGACTGACACGACGCCTTCGCCAGCAAGCCGGCTCCTACCTGTTCAGCGTCAAACCAACTGGTATGACCAGCGCCAAACAATAAAACCATCGATCCCGACAGGTCTATCAGACTATTGATTAACAAGGTTTTTTTGTAGATTCATTGTGCAAATGCCAAAAAAAACTGGTTCGACCAGTGCTTTCGTCCATGGACAGTAAAACCCGCGCGGCCAATGATGCAAGTCAGCCGTGAAACGTTTGGCGCTGGAACGAGCCTCAAACACGATGCCCTTTATAAAAACAAGACGGGGTGGCAAGCCCATCATGAATATCCTGTACGACGAACGCGTCGACGGCGCGTTGCCGGCCATCGACAAGGTCCAGTTGCTCCAGGCACTGCAGAGCAAGCTGCCGGACCTGGAAATCCTCCACCGCGAGGAAGAACTTCGCCCTTACGAATGCGACGGGCTGTCGGCCTATCGCACCACGCCGATGCTGGTGGCGCTGCCCGAGCACCTGGAACAGGTGCAGACGCTGCTCAAGGTCTGCCATGAGCGCGGCGTACCAGTGGTGGCCCGCGGTGCGGGCACAGGCCTGTCCGGCGGCGCCCTGCCCCTGGAAAAAGGCGTGTTGCTGGTGATGGCGCGCTTCAACAAGATTCTGCACATCGACCCGGCCGGGCGTTTTGCCCGTGTGCAGCCGGGCGTGCGCAATCTGGCGATCTCCCAGGCGGCGGCCCCTTATGACTTGTATTACGCCCCCGATCCGTCATCGCAGATCGCCTGTTCCATCGGCGGCAACGTTGCGGAAAACGCCGGCGGCGTGCATTGCCTGAAATACGGCCTGACCGTGCATAACCTGCTTAAGGTCGACATCCTCACCGTCGAGGGCGAGCGCATGGTGCTTGGCTCCGACGCGCTGGACTCCCCCGGTTTCGACCTGCTGGCGCTGTTCACTGGCTCCGAGGGCATGCTCGGCATCATCACCGAAGTCACCGTCAAGCTGCTGCCCAAACCCCAGGTGGCGCGGGTGCTGCTGGCAGCGTTCGACTCGGTGGAAAAAGCCGGCCGCGCGGTCGGCGACATCATTGCCGAAGGCATCATCCCCGGCGGCCTGGAGATGATGGACAACTTGGCGATTCGCGCCGCCGAGGACTTTATCCACGCCGGTTACCCAGTGGATGCCGAAGCCATTCTGTTGTGCGAACTCGATGGCGTGGAAGCCGACGTTCACGACGACTGCGACCGCGTTCGCGCGGTGCTGGAAAAAGCCGGCGCCACCGAAGTGCGTCAGGCCAAAGACGAAGCCGAGCGCGTGCGTTTCTGGGCCGGGCGCAAGAATGCGTTTCCAGCGGTGGGTCGGCTGTCGCCGGATTACTACTGCATGGACGGCACCATTCCGCGTCGGGAATTGCCCGGTGTGTTGAAAGGCATTTCCGCGCTGTCCGAGGAATACGGCCTGCGTGTCGCCAACGTGTTCCATGCCGGCGACGGCAACATGCACCCGCTGATCCTGTTCGATGCCAACCAGCCCGGCGAGCTGGACCGCGCCGAAGCGCTGGGCGGCAAGATCCTCGAACTGTGCGTGAAAGTCGGCGGCAGCATCACCGGCGAACACGGCGTGGGCCGCGAGAAGATCAATCAGATGTGCGCGCAGTTCAACAGCGACGAGCTGACCCTGTTCCACGGCGTCAAGGCGGCGTTCGACCCCAGCGGCATGCTCAACCCCGGCAAGAACATCCCGACCCTGCATCGCTGCGCCGAATTCGGCTCGATGCACGTGCACATGGGCAAGCTGCCCTTCCCTGAACTGGAGCGTTTCTGATGGGTGCCGAACGTCAACCGCAATTCGCGGCACACGACCACGATGCCGGCGAGGTGTTGCTGGAACAGGTCAAGCAGGCCATTGAGGACCGTTTGCCGCTGCGCATCCAGGGCGCCAACAGCAAGGCGTTTCTCGGTCGCGAGGTGGCCGGCGAAGTGCTCGATACCCGTGCCCATCGCGGCATCGTCAGCTATGACCCGACCGAACTGGTGGTGACCGCACGGGCCGGCACGCCGCTGAGCGAACTGAACGCCGAGCTGGACGCTGCCGGGCAGATGCTGCCCTGCGAGCCGCCGAGCTTCAGTGACGGGGGCATCAACGACGCTACCGTGGGTGGCATGGTTGCCGCCGGGCTGTCGGGGCCGCGCCGTCCCTGGGCCGGTTCGGTGCGCGATTACGTGCTGGGCACACGGGTCATCACCGGCCACGGCAAGCATCTGAAATTCGGCGGCGAAGTGATGAAAAACGTCGCCGGTTACGACCTGTCGCGCCTGCTGGCTGGCAGTTTCGGCTGCCTGGGACTGATCACCGAAGTGTCGCTGAAGGTGCTGCCCAAGCCGCGACTGTGCACCAGCATTGCGCTGGAGATGGACACCGGTCGCGCCCTCGCCCGCCTTGCCGAATGGGGTCAGCAACCGTTGCCAATCAGCGCCGCCAGCCATGACGGGCGCGTGCTGCGCCTGCGTCTTGAAGGTGGCGAAGGCTCGGTGGCTGCGGCCCATGACCGCCTCGGTGGCGAATCCATCGACTCGATCTACTGGCGCGACCTGAACGAGCACCGGCTGGACTTTTTCACCGATGGCCGTCCGCTGTGGCGCCTGTCGCTGCCGACCCACACCGGCGTGCTCGACCTGCCGGGCGAGCAGTTGATCGACTGGGGCGGCGCCCAGCGCTGGCTGAAATCCGATGCCAGCGCCGAGCAGATTCGCGCCGCCGTCAGTGCGGTCGGCGGTCATGCCACTTGTTACAGCCATGGCCTGGCCGACAGCCCGTTCCAGCCGTTGGCGGCGCCGCTGTTGCGCTATCACCGCCAGCTCAAGGCACAACTCGACCCCCACGGCATTTTCAACCCCGGCCGAATGTACGCAGAGATCTGACCCATGCAGACCACCCTGAGCGAACAGGCGAAAAGCCTGCCCCGTGGCGAAGAAGCCGAACGCATTCTGCGCAGCTGCGTGCATTGCGGTTTCTGCAACGCCACCTGCCCGACCTATCAGTTGCTGGGCGATGAGCTGGACGGTCCGCGCGGACGCATCTACCTGATCAAGCAAGTGCTGGAAGGCAAGGAAGTCACCGAGAAAACCCAGTTGCACCTGGACCGCTGCCTGTCCTGCCGCAACTGCGAAACCACCTGTCCCTCAGGAGTCAATTACCACAACCTGCTGGACATCGGCCGCGCCGTGGTCGATGCCGCCGTGCCACGGCCGATGAGCCAGCGCATGCTGCGTGAAAGCCTGCGCGCCGTGGTGCCGAACGCCGGTCTGTTCAAGACCCTGACGCAGATGGGCAATTCGTTTCGTCCGCTGCTGCCCGGCACTCTGAAAGCCAAGCTGCCCGGCACCATTCGTCCGGCCAAGGAAAGACCGACCCGGCAACACGCCCGCCAGGTGCTGATCCTGGAAGGCTGCGTACAGCCGGGCCTGTCGCCCAACACCAATGCCGCGACGGCGCGGGTGCTGGACCGACTCGGCATCAGCATCAAATCCATCGCTCAGGCCGGATGCTGCGGCGCCGTGGATTACCACCTCGACGCCCAGGAGCAGGGCCTGCAACGCGCCCGTCGCAACATCGACGCGTGGTGGCCGAGCGTGCAGGCCGGCGCCGAAGCCATCGTGCAGACCGCCAGCGGCTGCGGTGCCTTCGTCAAGGATTACGGCCACCTGCTGCGCAACGACCCGGCCTATGCTGACAAGGCGGCGAAAATCAGCGCGTTGACCAAGGACCTGGTGGAAGTGCTGCGCGCCGAGCCGCTGGAAAAACTCGGGGCCTGCACCAGTCAGAAACTGGCATTCCATTGCCCCTGCACGTTGCAGCACGCGCAAAAGCTCGGCGGCGCGGTGGAGTCGGTGCTGACCCGGCTGGGCTTCAACCTGACCGCAGTGCCGGACAGCCATCTGTGCTGCGGCTCGGCCGGCACCTATTCGATCACCCAGCCAGTGCTGTCGAAGCAGTTGCGCGACAACAAGATGAACGCCCTAGAAAGCGGCCGGCCGGAAGTCATCGCCACCGCCAACATCGGTTGCCAGACCCACTTGGCCAGCGCTGGCCGCACGCCGGTCAAACACTGGATCGAACTCATCGAGGACGCGCTGCATCCAAGTTGATCGCAGAACGCTGCCTTGACCGCGAATCCCCCTTCCATCAGGAGAACTGCATGAAAACCAAATCCGTACTGAGCCAGACCGAAGTCACCCAGATCCTCGCCGCTGCCCGCGCCGAAGCGCAGAGCAACGGCTGGGCGGTGTCCATCGCCGTCACCGATGACGGCGGTCATCTGCTGGGCTTCGAACGTCTGGACGGTTGCGCACCGATCGGCGCCTACATCGCCATCGAAAAGGCCCGCACCTCGGCGCTGGGCCGTCGCGAGTCCAAGGGTTATGAAGAGATGGTCAATGGCGGCCGCACCGCCTTCGTCACCGCCCCGCAACTGACCTCGCTGGAAGGCGGCGTGCCGCTGGTGGTCGGCGGTGAAGTGATCGGCGCGGTGGGCGTGTCCGGGGTCAAGGCCGATCAGGATGCCCAGGTGGCCAAGGCCGGGGTGGCGGCGGTGAATGTCGGCTGATTAACAACGCATAGCCCTTGTAGGAGTGAGCTTGCTCGCGATGCGTTGTGTCAGACGACTCGATGTTTCTGATGCATTGCAATCGCGAGCAAGCTCACTCCTACATAAGACGTCTGCGTCACACAATATTTCAAGATGGAGAGCCCGAGATGACCGAATTCGTCAACTGCCACAACCTCAAGGTGGCGGCCAACCTGAAGCGCTTTGTCGACGAGGACGTGCTTCCCGGAACCGGGCTGAACCCGGACATCTTCTGGGCCGATTTCGATTCGCTGGTGCATGACCTGGCACCGCTCAACCGCGAGCTGCTGGCCGAACGCGACCGCCTGCAGACGCAACTGGACAAGTGGCACAAAGGCAATCCCGGCCCGGTCACCGACATGCCGGCCTACATCGCCTTTCTCGAATCCATCGGCTATCTGCAGCCGGTGCCTGCCGAGGTGCAGGCCAGCACCAGCAAGGTCGATGTCGAAATCAGCGAACAGGCCGGTCCACAGCTGGTGGTGCCTGCGGCCAACGCCCGTTATGCGCTGAACGCCGCCAACGCCCGCTGGGGCTCGCTGTATGACGCGCTGTACGGCACCGATGCCATCGACAGCAGCAACGGCGCCGAAATCAAGGCCGGCTACAACCCGCTGCGCGGCGCCAAGGTCATCGCCTTCGCCCGCGCCCGGCTCGATGAAGCCGCGCCGCTGACGTCCGGTTCCCATGCCGACGCCAAGGCCTACTCGATCGCCAGCGGTCAACTGCAAGTGACCCTGGCCGACGGCAGCCAGTCAGGCCTGGCGCAACCGGAAAAATACGTCGGCTACCAAGGCGACCTGCAACAACCGACAGCCATTCTGCTGAAAAACCACGGCCTGCACATCGAGATCCAGATCGACCCGAACAGCCCCATCGGCAGCACCGACCCGGCCGGCATCAAGGACCTGCTGCTGGAAGCCGCACTGTCGACCATCATCGACTGCGAAGACTCGGTAGCAGCGGTCGATGCCGACGACAAGCTGGTGATCTACCGCAACTGGCTGGGCCTGATGAAGGGCGACCTCAGCGAGGAACTGGTCAAGGGCGGCAAGACCATCACCCGCCGCCTCAACCCTGACCGCGAGTACACCGGCGCCAACGGCAGCCGCCTGACATTGCACGGCCGCTCGCTGCTGTTCGTGCGCAACGTCGGCCACCTGATGACCAACCCGGCGGTGCGCTACGACGGCGACAAGGAAATCCCCGAAGGCATTCTTGACGGCGTGATGACCAGCCTGATCGCTCTGCACGACCTGCACAATCGCGGCAACTCGCGGGCCGGCAGCGTGTACATCGTCAAACCGAAAATGCACGGCCCGGCGGAAGTGGCGTTCGCCGATCAACTGTTTGGCCGCATCGAAGACGCCCTGAAGATCCCGCGCAACACCCTGAAAATGGGGATCATGGACGAAGAGCGGCGCACCAGCGTCAACCTCAAGGCCTGCATCAACGCTGCGTCGGCCCGGGTCGCGTTCATCAACACCGGTTTCCTTGACCGCACCGGCGATGAAATCCACACGGCGATGGAAGCCGGGCCGATGCTGCGCAAGGGCGACATGAAAGCCACGCCGTGGATCAAGGCCTACGAACGCAGCAACGTGCTGGTCGGCCTGGCCTGCGGCCTGCGTGGTCGCGCACAGATCGGCAAGGGCATGTGGGCGATGCCGGACCAGATGGCGGCGATGCTGGAACAAAAGATCGGCCATCCAAAATCCGGCGCGACCACGGCCTGGGTGCCCTCGCCGACCGCCGCGACGCTGCACGCCCTGCATTACCACAAGGTCGACGTGAAGGCGGTGCAGAAGGAACTGGAGTCGGTGGATCTGGACAGCGTCAGCGAACAGATCCTGCTCGACCTGCTGACCATTCCGGTGGCAGCCGAAGCGAAGTGGGACGACGAGCAGATTCGCGAAGAGGTCGAGAACAACGCCCAGGGCCTGCTCGGCTATGTGGTGCGCTGGGTCGAGCAAGGCGTGGGCTGCTCCAAGGTGCCGGACATCCACAACGTCGGCCTGATGGAAGACCGCGCGACCCTGCGCATTTCCAGTCAGCACATCGCCAACTGGCTGCGCCACGGGGTGATCGACGATCACTACGCGCTGGAAACCCTCAAGCGCATGGCCAAGGTGGTGGACAAGCAGAACGCCGGGGATGCGGCCTACACGCCGATGGCCGGCAATTTCGACAAGTCGGTGGCGTTCAAGGCGGCGTGCGATCTGGTGTTCAAGGGCAGGGAACAGCCGAGCGGCTATACCGAGCCGCTGCTGCATGCGTTCCGGTTGGCGTTCAAGAAGGAAGGCTGATTGTCCGTGGCCGGGTCATCGACGACGGCCTGGCTAACATCGCATCTGTAGGAGCCGGCTTGCTGGCGAATGCGTTGTGTCAGTCAACGGTGATGGCGGCTGACACGCCGCCTTCGCCAGTAAGCCGGCTCCTACAAAAGCGGAAGATGCAGATCAGGTACTTTCCCGCACCACCAGCTCAAAGCCCAGGTCCACCTGCTCCTGCTGCACATTGCCGTCCAGCAGGCCCAGCAACAGTTGCGCGGCGCGTTGGCCGACCTGTTCGCGCGGGGTGCGGATGGAGGTCAGGCGCGGCACCATGTGGGCCGAGCCCGGCAGGTCGTTGAAGCCGATCAGCGACACCTGTTCAGGGATTTTGATGCCGCGACGTAATGCCTCAAGCGTCGCCCCCTGCGCGAGGTCATCGTTGCAGAAAAACACCCCGTCCACGTCCGGGTGCTCTTCCAGCAAACGGGCGAACAACTCCCCGCCCAGACCGATGGACGATGGCAGCGGCGATGCCATTTGCAGCGTTTCGTCGTACAGCCCTTCCTGCTCCAGCGCGCTGCGAAAACCGCTGCCACGCTGAATCACCCGCGGGTCGAGTTGCGCCGACACATAGGCCAGACGCCGACGCCCGCGACTCAACAGATGCCGCGCCGCTTCCGCACCGGCCTGTTGCTGGGAAAACCCCACGCAAGGCTCGGCGCGGTCCGGGTCCAGCTCCATCATGTGTACGCACGGCACGCCGCTGGACACCACCAGTTGGTGCGCCGCTTCACTGCGGTCGAAACCGGTCAGCAGAATGCCCCGGGGCCGGTTGGCCAGATGGCTGCGAATCAGGTTTTCTTCTTCTACCGGCGAGTAGTGGTAGTTGCCGATCACCACTTCCAGGCCGCGCGGACGCAACACGTTCTGGATCGCCTCCAGGGTTTCGATGAACAACTGGTTGGACAGCGACGGCACCAGCACCACCACCGACTGGCTTTGCGAGGAGGCCAGCGCCCGCGCGGCAGGGTTGGCGACATAGCCTAGACTCTGCGCTGCAGCGCGGACTTTCTCCACCAGTTCCGGCGCCACGGTGGCCACGCCACGCAGCGCGCGGGAGGCGGTAATGGGCGAGACAGCAGCGAGTTTCGCGACTTCGTTGAGGGTGGGACGACCGGTGGAGCGGGAACCAATGCGTGTCATGCGTTGCCAACTAAGCAGAAGGAAAAGCCGAGGGGGTTGCGATTGTCCAGAATGGGCTCTAAGGTAGCGCTATCTCACGGAGCCTCGCAACTTTACTTCGCGCGTAACAACGACGCGGGCGGTGCGACGCATGCACGACCGAGATACCCATAACAATGACGACACCCGCAGGCAGCCTTGCCGGTCTTGCACACCATCCGGCAAAGACAGCGCTGTCTCTGGGACGAGGTTTTTATGACGACTGCTCCAACTGCTATTTCCGCCCTCGTGGTAATGGGTGTTTCCGGCTGTGGCAAAAGCGCCGTGGGCGCTGAAATCGCCAAAAACAGCGCGGGCCGCCTGATCGAAGGCGACGCTTTTCATCCCCAGGCCAACATCGACAAGATGAGCGCCGGCCACCCTCTCAATGACGAAGACCGTGCCGGCTGGCTGACCCGCCTCGGCGAGGAAGTCGCCAGCGCCGTGCGCAATGGCGAAAAGCCGGTGCTGACCTGCTCTTCCCTCAAACTCATCTACCGCGAACGCCTGCGTGCAGCCGTACCGGAGCTGGGTTTCGTGTTTCTGGAACTGAGCAAGGAACTGGCCACCGAACGCTGCTCGCACCGTCCGGGTCATTTCATGCCGGCCAGTCTGGTCGACAGCCAGTTCGCCACCCTCGAACCGCCGTACGGTGAAGACCGCACGCTGATCGTGGACGCGACGCAGACCATCGAATCCATTGGTGCCCAGGCTTCCACCTGGTGGACCGCTTCGCAAAACCCATCTGCCAACGCTCTCACCGGCTCTTGATCGAAGATCTGGCGTGAGCGACAAAGACAGCGCTGTCTTTTTGTGTGCACAGGGCAGTGAACAATAGCGCTGAGCAGTAGCTCCAAAAAAACAAAATACAACGGAGAGACACCCCATGTTCGGTATGACTCAAGATACGTATCTACTTGTGGATGCGCTGGTGACCATCATCGGCCTCGTGCTGCTGATCACCAAATTCAAGGTCCACCCTTTCGTAGCACTGACCATCGCAGCAGGTTTTCTCGGGCTGACCTCCGGCATGCCTGTCGACAAAGTCATGAAATCGTTCCAGGACGGTTTCGGTGGCGTACTCGGTTTCGTCGGCATCATCCTCGGCCTGGGCACCATGCTCGGCAAACTGATGGCTGACTCCGGCGGCGCCGACCAGATCGCCCAGACCCTGATCCGCCGCTTCGGCAAGGAGCGCGTGCACTGGGCAATGATGTTCTCGGCCTTCCTCGTCGGCATCCCGCTGTTCTTTGAAATCGGCTTCGTGCTGTTGATCCCGCTGGTGTTCATCGTGGCCCGGCGCAGCGGCGTGTCCATCGTCAAGATCGGCATCCCGCTGCTGGCCGGCCTGTCGGCAGTCCACGGCCTGGTGCCACCGCACCCGGGTCCGCTGCTGGCCATCGGCATCTTCAATGCCGACATCGGCAAGACCATCTTCTACGGTCTGATCATCGCTTTCCCGACCGCGATCATCGCCGGTCCCATCTACGGTAAATGGATCGCCAAGCACATCCCGGGCAATCCATCCAAAGAGCTGATGGACCAGATCGCCAAGGAATCGACCAACGCCAACCTGCCAAGCTTCGGCATCACCCTGGTGACCATTCTGTTGCCGGTGTTCCTGATGCTGCTCAAGACTTTCGCCGACGTCGCGCTGCCTAACGGCCACACGTTCCGTCTGTGGATGGACTTCATCGGTCACCCGATCGCAGCCCTGCTGTTCGCCCTGCTGCTGGCGTTCTACACCTTCGGTGCCGCGCGCGGCTTCAGCAAGGAACAGATCATCAAGCTGCTCGACCAGAGCCTGGCGCCGGTAGCGGCCATCGTGCTGATCGTCGGCGCCGGTGGTGGCTTCAAGCAGATGCTGGTGGACAGCGGTGTCGGCAACCTGATCGGTCACATGGCCGTGCAGGCGCAGATCTCGCCGATTCTGCTGGCGTGGCTGGTGGCAGCGGTGATTCGCGTGGCGACCGGTTCTGCGACCGTGGCCACCATTACCGGTGCCGGTATCGTCGCTCCGGTGGTCGGCATGATTCCGGGCGTCAACCGTGAGCTGCTGGTGCTGGCGACCGGTGCCGGTTCGCTGATCCTGTCCCACGTCAACGACGCCGGTTTCTGGCTGGTCAAGCAGTACTTCAACATGACCGTGACTGAAACCCTGAAGACCTGGACCGTGATGGAAACCATCCTCTCGGTGGTCGGCATCATCTTCATCATGTTGCTGTCGCTGGTGGTCTGATTCGCGGACCGCTGCACCCATGCCCACCCTCGCGGTGGGCATGTCGTTTCTGCCCTCGCAACATCCCTCGCGCAATTGCCACTCTGACGATGAAAGACCCGCCGGCTGTGGCTCCGACTAAAGTTATGCCACTTTGCTGCTACGCGCGTAAGGAAATCTCCTACACTCCACTAGGAGATCGCTGACAGGTCATCTAATGAAAATTTCATCGCCACTGGGCATGAGTTCTTTGCATTAAATGCGAAAGAAGTGTGCAATAGGCGCCGCCCGAGATTTGGCTATCGGATGTATAGCCATTACCTACGGGGATTCACTGCCAAAAGCAGGCAAAATTCGCATGCCGTTGGCCTCAGGAGAACCCATACCAATGACAACAAGATGAACCTGGGGAATTAAAAGCGTGCCCAGGGCGTCATACTGATGCACGCAACTGGATGCACTCGGCAATTTTCACCACCCAAAGGCTCACGCCAGCCTCTCGGTAGAGGCGCTTCAAGAGGCCATCAAGGAAACGATTATGTTGATACTCACCCGCAAAGTCGGCGAAAGCATAAACATCGGTGACGAAATCACCGTGACCATTCTGGGCGTCCAGGGTCTTCAGGTCAGGCTCGGCATCAACGCTCCGAAGAATGTTTCAGTACACCGCGAAGAGATTTACAAACGAATTCAAGCCGAGATCGCCCCGCAACAACAGGATCCTCAGTGAGCCCCTCAGGTTCATCTTCCTGAACTCGCTCTGCTGCCCGACTAGCGGCAGAAAAAAACGGCGTATTCCCATACGCCGTTTTTTTTCGCTGGAACTTTTGGATCCACTAATGCTCGCTGTTCATTACAAGTAACAAAGTGGCCATCTTGTAACTACGCAGATACTTAACCAAACGCTCTAGTCTGCACTTTCACGCGCGATGGCTGAGTTGTCGGACAATCTTGTCCTTGGCCAGCAACCGTTTCTCCTTGAGTTTTTTCAGATGATCGTCCGACACGTCACCGGCGGTTCCGGCTTCGGCATCGAGGATGTCGGCATCGAGTGTGTTGTAGTCATCCACCAGTTGATTGAGCTTGGGGTCGACACTGCGGCGCTTGGTCAGCTCTTCCCGGGTGATACTCAGATCGGCGAACAAATCGTGCTTGACCGGCATGGGGCACTACTCCTCTGACGACTTACGTTGAAGTATTGAGGGTAGCTCAGGGAGAAAAGGTTCGACACGATTGCCCGGCGAGCGACAGGCGCCCGCCCTGGCGACTCAGGCCTTGACCAGCACCTTGACCATCGACGCTGCGGTGTCGCGCAGGCGCCCTTCATCCTGATAAATGCGCTCCATCACCACCACGCCACGGGTGAAGGTCGACACCAGCCGCGAGGCTTCGCCGGCCGGCAGATTCAGCGTACCGAGACCGGCTTCGGCGGCAAAACGTTCATGCAGCAACGTTTCGATGTCATCGAGCATGCCCTGCAGGGCGTGGCGGATGGTTTCGATCTCGGCGATGCCGTCCACGGCGGTCTTGGTGGTCAGGCAACCACGGGTTGGCGTGCCCTCGATCATCGAACCGATGATGAACGCAAAGAAACCCTCCAGCGCGACCCTGATCGACGGATCGGCCAGCGCCTGCGCCATGTTGCCGACCATGCGCTGCCGGTAGCGATCGAACACCTTGAGAAACAACTGTTCCTTGCCCTGGTAGGCGTTGTACAGCGAACCACGCAGCACCCCGGTGGCTTCAGCCAGATCCTGCATCGACGTCGCGCTCAGGCCTTTCTGCCAGAACACGTCGAGTGCCAGATCCAGTGTCTTGTCTTCGTCGAATTGCCTTACACCTGCCATTGCCCTGCTCCAACGGTTGCGGCGATCCGGTCTGCAGGACCGGTCGAGGCATGAGTTGACCTCATTCTTGTCAGCGCTGTCAATTTTGACTAGCATGACAAACATGACAGACCTGTCAAACATAACCGAACGCTATCCAAGGGCCAGGACCATGACCGACCTCACCCATCCCGAAACAGCTGTACACCAGGGCAGCCGCCCGCAAACCGCCATTCCGTGGCACGCCATCATCGCCGGCCTCTGCGCCACGCTGGTCGGCATCGGCCTGGCGCGCTTCGCCTACACCCCATTGATTCCGCCGCTGATCGAAAACCAGTGGTTCGCCACGTCCGACATCATCATCCTCAGCGCCGCCAATCTGGCTGGGTACTTCCTCGGCGCCTTGATGGGCCGCCCGCTCGCTCGCAAACTCTCCAACCGCCATACCTTGCGCCTGATGATGGTGCTGGTGACGCTGTCGTTCGCCGGTTGCGCCGTGCCGCTGTCCACCGCGTGGTTCTTCGCCTGGCGCTTCGTGTCCGGGCTGGCCGGCGGCTCGATCATGGTGCTGGTGGCGTCCACCGTGCTGCCGCACATTCCCGGCACGCGCAAGGGGCTGGCCAGCGGCGCGATCTTTTTCGGGCTGGGGCTGGGCATTGCCGCGTCCGGCACGCTGGTGCCGCTGTTGCTGGACATGGGCCTGCGCATCACCTGGCTGGGGTTGAGCCTGTTCTGTGCCGTGCTGACCCTGATCAGTTGGGGTGGCTGGCCGGCCACTTCCGAACCCATCGCAGCAACCGTAGCTGCAGCTGCCCACAGCGCTGCAGCGCCGGTGCAACGCCCGCCGCGACACGCATTGTTCCTGAATTTGACCTATGCACAGTTCGGCCTGATGGCGATCGGTCTGGTGCCGTTGATGGTCTTTCTGGTGGATTTCGTCGCCCGCGATCTCGGCAAAGGCGCACAGATCGGTGCGCTGTACTGGATCGTCTACGGCATCGGCGCGCTGATCGGGCCGATGTTGTACGGCTACATCGCCGACCTGATGGGACCGGCGCGCGGCATTCGGCTGGTATTGATCATTCAGGCGCTGGTCGTCGCAGCCCTGTATGGCAGCCATGACGGTCTGCTGGTCGGCGCACTGACGCTGGTCATCGGCACCTTCCCGCCCGGCATCGTGCCGCTGGTACTGGCGCGGGTGCATGAACTGCTGCCACAGGATGCCGCCGCCCAAGGCGCTGCCTGGAGCCGCGCCACCACAGTGTTCGCCCTGCTGCAGGCGTTGTCCGGTTATGGCTATTCGATGCTGTTCAACGCCAGCGGCGGTGATCATCGCCTGTTGTTCCTGATCGGCACCGGCGCACTGGTGCTGGCGCTGCTGCTGGAGCCGCTGGTGCGGGCGCTGGTCAGAAAGGACGCTTGAATTCACATCACGCCGCAGGAGCGCGCTTGCCCGCGATTGCAATCTGCCGGTGCCATCGATGCCGGCTGACACATCGCCATCGCGGGCAAGCGCGCTCCTGCGCGTCTGTGTTTATCCCTGCTCACGCAAGCGCCGTGCTTCGTAGGCCTTGAGGTGCAGGTAGACAAAGTCCAGCGCCGTCAGTTGCCCCTTCGCCTGTTTGTCGCCGGCCGGGCGCCGGGCGATCATGTCGCCGATCACATGTTCGACCTCGATCGGCGCGCCGCGCTCGATGTCGCGCAGCATCGATGCGGTGAGTTTCGAACCCGGCGTGGTCAGGATCTTTTGCGAGCGTTGCCGCGATTCACTGCGCAGCGCATAACCGGCGTGGTCGGCGACGCTGGCGCATTCGGCCAGCAGCTTGAGCACCAGGGCCTCGCCGTCGCTGGCAATCACATCGCCGATACTGGCGCGCATAGCCCCGGTGATGCCTGCGCCGGTGGCGATGAAGCACCATTTTTCCCACATTTCCTGAACGATCTGCTGGCTGAGATTGGCGTCGAATCCGGCATCGGCCAGTGCTTCGGCAACTTTCAGGATGCGCGGGGTCAACGCACCGCTCAGCTCGCCGAACGACAGCTGGTTGGTGTCATTCAGGTGCAGGATGGTGCCGGACTTGTCGCGGTCCAGCGAAATCAGACACTGCCCGCCCAGCACGTTTTCCGGGGAAAAGCGCTGCGCCAGCCGGTCGAGGTGAGCCATGCCGTTGAGCAGCGGCAGAATCGACGTCTGCGGGCCGACCGCCGCAGCGATGGAGTCCATGGCCGCATCCAGATCGTAGGCCTTGCAACTGAGCAGAATCAGATCAAAAACCTGATCGAGCATCGGTGCCATGACATGGGGCGGCGACGGGTACAGGATATTGCCCAGCGGGCTGCGCACCACCAGACCGTTGCGGTCCAGCTCTTCGGCCCGCCCCGGGCGAACCAGAAACGTCACGTCGCGCCCGGCTTCCAGCAGCCGCCCGCCGAAATAGCCGCCGATGGCTCCTGCACCCACGATCAAAATACGCATTGGCTGTCGATTCCTTGTCGAGTCGGAAATAGGGTCCGGACCACCCAGAATAGTTGACGGCGACGACTCTATCCAAAATTAGGATTACAACCAACATATTGTTTTGTCTGCTGAAAAAGCCCCAGGCGCAGGAATCACAGGCAAAAAAAATCCCGAACCGCCCATGGTGGTCCGGGATTCAAATACAGCAAGGAGAGTTCTTCAGGTCTGCGCGTTGACCAGCGTCGGCCAGACGAATGTCTGACGGGCTTCGGTGCGGCTGGGCATGGCCAGGCGGCTGACGCTGGCCGGTTGCGCCAGCGGTGTCTGTAGCCGCTGCAACACGGCCTCGATCACGGCGCCACTGGCGTCGTTGTGGAATTGCCAGACGCCGTAGATGCGCCCGTCGAACGACGCCTCGCTGCCCAGACGTGGGTCCACCCCCAGTCCTGCACCGAGACCGAACAGATGCAGGCCATGCAAACGCTCCCCGGTGCTGTCCAGCGGGCATCCCGACGGGTCGGAATCCAGACCGCCCTTCACTTCCGCCAGACTGATCGGCCCGCCACCGGCATAGTTCAAGGCAGGCAGCAGCGGTTGATAGCCGGTGCACTGCACCACCACGTCGGACTCGGCCAATGCCGCGCGGGCCAGTTCGAACTGGCCTTCTGGGCCATCGAGAGTCTGCAACAGGTGCACGCGCACGCCGGTCTTGCCGACATGCCCATTGGCCAGCGCCTCGCGTCCCACATCAAGGGCGCGGTAACGCAAACCGCCGGAGCGGTTGACGCGACCGGACACCGGGCACACGTCTTTTTCGATGTCGAACACGTAACCCGCCTCAAGCGCGGCTTCGACGGTTTCATAAAACAGACGGATCTTGGTGCGATGCACCAGCGTCACTTCGCCAAGCCCGGCAAACTCCAGTGCATCCGCCAGATTCTCCAGCGTCGAGAAGGCACTGTGCGATCCACCGACCACCGTGACCCGCCCCTTGCGCGCCAGGGTCGGGGCAAAGAAATCACGCAACTGCACGGCGTTCATGCGCAGCAACTCGTCGGCGCTCTGCACTTTCGCCGTCGGCGACACCGCCAGCCCCTGATCCGCCAGGCTGTTGAGCAGGTGTTGCGGGTCCTGGCGGCCACCGAGATTGAGCACCACGGCGCGGCAGCGAATACGCCGGCTACGCCCTTCGGACTCGACCCAGACGTGATAGTCCTCGCCTTCGCGCACCACCTCGGTAATCGTCGTGCTGGTCCACAGCTTCACGCCGTAATGCTCGACGATGAAATCCAGCACCAGGGTCGAGGCTTCCGCCAGCAGTTCGGCAACGTCAGCCAGTTGCGGTGCGCTCTGCGCCTGGCGGCGGATGCGCCAGTAGGCCGGAGAATGCTCAAGCGGCTCGAACACATCACGCAACGCCGGATCACGCAGGCAATCGAGGAACACATCGCCGACCGAGTTGGCGGTGATGCGGTAATCGCCGAGGCGCCCCGTGCCGGGATTGGGGCTCGCGTCGACCACAATCAGCCCTTCCCGGGCAAGCTCGGGCATCGCACCGCTTTTCAGCGCATTGAACAGCAGCCCCATGCCGGCCGGCCCCGCGCCCCCGACGACACATCCGCAGACGGTTTCCAGGTGATCTCCATACATAATCATGACTCCAGATGTAATCGAAGCGTTGGCGCAGCCCAAAACCGTCCTGGCCTTAATATAAAAGGCACAAGTAACAGCTCGCTCTGACGCGATGTTTGATATCGAAACCGATACCCGCGAACTACAGAAACTGCACAACTCGATGCGGTACGCTTGTCCAGACAGGCAGGCAACTAACCGCATGAATAGCACTGAAAAACAGACGATGGCGATGTCTGGGTGAGTGGCTGCCAGACACATGCAGGTCAGTCGTGCCAACGTTGAATACGCCGACGTTGCCAAGGCTCGGAGACGCTACCGCCATTACCGCGAGCGCCGCTGGGGCAAGCCTTTCAGGCAGGTGCAAAGTGGAGCACCCAAATTTATTACAAACTATGACAAGGGAAACGTAGGGCTGATGGTTTCAAAAAAGCGTAAGAGTGTCAATTTTTCGAGAAAGTCGTTAGTCAGCGATTTACTTGTTGTATGACATTGTTTTAAAACACAATTAAATCTTGACGCCAACAAAGCAACACCCTTGATCGAGCACCATATATTTTTAAAATAGAAAAACAGTAAAATTCGTGTATCAAACTCGACAACTGCGATGAGTTCGCACTTTTCACCCACACTAAAAGAGCCGGAATTCCGTCACACCCATTACTGCCTTATCAGTCTTGAATGCGAGACTTTCTTTATTGCCTTCGTTCTTCATCGCATTAACGATTCACTGGCGCCAGTTTCCCGTTTTCTGTTTGACGCGGCTGTTTTGCATGTGGGGTTTTTCATGTTTTTTGACGTTAACGATGAGCGGTCATCCCTGTCGCGAAAAAAGCCGAACTCCTGTTGAAGCAGGCCGCTCTATTGAAGGGCTCGACGTGGTTTACGCCGATTCTTTTCACGCCGATAGGGAGGTCACCCATGGATACCGAGAAAAATCGTCCGTCACGCATCGCCGAGATCGACTACGCCCGCGACACGCTGTTCGGCCCGATCCCGATGCAGGCCACCTGCCGGGTCAGGCTGGAAACGGTCGAGCATGAAGGCAATCTGCTGCGTGAACTGACCATCATCGGCAACGTGCCGGATTACCTGTCGCGCTCGACGATCATTCGCGTCGCCATGGACGGTCGCATCGAGGCGGGCCCGATCCGCGATCACTATGCGGTGCGTGAGGACGGCGAGGAGCAGTTCAGGCTGCTGTTCGAAAACCAGCAGCTGCGCCAGGTGCATTGAAGGCAGAGACACCCGCAGTTCAGTTGGTCTGACTGGCCGAGTGCATTTCGCTGTTGGCGTGCAGATCGTCGTTCTGCAGGATCTGCAGGGGCTCTTGCAGCCCGTGTTCGAACTCGGCATGGCGAGCAGATGGCGAGAGGCTGTCGCCGTCCGTTTGAATCTGGCTGCCATAGTGCAGCCCTTCGATTTTCGGCGCCGTGTCCAGCACCGGCTCGGCGGGGAGCAGGCGCTCGCGCTCCAGGGCGGTCATCGGCGGCTGGAAGTTGGCATTTCGCGCTTCAAGGCGCTGCAACATGATGACGATCGCAGCAACGCAGACCACGACGATTCCCAGCAGCAAGCCGCAACCGACCCAAAGCCGGCGTCGACGCAAGGCGCGCAAAGCATCGGTGTCAATGGGCGGTCTGTGAGCATTGGCCTGCTGGTCAGCCATGCAATCTCCTGATGGTCATATCGGCGGTCGCCCGCCCGGTGCGCCGTTAAGATAAAAGGTAAACGCCGCGTTTGCCAGAGCAGGCGTGCGCAGCGGCGCCCGTAACCGCCGCGCGCTCAGGGTCTTCCCTCCCCTGAAGAATGCAAACGCCGCAGGTCGATATTCATTCAGACACACTTTGAAACTTGCTGACCGCTAGAGCGCCAATAAAAAGCCACTACGCATTTGCGCACAAGGCGTTAGATCGACTATCCAACTGCATGGATAATTACGACAGTTTTATGCCAGTCGACAGGACGGGGAGAAATTCACTTGGATGCCTGGGCAAGTTATAACCCGTCCGGGCGCGTGCCCTGAAAAAAAAAGAACCCGTGGCACGCTATCTGCCACGGGTCCATTTTGTACAACTTTATGAAGCGAACGCTGTCAGCGCTTCAACTCGCCAGCGCGTGACGCTGGAACTGTTGCGGGTTATGCAGTTCCGTGCGCAGCTCTGCAATCAGCTCGCACAGGGCCCTGCTGGTGTCCAGACGGTCCAGCGAAATGCCGCTAGCAAACAGCTCGACACGTTCGGTACGTGGATCGATGACTTCAACCGTCATGCTGTCGTCGATAACCGAGCAATTACAACGCATAGGCAGGAAAGCACTTTCAATAATACTGCGCAGTTCAAGGTTGGAGAGTGTGCATGCAATCATTAGCGATGTCCTCCAGAGGCGGTGCTGCTTAATCTGTGCAGTCACGCACCTGATTGTTATAGATGGCTTCCTTGTAGAGTTATCCTTCACCCTGATTCGTCGTTAAACCTCTTGGCTGTTGGCGAATACACCAAGTTATACGCCCTGCCCCAATATGAAGCAAATAAGTAAGCCGCCTGCCAGGACCGGAAAAAATCCGGCTGTTTAAACAGAAAAAACGTTTCATCTTGTGAAATTCATGAAAAAACCGCGAGCTATCGCGCACCCCGATATTCACCGGGCGACCAGCGGCAGAAAAAGGCGGGTTTTTGGCGCCGCCATTCGTCGGCAACCCATCGGGTGCCGACGAATGACCGGGGTTATTGGTCGTTGCGCAGGCGCAGGTGGATCAGCGCCACGCGAGCGCCCTTCTTGTCCAGCCGCTCTTCGATGGCGTAAGGCTTGAAGCCCAGCTTGGGGTAGAACAGCAGACCGGGCACGTTGTGGTTGAAGCAGGAGGCGGTCAGTTCGCTGGCTTCGTGCTTGCCGAACGCCAGATCCATCATACAACCGATCAGGTAGCGTCCGACGCCTCTGGAGCGGGCATGCGGGGCGATGATCACATTGCCCAGCGAGCAGCGGCCACGGAAGTCATAGCGCGAGAAGTTGGCGAAGCCGACCACCTCGCCGTCCATTTCGATCACGGTATTGTCCAGGCGCTGGGCGATGGCGTCATTGAGTTGCGCGGCCGTCAGCGGAAAGACCGCCTTGGGGAACATGTAGAACAGCTCGTCGACACTCTGGGGCATGTCGCATACGGCAGGGATGTCTTTTTCTTCCAGGGGTCGGTGCAGAAACATGGATGAAACCTCTCGAAGAAAGGGGGGGCCGAAACCCGACTATAGGGCAAAGGATGGCACGAAGATATCAGTCTCGACGCTCGCCACCCACAGTTGCATTTCAGTACGGTTATCGCCGTCCGGCAAACTTGAGCTTATAAGACCTTGGTCGAAATGAATAAGTGCCAAGACATTTCAACTTTCTCGCCAAACGCTCAGCAACGTGCCGCAACCCCCTGATCTGCCAGCCATCGCGCGACCTTGCAGATCGCCTGTAACAGCACTGGCTTTCTTGCAATCTGCATGACCGTCAATTCAACGGCCGTACCTAACTCATTGATTTTCAAAAGACGCCAAGTTGTTCAATGACTGGCACGCTCGCTGCAATGATAAAGACAATAAAACAGGCCGCCCGGCCCTCCTCTCCGGGAAGCCAATACAAGGAGAAACATCATGCGTTCGATCCTGTTGTGGTGCCTTGGCGTCCCTATCCCGATCATCATTCTGATCGCCCTGTTCTGGCATTGACCGATCTGCCATTGACCGAGTCGTAGACGATCCGCGTGGTGCTCCCCGGCAAGGAGGCTGCGCGGATCTTTAAAGTCGCTCAAGCCGCCGCGTGCCCCACCATCTGCGCACGCAAATATTCCACCACCGACCGCTGGATGCCGGTGAGTAGCCGGGAGCTTGCCACCAGGGCGAGTTCGCTGGGTGGCACCCCGGCAAAGCCTTCATCCTCGCGCAATAACCGATGGCTGGGCAGCATCGCCGACTCCGGCAGCAGACTGATGCCAAGCCCCGCCGAAACCGCCGCCTGAATCCCCACCAGACTCTGACTGGCAAACGCCACTCGCCAAGCACGCCCCGCCGACTCCAGCGCGTGAATGATGCGGTTGCGATAAATGCAGCCCTGCGGATACACCACCAGCGGCACGGGGTCCTCTACGACCTGCACATGGGCGGCAGCCACCCAGTTGACCCGCTCCGGCCAGGTCGCCAGCGCCGGTTCGGCTTTGGTGCCGACATCGCGTTTGACCAGCGCCAGGTCGATGTCCTTGTTGTCCAGCCGTGCCTGCAAATCGACGCTCAGGCCGTTGACCGTGTCCAGCCGAACCTGCGGATGTTCGCGGCTGTAGCCACTGAGCAGCGCCATCAGCCGCTGCACGTCGAAGTCTTCTGGTACCCCCAGCTTGACCACCCCGGCCTCATCGCCGCCGCACAGCACGCTGCGGGCTTCCAGCGCCAGCGCCACCAGCCGCCGCGCGTAGCCCAGCAGGCGCTCGCCTTCGTCGGTCAGTTCGATGTGCTTGCCGGCGCGCTGACGCAGCAACAGCGGCTGGCCCAGTTGTTCTTCCAGCTTGCGGATCTGCTGGCTGACCGTGGACTGAGTGCGGTTCACCCGCTCGCCGGCACGGGTAAAACTGCCGGCATCAACCACCGAGACGAAGGTGTGGAGCAATTCCAGGTCGAACATGCTGGTCACCAAAACATTTGAATATCGAATTATTTTTTCAATTTAATTTAATTTTACGATACCTGCCATGCCCCTCTACAGTCGACTCATTCCCACCCCGATCAAGGAGCCGACCATGACCGTTTCCACACCTCGCCCTCGCTGGCTGACCTTCGATTGCTACGGCACGCTGATCCAGTGGGACGAAGGCCTGCTCGACTGCATCAGCCAGTTGCTGGCGCGCAAAGGCCAGAGCGGGCTGGACCCTGACCGTTTCATCGAGATTTATGACCGTCACGAACACCGGCTGGAACAGACCCCGCCCTACCGTTCGTTTGCCGACATCTCCCGGCAGTCGATGGCGCTGGCCCTGCAGGAACTCGGGCTGAACTGCCAGCCCGAGGACGCCGAGGAACTGATCCGCCGCATCGGCCAGATGCCGCCCTTCCCGGAAGTCCCCGCTACGCTGCAATGGCTCAAGGCCCAGGGTTTCAAGTTGTGCATCGTGTCCAACACCGACGATGAAATCATTGCCGGCAACGTCGCCCAATTGGGCGGTTTCATCGACCGGGTGATCACCGCGCAGCAGGCCGGCGCCTACAAGCCCGATCACCGCCTGTTCCACCACGCCCATCGGCAACTGGGGGTGAATCTGGATGAGGTGCTGCACATCTGCGCCAGCCCGCATCTGGACCTGACGGTGGCGCGGGACTTGGGTTTCCGCTGCGTGTGGATCGACCGTGGCACCCGACGCCAACCGCTGGCCGATTACCGGCCTGACGCGACATTGACGGACTTGTCGCAAGTACCGGGCTACATTCACAGCAACGGCTGGGCAAACGACTAAGGAGAGGCACATGGCACACGATCTGCGCAGCGTGGTTCACAGCGACCGGCAATACCGCCATCTCGACTCGCCAGCGATCCAGGCCGCGCGCATCGATCTCGCCGCCAGCCTGCGCATGGCGGCCCGGCTGGGGCTGAGCGAAGGCATCTGCAATCACTTTTCGGCGCTGGTGCCGGGCCATCCGCAGTTGTTTCTGGTCAATCCCTATGGCCTGGCCTTCGCCGAGATCACCGCATCGAGTCTGCTGATCTGTGATTTCGACGGTCGCGTGGTCTTGGGTGACGGCAAGCCGGAGGCCACGGCTTTTTATATCCACGCCCGCCTGCACCTGCACAAACCCGGCGCTGTGGCGGCGTTCCATACCCATATGCCCAACGCCACCGCGCTGGCGATGCTGGAGGGCGAGCCGCTGGCCTGGGCCGGACAGACTGCGTTGAAGTTCTACGGTCGGGTGGCGGTGGACGAACACTACAACGGCCTGGCGCTGGACAACGCCGAAGGCGACCGCATTGCCGCGACCATGGGCCAGGCCGACATCGTGTTTCTGAAGAATCACGGGGTCATGGTCACTGCAGCGAGCATCGCCCAGGCCTGGGACGACCTGTATTACCTGGAACGCGCCGCCGAGGTGCAGCTCAAGGCGATGAGCAGCGGTCGGCCGTTGAAAGCCATCGAGCCGCAGATTCTGCAACGCACGGCGCGGCAGATGAGCGAGGAAGACGCTGAAAGCGCGCGGCTGCATCTGGAAAGCGTGAAGCGCCTGCTGACGCGGCATGAGCCGGATTTTGCCGATTGATCTCAACGTCCTGTAGGAGCTGGCTTGCCCTGCGAGCGGCTGCGCAGCAGTCGTAAATCCTGACGACTATGCATTCCTGACACACCGCATTCGCCGAGTTTACGACGACTTCGGTCGGACGCGACCCCGGCGCGCTCGCAGGACAAGCCAGCTCCTACAGGTAAGCACGCAGAGGACCTCCAAGAAAAATGCCCCCGCTGACTTGCGTCAAACGGGGGCCAAGGCACTACGCTCGTAATTCAGGCTTACGGCATCCCCAGCCAGTTCGGCAGCGCCAGGGAAATGAACGGCACGTAAGTCACCAGAATCAGGAACAGCAGCAGGATCGACAGCCACGGCAGCGCCGCGCGGATGGTCTGGCCCAGGGTCAGGCCGGTCACGGCCGAGGTCACGAACAGGTTCAGGCCGACCGGTGGGTGGACCAGGCCGATTTCCATGTTCACCACCATGACGATGCCCAGATGAATCGGGTCGATGCCCAGCTTGGTCGCGATCGGGAAGAAGATCGGCGCCAGGATCAGCACGATGGCCGACGGCTCCATGAAGCTGCCCGCCACCAGCAACACCACGTTGACCATGATCAGGAAGCCGATCGGGGTCAGGCCCTCGGAAATCACCCAGTTGGTGATCTGCTGCGGGATCTGTTCGGTGGTCAGCACATGGGCGAAGAGCATGGCGTTGGCGATGATGAACATCAGCATGATCGACAGCCGGCCCGACTCCAGCAGCACTTTCGGGCAATCGCGCAGGCGCATGTCCTTGTACACGAACAGCGCGATGAACGCCGAGTACACCGCCGCCACCGCCGCCGCTTCAGTTGGGGTGAACATGCCGCTGTAGATGCCGCCGAGAATGATCACCAGCAACAGCAGGCCCCAGAACGCCCGGCGTGCGGTGGTCAGCCATTGGCGGAACGACACCCGTGGTTGCGCCGGCAGCTTCTTGACCCGGGCAACGATGTAGATCACCACCATCAGGATCACGCCGAGCAGGATCCCCGGCACGACACCGGCGATGAACAGCTTGCCCACCGAGGTTTCGGTCGCCGCCGAGTACACCACCATCACGATCGACGGCGGAATCAGGATGCCCAGCGTACCGGCGTTACAGATGATCCCGGCGCCGAATTCCTTCGGGTAGCCGGAGCGCACCATGCCCGCCACGGCAATCGAACCCACCGCAGCCACGGTGGCCGGCGACGAACCGGACAGCGCGGCGAACAGCATGCACGCCAGCACCGCGGCAATCGCCAGACCGCCACGAATGTGTCCGACACAGGCGTTGGCGAAGTCGATCAGCCGCTGCGCCACGCCGCCGGTGGTCATGAACGCGCCGGACAGCAGGAAGAACGGAATCGCCAGAAAGGTGTAGCTGTCGGACGTTTCGAACAGCTTGATCGCCAGCGAACTCAGCGAGTCCTGACTGAACAGCAGAATCGACACCGCGCCGGACAGGCCAAGGGAGATCGCAATCGGCACACCGAGGAACATGAAGACGAACAGCAACAGGAACAAACAGATAACCGTCATCAGTGTTGCTCCTCGTCAGCGTTAGCCAGTTTGCTCGCTTCGGCCGCTTCGTCCGCCAGGCCCAGGCCGGTCTGACGGTGGGTCCAGATGCGATAGAGAATTTCCAGATAACGGGCGATGACCAAGGCAAAACCAATGGGCACGATAACCGCGATGTAGGCGACCTTGACCCCGTAACGGTCCAGGTCCTCGGCACCGATGCCGGCCACGAACAGCGCAGCCACCCATTTGTAACTGGCCGCCAGAAACAGCCCGGCGTAAGCCAGGCAGCAGGCGCAGGCCAGCATGGCGAGAAGGCGTTGCACCGGTTTGCTGGTCTTTTTCACCAGCGCGTCGACCCCCAGGTGTCCGGCGGTGCGCACACCGTAGGAAATGCCGAAGAAAATCAGCCAGCCAAACAAGGCCTTGGTCAGCGCCACGCTCCAGGTCATGCCTTGGGCGTAGCCCATCAAGTGATCGCCGATCCCTGCGAAAAAGTCACTGCTGACCGCCCATTGGTCGCTGAGGGTGTAAAACAGCGTGTAGATGTTGTTCAGCGCCACGTAGACAAATGTCACCAGCGTCATGGCCGCCAGCAGGAAAGCGATGAACGCCTCCTCCAGGTGCTCCCAGAGTCGCCTCAGCGATTGCATAAGAATTCTCCGAACGTAGAGAGAGCGGCCACCCCGTCCAACAAGGGGTGGCCACGCAGGCATCAGGGCCTGAAACGACGTATTACTTGGCGGCCACTGAGGCCTGGTTGGATTCATCCGCCGCCTTGATCAGGTCGGCGCCGATCTCTTCGGAGAACTTGTCCCACACCGGCTTCATCACTTCACGCCACTTGGCGCGTTGCTCCGGGGTCAGGGTCACGACTTCGCTGGTCTTGGAATCGATGATTTTCTGCTTGGCGGTCTGGTTCAGCGCCTCGGCCTGCTTGTTCACCTCGACGGTGACCTCATCCATGATCTTCTGCAGCTCGTCGCGAACATCGGTCGGCAGGCCGTTCCAGAACTTGGAGTTGGTGATCACCATGTAGTCGATCAGGCCATGGTTGGACTCGGTGAAGAACGGCTGCACCTCGTTGACCTTCTGGCTTTCATAGTTCGACCAGGTGTTCTCGGTGCCGTTGACGGTACCGGTCTGCAGGCCCTGATAGACCTCGGCAAAGCTCATCTTGCGCGGGTTGGCGTGCAGCGCGACGAACTGCGCTTCCAGCACGCTGGAGGCCTGCACGCGGAACTTCAGACCACGGGCATCTTTCGGCTCGACCATCTTCTTGTTCGCCGACAGTTGCTTGAGGCCGTTGTGCCAGTAGGCCAGACCGTGGATGCCCTTGTCGTCCATCGAGGTCAGCAGCGCCTTGCCTTGCGGGCCTTTCTGGAAGCGGTCGACGGCGGCCAGGTCATTGAACAGGAACGGCAGGTCGAAAATCTGCACTTTCTTGGTGTACTGCTCGAACTTGGCCAGCGACGGGGCCAGCATCTGCACGTCGCCGAGCAACAGGGCTTCCATTTCCTTGCCGTCACCGAACAGCGACGAGTTCGGGTACACCTCGACCTTGACCTTGTCTTTCAGGGCCGGATCGGCGGCAACCATTTTCTGGAACAGCAAGGCGCCCTGGCCTTTGGGGGTGTTTTCCGCCACGACATGGGCGAACTTGATGACAACAGGATCTGCGTAAGCCATGCCGGCCACGGACACTGCGGCGGCGCAGAAAAGCGCCTTGGTCAGCTTCAACATCGGAATCACCTTTTTATTGTTGTAGGACAATTCGGTACTGCTTGAGCGTTGTGCTATCTCAACGATGCCCAACCCCGGGTGTTTAGAGAATCAGCTTTTATGTAAACCAGCGTTCGGTGTGGCCGAACGCCAGGATTTTCCCCGCCTCGATTCCCACCCCCGAGCCAGACGCTTCGCTGTTGGGAACTTAGCAGGCTAACGAAAAAGTGCCACTATTGCTCACGTATCGTTGCGACGAATACATGACCTGTAGGAGCCGGCTTGCTGGCGAACGCGGTGTGCCCTTCAACCACGATGTGCCTGACACAACGGGTTCGCCAGCAAGCCGGCTCCTACAGTTAATCGCGTCAGGCATCGGTCAACGCCAACAACCGCTGCGCCCGCAGCAGCACCGGCGCATCGACCATCTGCCCGTCCAGCTGGAACGCGCCGGCCCCTTGCGCCGCCTCGCTGGCGGCCACCACTTTGCGTGCCCAGGCCAGATCGTCGGCGCTGGGGGCCAGGGCCGCATGGATCGCCGGCACCTGTTTCGGGTGAATGCACAGCGCGCCGCCGTAACCCATGTCGGCGGCATGCCGTACCACCTGATGCAGCCCGGCCGGGTCGTCGATGGCCGGGTGTACGCCGTCCAGCGGCGGCAACAGATCGGCACCGCGCGAATGCAATTGCACCGCCATGCGCGCCTGATCAAGAAACAGCTTCGCCGCATCGGTGCCGCTGTTCAGGTTCAGATCAAGGGCCAGATCGAGGCCGCCGAACGACAGCCGCTCGACGCCCTCGGCGTGGGCAATCTGCCCCAGCGCCAGCAAGCCTTTGGCGCTCTCGATGATCGGCCACACCGGCTTGCCGGTTTGCCACACGCGGGCGACATGGGCCGCGCTTTCGACCTTCGGCAGCACCACCCCGGCCACACCGGCGTGCTGTGCGCAGAACGCCAGGTCAGCGGCGTGCTCGGGATGTTCCGGCGCATTGACCCGCACCCGCACCGAGGCGCCCGGGTTGGTCTGTAGAAACCCCGCCAGATGGTCACGGGCCTGACGCTTGAGCGGCTCTTCCACCGCATCTTCGAAATCGACGATCACCGCATCGGCACCGGCGGCCAGCGCCTTGGCAAACCGCTCGGGCCGACTGCCGGGGACAAACAGCGCGGAGCGGATGATGGATTGGGGCATGGTGTATTCCTTGTTCATCAATCAGTCTCGAAACGCACATTCCTGTAGGAGCTGGCTTGCCCTGCGACCGGCGACGCAGTCGTCGTAAATCCGGCAAACGCGGTGTGTCAGACATGCATAGTCGGCAAAATTTACGACTGCTGCGCAGCCGGTCGCAGGACAAGCCAGCTCCTACAAGGGGGCGGTATCAGGCAAGCGCCTCAAACCACCCCGTCAGCACTCATCCGCGCCTGCTCTTCGGCGCTGAAACCCAGTTCGCCGAGGATGCTCGCGGTGTGCTGGCCCAACCCCGGCACGCCGTCCATGCGCGGGCTGAAGGCGGCGTTGCGCCCCGGAGGCAGCAGCGACGGCAAAGGCCCGGACGGGCTGTCCACTTCGCGCCAGCTGTCGCGGGCCTTGAGTTGCGGGTGCTGCCACACGCCGTGCATGTCGTTGACCCGGGCGTTGGCGATCTGCGCCTCTTCCAGGCGTGCCACCACTTCATCCAGGCTCAGGCTGGCAAAACCATCGACGATGATCTGCCGCAACACCTCGCGGTTTTCCGAGCGCTTGAAGTTGGCGGAGAAACGCTCGTCGGTGGCCAGTGCCTTGTCCAGCAGGACCTTCTCGCAGAACAGCGCCCATTCCCGCTCGTTCTGCAGGCCGAGCATGATGGTGCCGCCACCGCCGGTGGGGAACGGCCCGTACGGGTAGATCGTCGAGTGCGACGCTCCGGCCCGCGGTGGTTGCGGCGCGCCGTTGTAGGCGTAGTACATCGGGTAGCCCATCCACTCCACCAGGCTTTCCAGCATGCTGACGTCGATGCGGCTGCCCTCACCGGTCTTGTCGCGCAGCAACAGCGCCGAGAGGATGCCGGTGTAGGCGTACATGCCGGCGGCGATGTCGGCGATGGAGCAGCCGGCCTTGGCCATCTCGTTGTCGCCGGGGCCGCCGGTCACCGACAGAAAGCCGCCTTCGCTCTGGATCAGCAGGTCGTAGGCTTTCTTCTTTTCATAGGGGCCGCCTTCACCGTAGCCGGAAATGTCGCAGACGATCAGCCGCGGGAAACGCGCATGCAGCGCCTCGAACGACAGGCCCATGCGTGCCGCTGCGCCCGGTGCGAGGTTTTGCACCAATACGTCGGCCTGGCCGAGCAGCGATTCGAGAATGTCGCCGGCCTGGCCCTGCTTCAGGTCCAGGGTCAGGCTTTCCTTGGAGCGGTTGGTCCAGACGAAATGCGACGCCAGACCATCGACGCGCTGGTCGTAGCCACGGGCAAAATCGCCGACGCCGGGACGCTCGACCTTGATCACCCGCGCGCCGAGGTCGGCCAGTTGCCGGGTGCAGAACGGCGCGGCGATGGCGTGCTCCAGGCTGATCACGGTGATGCCGTCCAGTGGACGGGGGTTTTGTTGAGTCATTTTGTCCTTCTCCCACATTCCCCTGTAGGAGTGAGCTTGCTCGCGATGGCGTTGTGTCAGTCTGAACATTCGGCACAGGCAGACTGCAATCGCGAGCAAGTTCACTCCTACAAGGTTCGGTGTTAAATCAAATCCGCATCCAGTGTTAGATCAAATCCGCCAGATCCCGCGCATCGCGCAGTTGCCAGACCCGCTCGATCAGCGCCTTGCCCTGCTCCACCGTGCGGGCGCCGGAGAACGCCAGCAGACGCTGCACCTTGGCTTCCAGCTCTGGCCGCGACAGGGTGTTGCCCGGGTCGCCTTTCGGGTCGTCGATGGCTGCAGTCAGCGTGCGGCCATCGGTGGTGGTGACGATGACCCGGCCCAGCCAGCGCGCCGGATAAGCACCGTCCACTTCCGGATCCAGCTCCATGCTGACCTTCTCGCGGAACGCCGCGACGGCGGCATCGGTCAGCGCCAGGTCGCGGAATTCGATCAACTGCGCGCTGCCATGCACGGCGATCAGGCCGAGCACCGCGCCCATGGAAAACTTGGCCTGGTGAACGGTCTGCGGCACATCGACCCGGCCCAGCACGTCAATCGCGCCCTGATGAACACGGGTCACCACCTTGGCGATCTGTTCATGGTTCAGCCCTTCACGCTGCATCAGGTGCAACAACGCATCGGCAGCCGGGTGGGTGTGACGGCACGAGGCGTGGAACTTGAACGAGGTTTCCACCAGCGCCCAGCGCGTACCGAGACGGTCGGACAATCGAGTCGGATCGCTGTCGCTGGACATCCCAGCAGCCATGCCCTGATCGCCCTCCAGAATATTGCGCGCACCCGTCAGGCCGTCTTCGGTCATGTACGCCGCCAGCAAGCCATCGGCAGCCGCCTTGGCGGTGTGCAGTTGCTTGGAGTCGGCCGCGTCACGCAGGAACTCCCACAGGCCGGCGGCCTGGGTGCCGGCGTTGCCCAGCAGGTTGATGAACTGCTCCTGATTGAAGTCCAGCAGCTTGCCCACGGCCACTGCCGCCGCCAGCGTGCCGACCGTGGCCGTGGTGTGGAAGATGCGGTAGTGCGAGCGGCCCATGAACTCGCCGATGCGAATCCCGGCTTCGTAACCGGCCACCGAGGCCAACAACAGGTCCTGACCGGACTTGCCCAAATCCTGCGCCGCCGCCAGCACGGCGGAAAACACCACCGTCGCCGGGTGCAGCACCGAGCTGTTGTGCAGGTCATCCTGTTCCACCAGGTGAGAAGCTGCGCCGTTGACGAACGCGGCGAAGTACGCCGACGTGCGACGGTCGCTGGTCAGCACCTTGGCCTTGCCGTCCGCCGGCCCCATGCGCTCGGCATAGCGCTCGAACAGGGGAATCGGCCGTGCGCCTTTACTGGCCAGCGCCGAGCCGATCCAGTCCAGAAACAGGTCTTCGGTGCGGTCCAGCACTGCACCCGGGATCTGCTCGTATTGCAGCTCGGCGAGAAAGCCCGCCAATACCTGAGTGTGGCTTGTCTGAGTATGACTCATCTCAGTGTCCTCAGAAGCTGCGTGGCAGTTCGAGCAAGTGCTCGGCGACGTAGGAAAGAATCAGGTTGGTCGAGATCGGCGCCACCTGGTACAGGCGGGTCTCGCGGAATTTGCGCTCGACGTCGTATTCGTTGGCGAAACCGAAACCACCGTGTGTCTGCAGACAGGCGTTGGCCGCTTCCCACGACGCCTTGGCGGCGAGGTACTTGGCCATGTTCGCCGCCGCGCCAGCGTTCTTGCCGCTGTCGTATTCCTCGCAGGCGCGCCAGCGCATCAGGTCAGCCGCTTCGATCTCGATATGCGCTTCGGCAATCGGGAACTGCACGCCCTGGTTCTGCCCGATCGGGCGACCGAACACCACGCGGTCGCGGGCATAGGCACTGGCTTTTTCGACGAACCAGCGGCCATCGCCAATGCACTCGGCGGCGATCAGCGTGCGTTCGGCGTTGAGGCCGTCGAGGATGTATTTGAAGCCTTTGCCTTCTTCACCGATCAGGCTGCTGGCCGGCAACTCCAGGTTGTCGAAGAACAGCTCGTTGGTTTCGTGGTTGACCATGTTGGCAATCGGCTGCACGGTCAGGCCGTTGCCGATGGCTTCACGCAGGTCGACGAGGAAGATCGACATGCCTTCGGATTTCTTTTTCACTTCGGCCAGCGGCGTGGTGCGCGCCAGCAGGATCATCAGGTCGGAGTGCTGGATGCGCGAGATCCAGACTTTCTGGCCGTTGATGATGTACTTGTCGCCCTGCTTCACAGCGGTGGTCTTGATCTTGGTGGTGTCGGTGCCGGTGGTCGGCTCGGTGACGCCCATCGATTGCAGGCGCAGTTCGCCGCTGGCGAGTTTCGGCAGGTAGAAGCTTTTCTGTGCATCACTGCCGTGACGCAGCAGGGTGAACATGTTGTACATCTGGCCGTGTACGGTGCCGGAGTTGCCTCCGCAGGCGTTCACTTCCTCAAGGATCACCGATGCCTCGGCCAGGCCCAGGCCCGAACCGCCGTATTCAGTGGGGATCATCGCCGACAGCCAGCCGGCGTCGGTCAGGGCCTTGACGAAGGCTTCCGGGAAGCCTTTCTCTTCATCGATCTTGCGCCAGTATTCGGCCGGAAACTCGGCGCACAGGGCGCGCACGCCTTCGCGGATGGCATTGAGGTCTTCGTTGTCGTATGGGCTCATGGTCTGCTCACATCCACCCGCCGCGACCGGATCGCCTGCGGGTCTGGCTATAGGAATGAAGGGGTCAGTCGAACTGCACGTCGGCGCTCTGGGCGACACCGGCTTCGTTGCCGGCCCACAGCTGCGCCTTGCCCGGCTCGACGATGCGACCGGCGACGCGGAACGGCGTCGGTACGTTCAGCGGGCGCACGCCGCGATAGGCGAAATGGCGCACGCGCTTGTCCGGGTTGGCGCGGATGAAGGCACGCAGGTTGAACGTGGCGATCATCGGCCCGTGCACCACCAGGCCGGGATAGCCTTCGGTTGCGGTCACGTAGGGGTAGTCGTAGTGAATGCGATGGCCGTTGAAGGTCACCGCCGAATAGCGGAACAACAGGGTCGGGGTCGGCTCGATGGTTTCGCTCCAGTCGCCCTGCTCCGCCGCCTCGCCACTGCTGAGTTTGGGCGGGTTGGGCTCGCGGTAGACGATGTCCTGCTCTTCGCGCACGCATAACTCGCCGTTCTGCGAGTAGTCATGACGCACGGTGACGAACAGCAGCGAACCGGTGCGACCGTGCTTTTCTTCGATGTGCAGGATGGTCGACAGGCGATGGGCGTCGGCGCCGACTTTCAGCGGCTGGATGAACTCGACGCGGCCACCGGCCCACATGCGATTGCGATTATCGGCGGGCGGCAGGAAGCCGCCACGGGCTGGGTGACCGTCAGTGCCCAGTTGCGTTTCAAACACCGGCTCCTGAAAGAAACACCATTGCCACAGCGGCGGCAGCGCCTCGCCATCAGCCGGCACCGGCTCGCCGAAGGTGGCGGCAATGCGCTTGATCAGGTTGCGGCTCAAGTGGTCCTGCGCTTCTTCGGTCTTGCCGATCCAGGCAGTGAAATCCACTGGCGACTCTGAAGCAGTCATGAAGGATGACCCTCTGCGTTGTTGTTATGAACGGATCTTGAGATTTGCCCGGCATTCTGTGAATCCGCATTTGCATATACCGGCGTTCATGTATGCTGAACGCCCCTGCAATGTCCGGACACAACCATGCACTTCGACCTGGCTGACTTGCGCCTCTTCATTCACATCGGCGAATCGCCGAGCCTGACCCAGGGCGCCCGCCGCGCCTTTCTCTCGCCAGCGGCCGCCAGTGCGCGGATCAAGGCGCTGGAAAGCCAGCTCGACACCCGCCTGCTGTACCGCGACAGCCGTGGCGTGGAACTGACCCCGGCCGGCCAGCGCCTGCTCAAGCACGCGCGGTTGATCATGAGCCAGGTGGACTACCTGAAAAGCGAATTCACCAGTTACGGCACCGATTCGGCCGGGCACATCCGCATCTTCGCCAACACCACTGCGGTGACCGAATTCCTGCCGGAAGTGCTGGCCGGTTTTCTCGCCGAACGGCCAGGGGTAACGGTGGATCTGCAGGAGCGGCTGTCGCGGGACATCGTCCGTGGCGTGCTCGACGGCAGTACCGACATGGGCATCATCGCTGGCCCCGTGGAAGCGGCCGGGTTGCAGGTCATGCACTTCAGCACCGACCGTCTGGTGCTGACCGTGCCAGAGGGCCACGATCTGGCGAAGCAGAAGAAAGTCACCCTCAAGCAGACCCTGGCGTTTCAGCACATCGGCCTGCACGAAGGCAGCACGTTGCTGACGTTTCTGCGCGATCACGTCGAGCGTTTGGGCTTGACCCTGTCACTGCGGATTCAGGTGTCGAGCTTCGAAGCGATCTGCCGCATGGTCGAGGCTGGCGTCGGCATCGGCATCATTCCCGAGTCGGCGGCGATCCGGCACAGCCGCACCATGAAGCTGAAAACCATCGAACTGGACGAACCCTGGGCCGTGCGCGAACGCAGCGTACTGGTCCGCGAACTGGATGCCCTGCCGGGAGTGGTCAGGGCATTGATTGCGGTGTTGATGCCGCCCGCGTAGGCGCAGCGCTTTTGCTTCCGGCCGCAGGCCGTGGGAGGGAGCTCTGCTCGCGAAGCGGTGGATCAGTCACTGCAATGTTGACGGACAAAACGCCTTCGCGAGCAGAGCTCCTTCCCACAGGGCTTTGTGTTGTCGGCTTGATTTCAGCACAACCCAAACCCGTAGCAGTCCGGCTACGGGTCTAGCGAACGCCATCGCTTTTGCTTCTGGCCGCAGGTCGTGGGAGGGAGCTCTGCTCGCGAAGCGGTGGATCAGAGACTGCGATGTTGACTGACAAAACGCCTTCGCGAGCAGAGCTCCCTCCCACAGGGTTTTGTGGTGCACCCCCTTTATCCGTGTAGGCGCTACTACGGGTTTAGCGGAAGGCACAGACCGGATCCCTCCCACGGCCTGCGGCCAGAATCAAAAGCAGATGATCACCGGGCAGCTACAAAGGGTTGTGCGACGGTCGGCCAAGCATCTTCAACCAACGCCCCGGCGGGTAGCCGAAGGTTTTCACGAAATGCCGCGTCATGTGGCTCTGATCGGCGAAGCCAGCCATGGCCGAGGCGTCGCTCAGGGACACACCCAGCGAAATCGAATGGCGCACCAGATCCAGCCGGCGCAAGGTCAGGTAGCGGTGCGGGCTGGTGCCGAACAGCGTGCGGAAATCCCGCGACAGCCGCCAGCGGTCGGTGTCGCTGGCCTGCTCCAGTTCTTCCAGGCTCACGCCCTGCTCCAGACTGGCCAGCAATAATTCGCGGGCCCGCTGTGCGCCGGCCCAGTTGACCACCTGTCGCCCCTTGCGCGCTCCTGCGGCGTCCTGCAACGCCATGGCCAGGTCGTACACGGCATCGTCCAGTTCCAGCGGATCGAGGGCATGGTCCAGGTCATGCAGAAACGCCTGACTGGCCTTGAACAGGCGCGGATCGGTGGACACCCCACCCTTGATGAACGGCAGCGGCTTGCCGCCGAGCACCTGCTGGATCATCGCCGGTTCCAGGTAGAACATCCGATAGCGAAAGCCGTCCTCGGTGCCAGCATGGCCGTCGTGGGGCTCATCCGGGTGCAAGACCATCGTTTGTCCCGGCAGGTTGTTGACCATCTGCTTGCCGTACTGAAAGCTCTGCACCCCGGACAGTGTGTGGCCGATGGCGTAGGTGTCGTGGCGGTGCATCTCGAAACCGTGGCCCTGGAAGTACGCTTCGATCCGCTCCATTTGCGGCAACGGTTTGGCGCGCACCACCCAGTCCCGTTCGCAGTGGGTCAGGTGGGCTTCGCCGTTTGAGTACTTGTCCATGACGCAGGCTCGTGATGCTGAAGATGGCAGAAGGACACAGATACCATCTGCCGCCGCCGTTGTGAATGCCTGTCGCGGTCGCCCATCGGTTCGAGGCGGAGCGTGACCGGCCAGTTTCGGTTATCGCTCAGTGCTCGGGATGTGCCACTATCGGCGACTTTTCCAACAATAGAGCGCGCGCAGCGGACCGCCCTTCAAGGCAGGCCTTCGTGGCAGCGCGCTCACTGCCATCTTGACGGATTGCCACAGCATGAATTTCCTTCGCCGCGTCCTGCTCGACCGCCAGCTCAAGCGCGAACTGGCCCGCAATAAATGCCGCCTGGACAGCGGTATTCGCGGCCTGCGCCGGGACATGGAGCTGACCCTCGAACACGGCGTCAAACTGCACCAGATCAAGATCAACGCGCGGCAACTGAGCATCGGCGCCTACACCGACATCGTCAGCGGCAGCGAGCTGCAGAATGTCGCGAGCATCGGCCGTTACTGCTCCATCGCACGCAACGTCACCATCGGCCAGAACCGCAAGTCGCATCCGCTGGAGTGGCTCAGCTCCCACCACGGCCTGGTCGGCCTGCGCCAGCGCGTCGGCGGTGTCAGCCATGGTCACCACGACGAAGTGCCGCAGACGGTGATCGGCCACGATGTGTGGATCGGCATGGATGTGTTGATTCTGGAAGGCGTGACCATCGGCACCGGCGCGGTGATCGGTGCGCAATCGCTGATCACCAAGGACGTGCCGCCCTATGCCATCGTTGCCGGCTCACCGGCCAAGGTGCTGCGATATCGCTTCGAACAACCGGTTATCGACGGTCTGCTGGCCAGCCAGTGGTGGAATCTCAGCCCGCAACAACTGGCAGAACTGCCGCTGGAAAATCCCGCACAACTGCTGGAAGCGCTCAAAGGCGTGCCGGTGCCGGACAGCCATCCGGGCAAAGTGGTGGTGCGCAACAAGCCGTTTGCGGTGGAGCATCAGCGGGGAAGCTGACACCGTCGTTGTGACGTCGTACAGAGATACCTGTGGGAGGGAGCTCTGCTCGCGAAAGCGCTGGGTCAGTCAATCCTGCAGTGTCTGACCGGACGCTTTCGCGACCCTCGTTACCTCGGATCCCTCCCACAGGGTTTTGTGGTGCCCTGGCGATTGGGTCGGCTGAAATCCATCCCGCCACCACCACAATCCCGTGGGAGGGAGCCCTGCTCGCGAAGGCGCTGGATCAGTCAACCCTGCAGTGTCTGACCGGACGCCTTCGCGACCCTCGTTACCTCGGATCCCTCCCACAGGGTTTTGTGGTGCCCTGGCGATTGGGTCGGCTGAAATCCATCCCGCCAACACCACAATCCCGTGGGAGGGAGCTCTGCTCGCGAAAGCGGTGGGTCAGACGCTGCGATGTTGACTGACAAAACGCCTTCGCGAGCAGGGCTCCTTTCCACGGGATTTGCATTTCGCGTCAGCCCGACTGCTTGCCCGTACTCACCGGGCCATTGAGTGCATGAACGGGCGGCGGCGTGGCATCCAGCAGCGCCCTGATCGCTTGGGCATAGGCCTGCTTGCCGAGGTTCATACTGTTGTTGTGGTTGCCGCCGGGCACCATCAGCAGGTTTTTCGGTTCCTGCGCCGCGTCGAACAGTTCCTGGCTGAAACGCGGGGCGACGAACTGGTCGGCCATGCCGTGGACGATCAGCACCGGCATGTGAATGTCGGCGATCTTGTCGATGGAATCGAATTTCTGCGACACCAGCCAGCGCACCGGCAGCGAGGTGCGGGTGCTGGCCACCGATGACGCGACGTCGGCCAGATTGGTGAAGGTCGATTCGACGATCAAGCCCCGCGCCTGGATCGGCTCGTCGCCCTTCTGCGCATCCCGGCCCAGCTCGGCGGCCAGGTCCACCGCCACCGCGCCGCCCAGTGAATGGCCATAGATCAGGCGCTTGCGCGGGTCCGGCTGCAGTTGTTTCAGACGCGCCCAGGCGATGCGTGCGTCTTCGTACACCGAAGCCTCCGACGGCAACTGGCCCTTGCTCTGGCCGAAGCCGCGGTAGTCGATGGCGAGCACGGAAAAGCCCAGCGCATGCAACTGCTCGATGCGGAAAAACTGCCCGGTGAGGTTCCAGCGCGAACCGTGCAGATAGAGCAACGCCGGGGCGTCCTTGCGCTCGGCCGGCCACCACCAGCCGTGGATGTTCTGCTTGAGGCCGAACGACGGCGCGCTGAGGTCCAGCTCCTGCACATCCGGCGGAATGCCGTGGTACCAGCTGGCGGTGCCCGGCTCGATCATGAACACCAGCTCGCGCTCCTTGTGCTGCAACGCCGCGCAGCCGACCGGCAGACCGACCACGATCAACAGCAGGCACAGCCAGAAAAACCAGCGGGTCTTGAGCGACGCCAGGGAGAGTTGCGGCATGAGCGATGGATTCCGGGAAAGACACGAACGGGCGCAGTGTGCCATTCAATGGCGGTAGCGGCCATTTTCGTCTGCTGAAAGGCGGCAGATGCCACTGGCTGAACACGCCCTCTGTAGGAGCCGGCTTGCTGGCGAACGCGCTCACTCAGGCAACATCAATGCAACTGACCTGACGCATTCGCCAGCAAGCCGGCTCCCACGCCTTCGGCAGAAGCATTTCAACGTCAGACGACAATTTCCATACCTCCTGTCGATTCCCGCCACCGCCATTCGACTACCCACTGTCAAACCCCTTTGTGAACCCGTCGAAGGAGAACAATCATGACCACACTCGACAACCACCCCGTGGTATCTCGCGCCGAATGGCTGGCCGCCCGCCGTGAACATCTGACGCGGGAAAAGGCCCTCACCCGCCAGCGCGACCAGCTCAGCGCCGAACGCCGTGCCCTGCCCTGGGTCAAGGTCAACACGCCGTACCTGTTCGAAGGCCCGGATGGCAAACAGAGCCTGGCCGAGCTGTTCGGCAAGAACAGCCAGCTGATCGTCTACCACTTCATGTTCGCCAAGGACTGGGAAGCCGGCTGCAAGGGCTGCTCGTTCCTGTCTGATCATCTGGACGGCCCTAACCTGCATCTGGCCCACCACGATATTTCGCTGGTCGCGGTGTCCCACGCGCCATGGCAGGAGTTCCAGGCGTTCAAGCAGCGCATGGGCTGGCAATTCAAATGGGTGTCGTCGGCCGGCAGCACGTTCAACGAGGACTTTCACGTCTCGGCCACCGACGCCGAAAAAGCCGCCGGCAAGATGCATTACAACTACGAGATCACCGATTACGCCGAGGAGGAAATGCCCGGCGTGAGCATCTTCTACAAGAATGCTGCCGGCGAGATTTTCCACACCTACTCGGCCTACGCCCGCGGTCTGGACATTCTGGTGGGGGCTTACAACTACCTCGACCTGACGCCCAAGGGCCGCAACGAGGAGGAAATCATGGAATGGGTGCGCCTGCACGATCAATATGATACGGCAGGCTCAACCCATTGTTGCGCGGAGAAAAAGACTCAGTAGCCCGAGCCCGACGCGGTGGCGCCGCTGATGATGGCGATGCCGGAGCTGGTGCCCAGACGTGTGGCGCCAGCTTCGATCATGGCCACCGCGGTGGCGTAGTCACGCACGCCGCCGGAAGCTTTGACGCCAACGCCGGCGCCGACCACCTGGCGCATCAGGGTGACGTCTTCCAGGGTCGCGCCGCTGCGGCTGAAACCGGTGGAAGTCTTGACGAAAGCGACGTTCAGCTCGCGGCAGATTTCGCAGGCGCGGGTTTTCTGCGCGTCATCGAGCAGGCAGGTTTCCAGGATCACTTTCAGCGGTACCGCGCCACACGCCTGTTTCACCGCCGCGATGTCGTCGCGGACCAGGTCGAACAGGCCGTCCTTGAGCGCGCCGATATTGAGCACCATGTCGATTTCACCGGCGCCGGCAGCGATTGCCCGCTGCGCTTCAAAGGCCTTGGTGTCGGAAAGGCCGGCGCCCAGCGGAAAGCCCACCACCGCACAGACCTTGACCGCCTGACCGGCCAGCAGCGAGGCCGCATAGGGCACCTGGCCAGAATTTACGCACACCGAATAGAATCCATGTGCCTGCGCTTCGCGGCACAGGGTCGCGATCTGTTCGCGGCTGGCATCGGCAGCCAGCAGGGTGTGGTCGATATACTGCGCGAGTGCTGCGGGTTCGATCTTCATCACGCTTCGTTTCCTTTTGAAAGCAGTTGCAAGTTGAAAGCAGTTGCAAGCGGCAAGCTTTAAGCTGCAAGAGAAAGTGCAGCCTGTGTACAATCCAGATGTTTCAAATATAACAGAAAATGTTATTTTTACACCACACTCAAACGACAGCCGGAATGCCCGTGGACAACAAGAAATCCGACCGCATCAAACTGATTCAGCAAGCCCTGCAGGACCAGAAGGCCATTCACCTGCGTGAAATGGCGGCGCTGCTGGACGTTTCGGAGATGACCCTGCGCCGCGACCTGGGCCGTCATCCGGAAAAATTTCACCTGTTGGGCGGCCACATCACCCTGGCCTTCGACCCGTCCGAGGCCAGCGACTACAAGGTCAGCGAACAGGGCACCCGCCACGTCGAAGAAAAGCGCCGTATCGGCAAACTCGCAGCGGCCTTCATCAAGCCCGGCGATACGGTGTTTTTCGATTGCGGCACGACGATTCCTTTCGTCATCGACTTCATCCCCGACGAGCTGGAGTTCACCGCCGTGTGCAACTCGCTCAACGTACTGCTCAAGCTGCAACAAAAAGCCAACTGCAACATCGTCCTCTGCGGCGGCACCTTTCACCGCAAGAATCAGGTGTTCGAGCACCACAGCGAAGCCACCATCCTTGATGGCATCCGCCTGACCTGGGCATTCGTTTCGGCCGCCGGGGTCAGCGATCAATTCGGCGTGACCTGCTTCAACTTCAACGAGGTCGAGGTCAAGCAGAAGGTCCTGCGTCAGGCGCAACACAGCATGCTGCTGGCCGATCATTCCAAGTTCGACGCCGTACGCACCGCGCACTTCGCGACCCTGGAGGAATTTCACGTGGTGGTCACCGACAAGAAACTGCCCAAGCCGTACCGCGACCTGATTCAGGGGTATGGGGCGCGGTTGGTGATGTGACCGACTCCAACACCCGCAGCGCCTGATATTCCGTCTTCGCGGGCAAGCCCGCTCCCACAGTTCTGATCGGCGGCGCTCCAGCGCACGTCTACAGTCACCGCATTACCCTGTGGGAGCGGGCTTGCCCGCGAAGAGGCGATCGCTATCGCGAGCAAGCTCACTCCTACAGATGATCGCGTGTTTGTAGGAGTGAGCTTGCTCGCGATGGCGGTGTGCCAGTTACAGATTTGCCGCAGGCAGTTCGCATCGCGGGCAAGCGCGCTCCTACAGATGATTGTGTCCCTGTGGGAGCGAATTCATTCGCGAAGAGGCCATCAACGTTTCAGATCAGTCCCCACCTGCCACACTTCCTCAGCAGACAGATACCCCGTCGTCACACTGAACGCAGCCCCCTCCCCCGCCGCCAGCGAACGCACATTGCCCTTGGCCTTTTCCGCCAGGAACCCCTCCGGCTCACAGGTCGCCGGCAGCACGAAGGCGGCCACCTGCTGATCAGCGTTGTGCAGCACCCAGCGCGCGGCGTGGCTGAACTGCTCGGGTTTGTAGCGGGTGTAGAACGCCGAGCCCTGCGGGTGTTGCAGGAGGAAATGCGCGTCACCCCGGCTGTCGGTCCGCACGCCGTCGAAGAAACAGACGATCTCCGGGTCGTACAGCTCAGGCGTGTTCAGGGTCTGCAATTTCAAAGGATCTTCGGTCAGCTCGGCCATGTACGCCGACCAGGCCGGCGTCGGCTTGACGTGGGCCGGCACGCTGCTGCGCACCCGCGTCACTTCGATGCCCAACGGCTCGACGAACTGCCCATCGGCAACATAGGCGTAGTTCATGTGCGCCATGTACATCAGGTCCATCGCCTTGCCGGCCAGGTTCTGCACGTCCATGCCGATGTCGAACAGGCCCGAGCCGGGACGCAGGGTCACGCTGGGACGGGCACGGTAATGATCACCGAAACCCATCACGTATTCGTACTCGCCACCCAGGCGCAGAAACGCGCCTGCGGCGTCTTCGCCGACTTCCAGCCAGGCACTGTCCATCGGCGCGCACGGCATTTCGCCGTGCAGCGGATGGTCGTCTTGCGGCGTCGGGCAACCGTTGCGCAGGATGCCGCTGTGGAACATGAAGCAGCCGTAAGTGCCGATCACCGTCGGGCTCGGGTATGGCTGGCGGAACATGTTGCGCATGGTCAGGTCGCAGCCGTCGAACACCGCCGACCAGATCATCTGGCCCTGGTACGGCAACACGACGACACGGCCACGGTTGTTCTCCAGCGCCAGCGCTTTCACGCCGCTGGGATAGGTCCAGGCCAGCACGCGAAAGTCGGCAGACTCCAGCAGGGTTTTCTCCGGCCCGGCGAACTGCTCGGGGTACAGCGCAATGTTCACGGTGTTCATGAGGCGGTCACCGCACCGACCGGTGCTGTTTCGCTGGCCGGGTTACGCATGCACTTGATCGCATAGGCGACGATCACCACGAAGCACAGCAGTGGCACGCTGTAAGCGATCTGCATATTGCCGTTGGTGGCATCGGACAACAGGCCCTGGAAGATCGGCATGACGCCGCCACCGACGATGCTCATGACCAGCAGCGAACCGCCGACACCGGTGTCTTCGCCCAGACCGTCGATGGTCAGGCCGTAAATGGTCGGCCAGCACGGGCCGAGGAAAATGCTCACGCCCACGGCGGCGTACACAGCGCTGATGTTCGGCACCAGGATGGTGTAGGCCAGCAGTGCGATGGTCAGCACGCCGTAGATGGCCAGGACCTTGGCCGGGTGCATTTTGCGCATCAACAGGTTGGCGATCATCTTGCCGACGAAGTAGGCGGCGAACGTGGTCAACAGGAACCACGACGCGCTGCGCTCGTTCATGCCGCCCATCTGCATCGCCAGGCGAATGGTGAAGCTCCACACGCCGACCTGCGCGCCAACATACAGGAACTGCGCCAGCACACCGAAGGTGAAACGCGGGTTGCGCCACAGACGCCCCAGGCTCTGCCCGAGGCTGCTGGTTTTCGCCGCGGCCTTGAGGTTGCCCTTGCACGCCGGAAACTTGGTGAAGGCGATCAGCACGAACATCAGGATCAGTACGGCGATCATCCATTTGTACGGCAGCAGGGTCGACTGGATCATTTCCAGTTGCTGGATCGCCGCTTCGGATGCGCTCATCTGGGTCAGTTGTTCGCGGGTGGCGTCGGTGTCCTTGAACATCACGAAGCTGCCGACGTACACGCCGGCCATGGCGCCGAACGGGTGGAAGGTCTGCGAGATGTTCAGGCGACGGGTGCCGGTTTCACGCGGGCCCATCAGCGTCGAGTAGGTGTTGCAGGCAGTTTCCAGGAACGACAGGCCGGCGGCGATGACGAACAGCGCCATCAGGAACATGCCGTACTTGGCCATCGATGCAGCCGGGAAGAACAGCGAGCAGCCGACCATGTACAGCAACAGGCCGATGAGGATGGTGGTCTTGTAGCTGAAACGGCGGACCACCAGCGCAGCCGGGATCGCCACGAAGAAGTAGCCCAGATAGAACGCCGACTGCACGAACGCGGTCTGGAAATCGCTGAGCAGGAAGGCCTTCTTGAAGTGCGCGATGAGCACGTCGTTCATGCTCGCGGCCGCCGCCCACAACGCGAAGCAGCAGCACAACAGCAGAAAGGCGAACCACGGCGTGCGGTTCAGGTAGAACCCGTCCGGGGAGTGTTGGAGCGCGGGTTTTGTCATTGTTGTTCTCCGTGAAGTGCAGGAAATACCCCGCCCTGCCGGTCGAATCGACCGGTCGGGGCGCAGCGGCTCATGAATGCCTTACAGCGTGTCGAGGAAGCGACCGAACGTGGCAGCGTCCGGGTAGGAACTCTGGGTGCCCAGGCCCGTGACCGAGCAGGCGGAGTAGGCAACGGCCTGGGTCATGGCGCGGCGCATGTCACCGTCCTCGCTCCAGTGACGGGCGAAGCAACCGATGAAGGCATCACCGGCGCCGGTCGTGTCGCGGGCGTCGACTTTGATGCCCTCGACGCGGAATTCGCCCTGTTCGCCGACGTACAGCGCGCCCTTCTCGCCGAGAGTGACGATGACGTGGCGGATGCCGTCCTGCACCAATTGCAGCGCGGCCGCGCGGGCCGACTCCAGCGAATCGACGACCTGGCCCGTGACCAGCGCCAGTTCGGTTTCGTTGGGGATGAAGAAATCCAGTTGCGCCAGGTGCGATCGGCTCAGGCCCTTGACCGCCGGGGCCGGGTTGAGCAGCACCGGAATGCCGTTGGCCTTGGCGAAGTCGATGGCGTAGTAGACCGTTTCCAGATCGATCTCCAGCTGCAGCACGATCAGCTTGCAGTCGCGCAGCGCCGCACTGGCCGCGTCGATATCAGCTGGCTTGAGGTGCGCGTTGGCGCCTTTGACGATGAGGATGCTGTTGTGCGAATCGCTCTGCACGAAGATCGGCGCCACACCACTGGAGACGCCCGGCACGCGCTGGACGAATTGCGTGTCGATGCCGAAGCGCTGGAAGTTGGCCAGGGTGTTGTCGGCGAACATGTCGTCGCCGACCTTGCTCAGCATCAGCACCTCGGCGCCCAGCTTGGCGGCCGCCACGGCCTGATTGGCCCCCTTGCCGCCGCAACCCATGGCGAAATTCGGCGCTTCAAGGGTTTCCCCCTGGGCCGGCATCCGGTCGATGTAGGTGATCAGATCCACCATGTTGCTGCCGATGACCGCGATCTTGTTCATGTGTCGTTACCTTGTTCACGTCCATGGCAGGCACCACGGGCGTTATTATTTTTGTTATTTAAATAACAATTGTTGTGACTATTCAACCTCTTTTTTGTAGGGGGATAGCGGCGCATGAACGAAAACGGGCCAGACATCGCTGTCTGACCCGTTGAAAGCCCTGTTTTAGAGCGTTTTTGGCCATTCATCCAGTGGATCGCAATCGTTTGCGAATATCCCCGATTCCTGTAGGAGCTGGCTTGTCCTGCGACCGGCCGAAGGCCGTAAAATCAAGCAACTATGCTTTCCTGACACACCGCGTATACCGGTTTTACGACGACTTCGTCGCCGGTCGCAGGACAAGCCAGCTCCTACAAGGGTCGCGCAAAATTCGCTACATCAGGCAATACAACAACACGATATTGGCCACCAGCATCCCCAGCGCCGTCGGTACCTGCGCCTTGATCACCGCGTATTTGTCCGGCAACTCCAGCAGCGCCGCCGGGACGATGTTGTAGTTGGCCGCCATCGGCGTCATCAGCGTGCCGCAGTAGCCGGAAAACATGCCGATGGCCGCCATCACCGCCGGGTTGGCGCCGTACATGCCGACCAGCACCGGCACGCCGATACCGCCGGTCATCACCGGAAACGCGGCAAAACCGTTGCCCATGACGATGGTGAACAGCGCCATGCCCAGCACGTAGACCATCACCGCCACCAGACGGAAATCCAGGTTGATGTAGGCCGTCGCCAGATGCGCCACCGCCTTGCCGACCCCGGCGTCGTTGAACACCAGCCCGAGCATCGCCAGCATCTGCGGCAACACCAGCGCCCAGCCCAGTGCTTCGGTCAGGCGCCGCGATTCGCGCATGGCCTGCACCGGCGTGTCGCGGGTCAGCCAGCAGGCCAGCGCCAGAGCGATCAGGCTGCCGATGCCCAGCGAGACGAAAGTGCTGTTGGCCGGATCAAGCAGAAACACGTCACCGAACTTGATGTTCTTCAGCAGCATCGCGCCGATCACCGTCACCAGCGGGATCGCCAGCGCCGGAATGAACAGCTTGTTCTTCAGGCGCCCTGCACTCTCGCGACGAGCCTTTTCCGGCAGGTTGTCGACCTTGCCGAAACCGACGCCGCCAAAACCTGCAATCAACGCCATGACGATCACGCCAACGCCCACCCAAACCGGCGGCAGTCGATCACCGACCAGAAAAGCGATGGCAAACAGCGCCCAGAACAGCCCGGTGGTCCAGCGTTTCGGATTGCTGCGGTCGGTCACGCTCATGAACGCGGTGATCGCCAGAATCACCCCGGCCAGCCAGTACAGGTATTGAATGGAGATGATCATGGCGTGACCTCCTTGGCGGCAGTCGAGGTCGGCGTGGCGCCTTGCAATTCACGGCTCATCTGGCGGTCGAAACGGTGCAGGCGCACCGCGTGAATGACAAAGGCGCAGATCGCTGTCGGGATGCCCCACAAGGCGATGTGCATCGGTTCGACATCGATGCCGGAGCCGAGCAGGAAGGTGTGCATCAGGGCGATCGCACCGAAGGCGACAAAGATGTCCTCGCCGAAAAACAACCCGACGTTATCGGTCGCCGCACACAGCGACAGCAGCTTGATGCGCAGCTTTTCCGGCAGCTTGCCGAAACGCGATTCGGCGGCACCTTCGGCCATCGGCGCCAGCAGCGGCCGGACCATCTGCGGATGCCCGCCGAGGCTGGTCAGGCCCAGCGCAGCGGTGCTTTCACGGACGAACAGGTAGGCGATCAGCAGGCGTCCGGCGGTGGCGCCGGTAAACCGAGCGATCCAGTTCTGCGCATGCAGGCGCAGGCCGTGGCGTTCCAGCAGGCCGATCACCGCCAGCGGCAACAGGATGATCAGCGGCAAGGTGCGGGTCTTGATGAAACCGCTGCCGATGGTCGCCAGCAGCGTTTCCAGCGGCATGCTGGCCGCCAGCCCGGTGGCGAGCGCTGCCAGTGCTACCACCAGCATCGGATTGAAACGCAGAACGAAGCCCAGAACGATCACCAGCACGCCGAGCAGCGGCCAGAGGTTGATAGCGGTTTGCATGATGGGAATCTCGCTTCTGAAAAAAGACAGAATGTTCGGCCACTACACGGAACCCTGTGGGAGGGAGCCCTGCTCGCGAAGGCGTCAGGTCAGACACTCATGTTGTGAATGATTGACCGCATTCGCGAGCAGGGCTCCCTCCCACAAGAGATGCCGCGTCGTCCTACCACAACGGCACGGTGTAACTGACGATCAGCCGGTTCTCGTCCAGGTCATTGCCGAAGTTGGAGCGCACGGTCGCGTTGCGCCATTTCATGCCCAGATTCTTCAACGGGCCACTCTGGATCACATAACCGATATCGGTGTTGCGCTCCCATTCCTTGCCCTCGCCGCCCGCCGCGCGCTCGACGTTGTCGCCGGACACGTAACGGCTCATGAAGGTCAACCCCGGCACACCCAGCGCCGCAAAATCGTAGTCGTAGCGCAGTTGCCAGGAGCGCTCACGGGCATTGGCGAAATCGCCGATCTGGATGAAGTTGACCAGATACGGGTCGCTGCCGGCGATGTACGGAAACGGATCGTCGCCGCTCATGCGTTGATAGCCGACACCGAACGCATGGGCCGCCACCTTGTAGGTGAACATCGAACCGAACGCCTTGTTGTCCAGATCGCGAAAGTTACCGTCCTCGCGACTGCTGGCGTAACGCAGATCGGACTTCAGGCTCTGCCCCGCGCCCAACGGCAACACATGCACCAGTCCGCCGTAGTACTGCTGATAGACGTTTTCCAGCTGACCATAATGAGCGCTCAACGCCAGCTGCGGGGTGAGCTGATAATCGCCGCCGCCGAAGTTGAAGCTGTTGCTGGTGCCGCCGATGCGGTTGCCGCTCATCTCGGTGAAGTCCGACGAGCTGTTGGCCTTGATCCGGTCGATATGGCCGCCGGTGAACTTGAAGTTGTCCAGTTCTTGAGAGGTCAGCAGGCCGCCGCGAAAGGTCTGCGGCAACAGCCGGGTGTCATTGGAATTGATCACCGGGTCCTTGAAGAACAGCGAGCCGACTTTCAGCTCGGTCTTCGACACCTTCATCTTGGCGGTCAGGCCGAGCTTGGCGTAGTCGTCTTGAGAACCACCGGAAGAACGATCCGCTGGCAGCAGTCCGGTACCGGCAGTGCCGTCGCCGGAATCCAGTTTCAGCCCGAGCATGCCCAGCGCGTCCAACCCGAAACCGACGGTGCCGGCGGTGTAGCCCGATTGCAGGCGCAACAGGAAACCCTGTGCCCACTCTTCGGCCTTGTCACGGGCGCCGTCCTGGCGGAAATCGCGATTGAAGTAGAAATTGCGGGCTTCCAGTTCCCCTTTGCTGTCCGCGAAGAAGTCCGCCTGAGCGGTGATGCCGTAAGTCAGAGTGGCGCCGCCAACCAGCAGCGCGCAGACATATTTTTGATTGTTATAGGTCATTGAAGCCTCTTCCCATGAGCGCGCAGCGGCATGGCCGGCTGCTGGCAGAGCGCAGCTGATGAATGGGGTCGGGCGTCCGAAAACGCTGCGACCCTGAAGGCTGGACGCGTGGCTCGGCCTGGCGTGCAAACCGGCCGGCGTCGTACCTTTCTCGTGTCGGCGGCCATCTTTCGGCAGGCTGCGCGCCGCGTCCAACGGGAAAAAACCGCTATGCCCGATAAGATTTTCTGTTCAGGTACTCCCGTACTCATTGCCACTCGATATCAACGCAATGAGTGACTCTGTATCCGTCCTGCCCTTACACTTGCACTTCGGCATCAAGTTCTCTCTTGTTTTGCCCTTTCGGCCAATCGTTTACCTAGTTAAGGACATGCGTCATCGCTCCCGTTCAGGGCAGACCTTTCATAATTAAAACCTGAGCATTCAGTCAACAAACAAGGCCCCACACTAAAACAACAGCAGGCCGTTGAATCACCCTGTGGAATTAACATGCAAACTCTCTCCGCGGCCTTCGCGCAAGCGTTTATCGACGCCATATGTTTTGCCGAAACAAAAGTTCCACATCGGGTTATAAGCGCACCGGAAAGCAGCGACGGCTTTTCAGGCGTACACGCTGTTCCGATGCATGAACTCACACAGTTCTTTGCGCAGGCGCAACACCACACGGGTAACGAAGATATCGGCCTGTTGGCCTATCAGAGCGCCCATCCCGGCCATCTCGGTGCGCTGGGCTATGCCGTCATGTCCTGCCCGACGCTGCATGACGCACTGGCACGCATTGCCGAACACCACGCCATGATCGGCACCGGCTTCAGCATGTTTCTTGATGTCCACCCGACGACATTGAAGATCTCCGGGCTGTCGACCGCCTCGCAGAGCCCGTCGCTGCCCCGTGCGTTCATCGATGCGGTGGCGGCCATCACCCTGGGCCTGCTCCACTGGCTTGCACCCTCCGCGCGAATCCAGCCGGTCCAGGCCGAATTCACCTATCGCCAACCGGCTGACACCCGCCAGCTGGAGCAGTTGTTCGGCAGCAACCTGAGATTTTCGGCGACCGTCAACACGCTGACGTTCAGGCGCAGCGACGGCGACCTGCCGGTCGCCACATCCGACCCGTTGCTGCAGCAGATTCACGACGAATACCTGAAGCGGCGCCAGAGCGAACTGCACTCGGCAACGACCACGGCACGGGTCAAACGCATCATCGTGCAGCACCTGAGTCAGGGCCGGCCGCTGACCCTGGGCGACATCGCCCGGACGCTGGACAGCAGCGCACACCAGTTGACCCGCGCACTGGACAAGGAAGGCCAGCGCTTTCAGTCGCTGCTCGACCTCGTCCGTCAACAACAGAGTCGACACCTGCTGCTCAATACCACGCTGAGCCTGAAACAGATTGCCTATCGCATGGGGTTCAAGAACCAGAGCGCATTCAACAAAGCCTGTGAGCGATGGTTTGCGATGTCACCCGGTCGTTATCGAAGTAATCCCTCTTCCACCGCATGAAACGACGAAGACTAAGCCCGCACTAGACCATAGTTTCGAAGCCCGCCCGGGCCATATTGATTTTATTGTTATCCGCAGAGCACTTTCTTTTATCCCCGGCCCGACACGCCGTTAAAGCATCCATATAACGAGGTGAAAATTAAACTCAGGACTTGTCACGCCCGTGGATGGAATAACCGATGTTGCTAAGACGCTTTAAATTCGCTGCCCGTATTCGATTGTGTTTCGCCGTGGTCATCCTTGCATTGATCGGTGTCGGTGCCTTTGCGATGTTTCAGGCCAAGGTTATTCGTCAGGCGAGCCTGGTCATTGAACAAGATGCGCTGCCCGGCATTGCCCTGGGTGATGACATCACGCTGGCCGTCGCCAAGACCCGCCTGGGCGCCTTTCGTTTGCTGACCTCTGCCAACGAAACGTCGCTGGCCGCCAATTACGCGGCCCTCCTTGCCGACATCAATGATTTCGCGGCAGCGCAGGAAGCCTATCGGCCGCTGATCAGTGACGCTCATGAAAAAGACGTCTACACCCGTATCGGCACGCTGTTCGACCGCTACCGAGCCGATGCGACCCAGGTTCATCAATTCCTCCAGCAGGCGCGCTCGGCAGAGGCCTACGCGCTGGTGGACGGTGAAATGACGGCACTGGCGCAGCAGATGAACGCCGCGCTGGCAGAACTGGAACGGGTCAACGACGCCTCACAACAGGCGGCCAGTGCATCCGGGCAGACGGCTTACCGAATGTCGCTGCAAGTCACGCTGGCAGTGATCGTGCTGGCAACCCTGGGTGCCGCCGTCATCGCCCACAACCTGACGACCAGTATTGCCCGGCCCGTCGCGCTGGCGCTGGGCTCTGCCGAACGGATCGCGCACGGCGACCTGCGCAACACCTCGCTGGACAGCCACGGCGAGGATGAGGCGGCGCAACTGCTGCGCGCCGTGATCATCATGCGCGACAACCTCAGCAACACGCTGTCCGGGGTCTATCACGCCGCCGGCCAGCTCTCGGCGGCTGCCGAAGAGCTGAGCGCGCTGGTCAACAGCAGCAACAGCGACCTGCAGGCACAGAACAGCGAAATCGAGCAAACCGCCACTGCCGTGACCGAAATGAGCCAGGCCGTGGACGAGGTGGCGCGCAATGCGCTGAACACCTCCGATGAATCACGGGCTTCGCTGCAACTTGCGCAGAACGGGCAACAGGAACTCACCGCCACCCTCGGCGCCATCACCCGTCTCGACAGCAGCGTCAGCGGTGCATCCGAGCGTGCCGGTGAACTGGCCTCCAACACCCAGGAAATCAGCAAGGTGCTGGAGGTGATTCGTTCGGTGGCCGATCAGACCAATCTGCTGGCACTCAACGCCGCCATCGAAGCGGCACGGGCCGGTGAAGCCGGGCGCGGGTTTGCCGTGGTCGCCGACGAAGTGCGTTCGCTGGCGCATCGCACCAGCACCTCGACGATGGACATCGAGCGCATGATCGGACACATCCAGACCGGCACCCGAGAAACCGTGACGGCGCTGACCGACAGCGCAGAACAGGCGACACAGACCCGCAGCCAGGCCGCTTCGGCCAACACGGCGCTGGACGGCATCACCCGCACGGTCAACCGCATCGACGAACGCAACACGCTGATCGCCACCGCGTGTGAACAACAGGCGCTGGTGGCCAGAGACATCGACCGCAGCATCCTGCGGATCAGGGACCTTTCGATGCAGTCCTCGGTGCGCTCCGACCAGACCCGGGCAGCCAGTGAAGAGCTGGCGCAGATTGCCGTTGCGCTGAAGCAGCGCCTGGACGGTTTCAGCTTTGACTGAGCGCCGGCGACGCCTGCGCCTATACGGTGGACCTGCATGAAGATGGAACCGATCGACGAGTTGACCCATAGCCTGACGAGCCTGCTTGAAAGCATCGCCGAGCACAAATCCGGGCTGGACCCTCAGGGTCGCAAGTCTCTGCTCGACGCACTGCGCAAGCTGCTCAAGGCCACCGAAACGCTCAATGCGCAGGTTCAGACGCTGACCAGGCAACAGGCCGAAGTGCAGCGCCAGCGACCGCACCTGTATCTGGTGGATTAGGTCTTTCAGTCCCGTGCCGCGTGCCGTTCTCACGAAGGTCACGCCGCTGTCCAACAAGTAAATCTGCCGCAGCCCGATCAGAATTTCCGTTCGGGCACTGGCATGTAACCTGCTTTTTCCGGAGTCTGTATGACGACCATCGCCTGCACGGGTCCAACGTGCAGCGCGTGGCACCGCTCAATCGCTCAAGGAAATCGCTCGGTGAATCTCAAGTTTCTGGAAACCTTCGTCTGGGTCGCGCGGCTGAAAAGCTTCCGGCTCACGGCGGAAAAACTGTTCAGCACGCAGGCCTCTATCTCCAGCCGCATCGCCGCGCTGGAGGATGAAATGGGCGTGCGGCTGTTCGTGCGGGATTCCAAGGGCGTGTCGCTGACTACCGAAGGCGTGCGAGTGCTGGAATACGCCGAGCACATCATGGACACCGTGCAGAGCATGAAGGCTGCGATCAAGGACCCGAGCCAGGTGCGCGGGCGGATTCGCATCGGCGCCATGGATACGGTGATACACACCTGGCTCAGCCCGTTGGTAACACGGCTGATGAAGTGTTACCCGAATCTGGAGATCGAATTGACCGCCGAAACCGCGAGCAACCTCTGTTCGCAGTTGGAAAAAGGTTATCAGGACATCATTTTCCAGACCGACGTGCTGCGTCTGGACAGCGTGCGCAATGCCATTCTGGCGCGCTATCCACTGCACTGGGTGGTGCCGGCCGGCTCGGCGCTGGACCGTACCGGGGTGACGCTGGAGGACATCGCGCAGGAACGCATCGTGACCTTTTCGCGCAATTCACGGCCGCACCAGGACATTCTCAACATGCTGCACACGGCCAACATCATCACCCCGCGCATCAATTGTGTGAACTCGGCCTCAGCGATCACCAGACTGGTGCGCGACGGCTTCGGCATCGGCGCCCTGCCCGTGCCGCTGGTGCGCGGCGAACTGGCCCAGGGCGCGCTGACCCTGATCGAAAATGTGCCGCTCCCGCCGGTGATGGACATCGTCGCCAGCTGGCGCACCGGCGCGGGCATGGAACTGGTGGAAGACATCGTCGGCCTGACCCGCGAGGTGGTCGGCGAATACGCCAGCGAAATGCCGGTGGGGTATGTGCTGGAGGGTGGGGATGTCCTCTGACACGCCCTGCGGGGCGTGACCATTTTTGCCCTCCGGTTGCGCCGCTGACCAAAGGTCATGAGCACTGGCTTGCTGGCGACCGTTGTAGGAGCTGGCTTGTCCTGCGAGCGGCTGCGCAGCAGTCGTAAAACCTGACGACTATGCAGTCCTGACACACTGCGTTTACCGGTTTTACGACGACTCCGTCGCCGCTCGCAGGACAAGCCAGCTCCTACAGAAAACGCAACCGCCCGTAGGAGCGCGCGAACCGGATCAGCGCTTGATATCCAGCCGGCGCAAATGGCAGGTCACTTCTTCGCGGTCGTGGTACAGCTGTTTGCAGCCGATCGACACTTTCACGCCACGAGCCTTGAAGCCCTCCTCGATGCGATCAAGCAGGCGGCGCACTTCCGCGTAACGCTGCTTCATCGGCAGCTTGAGGTTGACCACTGCTTCCCGACATAACCCCTCACCCAGCCAGGTTTCCAGCAACGCCGCGCTGCGGGCGGGTTTCTCGACGATGTCGCAGACCATCCAGTCCACCGTCTGCCGTGGCTTGTAGGTGAAACCGTCGGCCATCAGATGCTGCACCAGCCCGGTGTCCATCAGGCTTTCAGCCATCGGCCCGTTGTCGATGGCGGTCACCAGCATGCCGCGCCGGACCAGTTGATAGGTCCAGCCGCCCGGCGCGGCGCCGAGGTCAACACCGGTCATGTCGCCGGACAGACGCTCGTCCCACTGATCACGGGGAATGAAGTGATGCCAGGCCTCTTCCAGTTTCAGGGTCGAACGGCTCGGCGCTTCACGGGGGAATTTCAGGCGCGGAATGCCCATGGGCCACATCGCCGAATTACCGGCGTCGGCCAACCCCAGAAACACCTCGCGGCCGCTTTTGAAAGTCAGCAACAGACGCGGCAGTTTCGCGTTGTCGACCAGCTTGCCGGCCTTCTCCAACGCCTTGCGCAGCGGCGCCTCGAACTTGCGACAGAAGGTCGACAGCTCCTTGCCATCATTGGTATCGACCACTTCCAGCCACACGCTGCCGCAGACCGGAAAATCGGCCATCTGTTCAAGAATGACGCTGATGCGGTCGGTTTCCGGCAAGGCGACAAACACCCCGCGCGCCCACTGCCGGGGGAAGATCAGGTCGACGAAACGCATGCCGTTCATCAGCCGTTCGGCACCGTCCGCCTCGGTGCAGACGAACTCGGCGCAGGCGCTGTCGGGCCGGGCCTTGGCATAACCGGCGACCGACAGACGCGCGGCGTGCTCGCTGATCTCCGAGCAGACTTCGCCTTCGAAACCGGGGCGGCAATGCATGAAAAGGGTGTTCACCGGCACTTCTCCACGGCGCACCGGCCGACTGGCGGGCGCACCTTATACTTGAGGACTGATTTCAGGGACTCGAAAGCGGCGCATGATAGCCGAATCAGGAACCACTGACTCGGCAACGGGGTCCAGTACAGTTCAATGACCTTGAAAGACGCCGACCAGAGCGCTGCAGAAAATGTCTTGCCAGAAAACCGATTGATTCACCGGTCCGTGCCGTGCGGACAGATCAAGGAGTTATTTCATGCCCTCGCTCGATAGCCTGAACAGTCTCAAAACGCTGGACGTCAACGGAAAAACCTATCACTACTTCAGTCTGCCGGAAGCGGCCAGGTCGCTGGGCGATCTGGACACGCTGCCGATGTCGCTCAAGGTGCTGCTGGAAAACCTGCTGCGCTGGGAAGACAACCAGACCGTCACCGGTGACGACCTCAAAGCCCTCGCCGCGTGGCTACAGGAGCGCAAATCCGACCGCGAAATCCAGTACCGCCCGGCGCGCGTATTGATGCAGGACTTCACCGGCGTGCCCGCCGTGGTCGACCTCGCCGCCATGCGCGCGGCGGTGGCCAAGGCCGGCGGCGACCCGCAGCGGATCAACCCGCTGTCACCGGTGGATCTGGTGATCGACCACTCGGTGATGGTCGACAAGTTCGGCGACCAACAGGCGTTCGGCGACAACGTCGACATCGAGATGCAGCGCAACGGCGAGCGTTACGCCTTTCTGCGCTGGGGTCAGAGCGCTTTCGACAACTTCAGCGTGGTGCCGCCGGGCACCGGTATCTGCCACCAGGTCAACCTCGAATACCTCGGCCGCACGGTGTGGACCAAAGAAGAAGACGGTCGCACCTACGCCTTCCCCGACACCCTGGTTGGCACCGACTCCCACACCACCATGATCAATGGCCTCGGCGTGCTCGGCTGGGGCGTCGGCGGCATCGAAGCAGAAGCGGCCATGCTCGGCCAGCCGGTGTCGATGCTGATTCCGGAAGTGGTCGGCTTCAAGCTGACCGGCAAGCTCAAGGAAGGCATCACTGCCACCGACCTGGTGCTGACCGTGACGCAGATGCTGCGCAAGAAAGGCGTGGTCGGCAAATTCGTCGAATTCTACGGCGATGGCCTGGCCGACCTGCCGCTGGCCGACCGCGCGACCATCGCCAACATGGCCCCGGAATACGGCGCCACCTGCGGTTTCTTCCCGGTCGATGAGGTGACCCTGGAATACCTGCGCCTGTCCGGCCGGCCCGATGACACGGTCAAGCTGGTGGAGGCCTACTGCAAGGCTCAGGGCCTGTGGCGCCTGCCCGGTCAGGCACCGGTGTTCACCGATGCGCTGGAGCTGGACATGGGTTCGGTCGTCGCCAGCCTCGCCGGTCCGAAACGGCCACAGGACCGCGTGCCACTGCCGGACGTCGCCCAGGCGTTCAGCGATTTCCTCGGCCTGGCGCTGAAACCCAGCAAACATGACGAAAGCCGCCTGGAAAGCGAAGGCGGCGGTGGCGTCGCCGTGGGCAATGCCGAGCAAGTCGGCGAAGCCGAGTATGAATACGAAGGCAATCGCTATCGCCTGAAAAACGGCGCGGTGGTGATCGCCGCCATCACCTCCTGCACCAACACCTCCAACCCCAGCGTGATGATGGCCGCTGGCCTGTTGGCGAAGAAGGCAGTGGAGAAAGGCCTGCAGCGCAAGCCGTGGGTGAAAAGCTCGCTGGCGCCGGGCTCGAAAGTGGTCACCGACTACTACAAGGCAGCGGGCCTGACCGAGTACCTCGACAAGCTGGGTTTCGATCTGGTCGGTTACGGTTGCACCACCTGCATCGGCAACTCCGGACCGTTGCGCGACCCCATCGAAAAAGCCATTCAACAATCGGATCTGACCGTCGCCTCGGTGCTGTCCGGCAACCGCAACTTTGAAGGTCGCGTGCATCCACTGGTGAAAACCAACTGGCTGGCGTCTCCGCCGCTGGTAGTGGCTTACGCCCTGGCCGGCAGCGTGCGCGTCGACCTGAGCAGCGAGCCGCTGGGCGAAGGCAGCGACGGTCAGCCGGTGTACCTGCGCGATATCTGGCCGACCCAGAAGGAGATCGCCGAAGCGGTGATGAAGGTCGACACCGGCATGTTCCACAAGGAATACGCCGAAGTGTTCGCCGGCGACGAACAATGGCAAGCCATCGAGGTGCCACAAGCGGCGACTTATGTGTGGCAGGACGATTCCACCTACATCCAGCACCCGCCGTTCTTCGACGACGTGGCCGGGCCGCTGCCGGTGATTGCTGACGTGAGCAAGGCCCGCGTACTGGCGATACTCGGCGACTCGGTGACCACCGACCACATCTCCCCTGCCGGCAACATCAAGGCCGACAGCCCGGCGGGTCGTTACCTGCGCAGCAAGGGCGTGGAACCTAAAGACTTCAACTCTTATGGTTCACGGCGCGGCAACCACGAAGTGATGATGCGCGGCACCTTCGCCAATATCCGCATCCGCAACGAAATGCTCGGCAACGAGGAAGGCGGCTACACCCTGCATGTGCCGACCGATGAAAAATTGCCGATCTACGACGCAGCCATGCGCTATCAGCAGGAAGGCACACCGCTGGTGATCGTTGCTGGCCAGGAATACGGCACCGGCTCCAGCCGCGACTGGGCGGCCAAGGGCACCAATCTGCTGGGGGTGAAGGCGGTGATTGCGGAAAGCTTCGAGCGCATCCACCGTTCCAACCTGGTAGGCATGGGCGTGTTGCCGTTGCAGTTCAAGAACGGCCAGAGCCGCAAGACGCTGGCGTTGACCGGCAAGGAAACCGTCGACATCAGCGGCCTGACCGGCGCCACCCTGCAACCGCGCATGGACCTGACACTGCACATCACCCGGGAAAACGGCCAGCAGGAGGACGTCGAAGTGCTGTGCCGGATCGACACCTTGAACGAAGTGGAATACTTCAAGGCGGGTGGCATCCTGCACTACGTGCTGCGGCAGTTGATTACCGCGTAAGGCGGTTGAGGATCTGTGACAGCTACCGAGTTACAGAGTGTGGGAGCGCGGCTTGCCCGCGAAGGTGTCAGGCCAGACAACGCGATGTCGACTGCCCTGCCAGCTTCGCGGGCAAGCCCGCTCCCACAGGTTCTGGGGACATGCGATAGAGATGCGGAAACCACAAATCCTGTAGGAGTGAGCTCTGCTCGCGATAGCGTCGACCCAGACAATGCGGTATCGCCTGCCCCACCGCCATCGCGAGCAGAGCTCCCTCCCACTGAGATTTGCGGTGGCTCCAGACATTTCACATACCCACAAATCCCCGTAGCAGTCCGGCTTGCCGACGGCGACGCCCTTGAGATCACCATCGCTTCTGCCTCGGGCCGAAGGCCGTGGGGGCGTGGCTTGCCCGCGAAGGCGTCAGGTCAGACAACGCGACGTCGACTGGCTTGCCAACTTCGCGGGCAAGCCCGCTCCCACAGGGACTTGTGGTGTACTCAGTTTTTTTCGCCACACTCGGAAACCCCTGACAGCATCTTCTGACACCTTCAGCCGTTTCCCACATGCGCCAGCGTTTAATCAACGCTAGAATCGCCAGCCTGATCCGACACTCAAGGACGACACCATGTCGGTGCAACGCTGGACCACCCTGATTCTGCTGGCGCTGGGCTATTGCCTGGCGTTGACCTACGGGCAATTGAGCCTTCCGGTGGCGGTCACCTTCGGTCTGTTGATCATGGCCGGTGTCTGTGTCAGCCAATTCCCTCACTGGGCGGTACGCGGCTTCGGTCATGTGCTGTTTCTCGCGCTGGCCGCGGGGCTTGCCAGCCACTGGTTGCCCGGCTTCTATAGCGCGCGGGTCATCGCCGCCGTGCGCTTCAGCCCGGAAGCCGCGCCGTTCTCGATGTACCTGAACCTCGACAAACCGCTGATCGGCCTGTGGATCGCCGTCGCCTGCCCGTGGGTGTTTGCCGCGATCACGTGGCGCCGCTCACTGGCCACGACCGCTCTGGCCCTGATCTTCACCACCACCCTGTGCCTGATGGGCGCGCAAGCACTGGGCCTCACCGGCTGGGCGCCGAAATGGCCGGAGCAGGCTGGCATCTGGGCCGTCAACAACCTGCTGCTGGTGTGCCTGACCGAAGAGCTGCTGTTCCGTGGCTACATTCAGGGCGGGCTGGCGCGGCTGCTCCACCGCCTGCCCTGGCATCAGCCGCTGGCGATTCTGCTGGCGTCGACGGTATTCGGCCTGACCCATCTGGGCGCCGGCTGGCAATGGGCGTTGCTGGCCGGTATTGCCGGGGTCGGCTACGGGATCGCCTACCGCTTCGGTGGCCTGCCAGCGGCGGTTGTCACCCATTTCGGCCTGAACCTGACCCACTTCGCCCTGTTCACCTACCCGATGTTCTATCGCTGAGTATTGACCTGCGACAACCCGACTCATCTCTCGGCCCACATCGCGCTTAACTTAGCGGTCAACGCGCCGATAACCTCTGAAAGCCTTTCCGGATTGAATAGCTCATGCGCAATAACCAGCCCGTCACCCAACGCGAACGGACCTTTCCTGCCCAGCAACGGTTGATTTCGACCACCGACACACGTGGGGTCATCACCTATTGCAACGACGCGTTCGTTGAAATCAGCGGCTTTTCCCGCGACGAGCTGATCAAGTCCCCGCACAACACCGTGCGCCATCCCGACGTGCCGTCCGCCGTGTTCGAGCACATGTGGAGCACCCTCAAGCAGGGCCTGCCGTGGATGGGCATCGTCAAGAACCGTTGCAAGAACGGCGATCATTACTGGGTCAACGCCTACGTCACTCCGGTCTTCGACAAGCAGCAAGTGATCGGCTACGAGTCGGTGCGGGTCAAGCCCACGCCTGAGCAGATCCGCCGCGCCGAAGCGCTGTACCTGCGCCTGAACAGTGGCAAGTCCGCCGTGCCGAACCGCGACAAGTGGCTGCCGGTGCTGCAGGACTGGTTGCCGTTCATCATGGTCAGCCAGTTGAGCTTCCTGATCGGTGTCTGGCTCAACTCCTACTGGGGCTTCGCCCTTGCCGCTGCGCTGTCGGTACCGCTGGGCCTGCTCGGCCTGAGCTGGCAGCAGCGCGGCATCAAGCGCCTGCTGCGCCTGGCCGAACAGACCACCTCCGACCCGCTGATCGCGCAGATGTACACCGATAGCCGTGGCGCCCAGGCCCGTCTGGAAATGTCCATCCTCAGCCAGGAAGCGCGCCTGAAAACCTGCCTGACCCGTCTGCAGGACACCGCCGAGCACCTCAATGCTCAGGCGCAGCAGTCCGACAGCCTGGCCCAGGCCAGTTCCGACGGTCTGGAACGCCAGCGCGTGGAGACCGAACAGGTCGCCACCGCCGTCAACGAGATGGCCGCGACCACTCAGGAAGTCGCCAGCCATGTGCAGCGCACCGCCGATGCCACCCAACAGGCCAATGAGCTGACCCGTCGCGGTCGCGACATCGCCAACGACACCCGCGAAGCCATCCAGCGTCTGTCGGCCTCGGTCGGTGAAACCGGCCTGACCGTCACTCAGTTGGCCAAGGACAGCGACGAAATCGGCGGCGTGGTCGATGTGATCAAAGGCATCGCCGACCAGACCAACCTGCTGGCCCTCAACGCCGCCATCGAAGCCGCCCGCGCCGGTGAAATGGGCCGTGGCTTCGCCGTGGTCGCCGACGAAGTGCGCCAACTGGCCCAGCGCACCAGCGAGTCCACCGGGCAGATTCACGCGCTGATCGCCAAGCTGCAGCAGACCGCCAACGATGCCGTGCAGACCATGGAAACCGGCCGCCGTCAGGCCGAGGCCGGGGTCGAGCAGGTCATGGAAGCGGACAAGGCCCTGGTCGGCATCAGCGATGCCGTGGCCCACATCACCGACATGACCACGCAGATCGCCGCCGCGACCGAAGAACAAAGCTCGGTGGCCGAGGAAGTCAGCCGCAACATCACCACCATCGCCCAACTGGCCGACCAGACCTCCGACGAGGCCCGGCGCTCGGCAACCCTGAGTGCCGAACTGACCCACACGGCACACAGCCAGTACTCGCTGGTGGAGCGCTTCAACCGCTGAACCCCGCCCTGTTCAAAGAAGCCCCGGTGACCCTGTCACCGGGGCTTTTTTATGCGCCCTCCTGTTACCTGAGAAAAGTAGGAAGTTTCTGATTTTTTACGCCAGACATGCATTCAACCCCGCAAACAGCTTTTTCTCACAACAGCAGGCTTGACAGCTTCGCCACAACACTATTAGTTCCACATCAGTTGCATAGAAATAAATAACACCCCGAACAAGATTTAATGTGATCACTCAACTCGCATTTGCTTGCCTCATTGAACAGGAACACCTGACGCTTGCCGAAAACCGATTTAGTTACAACTGTAACCAAACATTTTCACCATCCAATCGCACCAAGACGGGCAGCCACACCCCGCATTTGCTGGGAAAAACCGCCAAGCGCGCGGCCCTTTCGGCTGACCTGAAAAAAACAAGAAGCCAATAGCCTACGGCAACAACGGATATTTTTCATTTACAAGCACACGCTGCAAACGCACTCAACATACATATCTATAGGCTTTTCAGAGAAGGCAGTAAAAAACCATGACATTCATAAAAGCGATAACGTTTCAAGCGTTACAACACCCTGTAACAAGCCACGCCAAGTCATGTAGCGGTGGCGTAATTGACAGCTCTTTTGTTCGAATCGAACATACCAATCTCCTGCGCCCGACCCTGCATTTCAGCTGTACACGTCTGAGCGTCTGAACATTCGCCTAACCGATCCAGTCAAGGAGTTTTCATGGCAGACGAAATGGATATCAAGCCGAACGATCCGGACCCAACCCCAGACAGCGATGGCGAACACAATCCTTTGCCTTGCGCTCAACCTACCCCGCCCGATCTCCCGACGAGCCCGTCGGCCGAAGAAGGTGTCGCCGTCTACGCCAACCTGTTGCAGAACGCCCCCGGTTTTCCCTGGCAGCCGGTCAGCGACGGCAAGGATGCTCAGGTCTGTTTCGACGCCCCCTACATCACCGCAGGCAACGCCGACGCCCTGAGCGATGCGCAACTGATTGCCGGCATCTTCGTCAACATCCCACGCTCGCACCGGCTGTGGGTCGGCGATCAGCTGAAGCTGCGCTGGGGTTACAACACGTTCTACACCACCGTGGGTGAAGCCAAGGGGCGTGGCGGCCCACGGCTGACCCAGTATTTGAACAGCGAACGGCTTGCCGACTACGAGAACGGTGTGGTCGAAGTGCGTTACGAAGTCGTGCGCCGCTCCAGGCTGGTCGGCATTTCGCACACATTGCTCGTCACCCTGCTCGGCCAGAGTAAAGGGCGCTACCGCTCCTCCAGCCGTACCCGCGCCATGCGCCGACGCAAACCCCGCCTGTAACCCATGAAAAAGCCCCGGCTACCTTGCGGTAACCGGGGCCGGTTGCAGCGACATCAACTCACGTCATGGTCAGAACGCCACGCGCAGACCGACATTCGCCCCCCAGGGTTGCTCGACATGCTTGCCTTTCATGTAGTCGAAATCAGCATGCACCTGCACCCGCTCGGACAACGACACCGACAAGCCCGCACCCAGCTCGGCCCGCGAGCCGAACAGGTCGTTGTCGAAACGCTGACCGTTGATCTTCACGTCATTGCTGCGGGAAAACTCATGGGCCACGGCCGCACGCACATAAGGCTGCACCACACCACCATCCTTGAGCGCGAAACTGCGGCCCAACGTGGTGCCGACCTTGCCCAGCACCGACTGGGTCTGGTCGTTCTTCGCCCGCAGGCCGTTGTCCAGCGTGTAGCTGTCGCCATCGAGCCACACCGCCGACAGCTGCGCGTACGGTTCAACGAAGTAGTCGTCGGTCAGCTTGATGTGCTTGCCGAACTCCACCGAACCACCGAGCGCCATGGTGTCGTAATTGCCCTTGGATTTGCTGCCATCGCTCATCGCCACTTTCGACTCGTTGTGCAGCTTGTTGACCTTCACCACACCGTCCAGGTAGTAGCCATCGTCCGCCAGCCAGGTGCCATAAGCGCCGATGTAGTAACTGTCGACCTTGCCCGATGTGCCGCGACTCAAGTCCAGATCAGACTGGCTGTAACCGCCCATCAGACCCAGCAACAGATGACCTTCACTGACAGCCACCGGCCCATCAGCACCGAACGACAAGCCCTGCTGCTTCTGCTTGTAATCGACACCGGACGCCAACGACGTGTTGAAGCGGTTGCCGTAGCTGCGAATCCAGCCACCGCCCTCTTCCCGCCCACGGACTTCGCCCATGCGGCTGCGCAAGGTCGACAGTTCGCTGTTCCACAACGTCGGCCCGGCGTTGAACAGCGCCAGCACACTGCCTGCCGACGGGCTGATGGTCCTGCCGGAACCGACGATGAACCAGTCGTTGCCCTGCTGCTCCAGCATGTAGGAATACGCCCCGAGATCGGCACGGCCACCCACCAGCCCGAACTGCGCATCGCCTCCCCCGGTGTGCACCACCTGCAACGCATCGAACGACTGCGGCACCGCCTCGGTCCCGGTGTTCTGCACGTTGAGCAGATGGATGCCATTGGCCTCGCCGGTGACGTTGAGCAAGTCGCTGCTGGCGTTATCCAGGTTGATGCGCATATCGAAGGTGCCACGTCCGCCCAGCTCGCCAACGGTCAGGGTGTTGCTCCCTGCCCCGGCAAAACTGACGCGGCCGTCCCCCAGCTCCAGCTTGCGCAGATCGTTATCCCCCGCCAACGTCCAGCGCGACCCGGAATTGAGCGTCAGGCTGTCGCCGTTGATCACGTTCCCCGTCAGCGCTGCACGGTTCTGCAACGTGACCGTCATACGGCTACCGTCCTCGGCAAACAGATTGCCGGTGAGACGACTGTCGTCGACGATCAGGTCAAGCTCGCCCTTGTCATGGACCTCGATAAGGTTGCCGTTGCCGGCGAGGAGCTGGGCGTTGTTTTGCAGGGTGATGGTGGCTTTGGCGGGAGTTTTACCGCTGACACTGTCAAGTTTAATAGCTGGACCGGAATATCCTTGCACGGAGGAGTTGTCGATAAGAACGGAACTGGGGCCAAGGTCGCGACCTCCTGGCGTAAGCTCCGTCCAGACATGCATCCCGAGACCTTCTCCCTCAATAACGCTGCCATCACTCACTATCACTTTGGAGGAAAGAACACTGATTCCCCTCCCCACACCATTGATCTCTCCAACAGATTTCACACGAGTATTCGAAAGAGTGGCCTCACTACCGCCAACGGCCAAACCAGTCCCCGTACCTTCAATTCGGCTATCGCGAATACTGGCCTTAGAAGCAGTATCGCCAGATCTGACAAGGCTTAGCCCAGCCTTACTCCCTCCCAGAATGGTAGCGCGCTCAGCGTTCAGCACGCTGCCCCCCAAACTCACAGCAGCTTGCTGCTCTCCCTGCCTGTCAACGGCATGGCTGACTACAGCATCGCGGATATTCAATGTTGAACCGCTTTGTGAAAAAACGTCGTTAACCACCGCTCCTGATTTTAAATTCAGAGTCGAGCCCTGCCCGAGTAAGTAATAGTTTGCCGCTGTTGGCTGGTTGACATCCACGATCTGTCCAGGCAATACCCGAATCGTTTCGGGCGGTAAGTCCAATATCCCTTCCGCCAGCGCCGGCGCCATGACTGACATGCCACATAGCACACCGACGACCGACCAACCATCTACGTTATTTCCGGATTTCTTTTTACTACGTCTCACGATGAATACCCCCGACAAATGACGGGGGGCAGATTGCGTGTTGGCCAGGGTCAACACGCAATCCAAAGAGATCAGGACCTACGACACAAGCATTCAAATGAGTGTCGTATTTTTCCTACAGAAAAACACCAACAACAACAGACAAAACTAGTAACAGTGAACTTATGAAAGCCGAAGACGTTAATTTTATTTTTGCAGTCAGTCCGAACTTCTCCACCACAGACAACGGATGCAATCAGGTAGGAAACTTCCGAAGTTAGAAACACCCCTCCCCTTATTAGAAAAAATATTTATGACCACCTATTGACAGACACCCCACACTATTATTAGTTGAAATTGTGATCGAGAGCTAAGTAGCGGCCTACGCAAAGAAAGTCAGGATATCGGTCGAATCTAAATTTTTCGACCAATGCTCAACCGCCTTACATCACCTAGCACAACCCATATCTTTACGACAAGGAATAACTGATGATTGATTCAACTACTGAAAAAAACACCCGTGGCCTGGCTGCCCCTATCATTCCGCAAGCGGATGCAACAGACGGCCTGCTGACGCTGGAAGCATTACAACTGCCGGTCACATTAAACTTCCCCCTGTGGGACGATTCGATGCCGACAGATTACAACCAACTCCTTGTAAACGGGCTGCCCACTGGAGACATTAAAAAAGTAGCCGACGATCAACCTGGAGACATTGTTTCTCTTGAAATCCCCCCAGTGCTACTCATGAGCGACAGTGTATACGCCATTGGCTACAGGGCTTCGGTTCTGGACGGCCTATCTGCCGACTCTCCTTCTATCCCCATGATCGTCGACCGAAGTGCCCCTGGCGGACGCCTGATAGCCCCTCTGATCTTCGATAACGACCTTCAAATGCTGAAATCTGATGCCCTGAAGGCAAATGGTAATTCGTTGACTGCCAGGCTCCCCGGCTACTTCGACGCAAAATGGGGCGATGTAGTGCGCACCTATTGGGGTGAGCAGGCTGGACCGGAATATACCCTGACCACCGAAGATCCGGGCAGTGATCACATTGAATTTACCTTCGGCAGTCAATTCATTGACCTACTGGCAGACGGTGAAGCTTCTGTAACCTACACCATCACAGACAGGGCGGGTAATTTGTCTATGGTTTCGCAGCCCGTCGTTCTGCGCTATCCGCCGTGCAAAGAGCAAGAGTCGGTGCACGTTCCGATCAAGTTGTGCATCAGCCTTTGTCAGAGCAACTGCTGCACTTCGCCAAACTGAAAATCCAAACGACCGATGCCTGAGATTTTCGCTTCACACGATATCTCACAAACAGTTTAAAACACATCAATAGAAACATGCTCGTCGTGCTTTTTATTACTGCAACACGCCCACTCTGATATCAAAGCGCGGGACAACTTTAACATTACAGGCAGTTCGATCGAACTTGCATACGGCTGCCTGCCCATAAGGAAATAACATCATGTGCAACTCACATAAACGCTCTCTTGTTACTCGACGCGTCTGCATTCGCAACCGGGATCTGATTGCACCTACGGTGCCGCTGGCCGACCCGATTGATGGTTTGCTGACACTGGAAGATCTGCAATTACCCATCGATCTCAGCTTTGTCGCCTGGAGTGATTCAGTCCGCGGCAACGAATACCAATTACTCTGGAACGGCGACCTTGTTGGCGCTACCAAGACCATCGTTGATGAAGTGCCTGGAGATCCTCTGACACTTACCATCCCGGCAGATCTGCTAATCAACGACGGTATCAATCGCGTTGGCTACGAAGCCAGGATTCCGTTGGGGCCAACCACCCCGTCGCCGGAAGTTCCCGTCATCGTCGACCGAACCGCACCCGGTGGCAGCCTGGTCGCAGCCATGATTTTTCCGTCCGAGGTCAATGACGGCAACCTCACCTCCGACGAGCTCTCCTCGCTGGGTGATGTGCTGATCGCTGAAGTGCCCGGTTATACCGGCATGGCCTGGGGTGACCATATCCGCACCTTCTGGGGCGGCACTACCGGCCCGGCACATACCGTGACCGAGGAAGAGGTCACCAACAAGCGGGTGATGATCAGTTTTACCCGCGCATTCCTGGAAAGCCTGGGCGACATCACCCAACCGGTGTATTTCAATGTCACCGACCGTGCCGGAAACAAGTCGATTGACTCACAACCACGCACCTTCAGCCTGTTTCTGAAGGAGGTTCCGGCCGATTACCCGGCACCGCTATGCCAGCAGGCTGACGACGGCCTGATCGACGATGCCGATGCCCGCGCCACTGTGGCGGTGGATATTCCACGCTATCCAACCCCGCAGATTGGCGACGCGATCACTCTGTACTGGGGCAGCGAAGCACTGCCGCAAGCCGCACTGGAGGCCGGTGACGAAACCGGCAACCCGGTGCTGACCTTCAATGTGCGTTATCCGGCCATCAAGCGCGCTGGCGACGGTGAAGTCGCACTGCGCTATGAAGTGCGTCGCAACAATGTGCTGGTGGGCCGCTCACTGGAACTGGATGTCAACGTCAATCTGGAGCTGCCAGGTCCGCAGGATCCGGATCCGGAAACGCCTGAAAACGAAGCGCTGGCATTGCCGATCATTCGTGGTACCAGCGGCAATATCGACAATCAGGATAACGTGATCGACGAGGATGACTTCCTGCTGGAAGCCAATGCGGTCATTGGCTGGAAAGACGCATTCGTGATCAGTGACGTGATCAGCCTGTATTGGGGTTCACAAGCCACACCGGTCACTCACACCATTCGCTCGACCGACCTGAACAAGGATCTGCTGCTGATCGTTCCGAATGCGTTGATGGTCGCTGAAGGTACCGGCGACATGATCAAGGTGCATTACACCGTGACCCACGCCGGCAACCCGAACACCTCTCGCTCGGCGAAGCAGAACGTCATCGTGCGCTCTACGGGTGATCTGCCGGGTGGCGCTGACGGCCTGCAAAAACCTGTGTTCACACAGGCCAATATCTACAACACGATCAACGCTACCAACAGCCCAGACGGAACTCCAATCTTCGTAGCGCCCTATGAAAACGCCGAGAAGTATCGAAGCGTGACCATGGTCTTTCGTGGCTACAACCGGGCAAACGGCAGTACACCAGTGCCTGGAGCCGGTTTTGAAATTACCCACACGCTGGAAGGCGACCAACTCACTGAGGGCTTCAACTTCAGAGCTACCAATCAGCAGCTACGCCTGATTTGCGAAGGGCGTGCGGAAGCCTACTACCGAGTTGAAGGGCCTAACGGCCCGGTTAACTCAACCACGACAGATGTCATTGTCAACATGATCAAACCTGGCTCCGGCTGCTAACCCCATAAAAGGCGAGCCCCAGGGCTCGCCTACTCAATATTCAGATAATGGATGACCTGAACTCATGACGATTAAACAAGAATTCCTGCTGCCGCCTCCGATCATGCAAAACCTGCACGATCCCAGTGGGGTCGGTTATGCGGATACCGTCGACCCACAAGTGCCGCTGCAAGTACGCGTCGGCCCCTACGTGACCATCGCTGCTGGCGATATCATCGATCTGTACTGCGACAATCAACGAGCATTGCAGTACACAGTTCGCCCTGAAGACCTCACCCCAGAGACCCCGTCATTTGTGGTGCTGCCTCTTGATCAGCGGTTTGTTCGCCCTTCAGCCATCAAACTTCATTACGTGGTGACCAATCCGAGGGGCGAACAAAGCACCCCCTCCCACCCCACCACCGTCCCGGTCAAGCTCACCCTCCCCGGCGGCGTCGACACCAACCCAGCCACCCCTTACGAGAACGAGCGTCTGGCCCTGCCGAAGATCTTTCCGGAGGGCATCATCACCTCGCCAGACGGCGTCAGCGTGGAGATCGAGCCGTACCTGAACATGTTCGTCGGCGATCGGATCACGCTGTCGTGGAACGGCCTGTTCGTACGCACCACCATCACCGAGCAAAGCCAGGTCGGGCAGAAGGTGGTGATTGCCGTACCGCGTGAGATCGTCGAGGAAGCCGGCGACACCAACAAGCTGGAGGTGCGTTACGAGATCCGCGACATCGTCAACAATTGGTCGCGCTGGTCGCTGCCGGCGTATACCGAGGTGGAGGCCGGAGGTTCCGCACTCCCTGCATCGATCACGCCGCAGGCGCCGGCGATGGAGCTGGATCTGGATGCGCTGGCCGGTGCCGATGTGCAGGTGCTGGTGATCGCTCATCCGCAGATTCAGCGCGGTGACGAGCTGGTGCTGCTGGTCGAACGCACCACTGCCGAGGGTCTGGCGCTGGAGACTTACACCGCCAGCAGCGTGATCAACGCACAGGTCAGTTTTACCGAATTTCAGGTGCCGAATGCGCAGTTCCAGCCGCTTGCCCAGGGCCGTGCCCGTCTGCGTTATCGCGTGGTCAAGCCGTCGGGGGAAACCCTGCGCTCGCGCAGCCTGCAACTGAAAATCGTCGGCCAGACGATGAGCCTGCTGCCGCCGCGTGTACCGGTCGCCGAGCAGAACGGCAACGTCCTCGACCCGGCCTCGCGCAATGTGATCGCCAAGGTGCCGCCGTACTACTTCATGGCGCAGGGCAACACCGTCACGCTGCAGTGGCTGGGCAAGACCGCCAGCGGTGCCAATGTGATGCATGAAGAGTCGAAGGTGCTGGCCAGCGGTGATGTGGGCAGTGACGTTGACTTCGTCATTCCGGACGGCAAAGTCTCGGTGCTGGCCGGCGGTTCGGTCGAGCTGTATTACACCGTGGTGACCGAGGGCGGCGCGTTCTTCCGCTCGCCGTCGCTCAACTTGCCGGTCAGCGGCGCTCAGCACGGACCGTTGCCGCTGCCGCTGATTGTGGAAGCACAGAACGATGTGCTCGACCCGGAGAACACCCGCAACGGTGCTACCGTGCAGATCGGCGCCAGTGCAGAGTTGCAGGCGAACGAGCGGCTTGAAGTGTTCTGGAACGGCCCGAACGGCAGCGATGGCAAGGAGAAGATCATCACCGCCAGCGAGGCCGGCAAAGCGCTGACGGTGGTATTTGCCAGCGCGCTGGTGGACGTCAACGTCGGCGAGCGGGTCTCGGTGTTTTATCGTGCCACCCGACTGGACGGACAGGTGCAGACGTCCGCAACCTACTCGGTCGAAGTCAGCACCAGCCGTCTGGACCTGCCGGCTCCGACCATGGACGGTGTCGGGCCGGATGGCGTGTTTGACCTGACCAGCCTGGAGGGGGGCTACGTTCCGCCCGGCGGAAAAGAAATCGGCGTTCAGGTCAATTACCCGGACATGCAGGCTGGCGATGTGGTGAAAATCATCTGGACAGGCAAGACGCAGTTCGTTTCGCCCGAACAGACCGTGACCGCCATCCGCCCACTGGCCTTCACGCTGAACGAAAACGTGATCCGCGCCAGCCTGGACAGTCAGGCCGTTCTGACTTATCAGGTTCTGCGTGCCGGCAAGATGCAAGGGTCCGCCCCCCTCTTCGTCACCGTAATCCGCAGCACCACGGATCTGGAAATCGCCACCTCACCTGCATTTTTGCCAGGAAAGGTCTATCTGGTGCCGTCGAACCCGAGCGCATTGCCCAACTTCCCGGCCGGGACGATTTTTACGCGCCCAGCCAGCGGCGGCACCAAGCCTTACGTCTACAGTTCCAGCAATCCGGGTGTGGCCCACGTCAATGAATGGGGCGAAGTCACCTCTCGCGGCAATGGCTCGGCGACCATCACCGTGCGCGACGCCGGTGGTCAGACGCGCTCCTACAGCGTCACGGTCAGCGGCGTGGTCCAGTGTCAGCGGATGGTGCCGAACAAGTACGACGAGGTCGCCGCCGACGCCGCCCGCAATAACATGCGCCTGCCGACGCTTGCCGAGTTGCGGGAGATCCACGCCATGTATGCCGGCCGCTGGCCGCTGGACAACAACTACGTGTGGTCGCAGATCGGCACCCGTGACGGGCGATCTTTGGGCTTGTGCAATCCGCTTACCGGTTGGTGCCCCATTCCGGGCCCTGGCGATCTTCGCAAGTGCCAGGTGAAAAATCTGGTCAACGGCGCCGAGGCGAATGTCTTCGTGAAAGACCGCTACCCTGGCGTGGGTATTCGCTGATCGGGCTCAGGCTTTTCTTTCTCGGCCGAGCAGGTGGTTTGCCACGCATTGCGCGGCATCCTGCAGGCAGGCCGAGTCACTGATACCCGCCGCTTTCAACGGTTTGAGATCGTGGTTGGCGGTGGGGATCCAGTGCACCTCGATGCGGTCGGACAGGCGATAGCCTTCCACTGCTTCGCGGTTGCCCAGGGCATCGCGCTCGCCCTGAACGATCAGGGTCGGCGTGCGCAGTTCGGCCAGGTGCGCGACCCGCGGTTTTTCCGGTTTGCCGGTGGCGTAGAACGGATAGCCCAGGCAGATCAGCGCGTCGACCTGCACGTCATCGGCGATCAGGCTGGCCATGCGCCCCCCCATGGATTTGCCGCCGATGGCCAGAACGCCCGTCACTTGCGATCGCACGCTCGCGTACACCTCATGCCAGCACTCCAGCAATTTCGCCTGCGGGTTGGGCGGACGCTTGCCGCCGTCGATGCGGCGCTGGGCCATGTAGGGAAATTCAAAACGCAGCACCCCCACGCCCAACGCGGCCAGACGTTCGGCGATGTCGTTCATGAACGCGCTGTCCATGGGTGCTCCTGCACCGTGGGCGAGCAGCAGGGTCGTTGAGGCGGGTTGTGTCGGTGTTGGTGCGTTCCACAGCCAGCCACGGGCTTGCGCCAGCTGCGCACAGTGATCGGCGTCAATACGTGCCGGGGTTTTGCTGTTCATGGTGGCGTTGTCTCGATGCGGTGCGGGAAAGGTTGGGGATTATGCCAGCGATAGACGTTGTAAAACCCGCGCACTCGGTGGTGTCTGATGTGTTGCTGATCTGCTAACGCAGCCTTGTTTCGCCTCCGGCACATTGCGCGGCCCCTTGTAGGAGCGTGGCTTGCCCGCGATCGGCGACGCAGTCGTCGCAAAACCTGTGCACTCGGTTTGTCTGATGTATTGCTGGTCTGCTAACGCAGCCTTGTTTCGCCTCACGGCGAGTTACGCGGTCAAATGTAGGAGCTGGCTTGCCCTGCGATCGGCGACGCAGTCGTCGCAAAACCTGTGCACTCGGTTTGTCTGATGTATTGCTGGTCTGCTAACGCAGCCTTGTTTCGCCTGGCGGCGAGTTACTTGGAAAAGCCCCAAGTAACCAAGGGCTCTTTACCCCGCCATACGGTGCCTCGCTAATGCTCGGCATACCCGCACTCCGGCAATGCTCCGTGGGCACGCCGCGAATGGGCCATCCATGGCCCACGCGGCTCTCGCGGCATCCATGCCGCTCGGCGCCACTGCGCATCGCCTGCGTTCGGCCTTCTGGGACGGGGCCCCAAGATCAAAATCTCGCCGAGGCGACCGACCGGTCGACCTGGCTCTGGATGAACGCGTGCTGTCTTCCGGGCCACGGATATCTGTGGGAGCGGGCTCGCCCGCGAAGGCGTCCCTGAGATCGCCACCGCCGGCAAGCCGGACTGCTACGGGTCGGTGGATGCCGTCCGCTTTTGATTTTGGCCGAAGGCCGTGGGAGGGATCCGAGTTTGCGAGGGTCGCGAAAGCGGTGTGTCAGACGAAGACCTTTCGCGACCGTCCTGACGTCCGATCCCTCCCACGGGATTTTGTGGTGTCTGGCGAGTTTCAGCACGCCCCCCCCCGTAGCAGTCCGGCTTGCCGGCGGTGGCGATCTTGAGGACACCTTCGCGGGCGAGCCCGCTCCCACAGGGAATTTGTGTTACGCCGGCTTTTGATCTGGCTTTTGATGTTGGGGCCCCGTTCCAGAAGGCCGAACGCAGGCGATGTGGAGTGGGTTGAGCGGCATGGATGCCGCGAGAGCCGCGTGGGCCATGGATGGCCCATTCGCGGCGTGCCCACGGAGCATTGCCGAAGTGAGGGGACACCGAGCATTAGCGAGGTGCCGTATGGCGGGGTGAGAAGCCCTTGGTTACTTGGGGCTTTTCCAAGTAACTCGCCGTCAGGCGAAACGAAGCTGCGTTAGCAGCTAAAGCGTCAGACCAGACACACCGAGTGCACAGGTTTTACGACGACTGCGTCGCCGCTCGCAGGACAAGCCAGCTCCTACAAGGTCCGCGTAACGTACCGGAGGCGAAACAGGGCTGCGTTAGCAGCCACAGCGGTCAGCCAGATAAACCGAGTGCGCAGGTTTTACGACGACTGCGTCGCCGCTCGCAGGGCAAGCCAGCGCCTACAAGGGTTCGCGTGTCACCTCCCACAAGCCCCACCATGAAGATGCCCTCACAAGACAGCCACCGTTCAGCTCCACGCCTTTACGCTGCCCAGGCACATCGGAAACAGACACCGACGGCATGGGCGCCCCAACCCGCACACAACCGGGCGGATCCATCGACGGTACAGACGTTTACCTCCGGCGCCGGTCGATCAACCGCGACGATCTCCGGCTTCACTCGCCAGCTCGGGCCAAATATTTGGGCAGTGAAAAAGTGCAATTGTCGACGACTTTTGTATACATCATTTCGTACTACTGTCCCACCTCCCAAAGTCGTAAAACCGGCTACGGGAGCGGTTCAGCAGACACGGAAAAACGCCTGTCGCCGCCCTCCTGAAAGAGCGGCGACGGCTCTCCCCTGCGCCGCGACAAAGTGTCACGATAGTTGCGCTGCCCTCTTCCATCCGTCGTCGATCACGTCTAAGCTTGCCCGCACAGTGGTCCGGCGAGAGCTGGCCACAGGCCAAGTGAAAGGATTGTGCACGGCATTCCGACCCTCTTGCAGACCGACCTACAGCGTCGTCACCCGCAGGGTTGTATACATTTTTCCCATCATTCAAGCCCACGCCCCACTCGACCTGTTTCCCCGTCCCCCGGCCCACTTCGGCCAGCCTGCGACGTGCTCCGCCGCACGCCGGTCTGCCGCAAATTCCGCATCTACCGTTTCTGTGCACCGCGTCACGCGCCCATTGCGTGGCAAAGGGTCTACGCTTACCCGGTGTTGCGGCCTATACCACACTAATAAATACCCAAACCGTGGAACCTTAGAATGAGCACAGCAATCAGTCCGACTGCTTATAACTATAAGGTGGTCCGCCAGTTCGCCATCATGACGGTGGTCTGGGGGATCGTTGGCATGGGGCTCGGTGTCTTCATCGCCTCACAACTGGTGTGGCCCGACCTGAACTTCGGTCTCCCGTGGACCACGTTCGGACGCCTGCGCCCGTTGCACACCAACCTTGTGATCTTCGCCTTTGGCGGGTGCGCCCTGATGGCCACCTCCTACTATGTGGTGCAGCGTACCTGCCAGACCCGGCTGATCTCCGACAGCATGGCCGCCTTCCACTTCTGGGGATGGCAGGCGGTGATCATCGGCGCGATCATCACCCTGCCGCTGGGTTACACCACCACCAAGGAATACGCCGAACTGGAATGGCCGCTGGCGATCCTGCTGGCCGTCGTCTGGGTCACCTACGCGGCGGTGTTCTTCGGCACCATCGTCAAGCGCAAGACCAAGCACATCTATGTCGGCAACTGGTTCTACGGCGCGTTCATCGTGGTCACGGCGATGCTGCACATCGTCAACCACATGTCGCTGCCGGTGAGCTGGTTCAAGTCCTACTCGGCCTACTCCGGCGCCACGGACGCAATGATCCAGTGGTGGTATGGGCACAACGCCGTAGGATTTTTCCTCACCACCGGCTTTCTCGGCATGATGTATTACTTCGTGCCGAAGCAGGCCGAACGGCCGATATATTCCTATCGCCTGTCCATCGTCCACTTCTGGGCGCTGATCACCCTGTACATCTGGGCCGGCCCTCACCACCTGCACTACACCGCGCTGCCGGACTGGGCGCAGTCGCTGGGCATGGTGATGTCGATCATCCTGCTGGCACCGAGCTGGGGCGGCATGATCAACGGCATGATGACCCTCTCCGGGGCCTGGCATAAGTTGCGCACCGACCCGATCCTGCGCTTCCTCGTGGTCTCGCTGGCGTTCTACGGCATGTCGACCTTCGAAGGGCCGATGATGGCGATCAAGACCGTCAACTCGCTCTCCCACTACACCGACTGGACCATCGGCCACGTACACGCCGGTGCGCTGGGCTGGGTGGCGATGATTTCCATCGGCGCCGTGTACCACATGATCCCGCGCCTGTTCGGCCGCCCGCAGATGCACAGCATCGGCCTGATCAACGCGCACTTCTGGCTGGCGACCATCGGTACCGTGCTGTACATCGCCTCGATGTGGGTCAACGGCATCACCCAGGGCCTGATGTGGCGCGCCATCAACGACGACGGCACCCTCACCTACTCGTTCGTCGAAGCGCTGCAGGCCAGCCATCCGGGTTACATCGTGCGCGCCCTTGGCGGTGCGTTCTTCGCCAGCGGCATGTTGTTCATGGCCTATAACGTCTGGCGCACCGTGCGTGCGTCGACCGCAGAAGAAGCCGAAGCCGCCGCCGAGATCGCTGTCGTGGGAGCCCACTGATGATCAAGCACGAATCACTCGAAAAGAACATCGGCCTGCTGTCGATCTTCATGGTCATCGCCGTTGCGGTCGGTGGCCTGACCCAGATCGTCCCGCTGTTCTTCCAGGACGTCACCAACAAGCCGGTCGAAGGCATGAAACCGCGCCCTGCGCTGGAGCTGGAAGGCCGCGACGTGTTCATCGCCAACGGCTGTGTCGGCTGTCACTCGCAGATGATCCGGCCGTTCCGCGCCGAAACCGAACGCTACGGCCATTACTCGGTGGCCGGCGAAAGCGTCTGGGATCACCCGTTCCTGTGGGGCTCCAAGCGCACCGGTCCGGACCTGGCGCGAGTCGGCGGGCGCTACTCCGATGACTGGCACCGCGCGCATTTGTACAACCCGCGCAACGTGGTGCCGGAATCGATCATGCCGGCCTACCCGTTCCTGGTCGAAAACAAGCTCGACGGCAAGAACACCGGGCGCAAGATGGAAGTCCTGCGCAACCTTGGCGTGCCTTACACCGACGAAGACATCGCCGGGGCCGGCGCCGCCGTCAAGGGCAAGACCGAAATGGACGCACTGGTGGCCTACCTGCAAGGCCTGGGCACCATCATCAAGAGCAAACGGTGATCAGCATGGATATCGGGATGATTCGAGGCCTGGGTACCGTGGTCGTGATGGTGGCCTTCATCGGTCTGGCACTGTGGGTGTTCAGCCCCAGGCGCAAGGCTGAGTTCGACGACGCGACGATGCTGCCTTTTGCCGACGACCCCGAGGCCATCAAGCACCTCGAGAAAGCTTCCGGGAGCAACAAAGAATGACTACATTTTGGAGTCTGTACGTCACCGTACTCTCGCTGGGTACGATCTTCTGCCTGACCTGGCTGCTGCTGGCGACCCGCAAGGGCCAGCGCAGCGACACCACCGAAGAGACCGTCGGTCACTCGTTCGACGGCATCGAGGAGTACGACAACCCGCTGCCGAAGTGGTGGTTCATGCTGTTTGTCGGCACCATCATTTTTGCCCTGGGCTATCTGGCGCTGTATCCGGGCCTGGGTAACTGGAAAGGCCTGTTGCCGGGTTACGACTACGTCGACAACGACAAGAAGATCGCCTTCTCCAACGGCCAGCCGGGCTGGACCGGCGTTCACGAATGGGAGAAGGAAATGGCCCGTTCGGACGCGCGTTTCGGGCCGATCTTCGCCAAATTCGCAGCCATGCCGATCGAAGACGTCGCCAAGGATCCGCAGGCCCTGAAAATGGGTGGACGGCTGTTCGCCTCCAACTGTTCGGTGTGCCACGGTTCCGACGCCAAGGGCGCCTACGGCTTTCCCAACCTGACCGACGACGACTGGCGTTGGGGCGGCGAGCCGAACACCATCAAGACCACCATCATGGGCGGCCGCCACGCGGTGATGCCGGCCTGGGGTGAAGTGGTCGGCGATCAGGGCGTGCGCGATGTCGCGGCGTTCGTGCTGACCCAACTGGACGGTCGCAAGCTGCCGGAAGACGCCAAGGCCGACCCGGTGGCCGGGCAGAAGATCTTCGCTGCCAACTGCGTCGCCTGCCACGGTCCGGAAGGCAAAGGCACCGCCGCCATGGGCGCGCCGAACCTGACCCACCCGAACGCGTTCATCTACGGCTCCAGCTTCGCGCAGCTGCAACAGACCATCCGCTATGGCCGTCAGGGCCAGATGCCGGCACAGGAACTGCTGCAGGGCAACGACAAGGTGCACCTGCTGGCCGCTTATGTGTACAGCCTGTCCCATGGCAACAAGGGGCCGGAGGCTGAATAGACCGAAACCCTGTGTAGGAGTGAGCTTGCTCGCGATGACAACGTGTCAGTCACCATCGAGGCGTCTGACATGACGCTATCGTCCGGATGCGGCCCAGACCAAGCTCACTCCTACAAAAGAAATTGTGTGCACTATCCAGATACCGCACCTCCCCCGCTTTTTAACGATTAACCCCCTGTTGGTACACGTCGCAACCCGCGCACGTGTCACTCACCTCAACAGGAAAATGGAACATGAACAAATGGATGTCATTACTGGGCTCGCTGAGCCTGTCTCTGGCGAGCGCCGCGACGCATGCCACGGACGTACCCTTTATCGACGCTGCCGAGCGCTCACAGCTGGTGTTCGCCTCAGATCCCCAGTACCCGTGGACCGACTTCAATGACGATGACCGCACCGTTTCAGATAGCGACAACCAGAAACGCGCTCGCGAATTGCTCGATGAGCAGTACCGCAGCATTGCCGATATACGCAAGCACAGGTCCTTTCATCACATCCCCGTAATGATAAATGGTGATATGACCGCCTTTGGTCACGGCTGGCAACGCGATCATCTGTACTCCGTTCTGGATCAACATTTGAACGGTGATTATTACTTCGGGCTGGGCAATCATGATTACCAGAACAACGTCAACGATTGCGCCGGTGACGGCTGCGCACGTGACAGCATATTCGATCTGAGAAAACGGATGAAAGATCGCGTGGACAACATGGACCTGCGCACCGAGACCGAGGGGATCGAGTTCCACTGGAAAGGCAGCCTCTCATACACTAAACGCATCGAAGATGTAGTGCTCGTCCAGTTAAACAATGAACCGACGTACCAGACCAGTTTCTGGTCCAATCGATACACCTTCAACATCACACCCTCGCTTGAATGGCTCGATGCACGCCTCAAAGAGGCTCGTGAAAAGAACCTGATCATCATCGTCAACCTGCACAAACCCGATGACTGGATGGGTACCCGCGAAGAGCTGCAACGGTTCAGAAACATGATGGAGAAGTACCAGGTATCAGCGGTGTTTGCCGGACACCTGCACAAGTCGGCCGGGCGCTACAACTTTGCCGATCAGTTTGCTGACGTGCCGGTGTTTCTCAGCGGTTCAGCCTCGCAGCGCAGTTGGCTGATCGTGGATGTGGATCGTAATTCCGGACATTTGAAAGTGAACAAAGTCAGCAACAATGACTGGAAGAACGCTGAATTGATTGCCGAGATCCCCCTGCCCAAGCGGCAGTGACCACGTCATGGCCGACAGACTCTGATCCAGATCAATCGGCGGGCACTGCGCGTGCCTCGCCGATGACCGCAGGTGACGGCCATCGACTAGAGTTCAGGGGTATCATGTGTGGCGTGACAACAACTCAATGACCCCGGTCGGCACGTACTGACCGAGGCATTTTTCCACTGCCGTGGGACGCGATGATGAGCCAGCAGATTCCGGTACACAATGTCACGCCACCGCCGAAAAAGGACGGTGACACCATTGATCTCTATGCCTCGCGGGAAAAGATCTATACCCGTGCCTTCACCGGTCTGTTTCGCAACCTGCGGATCGGCGGTGGCATCGTGCTGTTTCTCCTCTACTTCGGCACGGTCTGGCTCGACTGGGGTGGCCATCAGGCGGTCTGGTGGAACCTGCCGGAGCGCAAGTTCTATATCTTCGGGGCGACGTTCTGGCCGCAGGATTTCATCCTGCTCTCCGGCATCCTGATCGTCGCCGCCTTCGGCCTGTTCTTCATTACCGTGTTCGCCGGCCGCGTGTGGTGCGGTTACACCTGCCCGCAGAGCGTGTGGACGTGGATTTTCATGTGGTGCGAGAAAGTCACCGAAGGCGACCGCAACCAGCGCATGAAGCTGGACAAGGCGCCGATGAGTGCCAACAAGTTCGCCCGCAAGTCCGCCAAGCACGGGCTGTGGCTGCTGATCGGGCTGGTCACCGGCCTGACCTTCGTCGGCTACTTCTCGCCGATCCGTGAACTGGCCGTGGACTTCTTCACAGGGCAAGCCGACGGCTGGTCGTATTTCTGGGTCGGTTTCTTCACCCTCGCCACCTACGGCAACGCCGGCTGGCTGCGCGAGCAGGTGTGCATCTACATGTGCCCGTACGCGCGCTTCCAGAGCGTGATGTTCGACAAGGACACCCTGATCGTTTCCTACGACCCGCGCCGTGGCGAAAAACGCGGCCCGCGCAAGAAAGAGCTGGACTACAAGACCCAGGGCCTGGGCGACTGCATCGACTGCACCATGTGCGTCCAGGTCTGCCCTACCGGCATCGACATCCGCGATGGCCTGCAGATCGAGTGCATCGGCTGCGCGGCCTGCATCGACGCCTGCGACACCATCATGGACAAGATGAACTACCCGCGCGGGCTGATCAGCTACACCACCGAACACAACCTGTCCGGGCAGACCACCCACAAATTCCGTCCGCGGCTGATCGGCTATGCCGTGGTGCTGCTGGTGATGATCGGCGTGCTCACCGGTGCGTTCTTCATGCGTTCGCTGGTCGGTTTCGACGTCAGCAAGGACCGTGTGCTGTACCGCGAAAACGCCGAAGGCCGCGTCGAGAACGTCTACAGCCTGAAGATCATGAACAAGGATCAGGTCGACCACACCTACGTGCTCGACGCCACCGGCCTGCCGGACCTGAAGCTGCAGGGTCGGCGCGAGATCAAGGTCGCCGCCGGGGAAATCTTCACCATGCCGGTAGAACTGTCCGTTTCACCCGAGCAGTTGCCGTCGAGCACCAACGAGGTCAGATTCATCCTCAAGGACATCGAAAACAGCGGCACCGAAGTTCAAGCCAAGAGCCGATTCATCGGCCCACAAGTTCGTTGAGAGAAGTACGACATGATTGCAGTCACTGCCCAAAGCCCCTGGTACAAGCACCGTTGGCCGTGGATCATCATCGGCATGCTGGGCTGCTCGGTGGCCCTGACCGTGTCGATGGTGACCATCGCCGTGAGTCACCCGGACAACCTGGTCAACGACAATTATTACGAGGCCGGCAAGGGCATCAACCGCTCGCTGGACCGTGAACTGCTGGCACAGAACCTGAAACTGCGCGCCAGCGTGCATCTGGATGACATCACCGGCGAAGCCGACCTGCGCCTGAGCGGTGACAGCCGGCCAGAAACCCTGGTGCTGAGCCTGATTTCGCCGACCCAGCCGGAGAAAGACCGCAAGGTGGTGCTGGCCCGCAGCCCGTCCGAGGCCGGGCGCTATGTCGGCCAGTTGAACGACAAGGTCGAGGGGCGGCGTTTCGTCGAACTGCTGGGGGTCGAGAACGGCCAGACCTGGCGTCTGTTCGAAGAAGAGACCATCGCTCGTGACAAGGACCTGCTGCTCGGCGACGAGCCGATTCAGGGCGCGGAAAAGAAGTGACCCCGTGAACACGCCCGTTTCCTGCTACCACTGCGCCCTGCCCGTGCCAACGGGCAGCCGTTTCACCGCCGACGTGCTGGGTGCGACCCGCGAATTCTGCTGCCCCGGCTGCCAGGCCGTGGCTCAGGCCATCGTCGAAGGCGGCCTGCAGAGCTACTACCAGCACCGCAGCGAAGCCTCGACCAATCCGCAAAGCCTGCCTGCCGCGCTGCTCGACGAGCAGGCCCTGTACGACCGCCCGGACGTGCAGGCCGGTTTTGTCCGCCACGATCAGCAACAGGCCGAAACCACGCTGCTGATCGAAGGCATCAGTTGCGCTGCCTGCGGCTGGCTGATCGAGCGCCATCTGCGCACCCAGCCGGCTGTCGTCGAAGCCCGCCTGAACCTGTCCAACCATCGCCTGCACTTGCGCTGGGATGATCGCCAGTTGCCACTGAGCCAAGTGCTGAACGAGCTGCGCGGCATCGGTTATGCCGCCCATCCGTGGCATGCCGACAAGGCCAGCGAACAACTGGCCCGGGACAACCGCCGCAGCCTGCGGCAACTGGGCGTCGCCGGGTTGCTGTGGTTTCAGGCGATGATGGCGACCATGGCGACCTGGCCGGAATTCAGCATCGACTTGAGCCCCGAGTTGCACACCATCCTGCGCTGGGTGGCGATGTTTCTGACCACGCCCATCGTCTTCTACAGCTGCGCGCCGCTTTTCAAAGGCGCCCTGCGCGACCTGCGCACCCGCCAACTGACCATGGACGTGTCCGTGTCGCTGGCGATCGGCGCGGCCTATGTCGCCGGAATCTGGACCGCCATCACCGGCGTCGGCGAGTTGTATTTCGATGCGGTGGGCATGTTCGCCCTGTTTCTGCTGGCCGGTCGCTATCTGGAACGGCGTGCCCGCGAGCGCACGGCAGCCGCCACGGCGCAACTGGTCAATCTGCTGCCGGCGTCATGCCTGCGCCTGAGCGACGATGGGCAAAGCGAGCGCATTCTGCTCAGCGAGCTGCGCCTGAACGACCGCGTGCTGGTGCACCCCGGCGCGGTGATTCCGGCAGACGGTCGCATCGTCTCCGGGCAGTCGAGCATCGACGAATCGTTGCTGACCGGAGAATACCTGCCGCAACCACGCAGCACCGGCGAAGCCGTGACTGCCGGCACCCTGAACGTGGAAAGCGCGCTGACCGTGCAAGTGCTCGCCCTCGGCCATGACACACGCCTGTCGGCCATCGTCCGCCTGCTGGAGCGCGCGCAATCGGAGAAGCCGCGTCTGGCGCAAATGGCCGACCGCGCCGCGCAATGGTTCCTGCTGATTTCCCTGCTGGCGGCCGTAAGCATCGGTCTGGTCTGGTGGCAACTGGATGCCGACCGGGCGTTCTGGATCGTGCTGGCGATGCTGGTCGCCACCTGCCCTTGCGCACTGTCGCTGGCCACCCCCACCGCCCTGACCACCGCCACCGGCACCCTGCACGGTCTTGGCCTGCTGCTGACCCGCGGCCATGTGCTGGAAGGCTTGAACCAGATCGACACGGTGATCGTCGACAAGACAGGCACCCTCACCGAAGGACGCCTGCACCTGCGCGCGATCCGCTCGCTCGGCACGCTGAGCAGCGACTATTGCCTGTCGCTGGCGGCAGCGCTGGAAAGCCGGTCCGAACACCCGATTGCCCGCGCCTTCGGCCACACGCCGCTGGCCGCCGAGGCCGTGGTGGCGACACCCGGGTTGGGCTTGCAGGGTAGCGTCGCGGGACGTTCACTGCGCATCGGTCAGCCGGCGTTTGTCTGTGCCCTCAGTGGTTGCCCGGTGCCGAGCGTGCCGGACAACGCCGGGCAATGGCTGCTGCTCGGCGACGAGCAGGAAGCGCTGGCCTGGCTGGTGCTGGACGACCGCCTGCGCGATGACGCCGCCACCTTGATCGATGCCTGTCGCCAGCGTGGCTGGAAGACCTTGCTGCTGTCCGGCGACAGCTCGCCGATGGTCGCCAGCGTTGCCGCACAGCTGAAAATCGATGAAGCCCGTGGCAGCCTGCGCCCGGACGACAAGCTGGAGATTCTGCAGCAACTGCGTGCTCAAGGGCACAAGGTGCTGATGCTCGGCGACGGGGTCAACGATGTGCCGGTGCTGGCCGCCGCCGACATCAGTGTGGCCATGGGCTCGGCCACCGATCTGGCGAAGACCAGCGCCGACGCGGTGCTGCTGTCCAATCGCCTGCAAACCCTGGTGCAGGCGTTCGAAGTGGCGCGGCGCACTCGCCGCATCATCATCGAAAACCTGCTGTGGGCCGCGCTGTACAACGGCCTGATGTTGCCATTCGCCGCACTGGGCTGGATCACTCCGTTGTGGGCTGCTGCGGGGATGTCCGTCAGCTCGCTGGTGGTGGTGCTCAATGCGCTGCGCCTGACGCGCGCCGGCGGACCTGCTACGGTGCCGACAACGGTCGCCCATTCGCGCCCGTTGCCGGTTTGATGGTGGAGGCCCGATGCCCGCGCTTTATATTCTGATTCCCATCGCGTTGCTGATCGTGGCGGTGGCGATCTATGTGTTTTTCTGGGCGGTGGACAGCGGTCAGTACGACGATCTGGACAGCCCGGCACACAGCATTCTGTTCGATGATCAGGACCCGGATCATCAGGCGGGGGTGGCGCAAGCCTCAAAAAAATCTGCCCCCTCGCCCGCCGAACACAAACCCGATGAATGAGCAGGATGATGTGCAGTCTCTACCGGCCTCTTCGCGGGCAAGCCCGCTCCCACAGATACTGCGTATGGCACACCTGCCAAGGCTGAAAGACATCGCCTGTGGGGGCGGGCTTGCCCGCGAATGCGCCCGCAGGGACACCCTCAAAAGCGCTGGCGGATCCGATGCCTGAACTGCTCCCCCAACTCCTCTCCGCGCTGATCCTCGGCCTGCTCGGCGGCGGTCACTGCCTGGGCATGTGCGGTGGATTGATGGGCGCTCTGACCCTGGCGATCCCCAAGGAACAACGCGGCCAGCGCCTGCGCCTGTTGCTGGCTTACAACCTCGGTCGCGTAGCCAGTTACACTTGCGCCGGCTTGCTGATGGGCCTGGCCGGGCACGTCATCGCCGCCAGTCCCGGCGCGCTGGTGTTGCGGGTGATCGCTGCGCTGTTGCTGATCTGCATGGGCCTGTACCTGGCCGGCTGGTGGAGCGGCCTGACCCGCATCGAAAGTCTCGGGCGCGGGCTGTGGCGCTACCTGCAACCCTTCGCCAGCCGCCTGTTACCGGTGAAAAGCCTGCCGCGCGCGTTGCTGCTCGGCGCCATCTGGGGCTGGCTGCCGTGCGGGCTGGTCTATAGCACGCTGTTGTGGTCGGCCAGCCAAGGCAATGCACTGAACAGCGCGCTGCTGATGCTGGCGTTCGGCATCGGCACCTGGCCGGTGCTGATCGTCACAGGCCTTGCCGCCGAACGCAGCGTCGCCCTGCTGCGCCAGCGCGGCGTGCGAGTGGCGGGTGGTCTGCTGGTGATCCTGTTCGGCCTGTGGACACTGCCGGGACCGCATCAGCATTGGCTGATGGGGCATTGAACGGCCCGTAGGAGCGCGCTTGCCCGCGATGTGCCGGATCAGACACATCGAGGTTGTCGAGCGGACTGCAATCGCGAGCAAGCTCACTCCTACGAATCTCTGTGGGCCTTCTATTTTGAAGATAACCGTGACCTGTAGGAGTGAGCTTGCTCGCGATAAAGGGCAGTCGCCATCGTGGTGTCTGATTGGACGCATCGCGGGCAAGCGCGCTCCTACGGGGGGATTCCGTGTCTTGCCGACATCCGTCAGACAACGCCAAACCTGTGGGAGGGCTCCCTCCCACGGGTCATCAGTCTGGCCCGCAATCGTGTTATCAGGACAAAGGCCACCAGCAAAGGCTGCGTTTCAAGATTCATTGACCCAGATCAATATTCTCCACCCCGCCGCGCCCTAAACTGCTTCTACCGCCAGCCTTTTCGGGAACGCCCGCATGCTCGACGACCTTCGTTGGGACTCTGAACTCATTCATCGCTACGACCTGACAGGGCCGCGCTACACGTCCTACCCCACGGCGGTGCAATTTCACTCACAGGTTGGCGCCTTTGATCTGCTCCATGCCCTGCGCGACAGCCGCAAGGCCTTGCGCCCGCTGTCGCTGTATGTACACATCCCGTTCTGCGCCAACATCTGCTACTACTGCGCCTGCAACAAGGTGATCACCAAGGATCGCGGACGCGCCCAGGCCTACCTGCGGCGGCTGGAGCATGAAATCCAGATGACCGCCTGCCACCTTGATGAACGTCAACAGGTCGAGCAGCTGCATTTCGGTGGCGGCACGCCGACCTTCCTCAACCATGTGGAACTGCGCCAGTTGATGGGCCACCTGCGTCAGCACTTCAACCTGCTCGACGACGATTCCGGCGACTACGGCATCGAGATCGACCCGCGCGAAGCCGACTGGTCGACCATGGGCCTGCTGCGCGAGCTGGGCTTCAACCGGGTCAGCCTCGGTGTGCAAGACCTCGACCCACAGGTGCAGCGCGCCATCAACCGTCTGCAAAGCCTCGGCGAAACCCGCGACATCGTCGAAGCCGCGCGCACCCTGCAATTCCGTTCGCTGAACATCGACCTGATCTACGGCCTGCCGCTGCAAACCCCGGACAGCTTCGCGCGCACGGTGGAAGAAGTCATCGCCCTGCAACCCGATCGCCTGTCGGTGTTCAATTACGCCCACCTGCCCGAGCGCTTCATGCCGCAGCGGCGCATCGACAGCGCGCAGTTGCCCGCTGCCGAACTGAAACTGGCGATGCTGCAACGCACCATCGAACAACTGACCGGTGCCGGCTATCGCTACATCGGCATGGACCATTTCGCCCTGCCCGACGACGATCTTGCGGTCGCTCAGGAGGAAGGCACCCTGCAGCGCAATTTCCAGGGCTACACCACCCACGGCCACTGCGACCTGTTGGGGCTGGGCGTGTCGGCGATCAGCCAGGTGGGCGGCCTGTACACGCAGAACAGCAACGACCTGACCGACTACCAGAACCTGCTGGGCAGCGATCAACTGGCAACCAAACGCGGCCTGCAGTGCAACGCCGATGATCAGGTGCGGCGGGCAGTGATCCAGCAGTTGATCTGCCACTTCAGCCTCGATTTCGCCAGCATCGAAAGCCGCTTCGCCCTGCGCTTTCGCGACTACTTCGCCGAAGAATGGCCACGGTTGCTGGACATGGCCAGAGACGGGCTGATCCAGCTCGACATCAGCGGTATCCGCGTGACCGCGGCGGGGCGTCTGCTGGTGCGCTCGATCTGCATGGTCTTCGACGTGTACCTCAGCCTTCCGAACCGTCAGAAATTTTCCCGGGTGATCTGAGTGAACGGCCCTGACCGACAGGTGCCTTTTTCACGCCATGGACGGCGCGCGCTGGTCGGCGTCTTGACCGGTGGGTTACCCTTACGACTGTTGTGTGTTTTTAACAAGGAATTTCCCGATGTCTGAGCCAGTCAAACTGCGCGCTCATACCCAGGCGCACTGCAAGGATTGCAGCCTGGCCGCTCTGTGCCTTCCCCTCTCCCTCAATCTGGAAGACATGGATGCACTGGACCAAATCGTCAAACGCGGCCGCCCTATGAAAAAGGGCGAATTCCTGTTTCGCCAGGGCGACACCTTCGATTCAGTCTACGCAGTGCGCTCCGGCGCGCTGAAAACCTTCAGCCTCAGCGATGCCGGGGCCGAGCAACTGACCGGCTTCCACTTGCCCAGCGAGCTGGTCGGCCTGTCGGGCATGGACGCCGAAGCCTATCCGGTGTCGGCTCAGGCCCTGGAAACCACCTCGGTGTGCGAGATTCCCTTCGAGCGGCTCGATGAGCTGTCGGTGCAACTGCCGCAACTGCGTCGCCAGTTGATGCGGGTGATGAGCCGGGAAATCCGTGACGACCAGCAGATGATGCTGCTGTTGTCGAAGAAGACCGCCGACGAGCGCATCGCCACCTTTCTGGTCAACCTGTCGGCGCGCTTCCGTGCCCGTGGCTTCTCCGCCAACAAATTCCGCCTGAGCATGTCGCGCAACGAAATCGGCAACTACCTGGGGCTGGCAGTGGAAACCGTGTCGCGGGTGTTCACCCGTTTTCAGCAAAACGAGCTGATCGCCGCCGAAGGCAAGGAAATCCGCATCCTTGACCCTATCCAGCTGTGCGCGCTGGCCGGCGGTTCACTGGACAGTTGATGCCGGAAAGCGGATGCAGGAAGAACCGGGCAGGCTTAAACTAGCGCCTTTGTGTGATCTGCCCAGGTTCTTTCGATGATCTTCGACGAATTCAGCTTCAAATCCCTGATCCGCCCGGTTGTGGACTTTCCCAAGCCCGGCGTGATCTTCCGCGACATCACCCCGCTGTTCCAATCGCCCAAGGCCTTGCGCCTGGTGATCGACAGCTTCATCCAGCGTTACATCGACGCGGAATTCACCCACGTCGGCGCCATGGATGCGCGGGGCTTTCTGATCGGTTCGATCATCGCCTACGAACTCAACAAACCGCTGGTGCTGTTCCGCAAGCAGGGCAAACTGCCGGCTGACGTGCTGTCCGAGGGTTATCAGACCGAATACGGCGAAGCGTTTCTGGAAGTCCACGCCGACAGCCTGTGCGACGGTGACTCGGTGGTGATGTTCGATGACCTGATCGCCACCGGTGGCACGCTGATCGCTGCCGCCAACCTGATCCGCCGCATGGGCGCCAAGGTCCACGAAGCGGCCGCGATCATCGACCTGCCGGAACTGGGCGGCAGCCAGCGCATTCAAGACATGAACATCCCGACGTTCTGCCTGACGCAGTTTGCCCTGACAGACAAATAAGCCGTAGGAGCGCGCTTGCCCGCGATTGCGATACTCTTGACGACATGGGTGTCGCCTGACAGAGCGTCATCGCGAGCAAGCTCACTCCTACAAGTTCTGTGTCTATCCAGCCTTTTGCGCAAGCCGATGATCTGTAGGAGTGAGCTTGCTCGCGATTGCAATCCGTCAGACACCCTCTACGTGTCATGATCTCCGCCTCGCGGGCAAGCGCGCTCCTACGGTTTTACAACTTGATTGGCTTGCGCCCGGCAAACGAGTGAGCCAGGGTGCCGCCGTCCACCAGCTCCAGCTCGCCACCCAGCGGTACGCCGTGGGCGATGCGCGAGGTGACCAGGCCCTTGTTGTTGAGCAACTGGGCGATGTAGTGAGCCGTGGCTTCGCCTTCCACGGTCGGGTTGGTGGCAAGGATGACTTCCGCGAAGGTGCCCTGCTCTTCGATCCGCGCCATCAGTTGCGGAATGCCAATAGCCTCCGGCCCCAGGCCGTCCAGCGGCGACAGATGGCCCTTGAGTACGAAGTAGCGGCCGCGATAGCCGGTCTGCTCCACCGCGTACACGTCCATCGGCCCTTCAACCACGCACAGCAGCGAATCGTCCCGGCGCACGTCGGCGCACTGCGGGCACAGTTCGTCTTCTGTCAGAGTGCGGCATTGCTTGCAGTGCCCGACGCCCTCCATGGCCTGGCTCAAGGCCTGGGCCAGACGCGAACCACCGCTGCGATCACGCTCAAGCAACTGCAACGCCATGCGCTGGGCGGTTTTCTGACCAACGCCGGGCAGGATGCGCAGGGAGTCGATCAACTGGCGAATCAGAGGGCTGAAGCTCATCGAAGAAAAGTCTCACAAAAACACGAGACGCGGTTTATACCCGCGCCTCCTGGCAGCGTCAAATCAGCTCATGACACCTTGACCACCAGCTTGCCGAAGTTCCTCCCTTCCAGCAGGCCGATGAACGCATCGGGCGCATGTTCCAGGCCTTCGACCACGTCTTCGCGGAACTTGACCTTGCCGTCTTTCACCAGCGGCACCATGGCCTGCATGAACTCGCCCAGACGGTGGTAATACTCCTCGTAGACGATAAAACCCTGAATCCGCGCGCGCTTGGTCAGCAACGTACGCAGCAGCAATGGCAACTGGTTCGGCCCGTCAGGCAGGCGCTGGGCGTTGTATTGCGCGATCACGCCGCACAGCGGAATCCGCGCATGTTGGTTGAGCAGTGGCAGTACGCCCTCGAACACCTTGCCGCCGACCAGTTCGAAATAGATGTCGATGCCGCTGGGGCAGGCTTCACTCAATTGTTCAGCGAAAAACTCGCTGTGGTGGTCGATACAGGCATCAAAACCCAGTTCATCGACGACATAGCGGCACTTATCGATGCCACCGGCCACACCGACCACCCGCAGGCCGTGCAGCTTGGCGACCTGGCCCACCACCGACCCGACCGCGCCGGAGGCTGCGGCGACCACCAGGGTTTCACCGGCCTTGGGCTTGCCGATGTCCATCAGCCCCATGTAACCGGTGATGCCCGGCATGCCAAGGACGCCGACCGCCATCGACGGGCTGGGCAGATCCTTGGGCACCGACAGGAGGTTCTTGCCGTCTGAAATGCTGTGGCTCTGCCAGCCGGTCTGACCGACCACCAGATCGCCGACCTGAAACGCCGGGTTGCGCGACTGTTCGACCACACTGACCGCCCCGCCCTCCATCACCGCGTCGATGGCCACCGGCGCGGCATAGGATGGCGCATCGCTCATGCGGCCACGCATGTAGGGGTCGAGAGAAAGGTACAGCGTGCGCAACTGAACCTGGCCCTCTTGCAGGTCGGGCAATGCCTCGCGCTCCAGACGAAAATTCTCAGGCGTCGGCGCGCCCTGAGGGCGAGAGGCCAGAACGATACGCTGGTTGAGGATCAATTCTTGCGACATGACGGGAAACTCCGTGACAGGTCAGAGAAGGATTATAGAAAAGCAGACTGTGGACGCGATCGGGGGTTCGCAATATCTGTCGCTACACCCCATTTTTGGCGCCCTGTATAGCACCTGTAGGAGTTGGCTTGTCCTGCGACCTGGCGCGAAGCGGCAGTAAATCCATGCGCATTGGCAGTGTCAGATGTACCGAGTGCACAGATTTTACGACTGCTGCGCAGTCGGTCGCAGGACGAGCCAGCTCCTACAGTGGGCGTGCGCCACAAACAAAAATGCCAGGCACAGGGCCTGGCATTTTCGACGACGCATCAACCACCGAATCAGAACGGCAGTTTCATGCCTGGAGGCAGTTGCATGCCAGCGGTCACGCCGGACATTTTTTCCTGGCTGTTCTGCTCGATCTTGCGCACGGCGTCGTTGACGGCGGCGGCGATCAGGTCTTCCAGGATTTCCTTGTCTTCCTGCATCAGGCTGTCGTCCAGGCTCACGCGCTTGACGTCATGACGACCGGTCATCACCACGCTCACCAGGCCTGCGCCCGATTGGCCGGTCACTTCGGCGTTGGCCAGCTCTTCCTGCATCTTGGCCATTTTTTCCTGCATTTGCTGGGCCTGCTTCATCAGGCCAGCCATGCCACCTTTCATCATGGGGTATCTCCTCGAAAGTCGCGGTGTCTTAAAAGGGCGCTCCACAAGCTTAGCGCCCTGTGCTCAATAACGGGTTACGGCGCCGGTGCATCCACGGGCACGATGGTGTCCTCGCGGATGATCGCACCAAACTGCTGCAGAATCTGCTGGATGAACGGGTCTTCGTGAATCGAGACCTCGGCCTGGCGCTGGCGGTCGGCACGCCGACGTGCGGCGGCCTGGGCCGGGGTTTCCTGCTCGGGCGTGATCAGCTCGATCTTCAGGTTGATCGTGCGCTCATGGTACTGGTTCAGTGCTTCGTTCAAGCGGCGCTGCTGGGTCGCGTTGAACAGTGCGCTGTGGGCCGGGTCCAGGTGCAGCAGCCAGTCGTCGCCGTCCACGGCGATCAACGTGCAGTTGGCAGCAATGCTGCCGGTCATGCCGGAAATCGGCAGTTTCGGGAACAGTTCCAGCCAGTCCGCTGCGAGGCCTGTGGCCGGTTTGGCCGCGGGCAGCAACTCAGGCTCCTTTTCCACCGTTTCGGTCACGGTGTCGTGGGCCAGATCGTCGAGATAGGCGAACGAGGCCGGGTCGATGTCGATATCGGGCTCGTTGTAGTCGTCGTCCGGTGGCGGCTCGTCGTCGCGCTCCATCGGCGCCGGCACGTAAGGCACGGCGCCGGGCACGTGTTCCAGCATCGACGGGCTGACCGCTTCGGCAGCCGCCTGCAGCTGCTCGACAGATTCCACCTCCGGCGCGTCCGGCACGGGACTGGCTGGCGCCGGGATCGGCATCGGTGTCAGTTCGGGCTGCTCGGCCACGGTATCGAGCACTGGTTCCGGAATGTCTTCGACGACAGGCGCAGCAGCAGGCTCAGGCGCGCTGACGGGCGCGGCGACCTTGGGCTCGTTCCACGGCAGGTCGATGTCTTCTGCGGGCGGTGCCGGCTCGGGTTGCACCGGAGCCTCGACCCGTGGCGCAGGCGCAACCGGTGCCTGGGCCACCGGCGCGACGGGCGGTGGTGCAATGACGGGGGCCGCGGCCACCGGCTTAGGGGAATCAACCGTGGCCGGGTTGATCCCCACTGACTTTAACGGTTGCGTCGGTACGTTATCGCTGTCGGCCGGGCGGAACGCCAGCATGCGCAACAGGACCATTTCAAAGCCACCACGGGGGTCCGGTGCCAGCGGCAGATCGCGGCGCCCGATCAGGCCCATCTGGTAGTAGAACTGCACGTCTTCGGCCGGCAATGCCTGGGCCAGCGCCAATACGCGTTCGCGGTCGCCATGGCCGTTGTCGACGGCATCCGGCAGCGCCTGGGCAATCGCCACGCGGTGCAGGACGTTGAGGATTTCCGACAGCACGCCGCTCCAGTCCGGGCCCTGCTCGGCCAGATGACGCACGGCCTCCAGCAAGCCACGGGCATCACCGTCGATCAGCGCGGTCAGTACGTCGTAGACCTGACCGTGATCCAGCGTGCCGAGCATCGCCCGCACATCGGTGGCCAGTACCTTGCCTTCACCGAAGGCGATGGCCTGGTCGGTCAGACTCATGGCGTCGCGCATCGAACCGTCGGCGGCACGGCCCAACAGCCACAGCGCGTCGTCTTCGAAAGGAATGTTTTCCGCACCCAGCACGTGGCTCAGGTGCTCGACCACGCGCTCCGGGGTCATGTTCTTCAGGGAGAACTGCAGGCAACGCGACAGGATGGTGGCCGGCAGCTTCTGCGGGTCGGTGGTCGCGAGGATGAACTTGACGTAGGGCGGCGGCTCTTCCAGCGTCTTGAGCAAGGCGTTGAACGAGTGGCTGGAGAGCATGTGCACTTCGTCGATCAGGTAGACCTTGAAGCGCCCGCGGCTCGGCGCGTACTGCACGTTGTCGAGCAGTTCGCGGGTGTCTTCGACCTTGGTCCGGCTCGCGGCGTCGATCTCGATCAGGTCGACGAAACGGCCTTCGTCGATCTCCCGGCACACCGAACATTCGCCACACGGCGAAGACGTGATGCCGGTTTCACAGTTCAGGCACTTGGCGATGATCCGCGCGATGGTGGTCTTGCCGACCCCGCGCGTGCCGGTGAACAGGTACGCATGGTGCAGGCGCTGGCTGTCCAGGGCGTTGATCAAGGCCTTGAGCACATGGGTCTGGCCGACCATTTCGCGGAACGAGCGCGGACGCCATTTACGTGCAAGAACCTGATAACTCATTGAAAACCGTCGCGACTGGGTTGCGGAAGACCGCTAATGCTAGCGGAGCGGGGGCAAAATTGCATCCGCACAATATGACTGTGCGCATATCCACAATCTGCCGCTAAACTGCCATCAGCCCATTTGGCACTGTCACGCTCACTCCGCCTGTTTTGAGGGACCTTATGCGCCTGCCGGTTTTGAGCGCCCTGTTGCTGATGAGTGGGACGGGTCATGGTGAAGAAGCGCCGCTGCGCTTTTCCATCGCCGACGCCTGGTCGATGCCGATGGCGCAGATCGACGATCGCCAAGCCACCGGCGGCATCATGGTCGACATCATGCAAAGCATGGCGACCCACGCCGGGTTCGCGGCGGAATTACGCGTGCTGTCGATCAACCGTGTGCAACGCGCCGTGGAGCAGGGCCAGATCGACGTGCGCTGTTATACCGCGCAATCGTGGATGCCGAGCATGTCCGGGGACGTCACCTGGAGTCTGCCGCTGCTGGTGCAACGCGATCTGCTGATCAGCACACCGGACAATGCCACGCCGGTCGATCTCGCGCGTCTCGACAAACAGGTCATCGGCACCGTGCTCGGCTACGCCTATCCAACCCTGCAGGCCGCGTTCGACACCCGGCGCCTGAGCCGCGAAGACGCCCGCAGCGAATCTCAGGTGCTGCAAAAGCTGCAGATGCATCGCTACCACTATGCGGTGGCCAATCAGTGGTCGCTGGATTGGTTCAACCGCAATCTGTCCGACGACCAGAAGCTGCGCGGCGTGGCGGTCATCGACGAGCAGCCGGTGGGCTGTATCGTGCGCAACGACCGGAACATCCCGGCGCAGAAACTGATGCGCGTGCTGCTGAACATGCGCGACTCCGGCGAAATCGAGCGCATCACCGCGCGTTACAACACCGTGACCGGCCTGCCGCCGGATCGCCCTGCTCGCGAGGATCGCTGAAACGGCTCTGGAATGGGCTCTGCAGGCTGTAGCAATAATGTCACATTGCAGGAATAGGCTCCGTCGACATAATTGGTAACACCTCAGATTCCTGATCAGGAGCCGTGATGAGCGACAAACAAGAAGACCCGTCCAAGCCGTCCGTTACCCCGATTTCCAGCGATTCTCCCACAGACAGCAGCCGTCGCCGCTTCCTCGGCGGCGTGGCCGTGCTGGGTGCTGGCGCCACCTTGAGTGGTGTGGTCAGCGCCAGCGAAAGCGCGGCCACCGGCCAGAACAGCACGCTGCAATCCAGCCTCAGCGGCGCTGCGCTGGACAAGGCGCTGCAAGACAACGTCAAGACCATCGTGGTCATCTACGGTGAAAACCGCAGCTTCAACAACCTGTTCGCCAATTTCCCCGGCGTCGAGAAACCGCTGTCGGCGGTCAAGCCAGCCGACTACCAACAGCGCGACCGCGACGGCAAATTGCTGGAAACCCTGCCGCAATGCTGGGGCGGTGTTTGCCAGGTCGGGCCGCAGAGCATTGATGGCGTGACCTACGCCACCGGCACGCAATATCAGGAAAACCTGCCCAACGCGCCGTACGCGCTCAAGGGGCCGAGCGGCGAAGACCTGCCATTGGGTGTGGTCACCCGCGACCTGTGGCACGTGTTCTACCAGAACCAGATGCAGATTAACGGCGGCAAGAACGACGGTTTCGTCGCCTGGGCCGACTCCGGCAGTCTGACCATGGGCCACTACAGCCAGACCCAATACTCCCTGCGCCTGTGGGACGTCGCCCGTGAGTTCGTGTTGTGCGACAACTTCTTCCAGGGTGCCTTCGGCGGTTCGTTCCTCAACCATCAGTACCTGGTGTCGGCCAAGGTGCCGTTCTACCCGGATGCGGCCAATTCCCCGGCCAAGTCGCAGATCGCCACGCTGGAAAGCAGCGACCCGCTGGACTATCGCCTCAAGCCACTGGACAAATCACCGGCCAGCGCCATGGTCGGCCCACCGCAGTTCGGCCCCAGCCTGCTGACGCCGGACGGCTACGCGGTCAACACCATGGCCCCGCCGTACTGGCCGACCTGGCTGCGCGACAAGGACAACCCCGACTACTCGCAGCCCAACCTCGCCAACGTGCTGGTGCCGCAGACCCACGACCATATCGGCGACAAGCTGTCGAAGAAGAACGTCGACTGGGCCTGGTATGCCGGCGCCTGGCAGGTCACCCTTGATGCCTACAAGGATTCCAGCGGGATTCCGAAGATCCCCAACTTCCAGTACCACCATCAACCGTTCAACTACTTCAAGCAGCAAGGTCCGGAGCATGTTGCCGAGCGCAACAAGCGCCTGCGCGACGGCGGTCTGGGCGACGAGTCGTCGACCAACAAGTTCTTCGCCGACGCTGAAGCCGGCAAGCTGCCAGCGGTGACCTTCTACAAGCCCCAGGGCAACCTCAACATGCACGCCGGTTATGCCGACGTCGCCGCCGGTGACCGGCATATCGACCGCGCCGTGAAGATCCTGCGCAACAGCCCGCAGTGGAAGAACATGGTGATCGTTGTCACCGTCGACGAAAACGGCGGCTGGTGGGACCACGTGGCACCGCCAAAAGGCGATCGCTGGGGGCCGGGCACACGGATTCCGGCCATTGTCATCTCGCCGTTCGCACGCAAGGGCACGGTGGATCACACGGTCTACGACACCGCCTCGATCCTGCGTTTGATCACTCGCGTGCACGGCCTGGAAACCCTCGACGGCATCGCCGAGCGGGACAAGGCCATGGTTGCCCGTGGACAGGCGCCGATGGGCGATTTGACCGGGACGTTGCACTTCCCGGCGTGATTGCCCTTTCGTAGCAGTCCGGCTTGCCGGCGCCAGCGGCCTCAAGAACGTCACCGCCGGCAAGCCGGACTGCTACGGGTTCAGCGCACACAATCCCTTTTGCTTCTGGCCGCAGGCCGTAGGAGTGAGCTCTGCTCGCGATAGCGTTGGATCTGCACTGGCGTATGAACTGACCCACCGCCATCGCGAGCAAGCTCACTCCTACACATGATCATCGGCGCGAGCAGAGCCCCCTCCCACAGTTGCCGATGGTGGCGATTTCAAAAAGTCACCCTTCACTTGCGCCCGAAAATCCGCGCCATCTGTCTATGTACAGCCCCTCGCCCCCCTCCCTAGAGTGAGTGCTCATTCCACACGACTCAGGAGAGCGCCATGCCCCGGACATTCAATTTTCAGCAGGTCGACGTGTTCGCCAGCACTGCAACCGAGGGCAACCCTCTGGCCGTGGTCAGCGGCGCCGATGAATTGACCGACGAGCAGATGGCCGCCTTCGCCCGCTGGACCAACCTCAGCGAAACCACCTTCCTGTTGCGCCCCACTCACCCGGAAGCCGATTACCGCGTACGCATTTTCACCCCCAACCGCGAGCTACCCTTTGCCGGTCATCCGACCCTGGGCAGTTGCTTCGTCTGGCTGGACAACGGCGGCAAGGCGGAGGCCGAGGAGATCGTTCAAGAATGCGGTGCCGGCCTGGTGCGCATCCGCCGCGACGGTTCGCGCCTGGCCTTCGCCGCCCCGCCGTTGCGTCGCAGCGGTGCGGTGGAGGAAGAACTGCTGCAACGCCTGGCCACCGGTCTGAACCTGGCCCGCGAGCAGATTGTCGCCAGTCAGTGGGCCGATAACGGGCCTGGCTGGGTCGCGGTGATGCTGGCCAGCCGCGAAGAACTGCTGGCGGTGCGCCCGGACTATGCGGTGCTGGAAGGTTTGAGCGTCGGCGCTGTCGCCCCGTGGACCGGCCCTGACGCCGAAGCCGATTTTGAAGTGCGCGCGCTGATGGGCACCCAAAGCGCCGAAGACCCCGTCACCGGCAGCCTCAACGCCAGCCTGGCGCAGTGGCTGATTCCGGCTGGCCTGGCGCCAGCTCGCTACACCGCTCGACAAGGTACGGTGATCGGCCACTGCGGGCGGATCAGCGTGGAGCAGATCGATGAGCAGATCTGGATTGGGGGTGATGTGCAGAAGTGTATCGAGGGGCGTGTCAGCCTTTGAATGAAGCCGTTTGTGTCAGCCTGATGGAAATCGACTGTTTCATCAGGCTGACGGCTTTTACAGGCCTTGTACAAACGATGGGACGAGGCTCTTTCACTTCACTTTCAGATAAATCAGATCGATTGCCTGCTTGACCGTCTGAATTTTCTCCGCCTCATCCTCGCGAAACTGAATACCAAACGCCTCCTCAACCGCCATCGGTAGCTCAGCCAGATCCAATGAATCTGCTCCGAGATCGTCGATAAAACGTGCGTTTTCGGTAACTTGGCTGAAATCGCAAGCTAACTGGTCCGCCACAACTTCTTTGACTTTCTTTGCCACTTCATCCCTGGTCATAACCCACCTCCATCCTTTCCTTATCTATCCAAAGCCTAACCCCACACTCGCCCTTCCATTAGATCCATTCGCAATCACCCCAATAGCGATTGCCTCGAACCATGGCGCCTGCGCCCATTGCTGCTTTACTCAACGACACCCCGCAATCGCTTGAGTAGCGCCCATGAACCGCAATGACCTGCGCCGCGTGGACATGAACCTGTTGGTGATTTTCGAAGCGCTGATGTTCGAGAAGAACCTCACCCGCGTGGCGGAAAAGATGTTTCTCGGGCAACCCGCCGTCAGTGCGGCGCTGGCGCGTTTGCGTGATCTGTTCGATGACCCGCTGCTGGTGCGCAATGGCCGTGGCCTGGAACCGACCCAGCGGGCCATCGCCATCCTCAAGGAACTGCAGCCGGCGATGGACACCATTTCCGGCGCGGTCAGCCGGGCCAAGGATTTTGACCCCTCGACCAACCGCGACGTGTTTCGCATCGGCCTGTCGGACGACGCCGAGTTCGGTCTGTTTCCGCCGCTGCTCAAGCAATTGCAGAAAGAAGCGCCCAACGTGGTGATCGTGGTGCGGCGAGTGAATTTTCTGCTGATGTCGCAAATGCTCGCCTCCGGGGAAATCTCCGTTGGGGTGAGCTTCACCACCGAGCTGCCGGCCAACGCCAAACGCAAGAAACTGCGCGACCTGAGCTGCAAGATCCTGCGCGGCGACGACCGCCCCGGCGCCCTGACACTGGAGGATTACTGCGAACGGCCCCACGCGCTGGTGTCGTTTTCCGGCGACCTGGGCGGCAACATCGACAACGACCTGGCACGGGTCGGCGGCTCCAGACGGGTGATTCTGGCGGTGCCGCAATTCAGCGGCCTGCGCTCGCTGCTCCCCGGAACAGAGATGCTCGCCACCGTCCCGGACTACGCCGCCTGCGCACTGGTCGACGGCTGCAAACTGCGCGCAGACGACCCGCCCTTCCCCATCGTCCCGTCGGAACTGTCGATGGTCTGGAACGGCGTCCACGACAACGACCCCGCTGAACGCTGGCTGCGCTCGCGGATCGCCGAACACATGTCGGCACCGTTGCCGATCGAGAAATGACAACCAGCCCAAAGCCCTATGGGAGCGGGCTTGCCCGCGAAAGCGGCCTTGAGATCGCCACCGCCGGCAAGCCGGACTGATACGGGAACAATGCCAGCTTTTGATCTGGTTTTTGATGTTGGGGCCCCGTCCCAGAAGGCCGAACGCAGGCGATGTGGAGTGGGTTGAGCGACAGGATGTCGCGAGAGCCGCGTGGGCCATGGATGGCCCATTCGCGGCGGGCCCACGGAGCATTGCCGGAGTGAGGGTATGCCGAGCCTGTGGCGAGGCACCGTATGGCGGGGTAAAGAGCCCTTGGTTACTTGGGGCTTTTCCAAGTAACTCGCCGTGAGGCGAAACAGGGCTGCGTTAGCAGCTACAGCGCCAGATAAAACACATCCCATTCGCGGGCAAGCCCGCTCCCACGGCCTTCGGCCAGAAGCGCACATGGCGGCACTCGCAGGCCCGTAGCAGTCCGGCTTGCCGGCGGTGGCGTCTTTGCAATCGCAGCCGCCGGCAAGCCGGACTGCTATGGGTTTTGACGAAAGCGAAATTTGCCAGCCCCCGAGAAACCTGTGGGAGCGAATTCATTCGCGATGGTCAGTCCGGCCGGCACAGCTCTGGCGTCTGAAACAACCATCGCGAATGAATTCGCTCCCACAAAGCATCGCGGGCAAGCGCGCTCCTACCGGAAACCGTGCGCGATTCAGGTGAAGGTGTATTCGCCGAACTGCCCGAGAAACACCGGCAGGTCGGTCAACGGCGGTTTGGCGGGCACATCGAAATACATCTGTACCACCCAGCCCCGGTGATACACGGCGTGGTTGACCACATGCATCAACATTGCCCCCGCCGTCATCACGCTTTTCTCACCGGAAACAAAATTGAAATCCACCGGTTCGGCCAGCGACTCATCGGTCTGCGCCGCGCTCCAGGAGCGGTACCAGGCATTCATTTCGATCTGCGCCGCCTGCAGCGACTCGAACTCCGGGTACGGCACTTCGAAGCGGGTCTTGAACTCATGGGGCCGGCCTTCCAGATGCGCCTGCCAGATACGGTCCACCACATAAATGTGATTGAGGCAGCCAACCATGTTCTTGAACACCGTGACCCGCTCCCTGGTCGCCTCGCCCGGCGGCAAGGTCGCCACGCTGGCAAACATCTGTTCATCGGCCCACTGTTTGTAGTGCGCGAGCATGTGAGCGGTTCGCACATTGATCATGTCGACCTCCGGAGCGCTGCTCGAACGGAAATGGTCAGGCAATGATAGTCCCGTTTCGCGGGCGATTGGCCTCCTCGACGGCCCGTGGATCCGGCATTTTCCAGAGACCGTTTTAACGCCGGATCAATTGTGACCGGTCATCGCTGCTTCGCTCTGCATCACCTCCTGCGCCTCCCGTGGCAGGCGGGTGGTCAACAGGCCGCACAGCACCGCGATCATGCCGATGACCATATACACCCCGACAAACGACGCGTTGAATTCCGCCAGCAGTCCGGCGCAGAAATTGCCGAGCATGCCACCGACACCCTGCAGGATATTGGCGATGCCGAAAATCGCTACCGCCAGCGCCGCACCGCCCGCCATTTTCGACACGTAGGCCGGGATCAGACCGAAGATCGGGTAGAACGCCACGGCGAACAGCACGCCGGCAATCAGCGGCCAGTGACCGTACGGATGCATCACCAGAATCGTCGCCGCCAGCGCCACGCAGGCATACACCAGCAGCATGGTGGTGCGCAGGCCGATGCGGTCTGACAGCCAGCCCAGCGCCAGACCGGCGAACATACCGACGAAACCGATGCTGGCCCAGATCTGCGCGGTGTAGGCCACGTCGAAATTCAACTCGGTGCGCAGGTAGGACGACAGGTAGTTCTGAAATGGAAACGTGGAAAAACCCACGAGAAAATTCATCGACCAGATCATCAGCACCCAGGGCTGCGTCAGCGCGTGCCGGTTCACGGCGGTCGCGCCATGGGCCACCGCCGTCGACTCCCGATCACGAGCGAACAGCCGCCCACGCTGAAACACCAGCAACACCCCGACCGCCAGGACCACGGTGATCAGGCCGACGATCCACCAGACTATCCGCCATTCGCCCTGAGGCGCGTACAGCGGCACCAGCAGGCTGTTGATGAACACGCCATAACTGGTGCCGCTGGACACCAGGCCCATGGCCATGCCGCGATACTTGAACGCTACGGCACGGGCAATCACGTCCACCATGGGCACGTAGACCGTGGCCGCAGTACCCGCCAACACGGTCAGCAACATGCCGACCATCACCACGTTGTGGGCCAGCGGCATCAGCAGCAAGGCGACGGCACACACCACCCCGGAGCCGAAAATCACCCAGCCCCCGCCCACGCGCGGCGTCAACCAGGCCGCCAGCAATGCGCTGAGCAGAAAGCCGAACTGCCCCGCTGCGGTCAGGGTGCCGACATGGGAAATGTCGAAGCCCAGACTGGCGCGCATGTCCGGCACCAGTTGGGCGAACAGGTAAATGCCGAAGCCGTAAGTGGCGGCCACCAGGCCGGTGAGCAACAACACGATCAGTGCATTGATACGCATGGTCAGCTTCCTTGTTCTTCTCGGAGATTGGAAAAGCCTCAGCCCGGTTGCGCCGCCTCGATCAGTTCCGCCGCCAGCGTCCGGGCAATCAGAAACACGCTGTCGTCGTTTTCCAGTGCGCCGGTCAGAAATGCCCCCTCCAGCAGCAGGAACAAGCGCCGCACCAGGGTCTGGGCATCGTTCAGCCCGGCCATCCCGGCGAGGTTCAGCAGGTGATCCTTGACGCTGCCTTTGTGCCGCTCTACCGCTGCCCGTACCGGGTGGCTGCGGTCAGGGAATTCCGCCGCCGAATTCACGTAAGGGCAGCCACGCAGACCGCCTTCGCGCAGCCACTGCCGGTGCAGATCGAACAGCGACAGCAGTTTGTCCACCGGCGATTCGGCCGCCGCCAGCGACTTCGCCACAGCGGCATTCCAGCGCTCGTTGCGCTGGTCGAGGTAGGCCACGATCAATTCGTCCTTGGAGGTGAAGTGCGCGTACAGCGTCATCTTCGACACCCCGGCGAACTGCGCCACGGCGGCAATCCCGGTGGCGTTGATGCCGTCGCGGAAAAACAGCGCGGCAGCGGCGTCGATCAGGCGTTGATGGGTCACGGTGGAAGCAAGTCGGGTCGGCATGAAATCACTTCATCAAGCAAACTGTACTGACCGGTAAGGATAGACGCGAGTGCGCAACAATCCATTGCCAGAAGCGACAGATGACCAACGGTCAGCGACGACGGAATGTCAGCGGCAGGGAAAGGCGTTTTTCAGCGCGGCCACCACCAGCACCGATTCGTTGAGGTGCAGGCTTTGCGGGTGTTCTTCGAGGGACTGCACGACGATGCGCATGGACTGGATCATCGGAATGCCACCTTCGGGCACGCAGACCAGCTTCGGCACATCGCCGGCTTCGTGAAACAGATCGAGGGTGTCGATGGTCGCCTGCAACACACCGACGCAGTGGCCGATGCCCACCGGATTTTTCGCCACACCGCCGCTCATGCTCTGAATGCCGTCCTGGCATTCGAGCAGCAGCTTGTTGCCATCGGCAAACGCTGGCGTGCCGAGACCGCACGCCAGCAGGACGAACACGCCGGCGACGGTTCTCAACGCAGCCGACCTCACCGCAACCACAGTTCCTTGACCGCGTGATCCGCCGCCTTGCGCACCACAAGACTGGCGCGCTCGCGGGTCGGCAGGATGTTTTCCAGCAGGTTCGGACGGTTGATGTCGCGCCAGATCTTGCGCGCTGCATCCGGCGACTTTTCCGGCGGCAGGTCGGCCAGTTCGCGGAAATACGCACCGCGAGCGCGGAATGCAGTGCGTTGCAGCATCAGGAAGCGCTCGACGTACCAGCGTTCGATATCGGTTTCATCGGCATCCAGATAGATCGAGAAATCGAAGAAGTCCGAAACGATGCTGCCCGGTTTCTGCCCGTCGTTGCCTTCGGTCTGCAACACGTTCAGTCCTTCGAAAATCAGGATGTCCGGCTGGCTGACCTTGAGGAACTGGTCCGGCACGATGTCGTAGCTGATGTGCGAATAGACCGGCGCGCTGATCTCGGCGACACCGGCCTTGAGGTCGGAAAGAAACCGCACCATGCGTTTGCGGTCGTAGCTTTCCGGGAAGCCCTTGCGGTGCATGATGCCCTCGGCGTCGAGCCGGGCATTGGGGTGCAGGAAGCCGTCGGTGGTGACCAGATCGACCCGCGGATGATCGGGCCAGCGCGCCATCAGGGCCTGCAGGACCCGGGCAAAGGTGCTCTTGCCCACCGCCACGCTGCCGGCGACGGCGACCACAAACGTCTGTTTTTTGGCAGGACGCCCGAGAAAGGTGTCCTTGATGCTGTCCAGGTTGCGCGCCGCATTGACATGCAGATTGATCAACCGCGACAGCGGCAGGTAGATGTTGACGACATCTTCCAGGGAAATATCTTCGTTCACGCCCCGCAACGCCGCCAGATCGTCTTCGGACAGGGTCAGCGGCGTGTTCGCGCGCAGCCCCGCCCACTCGGTGCTGGTCATTACGAGGTAGTCATCAGGCGCCATCTATAGCCTTCCAATCCAGTGTCGATTTCGACAATGGTGCGAAGACTATCGTATTGCCCAAAAAACCGGGCAGATTTCTTTGATTTGGCACGCATTCCTGACCGAATCGACATGTCATGCCCACACACTGTGAGAGCGAATTCATTCGCGATTGGCCAGTACATCCGCTACATGGCCGTCAGACGTAGCGCCGTCTCGCGAATGAATTCGCTCCCACAGGCCGCCGCTGAGGATCACGCCGCGCGGTATTCGATGGTCAGGTGCGACACCTCGTGAACCACGCCCAGCTGCTCACGAATCGTTTCAGCAGATACCCCGCCCGCCGCCACCACGCTGACAATCGCTGCACGGGCGTCCGGCCCGACTTTCCACACATGCAGATCGGTGATCTGCACATCGCCACTGGCCTGCACCACTTCGCGGATTTCTTCGGCAACGTGCTCGTCGGTGACATCCAGCAGCACGCCGGCGCTCTGGCGGATCAGGCCGACCGACCATTTGGCAATGACCACGGCGCCGACCACGCCCATCAACGGATCAAGCCAGACCCAGCCCAGATAACGCCCGGCCAGCAACGCCGCAATCGCCAGCACTGAGGTCAGTGCGTCGGCCAACACATGCATGTAGGCAGAACGCAGGTTGTTGTCACCGCCGTGGGAGTGGCTGTGATCGTGATGGCTGTGGTGTTCATGGCCGTGGTGGTGATCATGGTGATGGCCGTGATCGCCTGCCAGCATGAACGCACTGACGATGTTGACCAGCAGCCCGACCACCGCGATCAACGTCGCTTCACCGAACGCCACCTGGGTCGGTTGAAACAGCCGCAGCAATGACTCGCCGCCAATGCCCAGCGCCACCAGCATCAGGATCAGCGCCGAGGCGAAGCCGGCCAGATCACCGACCTTGCCGGTGCCGAAGCTGTAGCGGCGGTTATCGGCATTGCGTCGGGCAAACGAATAAGCCGCAGCAGCAATCCCCAGCGCTCCGGCATGGGTCGCCATATGAAAACCATCGGCCAGCAGCGCCATGGAACCGGTGATGTAGCCGGCGGCGATCTCGCCGACCATCATCACGAACGTCAGCAGCACCACCCACAGCGTGCGGCGGGCGTTGTCGTCGTGGGCGTCGCCCAGAAACATGTGATCGTGGGCCGGTTTACCTGCAGTCATCATGCGTTGTTCCTCACTTCGAATAGCGGCGAACCGCTTCCAGCAATTCTTCCAGGCCTTGGGCCCGCTCGGCGTCACTCAGCCCTGGAGCAGCCACATGCTCGCGGGCATGGGCTTCGATGATCTGATCGAGCAGGCCATTGATCGCCCCACGGGTGGCGGCGACCAGATGCAGGGTCTTCGCACAATCGGTGTCCGACTCCAGCCCGCGCTCGATGGCCTGCACTTGCCCGGCAATGCGCCGGACCCGCTTGAGCAGTTCGTCTTTTTCGGCGTGAATGTGCGCCATACCATACCCCCCTACCTATATTTGGCGGCATGATGGACTGCTATTGACGCGTTGGCAAGCTGCGCACTGTCCGGATCAGCGGATTCGTTTCGGTATCGAACCCGGTACGACCTCGACATCCTGACGACATGCCGCGCCGGCATAAGTGAGCCGTTTACAGCCGACAGCCTTCGACCATGTGCGTTTCCCTGCTCGATCCCGACCAGATTCAGATCACTCGCCTGTTCCCCACGCCCATTGCCTCGCTGCGATACCCCGGCTTCGAGACGCTCAATACCGAACTGAAAGCCATCATCCTGGCCCGTGCCGAGCAGTGCTCCGGTACCTTGCACAGCAATCAGGGCGGCTGGCAGTCCAGTGATGACTTCCCGGCTTGGGCGGACGAACCCGGCCAGCGATTGCTGGACTTCGCCCGCGAACTGGCCAATCAGCTGTCGGCGGTGCAGAGCCCGGAGCACGGGCTGGTCGAAGCCAGGCTGGCGTGGACGCACAACGCCTGGGCCAACATCAATCTGCACGGCCATTCCAATCGCCTGCATGGGCATCCGGGGGCCTATTGGTCAGCGGTGTATTGGGTGGATGCCGGCGATGAGCACCAGGGCGGCGAACTGGAGTTTCTCGACCCGCGAGGCCTCACGCCCAGCTTGGCGCATCCGCATTTGCGCATGCGGATCGAGGGTTGTCTGGATGCCGGTTTCATGAAAAACATCACGCCCCGGGCGGGCACGCTGTTGATGTTTCCGTCGTGGCTGCTGCATTCGGTCAGTCCGTATCTGGGCCAACGGCCGCGGATATCGGTGGCGTTCAATTTTTCGGTGTGAACGCTGACGTGGGCTTGGGCACGTTACGCGCCCCCTTGCAGGAGCTGGCTTGCCCTGCGAGCGGCGACGCAGTCGTCGTAAATCCTGTGCATGCGGTGTGTCTGACAGATTGCATTGGCTGCTAACGCAGCCTTGTTTCGCCTGACGGCGAGTTACGCGGTCAAATGTAGGAGCTGGCTTGTCCTGCGAGCGGCGACGCAGTCGTCGTAAAACCTGTGCACACGGTTTGTCTGACGGATTGCATTGGCTGCTAACGCAGCCTTGTTTCGCCTGGCGGCGAGTTACTTGGAAAAGCCCCAAGTAACCAAAGGCTCCACACCCCGCCATACGGCATCTCGCCTAGGCTCGATGTGCCCTCACTCCGGCAATGCTCCGTGGGCCCGCCGCGAATGGGCCATCCATGGCCCACGCGGCTCTCGCGGCATCCATGCCGCTCGACCCACTCCACATCGCCTGCGTTCGGCCTTCTGAGACGGGGTCCCAAGATCAAAATCCAAAGCAAGATCAAAAGCCGGCGAAACACAAAACCCTTGTAGGAGCTGGCTTGTCCTGCGAGCGGCGACGGAGTCGTCGTAAATCCTGTGCATGCGGTGTGTCTGATGGATTGCATTGGCTGCTAACGCAGCCCGTTTCGCCTGACGGCACGTTACGCAGACCTTGTAGGAGCTGGCTTGTCCTGCGACCGGCGACGAAGTCGTCGTAAAACCTGTGCATGCGGTGTTTCCGGCCTGACGCTCTAGCTGCTAACGCAGCTGGTTTCGCCTGACGGCGAGTTACTTGGAAAAGCCCCAAGTAACCAAGGGCTCTTTACCCCGCCATACGGTGCCTCGCCACAGGCTCGGCATACCCTCACTCCGGCGACGCTCCGTGGGCCCGCCGCGAATGGGCCATCCATGGCCCACGCGGCTCTCGCGGCATCCATGCCGCTCGACCCACTCCACATCGCCTGCGTTCGGCCTTCTGGGACGGGGTCCCAAGATCAAAATCCAAAGCAAGATCAAAAGCCGGCGAAACACAAAACCCTTGTAGGAGCTGGCTTGTCCTGCGAGCGGCGAAGCAGTCGTCGTAAATCCTGTGCATGCGGTGTGTCTGATGGATTGCATTGGCTGCTAACGCAGCCCGTTTCGCCTGACGGCACGTTACGCAGACCTTGTAGGAGCTGGCTTGTCCTGCGAGCGGCGACGAAGTCGTCGTAAAACCTGTGTATGCGGTGCGTCTGGTCTGATGCCTTAGCTGCTAACGCAGCTGGTTTCGCCTGACGGCGAGTTACTTGGAAAAGCCCCAAGTAACCAAGGGCTGTTATCCCCGCCATACGGTGCCTCGCCTAGGCTCGGCATACCCTCACTCCGGCAATGCTCCGTGGGCACGCCGCGAATGGGCCATCCATGGCCCACGCGGCTCTCGCGGCATCCATGCCGCTCGGCTCCACTGCGCATCGCCTGCGTTCGGCCTTCTGGGACGGGGCCCCTAGATCAAAATCCAAAGCAAGATCAAAAGCCGGCGAAACACACACTCCCTGTGGGAGCGGGCTTGGTCTGGGCCGCATTCGGACGAAAGCGGCCTTGAGATCGCCACCGCCGGCAAGCCGGACTGCTACAGGTGTTGGCGACGTGCCGAAATCTGCCGGACACTCTCGAGACTCGTGGGAGCGAATTTATTCGCGATGCGATTTTCCTGACGATGGTTTCGTACCGGCTGAAAGGTCATCGCGAATGAATTCGCGCCCACAAATGTCTCAACACCCCCACCAATAACGGGTATGCATACACTGCCAGCGTCTACACCAAAGCCAGCGCTCTACCCACTTATTGAATGATCCCCCGACACAACGCCTCCCCCACCGCCTGCGCCCGGTTGGACACCCCCAGTTTGGCGTAGATGCTCTTGAAGTGATGCTTGACCGTGGCCTCCGACACCTCCTTGATCAGCCCGATTTCCCAGGCCGTCTTGCCCTCGCGGGCCCAGCGGAGGATTTCCAGCTCTTTGGCGGTCAGCGCACGGGTGTGCAACTGACGCCCTTTCCCGGCCACATGCAGCATCGGCACCAGACTGGTCAGCAGGTAACGGTCGTTGTGGGTCAACGGCCCCTCCATGCCATTGAGCGAGCAGATCGTCATCACCCCCGTGTTGGCGCGGTTCTGGCTGGTGTAACCGTAGGAGAACCCCGGCAACAGCCCGCAATCCTCCACGGCCGCCATATAGGCAGACGACGGTGGATAGGTCTTGAACGCCTCCTCCCAGTCGAGAAACCCCGTGGTGTGACGAAAACAGCGGATGACCGGGTCTTCGATCATCAGCCGCCCCTGGCAGTACAGCTCCTTCCAGTAGTTGTCGACATTGCAGGTGATGCAACTGAGCAGAGTGCCGTTGCGATACTGATAGAGCATGGCCCGCTCGCAGCGGCATTCCTTTCTCAACCAGTCCAGCGCGTTGGCGATGGCCGCGTCGCTGTCCTGTTCGGTGATGCTGCTGACCATTTGCTGTATCAACGGGCTCAGCGTCCCTGTTTCTGCGTTTTTCATGTTTCCCTCCGTGTAAAACGTCATGAGGCGTCCCTGGATGCTCTTTAGCGTTTTAATTGTTTGCAGCCGACAGGGTCACCGATGGCTGCCAGAGCAGCATGAACCGGCGTCCGCAAAGGCTTTCACGGTCCGACCGGCGAAGGGTTACACAAGACGAAGGGGTTAAACACAAGGGCGAAAACAAACAGGCATGCCTGACTTTCAAACAGGCAACGTCCCACAAAATAAGCAAAACGCGCTTACATTTTTCTACAGATACTCACAAAAAAGGCCAACATCACGGATATTGGCCTTACGTTTTGCATGCTTTTTTGTTTTGTCAGTACGCGTTCGGATCGATTCAGGCGCGTTCACGCCAAGGGCGTGCCCGTCTCAATCTTCCAGACGCGGAAACTGACTGGCGATGCTGTCGCCGGTGAACGTCGGCGCACCGCCAGCCGCACCGTTGAACAGGCGGATGGCGACGAAACGCGGATGCTCGCCCATGTCGAACCAGTGTCGGGTACCGGCCGGCAGCAGAATCAGATCATTCTTCTCGCACAACACCGCGTAGATGAAATCGCCGATGTGCAGGTTGAACAGGCCACGGCCACTGACGAAGAATCGCACGACGTCTTCGTCACGCTGATGCTCTTCAAGGAGTTCGGCGCGGAGCTCGGCTTTTTGCGGATGGTCGCTGTTGATGCTCACCACCTCGATATCGGAATAGCCACGGCCGGTCATCAGCCTGTCGATCGGCGCACGGTACGCAGCGATCATTTCTTCATGGCCGGTGCTTTGTGTCACCGGTGCCGATGCCTGCCATTGTTCGAAGACGACGCCATGTTCGGCCAGCGTCGACGCGATGTCTTCGGCGTGGGTCAGAACCTTGTTCGGCAGATCGGGGGATGACACGTGGTAAACGGACAGGATGCTCATATCGGTGAATCCTCGGTGATGTTCAGCGGCGCATTCGTCTGGCGACTCATGTGCGCTCCTCTTGCATGCGTGTGGCGGTCAGAATGGCGGCAGTCAGAGCCGCCAGACTGGCGATTGCGAAGGTCCAGCCGGCGCCCAGTGCATTCCAGGCATAACCGGAGTACAGCGCGCCCATGGCACCGCCGGTGCCGGACAGTGCGGCATACAGGGCTTGTCCCTGGCCTTGCTGGCGTGGGCCGAAGCTGCGTTGCAGAAAATGAATGGCAGCGGCGTGAAAGCTGCCGAACGTCGCCGCGTGGAGCAATTGGGCAAAGACCAACATCGGCAGGTGATCGGCGAAATTGCCCAGCAACAGCCAGCGCAGCGACGCCAGCAGAAAGCTCGCCATCAGTACGTGGCGCACGCTGACCCGCTGCAGAATGCGGCTCATGGCCAGGAACATCAGCACCTCGGCGACCACTCCCACCGCCCAGAGCATGCCGATGGTGCCGCGGCTGTAACCCAGATGTTCCAGGTGCAGGGTCAGGAAGGTGTAATACGGGCCGTGGCTCAGTTGCATCAACGCGACGCTGATGTAGAAGGCCACCACGCCGGGGCTGAACAATTGCCGCAGAAAGCCCTCACCCGCCGCGCGCTGGCTCGACACTGCCGGCTGCGCATTGGGCACCCACCAGCTGCTGGCGACGATGCCGGCCATGACCACCAGCAGCGCCTGCGGATAAAGGTCCAGGCTGAACCACTCGAACAGCCGCCCGAGGCCGACCACGGTAAGAATGAAACCGATCGAGCCCCACAGACGGATCTGGCTGTAGCGCGAGGTCTGACCTTGCAGGTGAGCCAGGGTGATGACTTCGAACTGCGGCAACACCGCATGCCAGAAAAACGCATGCAGGGCCATGACCATGGCCAGCCAGGCGTAGGACTTGTCGACGAGAATCAGGGAAAAACAGCCCAGCGTACACACCGCGCCAAAGCGCACGATGGCCAGCCGCCGCCCGGTGTAATCGCCCAGCCAGCCCCAGATATTCGGCGCCACGCAGCGCATCAGCATGGGGATCGCCACCAGCTCGCCGATGCGCGCGCTGGGAAAACCCAGGTGATTGAAGTACAGCGCCAGAAACGGCGCTGTCGAGCCCAGCAAGGCGAAATAGAACAGGTAGAAGCTGGACAGTCGCCAGTAAGGAAGCGCTGCCACGATCAAAGACCCGTGGCAGCGGCACCGGACTGTGGCATTACAGCTGGCCCAGAACCGGCGTGTTCACCCGTACATCGGCGTTCTGCGCGCGATGGCGCAGCAGGTGGTCGAGCAGCACGATGGCCATCATCGCTTCGGCAATCGGCGTGGCACGGATACCGACGCACGGGTCGTGACGGCCCTTGGTGATCACTTCCACCGGATTGCCATCGACATCGATGGACTGCCCCGGCGTGGTAATGCTCGACGTTGGCTTGAGCGCCAGGTGGGCGACAATCGGCTGGCCGGAAGAAATGCCGCCGAGAATGCCGCCGGCGTTGTTCGACAGGAAGCCCTGGGGCGTCAGCTCGTCGCGGTGCTCGGTGCCGCGCTGAGCGATGCTGGCGAACCCGGCACCGATCTCGATGCCCTTGACCGCGTTGATGCTCATCAGCGCGTGGGCCAGTTCGGCGTCCAGGCGGTCGAAGATCGGCTCGCCCAGACCCGGCATCACGCCTTCGGCAACCACCGTGATCTTCGCGCCGACCGAATCCTGGTCGCGACGCAGCTGATCCATGTACGCCTCCAGTTCCGGCACCTTGTCCGGATCGGGGCAGAAGAAGGCGTTCTGCTCGACCGAATCCCAGGTCTTGAACGGAATTTCAATCGGACCCAGCTGGCTCATGTAGCCGCGCACGGTAATGCCCAGGGTCGCCAGGTATTTCTTGGCGACGGCACCGGCCGCCACACGCATGGCGGTTTCCCGCGCCGAGCTGCGGCCACCGCCACGGTAGTCACGGATGCCGTATTTGTGGTGATAGGTGTAATCGGCGTGGGCCGGGCGGAACAGGTCCTTGATCGCCGAGTAGTCCTTGGACTTCTGGTCGGTGTTGCGGATCAGCAGGCCGATGGAAGTGCCGGTGGTCTTGCCTTCGAACACGCCGGACAGAATCTCGACTTCGTCGGGCTCCTGACGCTGGGTGGTGTGGCGGCTGGTGCCCGGCTTGCGGCGATCCAGGTCGCGCTGCAGGTCTTCCAGCGACAGCTCAAGACCCGGCGGGCAGCCGTCAACGATGGCGACCAGCGCCGGACCGTGGCTTTCGCCGGCGGTGGTGACAGTGAACAGCTTGCCGTAGGTATTGCCGGACATGCAGGACGCTCCGAAAAATCGATCGAAAACACAGGCGCGCCAGTATACGCAGGCTGCTCGCGTAGTTCACCCTCGAACCTTATGCGATTGGTCGCGTCCAATTGACACTTTATTGATGATGGTCTTGCGATGCTAAGTGTTATGTCCCTGATTCGCGGCTTCTGGCCGCTGCGAGCGATCATCTTGAGCCTGACCCTGCTCTCTTCCATTGCCCATGCCGGCAACCCCGTCGTGCTGCAACGACCGATCAGCCTGGAAACCGCCAGCGGTGAGCTGTTCGGCACCCTTTTGCTACCCAAATCCACCGCGCCGGTCCCGGTGGTGCTGATGATTGCCGGCTCCGGGCCCACCGACCGCGACGGCAACAACCCCGACGGCGGCCGTAACGACAGCCTCAAGCGGCTGGCGCAGATTCTTGCTCGGCACAACATCGCCAGCGTGCGCTACGACAAACGCGGCGTCGCGGCCAGCCGCCCGGCCACGCCCGACGAGCGCGATCTGAGCATCGAAAAATATGTCGAAGACGCGGTGGCCTGGGCCGACAAGCTCAAGGCCGACCCGCGCCTGGGCCCGTTGATCCTGCTGGGTCACAGCGAAGGCGCGCTGGTCGCCACCCTGGCCGCAGAAAAATCCGGCGCCGTGGCGCTGATTTCGGTGGCCGGCACCGGGCGTCCGGTGGATCAGGTCCTGCGCGAACAGCTCAAATACCGCCTGCCGCCGCCACTGCTGGCGCGCAGTGAAGAATTGATCGGCGAACTCAAGGCCGGCCAGACCGATGACAAGGTGCCGGAACAACTGCAAGTGGTGTTCCGCCCCAGCGTGCAGCCGTACCTGATTTCGCTGTTCCGTCAGGACCCGGCAAGCGCTTTCGGTCAGTTGAAGATTCCGTCGCTGATCATTCAGGGCCGCAACGACATGCAGGTCGGCGTCGGCGACGCGGAGTTGCTGCATCAAGCCAAGCCGGACTCGCAACTGGCGATCATTGACGGCATGAACCATGTCCTGCGCATCGTGCCGATGGACATGCGCCGGCAACTGGCGTCCTACAAGGACCCGCAATTGCCGCTGGCGAGCGAGTTGTCCGACCGCATTCTGAAATTCATCGGTGCGTTGCCGGCTGCTTGAAAGCCCCGCACATCATGCTTTTTGTGGGAGCGGGCTTGCCCGCGATCGGGCCGGCAAGGTCGATGTATCGTTGGCGTGCATGCCACCCTCTTTGCGGGCAAGCCTGCTCCCACAGGAAAGATCGCCTCGTCAGTGCCAGGCTCGCCCCTGACTCATCCAACTGACCCCTTAAGCTTCCCCAAAAACGGCCGATAGCGGGATTGCTGGCATTGTGATTGCCGGGCAATGTCGATAACAGGATCGCCGTGATGACAGAAGCAACCCTCCAGGCCGAAACGCCCGCCGCAGGCGCCGCCACTGAAGGCGAAAGCCCCTCCCCGGTATTGTGGGCGGATGTGCATGCCGAACATTTTTCCATGCTGCGCCTGGCGCCGCTGCCCACCGACCGGGCGACCGGCGCACGCCCGCTGCGCTTTGTCGAATTCGGCCGCGCCGAGCGCAGCAGCAAGGAATTCAGCCTGCTGCGCATGAGTTATCAGCTGCCCGGCCAGAAAACCCGCAAGGAACAGAATCAGCTGGACGTCTGGGTCGACCACGCCCACCGCACCGTGCGCATCGGCCCCGACTCCGGTCTGCAGATGGAGCCGGTCAACCGCGGGCTGGGCCGTTTCATGGTGGCGCAGGGGATTCTCTGGGCACAGAAGCGCTGGTCTGAATACAAGATCGAAGGCACCGCGCTGGCCAACAAGGACGCGCTCAACGAAGACACCCGTCTGCGTCGCGATCATTTCCTCAAGGTGCAGGGTTTTGAAGTGGCCTATGCCGATGCCCAGCATCTGAAAGGCAGTATCAAGGACGCCAAGGTCGGCAACCTCAACAACACCTGGAACACCGACAAGGTGCAGGTGGTGCAGATTCTCGACACCGCACACATGCTGCAACAGGCCGAGCAGAAAATCCTCGAACAGGAAATCGCCCTGAAGAAGCAGGAAGACAAGGTCAGCAAGTACCGTCGCGACGACAGTGGCTTGCGCTTCACCATTGCCTGCCTGGTGACCTTTGCCGTGTTTCAGGCAGGGTTATTGATCTGGATTGCGACGCATCGCTGAATCCGAACCGCAGGAGCGCGCTTGCCCGCGATTGCGCCGTGTCAGACACGTTTGAACCGTCTGAAAAAACGCAATCGCGGGCAAGCGCGCTCCTACAAACATCAACGCCCGCTCTTACACCCGCGCCGCAAACACCGCCTGATGCTGACGGCACTGCTCGGCGGTCAGCATGAACACGCCATGCCCGCCACGCTGGAATTCCAGCCAGGCAAAGTCGACTTCCGGGTACAGCGCCTCAACGTGGACCTGGCTGTTGCCCACTTCGACGATCAGCAAACCCTTCTCGGTCAGGTGATCCGCCGCCTGGGCCAGCATGCGCCGCACCAGATTCAGGCCATCGTCGCCACAGGCCAGCGCCAGTTCCGGCTCGTGCTGGTATTCGTCCGGCATGTCGGCGAAATCCTCGGCATCGACATACGGCGGGTTGGACACGATCAGGTCAAAACGCTGCCCCGGCAAACCATCGAAACCATCGCCCTGCACGGTGTAGACCCGCTCTTCCAGACCATGACGCTCGATGTTCTGGTTGGCGACTTCCAGTGCTTCAAAGGACAGATCGGCCAGCGCCACTTCGGCGTCCGGGAACACGTCGGCGCAAGCGATACCGATGCAACCCGAACCGGTACACAGGTCGAGAATGCGCGCCGGCTCATGCCCCAGCCACGGTTCAAAGCGGTTTTCGATCAGTTCGCCAATCGGTGAGCGTGGGATCAACACGCGCTCGTCGACAATGAACGACATGCCGCAGAACCAGGCCTCGCCCAACAGGTAGGCGGTCGGCACACGTTCTTCGATGCGACGCTTGATCAGCCGCTGCAGCTTGACCAGCTCGTCGTCTTCGAGATTGCAGTCCAGGTAGCTGTCAGAAATTTCCCAAGGCAGATGCAGAGCACCCAGCACCAGTTGTCGGGCTTCGTCCCAGGCATTGTCGGTGCCATGCCCGTAAAACAGGTCTTCCCCATGAAAACGGCTGACAGCCCAACGGATATGATCGCGCAGGGTGCGCAGGCGGGAAGTGATCACGGCAGACTCCTTGAAAAAACGACGGGCGATTCTATCAGCACACCGTCGATCCGACGATGCCTGTGCGCCGGCAAGGGCCAGAGGTTGAAATTTTCCACAGCCTTTCGGCGATTTTGCAGGCAATATGACAGCAACCGCGACCTGCTCGACGGCTTGAAGCCCGGCAAAAAAAACGAGGTCTGCGAGCATGGCGATTCACAGAATCGCTCTGCCAGTGGACAATGTGGCAAAAGCCCCATTCGAAGGAGCCCCCTGGATGTCCGTTTCAACCACCGGTCCAAAGACCATGTTTCAACTCAGTGGCCGTGAATACGCAGCAGCCACTTTGAGTAATGCCACGCTGATCATTATCGATGCCCAGAAAGAATATCTCAGCGGTCCTCTTGCCCTGACCGGGGTTCAGGATGCCATCGACAACATCGTCCAACTGGTCGCCGCTGCCCGCGCCGCCAAGTCGCCGATCATCCACGTCCGCCACCTGGGCACCGTCGGCGGCATGTTCGATCCGCAGGGTGAACGCGGCAAGTTCGTCCCCGAGCTGCACCCCCAGGGCGACGAAATCATCATTGAAAAACGCCTGCCCAACGCCCTCAACGGCACCGTGGCCAGCGACGACCGCAAGAGCCTGCACAGCGTGCTGGAAAGCCTCGGCCGCCTTGACCTGGTGGTGTGCGGCTTCATGAGCCACTCCAGCGTCAGCACTACCGTGCGCGCTGCCAAGGAGTACGGATTCCGCTGCACACTGGTCGAAGATGCCTGCGCCACCCGTGACCTGCCGACCCCGGAAGGTGTGATTCCGGCCAAAGACGTGCAACGTGCGGAAATGGCGATCATGAACGACAACTTTGCCAAGCTCGCCTTGACCAAAGACCTGATCTGACTGCCCGATTCATCAGGAGCTGACCCGTTGATCCGCAGAGTCGCCACAGGCTCGCATCATTTTCCGGCAGTTCCTGAAGAAAAAGCGTACAACTACTGTCATCAGGTGATGTGACTCCCGTCACATAACCGCCTATCCGTAAATCGTTCGTATTGACCGCTGAAAGCCCACCGGTCGGGAACCACGCCGCCGTCAGCGGGTCAGAGCGCCGATAACCCTAGAGGAAATCGGAATGAAGATATCCGATGGTTTCGATGCCCGTCGCCTGCGCCCCCGGGGCCAGCGCAACTGGCGAATGCGCATCGGCGCAGCCATTGCAGCGATTTTTGCCACCGTCGGCGTGTTGCTGGCGATGGCCGGTGTTGCCAGCCTGATCGGCCATCCGCCGGCTTTGGGCGAACTCAACGCCAGCCCTGCCGGGGCGGTGGTCACCACCGTCGTCGGTCTGTTTCTGCTGTATATCGGTGTCTGGTTGTGGCGCCGCAGCCGTCGTCGCCGCCGTCGCGCCGGCGAGTTGAACATGTCCCCGCACCTGATGAAAAAGCACGATTGAGCCCGCCTTCGTCACCCCGCTTGCCGTTCTGACCGTTTTTAGTCGCGCCGATTTCGGCGTGACTTGGTTAAACTGGCGGCCTTCGCGGAGACGACCATGCAAGACGACGATTTTTCCCTGTTCAGAGCCGAGACGCGCGGCATCAAGCCGATCAAGACCGATCGCGCCGACGTAGGCAAACCCAAGACCGACCGCAAGAGCCTGAGCAAACTGCGCCAGGCAGCGACCGTGCGCTCGGAAGCGACGATTACCGTGGACGGTCTGTCCGACCAGTTCGTGATCGATGTCGGCCCCGAGGACGAACTGTACTGGGCCGGCAACGGTGTTCAGGAAGGCCAGATGCGCAAGCTCAAGGCCGGCCAGATCAGCTTCGAAGGCAGCCTGGACCTGCACGGCATGAGTGTGGAACTGGCCCGGGAAACCCTGTGGGAATTTCTGGCCGAGGCGACCAAGCTGGAAATCCGCTGCGTGCGAATCACTCATGGCAAGGCGGTACGCCTGGACGGCAAGCGGCCGATGATCAAGAGCCACGTCAACACCTGGCTGCGTCAGCATCCTAATGTGCTGGGTTTCACTTCGTGCATCGCCAGACACGGCGGCGCCGGGGCGGTGTACGTGATGCTCAAGCGCACGATGATGGAAGGGCGGGACGAGTAAGCCGTCGGCCACCTGGGGGTGGAGGTTTTGTGTGGGAGCGAATTCATTCGCGATTCAGTATTCCAGTCGATAAACATATGTCTATTGAAAGGACGTCTCGCGAATGAATTCGCTCCCACAAGGGTCCCATGCGGGCCCTATACCCGGACCTTAACGCGGACCAGGTCCGCCGCCACCGCCAGGACCACCCTGCCCGCCACCTTCATAGTGGCCACCACCGCCACCATGACCTCCGCCGTGACCGCCACCGCCCGGCCCCCAGAAAGGCCAGCAGCCCGCCATGGCCGACATGACCGCGATGACCATCGCGACTTTCGCTATACGACTCAACATTTTCGTTTCTCTCTTGAAGAACAGGCATCGATCACCTGCAAATTCTGACAGCAGAAACAGGCCAAACCGCGTCGCCACTTGGTAGCCGTCGGGTATCCAGACCGATACGAACACCGCGCAGAAACGAAAAGGCCGCGACGGAGAATCCCTCCCGTCACGGCCTTTACCGATTCAAAACGTTGATGGACGGGGCATCCTCACCCGTCCGGGTCAATGGGTATCAGCGGCGATAATACCCGCCGTCATAATGCCCACCATCGAAATGACGGTGATCGTGCCAGCCACCATGGCGTCCCCAGCCGGGACCAAAGAAACATCCCGAAACCGATGACGTCAGGGCAATCACCAGTGCGATTTTCGCGATTCGGCTAAACATGATCTCTACTCTCTTCATCCGGGCATCTGTCACCCGTTAACTCAGACAACAAACCGACACAATTCGACATATTCGCTCGGTAAAGGTTAGGTAAAGGTCGCCTCGCCCCCGGCTGGCGGCGACTTGCCGCAGCCTGGCCGTACCCCTCCTCGCCCGGACACGTTAATATGTGCGCCTTTGCAGGCCCGCAACCCTGCGTTTTTTGAACCGACACGGAACACAAATCCTGTGACACTGGAACAGAATTACACCGCGATCCTTGGTCAACTGGGCGAGGACGTCTCCCGCGAAGGCCTGCTCGACACCCCGAAACGCGCGGCCAAGGCCATGCAGTACCTCTGCCGTGGCTATCAGCAAACGCTGGAAGAAGTCACCAACGGCGCGCTGTTCAGCTCCGACAACAGTGAAATGGTGGTGGTCAAGGACATCGAGCTGTATTCGCTGTGCGAGCACCATCTGCTGCCGTTCATCGGCAAGGCCCACGTGGCTTACATTCCGAGCGGCAAGGTGCTGGGCCTGTCCAAGGTCGCGCGCATCGTCGACATGTACGCCCGTCGCCTGCAGATCCAGGAAAACCTCAGCCGCCAGATCGCCGAAGCCATCGCGCAGGTCACCGGCGCGCTGGGTGTCGCGGTGGTCATCGAAGCCAAGCACATGTGCATGATGATGCGCGGCGTCGAGAAGCAGAATTCGTCGATGATCACGTCGGTGATGCTGGGCGAGTTCCGCGAAAATGCGGCCACCCGCACCGAGTTTCTCAGCCTGATCAAGTGATCCGGGCATAGTGACGGGCCGTGGCCGGGTGCCATGGCGCGTCGAGCGAGGTTTTAGCGTGTTGATGAAAGCATTGAGGGTTGGCCTGGGCCAACTGGTCATTCTGGGTGACTTCCTCACCCGTCCGGCCAAGAAGAAACGTTCGCCCGAGGCTCAGGCCGCGGTCGAGGCATCCGCCAAGGACCTGACCCTGTATCAGTTCCATGCCTGCCCGTTCTGCGTGAAAACCCGCCGCACCCTGCGTCGCCTGAACGTACCGGTGGCGACACGCGACGCGAAGAACAACGAGCTCGATCGCCAGACCCTGCTCAAGGAAGGCGGCAAGATCAAGGTGCCATGCCTGCGCATCGAAGAAGGCGACAAGACGGTCTGGATGTATGACTCCAAGGTCATCATCGACTATCTGGACAAGCGCTTTTCGGCGGTTTGATTCACACCGCTTGTGGCTCTGGCCGAAGGCCGTGGGAGGGAGCTCTGCTCGCGATAGTGTCATTCAGTCGATGCAACGTTGACTGATCGGACGCCTTCGCGAGCAGGGCTCCCTCCCACAGGGATCGCGGCCGACCCGGCGACACAGTTGTGTCGGGTGGACCGGCCTCTCGCGAATGAATTCGCTCCCACAGGGTTGTTTGGCGCCAGTGCCTGAAGGGGTTATTTCGGACACCCCTCCTGCCGGCACGCCGTGTACACCTTCAACTGCTCGACCCGCACCTTGGTCTGTTCGGCCAGGCACTGAGCCTGCACCAGTGGCCAGATCGAGCCGCCGTCTTCGGCCTTGCCGGTCTGATACAGGCACTCGGCATCACGGAAGGCGAGCCATTTGCGCTGTGCTTCCTGAAACGTCTTCTTGCGTTCCGGCGTGGTCAGCCAGGCCATCTGCGCCTTGTACTGCTTGTTCAGCTCAGCATCCAGCGTGGCGTACTGCTTGCTGGCGCACTGATTCATCGCGGCCTGATTGGCATTGCAATCTTCGGCCTGCGCCGAGCAGCCAATGCCCAGCGCCATCAGTGCGCCAATGGCCAGAGTCTTGTAACCCATGGAAATCTCCCTTTTCAGTGTTCAGTCTTCCTGTTTCGGCCTGATCATCAGTCGAGCATGCCGACGTAACCCGGTTGCTGCCTGACACGCTCCAGCCATTGTTCGATGGCCGGGAACTGGCTCAGGTCGAAACCGCCCTGGTGGGCGACGTGAGTGTAGGCATACAGCGCGATATCGGCGATGGAGAACTGATTGCCTACCAGGAACGGCGTCTGCGTCAGCTGCTTCTCCATCACCTTCAGCGCCTTGTAACCGCGTTTGTGCAACGAGCGGTATTCCTCCAGACGTTCGTCCGGCAGGCCCAGGTAAAACTGGATGAAACGGGCCACGGCGATGGTCGGCTCATGGCTGTATTGCTCGAAGAACTGCCATTGCAGCATCTGCGTGCGCAGGCGCGGCTCGGTCAACAGGTACGGCGTGCCCTCGGCGAGGAAGTTGAGGATTGCGTTGGACTCCCACAGGCAGGTGCCGTCTTCCAGTTCCAGCACCGGAATCTTGCCGTTAGGGTTCTTCGCCAGAAACGCTTCGGTTTCCGTCTCGCCGTTGAGAATGTCCACCGGCACCCATTCGTACTGTGCGCCCAGCAGGCTGAGCATCAGCTTGATCTTGTAGCAGTTGCCCGAGTTGTAATCGCCGTAAACCTTGTACATCGCTGCTCTCCCCGTTTGTGTGCCCCGTGGTTGCACTCGAATAATGTATCAGGCCGCCAGGGCAGCCTGGGCCTGTCTGATGACCGCCGCCAGTCGTTTCAATCCTTCGTCCAGCCGTTGAGGATCGATATGGCTGAAATTCAGCCGCAGATAGCCGGGGTTGGCGTCCGGATCGGTGAAGAACGGCTCACCCGGCATGAACGCCACGTTCTGCGCCAGTGCCCGGTCGAGCAGCGTGCGCGTGTCGAGCTTGTCCTTGAGCGTAAGCCAGAAAAACAGGCCGCCTTCCGGGCTGTTCCACTCGGCCAGATCGCTGAAATGCCGTTGCAGCGCCGCTTCGAACTGATCGCGGCGAGTGCGGTAGAAACTGCGCAGCTCCAGCAGATGCGCCGCGTACGCCTCGCTGCCGATCCATTGCAGGGCCTGCCACTGGCCGACGCGATTGGTGTGCAGGTCGGCAGCCTGTTTCAGCTTGAGCAGGTGCGGAAACAGATCCTTCGATGCGATCAGATACCCCACCCGCAACCCCGGCATCAGGGTTTTCGATACGGTGCCGGTGTAGATCCAGCTGGCGTTCTGCAAGCGGCTGACAATCGGCCGCGCCGCCGCGCCGTCGAAACTCAGTTCGCGGTAGGGTTCGTCCTCGATCAGGGTCACGCCGAATTCATCGAGCAACGCCGCCACCGCATCCCGCGCCTGTTCGCTGTAGCGCACGGCGGACGGATTCTGGAACGTCGGAATCAAGTAGGCGAACGCAGGTTTGTGCTGTTGCAGACGCTGACGCAGAACGTCCAGATCCGGCCCTTCGGCGAGCAGCGGCACGGTCAGGCAATCGGCGCCGAACAGCTGAAAAATCTGCAGCGCGGCCAGGTAGGTCGGGCCTTCCAGCAGGATCTCGGTGCCTTTGTCGATATACAGTTTGGCCGCCAGATCCAGGGTCTGCTGCGAGCCGCTGACGATCATCACCTGGCTGGCTTCGCAGGCAATGCCCAGCGCCCGCGCCTGCGCCGCCAGCGCTTCACGCAGGGCCGGCTCGCCTTCGCTCATGCCGTACTGGCCGATGCTGCGCGGCATGCCGGTCCAGTCGCTGTGCGGCAGCATGGTCTCCGCCGGCAGGCCACCGGCAAAGGACATCATCTCCGGACGCTGGGCGGCAGCGAGGATTTCGCGAATCAGAGAACTCTTCAAACGGGTGACGCGTTCGGAAAAAGCCATGAGATCACCGCTGGCAGAAAGAATGGAAAATACGTCAAACTGGTTGACCGAAATTACGACGCCTTGCCCGGATACGTCAATATGCTTGACCTTAAAAATGCATCGACCCAACAAATCGCCATGGAAGCGTTTTTCTTCGGCTACCAGGCGTTCACCGCCAAGGCCGACGAAATGCTCGACCGCCGGGGGCTGAGCCGGGTACACCAGCGCATCGTGTTTTTCATTGCCCGCTACCCCGGCTTGAGCGTCAAGGAATTGCTCAACGTGCTGGGCGTGAGCAAGCAGGCGCTGAACACACCGTTGCGCCAGTTGGTGGAGATGGAGTTGGTGCTCAGCGTCACGCCGGAAGATGACAAGCGCAAACGCCTGCTGGAGCTGACCGCCGAGGGCGCGAAGTTCGAAGAATCGCTGCGCCGCGAGCAGGTCAAGTTGCTGCAAAAGGTTTTTGCCGACGCCGGGCGGGAAGCAGTGGATGGCTGGCTGGCGGTGAATCAGGCGTTGGGGAATACGCTCAAGCCAAGGTGATCCTCGACGGTTGAACACTCACCTGTAGGAGTGAGCTTGCTCGCGATTCACCGGGTCAGCATCCCCAATGCAATCAGATCAAATGCATCGCGAGCAAGCTCACTCCTACAAGGCTTCATCTCGACAACTGTGCCGATCAATGTTTTTACGGCTGTATCGCAACGAATTGTCACATCTGCGTATAGGCTTGCTGCTCTGTGAAATGGCCGTTCCAAGGATAGACCGCATGACTGACGCGACTCATACGCCGCTGCGCCCGCTGAGCGATTCCTCGCCCTCCGCCATCGTTGCCGGTTTCATCGCCATGATGACCGGGGTGACCAGCTCGCTGGTGCTGATTTTCCAGGCCGGACAGGCTGCCGGGCTGACCTCGGCGCAGATTTCGTCGTGGATCTGGGCGCTGTTCATGGGCATGGCGATCTGCAGCATCGGTCTGTCACTGCGTTATCGCTCGCCAGTGTCGGTGGCCTGGTCGACGCCGGGGGCCGCGCTGCTGATTGCCAGCCTCGGTCATGTGGCCTATCCCGAAGCCATTGGCGCGTTCATCACCAGCGCGATTCTGGTGTTCATCTGCGGCATCACCGGCAGTTTCGAGAAGCTGGTCAAACGCCTGCCGACCTCGCTGGCGGCGGCGCTGCTGGCGGGCATCCTGTTCAAGATCGGCAGCGAAATCTTCGTCGCCGCGCAGCACCGCACCGGTCTGGTGCTGAGCATGTTTTTCACCTATCTGATCGTCAAACGCTACTCGCCGCGCTACGCGGTGCTGGTGACATTGCTGGTGGGCGTCGCGCTGTCGGCCATGCTCGGCATGCTGAATTTCAGCGGCTTCACCCTGGAAGTCGCGGTGCCGGTGTGGACCACGCCGTCGTTCTCGCTGGGCGCGACCATCAGCATTGGCATCCCGCTGTTCGTAGTGGCGATGACCTCGCAGAACATGCCGGGCATTGCCGTGTTGCGCGCCGACGACTATCACGTGCCGGCCTCGCCGCTAATCACCGCCACCGGGTTGATCTCATTGATCACCGCGCCGTTCGGCGCCCATGGCATCACCCTGGCGGCGATCAGTGCCGCGATCTGCACCGGCCCGCATGCCCACGAAGATCGCAACAAGCGCTACACGGCGGCGATCTGGTGCGGGATTTTCTATGCGATTGCCGGGATTTTCGGCGCAACCCTGGCAGCGCTGTTCGCCGCTTTCCCCAAAGAACTGGTGCTGTCCATCGCCGCACTGGCGCTGTTCGGTTCGATCATCAACGGCCTGACCGTGGCCATGAACGAGCCGAAAGAACGCGAAGCCGCGCTGATCACCTTCATGGTCACCGCTTCGGGGCTGACGCTGTTCTCCGTGGGCTCGGCGTTTTGGGGGATTGTTGCGGGGGTGCTGACGCTGGTGATTCTCAACGGCAGAAAGTGACGTAACGATGATATCCGTAGCAGTCCGGCTTGCCGGCGGTAGCGATCTTGAGGACGTCACCGCCGGCAAGCCGGACTGCTACAGGATTCGCGTGGGTCGCAGGTTATCCGGCAAATGCAAACCCTGTGGGAGCCGGCTGGCTGGCGAAGGCGTCGAGTCAGTTACATCAAGGCGCAATGGCACACCGCATTCACCAGCAAGCCGGCTCCCACATTTACAACCGGAAATGCCCCACCATCCCCTTCAACTCCATCCCCAATGACGCCAACTGAATGCTGGACGCGGCGTTGCCCTGCATGGCAAGGGCCGACTGATCGGCGCTGGCGCGGATGCTGGTGACGCTGCGGTTGATCTCTTCGGCCACCGAGCTCTGCTCCTCGGCCGCAGCGGCGATCTGCTGATTCATCTGCTGGATCAGTGACACGGCGGCGGCAATGCTGCCCAGCGCGCTTTCGGTCTGCAACGCGTCACTGACCGCCAGTTTCACCAGTTCACCGCTGCTCTGAATCTGCTCCACCGAGGCCTGGGCGCCGCTTTGCAGGCGGGTGACCAGCCGCTCGATTTCTTCGGTCGATTGCTGGGTGCGCCGGGCCAGCGCCCGTACTTCATCGGCCACCACGGCAAAGCCCCTGCCCTGCTCGCCAGCCCGCGCGGCTTCGATGGCAGCGTTGAGCGCCAGCAGGTTGGTCTGCTCGGCGACGCTCTTGATCACTTCCAGCACCTTGCCGATGTTCTGGATTTCGGCGCTGAGGTTTTCGATGCTGTCGCTGGCCGACGTCGCCGAGGTCGCCAGTTGTTCAATGCGCTGCATGCTCTGGCGCACTACCGCCTGGCCGCTGTCGACCTTGGTGTCGGCGGTCTGCGCGGCCACCGCAGCTTCCTCGGCGTTGCGTGCCACGTCGTGGACAGTCGCGGTCATCTGGTTCATGGCCGTGGCGACCTGCTCGGTTTCTTCTTTCTGGGTACTGACTTCCAGATTGGTCTGCTCGGTCACCGCCGACAGCGAATGCGCCGAGGTTGCCAGTTGCTCGATGCCCGCCTGCAAACCGCTGACAATCCCGCTCAGGCCCGCGCCCATCTGTTGCATGGCCTGCATCAACTGGCCGATCTCATCCTTGCGCGTCACGTGCACCGTGCCGCTCAAATCACCCGCAGCGATGCGCTGGGCGATGGCGATCACGCTGCGCAGCGGCGCGACGATCAGGCGGGTGATGACGATGGACGCGATCAGCCCGACGAACAGCGCCAGCACCGACGAGCCGATGATCTTCAGCGCGTTGCTCTGCAGTTCGCCGAGCATGGACTGGTCTTCGGCGTCGTAGGCCTGATTGACCTGCTGCACCACGGCCTTGGCGTTGACCGCCAGTTGCTGCGACACCCGCGCCTCGTCGCCGAGCAGGCCGGTGTATTCGTTGAGCTTGTCGTTGAAATTGCTGATGTGCCCGCCGACTTCCGTCAGCACGGTCAGGTAACCGGCGTCCTTGATCACGCCCTTGAGCTGTTCGGCCAGTTCCTGCGCCTGCACCGCCTGCTCGATCTTGCCGGTCGACACCTCGTCACCCGAACCGCGCTTGCGGCTCTTGTCCAGGCGCACGCGGGCTTCGTCCAGCGCTTGCATCATCAGCTTGGCGATCTGGCTGACCTGGGCGGACTGCTCGATAAACTCGGCGCCCTGCTGCCCTTGGGAATCCTTCAGGCCATAGGTGCCGTCGTCGGCCAGCCCGGCCTGCAGCACGTCGAGGTTATTGGCGACGCTGGACACCGACCAACTGGCCATGTCCAGCGCCAGATCCTTGCTCTGGCTGATGCTGACGAATTCGTCGAAGGATTTGCGGTAAGCCGCCAGCCCCTGCTGCACCTCGGCCATCGCCTGCTGGTTGACCGCCGAACGGGCCTTGAGCGATTCGGCCTGAGCATTCAGCCCGTCGAGGCCGGCATGCAGTTCGTCAGCGGTTTTCGGGTCGCTGTGCAGGGCGAAATCCTGCTCCAGCAGGCGCACCCGCCCAAGGCCGCTGTTGAGCGCGGTCATCTCCTTGAGGCTGTCGAAATGCACACTGATCGAACGCAGCGACCAGACACCGATAGCCGCCACCAGCGCTGTCAGCAACAGCACCAGAAAGAAGCCGATCCCCAGTTTCCTGGCCATCCCCAGGTTGGCAAAACGCGATTGCACGGCCGACACCATAACGCTCAATCCCCGTTCAACAACTTCAGGCGCACACAATGAGGCCATGTCGTGAGGGGCATTCAATTTTCGTGCAGAGTCGCCAGTGTTTTCCGGAGAAACGACTCTTTGACGTCGGAATAATGGCAAATAGCTACGCCAACGTCGTTTCCAGAATGGTTTTCGGCGTTTGGGGAATCTTCAGGGGGAAATCAGCGCTGGAAGCGGGTGCCGGAATGCCGGCGTTGCGGCAAAAGGTAACGCGTCATGCCGGGGCAAAACCGGCGCCGGGTGACAGTCCTTGCGCCGGTAACGTGCCTGACTTTCCGGGGCTGGCAAAGGACAAACACTGTGGGAGCGAATTCATTCGCGATGGGCCAGTTGATCGATACAAATCTGTCGCCTGACAGATCGCATCGCGAATGAATTCGCTCCCACAAGGGAGGCGGTACAGCGCCCGTTTTCAGCGCACTGCCGGGGCCACCGTCAGGGTGCCGTTGTCGGCATCCAGCAGCGCCTGGCAGCCCAGCGCCACCGAGCGGTTGCGATCACCGTGACCGATGGGCAGGCCGCCCAGCAGTGGGATACCCAGATTACCCAGGCGCTCGCGCAGCACATCCGGCGGGCGAATCGGGTTGTTGCCGTGGCCGGGCTCGCTGAACTGGCCGATGGCAATGCCGGCCAGCTTTTGCAGAACTCCGCAATTGAGCAGGTGGGTCAGCAGGCGGTCGACGCGGTAGGCCAGTTCGCCGACATCCTCGATCAGCAGGATCGCGCCCTCCAGGTCCGGCATGAACGGCGTGCCGATGCAGGTACTGAGCATGCTCAGATTGCCGCCGAGCAGGATGCCTTCGGCCACGCCGGAGGTGCGCACGCTGAAGGTCGGTTCGGTGGCGTCGGCCTGCACGATCAGTGGATCGCGGCTCATCAGCGCCTGCTTGAGGCTGCTGGCGAACTCGCCTCCGCGCTCCAGTTGCGCCGCCACCGGGCCGTGAATCGTCGCCAGGCCGGTGTTTTTCCACAGCGCTGCGTGCAGGGCGGTGATGTCGGAAAAGCCGCTGACCAGCTTCGGATCACGGCGAACGGCGTCGTAGTCCAGATGCCCGATGATCCGTTGCACGCCATAGCCACCGCGATTGCACAGCACGGCGCGAATCTCGGGATCGGCCAGAGCGTCGTTCAGGTCGGAAACACGGTTGGCGTCGCTGCCGGCGAGAAAAGCCTCGGCGTCCAACGCGTGGGGATAGACCCGTGGACGCAGCCCCCAGGACGTCAGTTCGCGAACAGCGGCCTGAACGCGCGACTCGGCAACCGGGCCGGCGGGCGACACCAGGGCCACGGCGTCGCCGGGTTGCAGAACGTGGGGGTGCAGGGTCGGTCGGGGTACAGGCATTGGGCAGCTCGGCTGGTGTTCACATGAGGTGGCAATGTAGACCACTGCTTGCCTTCAATCCAGCCGAGACGCCCCGGTGATGGTGCGTGCGCCGGTTATCAGCGGAACAGCGGAATGCCCCATGGCGCGCCCGTGTTGCCGCCGTCGACGACGATTTCGGCAGCGGTCATGCCCGAGGACGCGTCGGAAGCGAGGAACATCACCGCTTGTGCCAGCTCTTCAGGGTCGGAGAAACGGCCCATAGGGATACGCGGTGCCATGGCCTTTTCGGTACCGTCGATGGTGGCGCCAGCGCGGGCGCCGCGTGCCCAGATCGGCGTGCGGGTCGCGCCCGGCACCACGGTGTTGACGCGAATGCCCTTGGGCGCCAGCTCCGAAGCGAACACCTTGGCCATCGAGGTGATCGCGCCTTTGGTCGCCGAGTAGGCCGATGACCCCGGCGAGCCCAGTTCGCGCATCACCGAGCCGTTGAGAATCACCGCGCTGCCTTCTTTCATCAGTGGCAACACGCCCTGCACGGTGAAGAACACCGAGGTCAGGTTGGTGCGCAGGATCGCTTCGAAGGCTTCCAGGGTGGTGCCACCCAACGGCGTCGGCCCGGAAATGCCGGCGTTGGCGAACACCACGTCAAGGCTGCCAAAGGCGTCGCCGACTGTCTTCACCACGGTGCCGATGTCGGCCAGGTTGTTCAGGTCGGCCTGGATCGCCAGAACGTTGCCGCCCAGTTCCGCCACGGCGGCGTCGAGCTTGGCCTGGTCGCGACCGGTGATGGCGACGCGGGCGCCGTTTTCCAGAAGCAGACGAGCGGTCGCCAGACCGATACCGCTGTTGCCGCCGGTGACCAGAATCGATTTGTCTTTGACTGTCATGGTGGTTCCCTTGATCGCTTACAGGAGTGGAGGACGTGGCGCGGGAGGTTTTCCGACACGCTTTGGAGTATCAACATACTCCTATTTTGGATTTCGTACATACTCCAAATTAAAATTCATCTCTGCACAATCTGGAGTATGATCGCTCACCATATCGACACCGAATGTCACACCCCGCGGAGGATTCCATGTCGCGTTCACAGGCTGAAAAGGCCGTCATTCATGAACACATCGTCAATCTGGCGGCCTCGCGCTTTCGTGAAGTCGGGCTGAACGGCATCGGCGTGGCCGACCTCATGAAGGAAGCGGGGCGGACCGGCGGTGGTTTCTACAAGCATTTTGAATCGCGGGAAAAGCTGGTCGAAGAGGCGCTGCAAAGCGCCGTCGACAAGCGTTCGGCGGTGCTGGATACCTATTGCGAAGCGGAATCGACCCTGACCATGGCCGATCTGGTGGAGCGTTACTTGAGCGAGCGCCACTTGAACGAGCCGGGCAGCGGCTGTGCCATCGCCGCGCTGGTCAATGACGTGGCACGCAGCGGCGACTCGATTCGCGAGATCTACCAGCAGGGGCTGGAAAAGGAACTGGCGACACTTATTCACCTGACCAGCAGCAAGCAGCCGGCTAAGAAACGCGCCCAGGCGATCATGGCCATGTGTACGCTGGTCGGCGCCATCGGCCTGGCGCGGGCGGTAAAGGATGAGGCACTGTCGGCGGAGTTGTTGAGCAGCGGCAAGACACTGCTCAAGGCGCTGGAAAACTAAACGGCGTCGCCCAAGGAACTGGCCTGCCCTGCGCCCCCCCCCTTGTAGGAGCTGGCTTGTCCTGCGACCTGCCGGGCACCGGCAGCAAATCCGGTGAACGCGGTGTATCAGGCAAATCGCGTGCACAGGTTTTACGACGACTGCGTCGCCGGTCGCAGGACAAGCCAGCTCCTACAAGGGTGGCGCAGCGCTGGTTAAAACGCCGTCACCCCACCATCCACCGCCAGCGAATGACCGGTGGTGAACGCCGCGCCGTCGCAGCACAGGTACAGCACCGCACTGGCGATTTCCTCGACCTTGCCGATGCGTCCGACCGGGTGCATGGTCGCGGCGAATTCGGCCTTGCGCGGATCGGCTTCGTGAGCACGGCGAAACATGTCGGTGTCGATCACCGCCGGACACACCGCGTTGACCCGGATGTTTTTCTTGGCGTATTCGATGGCTGCCGACTTGGTCAGGCCGATCACCGCGTGTTTCGACGCCGCGTAGATGCTCATCTTCGGCGCCGCGCCCAGCCCGGCCACCGAGGCGGTGTTGACGATGGCGCCGCCGCCCTGGGCCAGCATCACCGGCAGTTGATACTTCATGCACAGCCACACGCCTTTGACGTTGACCCCCATGATCGCGTCGAACTCGGCTTCACTGCCCTCGGCCAGCTTGCCTTTCTCGATCTCGATGCCGGCGTTGTTGAAGGCGTAATCGATGCGACCGAACACTTCCACGGCCTTGATCACCATCTGCTGGACTTCGCTTTCCCGGGTCACGTCGCAACGCAGGAACAACGCCTCGCCGCCGGCCTGACGAATCAGCTCGGCGGTGCCCTCCCCGCCGTCACTGTCCAGGTCCACCGCCACCACCTTCAGCCCCTCGGCGGCGAACGCCAGCGCCGTGGCGCGGCCAATACCTGCGGCGGCACCGGTGACAAGCGCCACCTGGCCGGAAAACGTCATGCTCATGGAGTCATCCTTTTTTTGTGCTCGTAGTAAAAGACCCATTCCTCTGTAGGCCTTCGCTTGCTCGCGATAGCAATCAGTCAGGCTCAAACGCTGCGTCTGGATGAATGAATCGCGGGCAAGCGCGCTCCTACAGGTCCGGGGTGATGCAGCAACGGCTGGCTGGCAGTTTAGTCAGCCCCTCAGCCATCCCGTCAGCACTATCAAAAGCCCGGTTACGACGTCATGCGTTGTGGTGATGGTGTGAGGGAGCAGCATCATTGCCATGGATCGGCGCGCATTCGCTGCACCGGCTTTGCTTGCCTGAATACCGGTGCGGGTCTATCACTGGCGTTTGTCCTCCGATCAGGAATGCTGCCCATGACCGCGCTGAACAACCGTCAATTCCTTCTCGCCCGCCGCCCGGTAGGGTCTGCCAGCCGTGAAGATTTCACCTTCCAGAGCGTGCCGGTGGGCGACGTCGGCGAGGGCCAGGTGCTGGTGAAGAATGAATACCTGTCGCTGGACCCGGCCATGCGCGGCTGGATGAACGAGGGCAAGTCGTACATCGCCCCGGTCGAACTGGGCGCGGTGATGCGCGCACTGGGCGTGGGCAAGGTCGTCGAATCGCGCAACCCCAAATTCTCGGTGGGCGATTACGTGCAGGGTGTCACCCACGTGCAGGATTACTTCCTCGGCGAGCCCAAGGGCTTCCACAAGGTCGACCCGAAATTGCTGCCGCTGCCGGTGTACCTGGCGGCGCTGGGCATGACCGGCATGTCGGCGTATTTCGCCCTGCTCGAAGTCGGCCAGCCGAAAGCCGGCGACACCGTGGTGATTTCCGGCGCCGCCGGTGCGGTCGGCAGCGTTGCCGGGCAGATCGCCAAAATCAAGGGCTGCCGGGTGATCGGCATCGCCGGCGGCCAGGACAAGTGCCGCACGTTGATCGAAGAATTCGGCTTCGACGGCGCCATCGACTACAAGAGCGAAGACCTTCACGCCGCGCTGAAACGCGAGTGCCCCAAGGGCATCGACGTGTTTTTCGATAACGTCGGCGGCGACATCCTCGACGCGGTGCTGACCCGCCTGGCACTGAAAGCCCGGGTGGTGATCTGCGGCGCCATCAGCCAGTACAACAACAAGGAAGCGGTCAAGGGCCCGGCCAACTACCTGTCGCTGCTGGTCAACCGCGCGCGCATGGAAGGCTTCGTAGTGTTCGATCACGCCGAACATTTCGGCCGCGCCGGCATGGAAATGGCCGGCTGGCTGGCCCAGGGCAAGCTCAAGAGCAAGGAGCACATCGTCGACGGCCTGGAAACCTTCCCGGAAACCCTGCAGATGCTGTTCAAGGGCGAGAACAACGGCAAGTTGGTATTGAAGGTGTAAATCCATTCCTTTGTGGGAGCCGGCTTGCTGGCGAACGCAGTGTGTCATTCAGCGCTGTAGTGACTGATCTGACGCATTCGCCAGCAAGCCGGCTCCCACAGGTATTACGTCTCGCCGCAAGCCCGAGTTGCTGGCAGGACTGCTCAGCGCATCTACTCCTCCCCTCCCCCGACAATCGCCGTACGCAGCTATTCCGCCTACCGATGTGAAAAATTTGTAAAAATATAGATACCGAATGATAACAATTTGCAATACGTTTCTATAATCTCTTCCCGAGAAGCAGTCGCATTGCCATGGAGGGCCTGTCAGTTGACACCCGACTCTTAGAGGAAGCCCTCCCATGGTCATACGTTTTCCCTCCCGTCCTACCCTGCTGGCGCTGTGCTGTTCGGTCGGTGTTTCCGCCCACGCCGCCGATCAGACACTCGAACTGGGCGCCACGGCGATCAACGCCGATGCCGTCAAACAAACACCCAGCACCCTTCCCGAAGAGTTTGCCGGTGGCCAGGTCGCTCGCGGCGGGCAAATGGGCCTGCTCGGCAATCAGGACAACATGAACGTGCCGTTCACCATGACCAGCTACACCTCGAAGCTGATCGAGAACCAGGGCGCGGAAAACGTTGGCGATGTGCTGCTCAACGACCCTTCGGTGCGGATGTCAGGCGGCTTTGGCAACCAGTCGCAGGCGTTCGTGATCCGTGGCCTGCCGTTGAACGGCGATGACATTTCCTTCAACGGCCTGTATGGCGTGCTGCCACGGCAGATCATTTCCATCGACTCGGTCGAGCGCGTCGAAGTGTTCAAGGGCCCCAACGCCTTTCTCAACGGCGCCAGCCCGACCGGCACCGGCCTGGGCGGCAACGTCAACCTGCAACCCAAGCGGGCCGAGGACATCCCGACCCGCCGCTATACGCAGGACATCAGCACCGACGGCCGGGTGGGCGAGCATCTGGACCTCGGCCAGCGTTTCGGCGAGGACAACCGTTTCGGCGCGCGGATCAACCTCAGCCAGCGCGAAGGTGAAACCGCCATCGACGACATGGACCAGCGCTCCAAGTTATTTATCGTCGGCCTGGACTATCGCGGCGACCGCTTCCGCATTTCCACCGACCTCGGCTATCAGAAGGAGCGCATCAACCACCTGCGCAACAACGTCCAGCTAGGCGCCGGGCTGACCGGCATTCCCCGCGCGCCGGACGCTGACCACAATTACGGCCAGGACTGGAGCCATCAGGAAACCGAGGACACTTTCGGCATGTTCCGCGCTGAATACGACCTGAGCGACAGCTGGACGGCGTACCTCGCAGGCGGCGGCCGGCACACCCGGGAAACCGGCGCCTACGGCACGCCAGTGCTGAACAACGCAGCCACCGGCGATGCCACCATCGGTTCGTCGAACATCAACCACAACGAAGACAACGGCACGGTGATGGCTGGGGTCAACGGCAAGTTCCAGACCGGCCCGGTCAGCCACCAGGTCGCCCTGGGTGCGTCCAGCATCTGGACCCGTCAGGAAAACGCCTTTGTCTTCTTCAACAGCGTGCCGACTAACATCTTCAACACCCCGGCGATAGCCAGACCGAGCACGGTCACCTTCGCCTCGGGCGATCTGGGCGACCCGGACCTGGCCGGCAAGACCCGTAACCGCAGTATCGCCCTGTCCGATACCGTGGGCCTGTTCGACGACACCCTGCTGCTGACCTACGGCGTCCGTCGTCAGCAATTGCGCGTGGAAAACTACAGCGTCGGCACGGGCGCGCGCACCTCGCTGTACGACGACGGCATCACCACGCCGGTGTACGGCATCGTCTACAAGCCGATCGAGAGCGTGTCGCTGTACGCCAACCGCATCGAAGGTCTGGCCCAGGGGCCGACGGCCGGTGGCACGGTGCTCAACGTCGGGCAAACTTTCCCGCCGGGGCGCACCAAGCAATATGAGGCCGGCATCAAGCTGGACATGGGCAGCTTCGGCGCCAATCTGGCGGCGTTCCGCATCGAAAAACCCACGGACGGTTTCGTCGATTCGGCCACCAACCTGTTCCTGCGCGACGGCAAGCAGATCAACCGCGGGGTCGAGTTCAGCGTCTATGGCGAACCCGTCGATGGCTTGCGCCTGCTGGCGGGCGCCACGCGCATGCAGTCAAAACTGGAGGACACCGCGGGCGGCGCCAACGACGGCAATCACGCGGTCGGCGTGCCGACCTTCCTGATGAACGCCAGCGTCGACTGGGACGTGCCGGGGATTCCGGGCGCGGCGCTGAGTGCGCGCTTCCTGCGTACCGGCGGGCAGTATGCCGACCCGGCCAACAACCTCAGCCTGCCGACCTGGAACCGCTTCGATGCCGGCGCACGCTATGGCTTCAAGGTCGCTCAGAAGGACGTGACGCTGCGGGTCAACGTGGAGAACATCACCGACAAGAACTACTGGGCCTCGGCCAACGGCGGCTATCTGACCCAGGGCGATCCGCGGCTGGTGAAGTTCTCCGGAACAGTTGATTTCTAAAGGCCGCACACTCTCCCGTAGCAGTCCGGCTTGCCGGCGGTGGCGATCTCAGGTCCCTCCGCCTGTAGGAGCTGGCTTGCCCTGCGACCGGCGGGGCACCCGTCGTAAAACCGGCAAATGCGGTGTGTCAGAGCTGCATGGTCGTCAGGGTTTACGACTGCTGTGCAGCCGGTCGCAGGGCAAGCCAGCTCCTACATGCGGTCGCAGGACAAGCCAGCTCCTACAAGGGTGCGCGCCGAATTCCCCGCTTTTTTTCCTGATAATCCGCTGAACAACTCAACGAAGCTGCTGCCAAAGCCACCACAAGGCGCACTCTGGTGTAAGCTCGTGCGCTGTTGATTTGACCATCGAGAGGCTTATGCGGGCTCCCTTCCGACGTTCTACCCTGGCGGCGTTGCGTGGCTTTGAATCGTCCGGCGCAGCCATCACCCTGCTGCCGAGCGCCGCCGACTACCGCCGTATCCTGCTGGAGAAGATCGCCACCGCGACGCGGCGTATCTGCATCGTCGCCCTGTACCTGCAACAGGACGAAGCCGGCCAGGAAATCCTCGACGCACTGTACGCCGCCAAGGCCGCCCGGCCCGAGCTGGACATCGTCGTGCTGGTCGACTGGTTCCGCGCCCAGCGCGGCCTGATCGGTGCCGGCAAACAGGCCGGCAACTCGGCCTGGTATCAGGCCCAGCATCTGGAACATGACGCCGAAGTGCCGATCTACGGCGTGCCGGTGCAGACCCGCGAACTGTTCGGCGTGCTGCACCTGAAGGGCAGCATCATCGACGACTGCGTGATCTACACCGGCGCCAGCATCAACAACGTATACCTGCACAAACTCGGCAAGTACCGCCTGGACCGCTACCACCTGCTGGAAAACCAGGCACTGGCCGACTCCTTTCAGCGTCTGGTGCGCGAGCACATCCTGCCGTCCGATGCCGTACACCGCCTCGATCTGCCCTCGCCGCCGACCTCGCGCAGCCTGCGCGGGGAAATCCGTCAGTTCCGCCAGCGCCTCAAGCGCACCGCTTACGACGTCAACGACGGCGTGCGGGACAACGGCGGATTCCGCCTGATTCCGCTGCTCGGCATCGGCAACAAGAACCCGCTGAGCAAGGTGCTGTGCGAGCTGATCGCCGCGACCCGCCAGCAACTGACCCTGTGTACGCCGTATTTCAACATGCCGCTGTCGGTCAAACGCGAGATCAACCGGGCGCTCAAGCGCGGCGTGAAGATCGACATCATCATCGGCGACAAGACCGCCAACGACTTCTTCATCCCGCCGGAAGAGCCGTTCAAGGTCATCTCGGCGCTGCCGTACCTGTACGAAATCAGCCTGCGCCGCTTCATGCAGAAGCATCAGAACGCCACCGCCCGCCATCAGCTGAACATTCACCTGTGGAAGCACGGCGACAACACCTTCCACCTCAAAGGCCTGTGGTCGGATCAGCGCTACACCCTGCTGACCGGCAACAACCTCAACCCGCGCGCCTTCCAGCTCGACCTGGAAAACGCCGTGCTGATCGACGACCCGCAGGGCGAATGGCTGACGCCGCGCGCGGAGGAACTCGACCTGCTGATGCGCAATACCCACCGGGTCGGCAAGTTCGACGAACTGGACACCCTGAGCGAATACCCCAACGGCGTGCGCACATTCCTGCGCCGGGTCAGCCGGGTTCGGGTCGAGCGCCTGCTGTACCGGATCCTCTGACGGCCATGAGCAAAAACACCGGCATCCGCGCGCAACAGGCCGAAGAAACCCGCGCGCGCATCCTGCAGGCCGCCGTCACGGTATTCACCCGCGACGGCTATTCGGGCGGCCGCATCGAGAAGATCTCCGCCGAGGCCGAGTCCAACGACCGGATGATCTATTACTACTTCGGCAGCAAGGAAAAGCTCTTCGTCAAAGTGCTGGAGCACACCTACGAGCAGTTCAACCGCGCCGAAAGCACCCTGCAACTGGACCCGGCAACACCGGTTGCAACCCTGCGGCAGCTGGTGGCGTTCGTCTGGGAGTACTACGTCACGCACCCGGAGTTCGTCGCCATCCTCAGCATCGAAAACCTGCACAAGGGCAAACACGCCAGGCAGTCCAGCGAACTGCGACGACTGTCCGGCGAGGCGGTGGGCGTGTTGCGGCCGATCATCGAAGCCGGCCAGCAACAGGGGCTGTTTCGCGAAGACGTGGACATCAAGCACGTCTACCTGATGATCGCCTCGCTCTGCTACTTCTATAACTCCAACCTGCACACCCTGACCTCCTTCCTCGGCCAGGACATGGCCGCACCCGCCGAACGCCAGGACTGGCTGGGGTTCATTCAGGACCTGGTGGTGCGTGGGGTGATGGTGTTGCCGGCGCAGAACTCCGACCTGTAGGCGGTCTGCAGAACACTGTGGGAGCGAATTCATTCGCGATGCGGTATTTCGGACGACAGATCAACGTCGCCCGAACCGGCCAATCGCGAATGAATTCGCTCCCACCATTTATCCCTGCGCACGACCCTGTTGGATATCTGCAGAACACTGTGCAATTTATCTGTAGGAGTGAGCTTGCTCGCGATGCATTAATCCAGACGCCGCAAGGGTGACTGACACATCTGATCGCGAGCAAGCTCACTCCTACAAAAATACTGCGCTGTCAGTGGGTACCGGGATTCGCCTTCAGATACGCCACTTTCTCCGGCAACCCGGTCCACTGCGGTTCGTTCGGTGCGAAGCGGTTGCGCAGGTAGGCCGCCAGGTCGCTGATCTGGCTGTCCGACAGACTGTCCTTGAAGCCCGGCATGTAACCCAGGTCCGCCGTCGCCGGTTTGGCGATGCCTTGCTGGATGATCTTGATCAGGTTGTCCGGCACTGCGCTGTACACGTTGCTGTTGCTCGCCAGCGACGGGCTGACGCCGAACAGCTTCGGCCCCAGACCATCGGCATGACAGCCCTGACAAGAGCCCTCGAACACCCGCCGGCCATTGCTCAGCGACTGCGCCGACGCCTGGGGCTGCGACGTGACAGCCACCGGGTTGACCGGCACGGCTTCGGCGGACTCATTGAGCGACGCCAGGTACACCGCCATCGCGCGGATATCGGCTTTCGGCAGCTTCGCCAGCTCCGACACCACCGGCCCCATCGGTCCCGCCGCCACGCCGTGGGCATCGGAATAGCCGGTGCTCAGGTAATTGAACAACTGATCCTCGGTCCACGGCGTCGGCGCTTTCGACAGGCTGTTGAGCGCCGGCGCTTCCCAGCCATCGACCATGCCGCCAGCGAGAAACGCCGCGCCGCCCTTCTCCGCGCCCAGCAGGTTGCGCGGGGAATGGCAGGCCGCGCAGTGGCCCAGACCGTTGACCAGATATTGCCCACGGTTCCACTGCTCGCTGCGTTGCGGTTGCACCTGCACTTCGCCCTTGCGCAGAAACAGCGCGTTCCAGCCGGCCATCAACGGTCGCTGGTTGAACGGGAAAGCCATGTCGTTGGCCGGTTGCACCTGTTTCACCGGGGCCTGCGACATCAAGTACGCGTACAGCGCCTGCATGTCGGCATCGTTGATATTTCTGAAAGCCGTGTAGGGAAACGCCGGGTACAGATGTTTGCCATCACGACTGATACCGTCACGCATCGCCCGTTCAAAAGCCGGATAGGACCAGTTGCCGATGCCGGTTTCCGGGTCCGGGGTAATGTTGCTGCTGTACAGGGTGCCGAACGGTGTTTCCATCGCCAGACCGCCAGCGTTGGTCACCCCGCCCGGCGCCGTGTGACACACCGCGCAATCCCCTGCTGCCGCCAGCAAACGCCCGCGTTCCAGAGTGGCCGCCGACCAGGTACCGGCAGCGGGCGGCGCGATCGGGGCAATTTCCGCACGCCACGGCAACGCCGTCGCGGCCATGCCGAGCAAGGCACCCAACGCCGCGAACAGCGAACCGAACAGCCACTTCGAGCGTTTGCCCTTCGGCGATTGCGGCGGGTTGCGACTGGCTTCATCTCCCGCGCCTTTCAAGGCCGCCAGCACCCGTTCCGGGGTGATCGGCAGTTCGCGGAAACGAATGCCGGTGGCGTCGTAGATGGCATTGGCAATCGCCGCTGCGCTCGGCACCGACGCCGACTCGCCCGCGCCCATCGGCGGTTCGGCCTGGCGCGGCATCATCATCACATCGACCTTGGGCACTTCCGGAAACGTCAGGATCGGATAACCACCCCACTCCTTGCTCGTCACAGTCGATTCTTCAAACGTCACCCGTTCCTTGAGCACACGGCTGGTGGACTGAATGACGTTGCCATGAATCTGATGCTGCACCCCGGCCGGGTTGACCATCATCCCGGCGTCGTGGCCGATCACCACCCGCGTCACCGAAACATCGCCGGTGTGTTTGTCGATCGCTACATCGGCAACCCACGCCGCCCATGCCGCGCCGAAGCCGGGGAACTTGCTGTGGATGTAACGGGCATAGGCAAAACCGCGACCGCGCAACACGCCGTCCTCTTCGGGAATCTGCATCGGCTCGGTGCGCGGCGACCAGTTGGCCCGCTCCGCCGTGGAACGCACCAGCTCGGCGGCGCGCTCGTCGTGCAGGTAACGCAAGCGGTATTCCACCGGGTCGACCCCGGCGGCGAACGCCAGTTCGTCGATGTAGGACTCGTGGGCAAAGGTGTTGGGCAACGCCGATACGCCGCGCATCCACGAGGCCCGCACCAGCGGCGCCATGTCATTGATGGTCACGCGCATGTGTTCGAAGTCGTAGGGCGGGATCGAGGTGCGGTCGCCCATTTCGAACATCACCGGCACCGGCTCGACACGCCCGGTCAGCAGCAGCGCCAGGGTCGGTGAGTTGTTCGACGGGTAGCTGGTCTGGAAGTCATAACCGGCCACCCCGCCTTCGGCGTTCAGGCCGCCGTCGACTTCCATCAATTGCGCGGTGCCCTTGGGCTCCCACGCATGCTCCTGCTCGCGCGTCAGTTGCACCCGCACCGGCCGCCCCACCGCCCGCGACAGCAGCACCGCATCGGCGCACACGTCGTCGGCGCAGTTGCGCCCATAGCAACCAGCTGCCTCCATGCGGATGATTTCGATATTGTCTTCGGGGTACTCCAGCAGCCAGGCCAGATCGGCGCGCAGCATGTGCGGGTTCTGCGTCCCTGACCAGACGCGGATGCCGTCCTCGCGGTAATCCGCCAGCCCGCAGGATGGCCCGATGGAGCCGTGCAGTTGATACGGCCACAGGTAGGTGCGGGTCATCCGCTCACTGGCCTGGGCCAGGGCTTCGTCGACATTGCCCTTGTCCAGCACCACCCGCTGAATGCTCGGGTTGTCACGAATCGCCTGCTCGACATCGCTCAGGTCCGGCAACTGCTGCTGCCACGGCTTCCAGCTGACGCTCAGCTCGCGCGCAGCCTTGGCCGCCTGTTCTTCGCGCAGCGCCACCACGCCGACGAAATCGCGGATGACCACCACGGCGACGATGCCGGGAATGTGCGCAATCGACGACTCATCGACCGCCAGCAGGCTATTGCCGACGAAATCGCCGCTGTCGTAACCGGCATAGGGCGGACGGATTACCCGGCCGTGAAGCATGTCCGGCAGGCGCATGTCGTGGACGTAAGTCAGCTCGCCGGTGGCCTTGCCCGGAATATCGACTCGCGCTGCCACCGTGCCGACCAGCTTGTAATCCTCCAGACGCTTGAGCGGCGCGTTGCCGGAAATCCGCAGCTCGACGTGTTCGCCGACGAGCAATTCGCCAAACCGGCAGTGGCGTCCATCCGCCGCTTTTATAACGCCGCTGTCGATAGTCAGCGTGTCCGCCGCGACGCCCCAACGCTGCGCTGCAGTCTGCAATAAATAGCGGCGGGCTTCGGCAGCGGCATTGCGCAATGGAATCGCGGAAATCTGCAAAGTGGCGCTGGCGATGGTCGCGCCCTGGTTTGGCGCACGCTCGGTGTCGCCGAGGATCATGCTCACCTGATCCATCCGCAGGTCGAGTTCTTCGGCGACGATCTGCGCCAGCGAGGTGCGAATGCCGGTGCCCAGGTCGACGTGGCCGTTGAAGGCATACACCGTGTCGTCCTGATCGATGGCGATGAACAGCCCCAGCTCCTTGGGCTTGACCGTTGGCGTGCCGCCTTTGGCGACGGGTCCGGACGGCGGCAGGATGTCATCGACGATCAGCAGCACGCCGTCTTTGGCCAGCAGATGATCGCGAGTGGGCGTGGTCTGGGTCATGAAGAAGGGTCCGTTCAAGGCTGTTGGCGGGCGGCACGCATGACCGCCCGGAGGATTTCGATGTGGGTGCCGCAGCGGCACAGGTTGGCCGACAGTTCCTGACGGACTTGCGCTTCGGTGGGGTGCGGGTTGCGGTCGAGCAAGGCTTTGGCGGTCATGATCATGCCGTTCATGCAGTAGCCGCATTGCGCGGCCTGCTCGTCAATGAACGCCTGTTGCACCGGGTGTGGGCACTGCCGCGTGCCGATGCCTTCCAGGGTGGTGATCTCGCGGCCCTCGGCGCCGGCCAGGGGAAATACGCAGGAGCGCGCCGCGACGCCATCTACGATCACCGTACACGCCCCGCATTCACCCAGACCGCAGCCGTATTTCGGGCCGTTGAGCTGCAAGTCGTTGCGCAGCACCAGCAACAGCGGCGTGTCCGCCATGGCCGTGACACGGCTCGCCTGACCATTGACCTTCAAGGTCACGGTCTTCTCGACGGCCAGCACCTGCTCGCTCATATCCCATTCCCCATGTGTTACCGACTGAAATCGCTTTTGATGAAGTAACTACTTCACGAAAGGAGAGCAGGAAGCGTGCCAGTGGAGAAAAGGCTGTAGGAATGAGGAGTTTTTTACGCAGGAAGGGCAAACAACTGTAGAAGCGAATTCATTCGCCATGGCTAGCCCGGAACTGTAGGAGCTGGCTTGTCCTGCGAGCGGCGACTCAGTCGTCGTAAATCCATGCGCATTGGCAGTGTCAGGAATACCGCGTGCACAGGATTTACGACTGCTTCGCAGCCGCTCGCAGGACAAGCCAGCTCCTACATGAAATCGCAGCCCGAGCGCGCTCCTACAGGGGCATGTGAACCGGTCTTATTCTTCCGGCTCGTCAATCAGCTTGCGCAGCAGAAACAACACTGCCACGCGCTCGGCGGGGTTGAGTTTGCTCAAGGTCAGTTCGCTGATCTGCGCGGCGCGGGGCACGGTTTCCTGCACCAGTTGCAGGCCGCTGTCAGTGAGGCTGCAGATGACCTTGCGGCGGTCCTGCGGGTCCGGCTCCAGGCTGATCAGATCGCGAGCCTTGAGGCGGTCGACGATCCCGCGAATGGTCGCCTGATCCACCGCCGTGGCCTTGACCAGTTCGGTCTGCGAGCTGGGCCCGTGATCGCGCAGCGCACACAGGGTGACGAACTGCACGGCGGTCAGCTGTGAGTCGCCGACGTTCTGCTGAAAGATCGCCAGATGGCGCTGATACGCCTTGCGCAGCAAATGGCCGACCTGCTCGGAAAAGGTGTAGGACTGATTATTGTTGGACGGATTGTCAGTGGACACGGAAGGCTCGTTCGGCGGCTGGAAACGTGGGCGGTACATTAACGGTTGCGGGCAGGCAGGGGAATCATCTTGGAAAACAGCGGACTGTAGGAGTGAGCTTGCTCGCGATTGCAATTGTCCAGACACTCTTGCTGTGACGGTAACACCGCCATCGCGAGCAAGCTCACTCCTACAGGGATTCGCGGGCAAGCGCGCGCCCTGCAGGCGGCGTCAAGCCTTTGAAGCCTCCGGCGCCACCACATCCCCACCCAGCACCACCGCCTGGTCATCCAGGTAGATGTCGCAATGGCGCAGCGGGATATCCAGGTGGCACGGCGTCTTGCGGGTGCCGCCGACTTCAGTGTTCGGCCCGGTGGAAAACAGGAAGTTGCCGTAGAACGCCCGGGCGTCCATGCACATGCCGTCGTTCTTGTCGTGCAGGCCCATGGCGGTCCACTGCGCCCGTGGTTGCAGACCCCAGCCGATGTGGGAAATGCCGTACACCTCGGGGTCGTTGAAATACTTCAGGTAATCGCGCAGGTATTCAGCCTCGAAGCCGCCGTGAATGCCGGTGATGAAGCCCTTTTCGATATCCAGGGTGATGCGCTCGCGGGAATAGGTCTTGAACGGCAGAACGATGTCGCCAACGTCGATGACCAGCGTGCCTTCGGCGGTTTCCTCGTTCGGCCAGGAGAACAGAAAGCCGCTGGGCCAATGGTCCCAGCGCCCCGGCTCGTCGGCATAGCCGTACTCGGTGACCGCCGGATACTGCCCCAGCTGCGCGCGGAAATCGCTGCCGGCGCGGGACTTCACATGAATCGAACGCGCCGCCTTGAGCAGTTGTTCGGCAGCCAGCACGCGCTCTTTGTCAGCCACCGTCGGCAGCATGCGCGCCAGCACCTCCGGCGGCTCGACGGCCAGCAGAATGCGCGTGCCGGTCTTGAGGATCTGCTCCTGCTCGGGCGAGTGCAGCAGCATCATGGTGTCGACGATCAGGTCGGCCGCCTCCAGCGCCCGCTGCGCGGCGATATTGCCGGTCAGCGCGGTGTCGCCGCAGTAGGCGGTCATGTCGTTGCCCATGGCCTTGGGGTGGTTGAACGACGGCAATTCCACCGCATACACCTTGGCGCCCAGGCGCTGCGCAGCATCCATCGCCGCACGCACGGTGCGCGCATCGGAGTAGTGGCTCTTGAGGACGGCGACGCTCTGGGTCGGGTCCACCTTTGACAGTTTCAGCACGTGCTCGAACATCTGGGTCAATTCGCAATCGCTAACCGGCATCTCTGGCTTCCTCGTGATTCGGCGGTAGGTCTGTGCACCAGCTGAAGGCATGGCGCTTCAGATCGGTGCATATTTAAAGTGTATACGCTAATTAAACGCGATAAGACATGATTTGCAAGGCGACTGCAATAGCCACGCCAAATCGTTACCAACGCACACAAACGCCGCGTTTATAGGGTTACTTGTAGTGACATGTCTATTTACGACGTCGTACAGATTTTTTTGAAAAACCTGTTCACTTTTATTTTTTTCAGTGCATACACTTTAAAAACGCAAAACGGCGACTATCATCAGTCGCCACACATTCACCGGGATTCACGAAACACGAAGGAAACCGCGCCATGCCAACCAAGCAAAAAATCGCCATCGTCGGAGCCGGTCTGGGCGGAGCAGCCGCCGCCACCCTGTTGCAGAAAGCCGGGTTCACCGTCGACGTCTACGAGCAGGCCTCCGAGTTTTCACGCATCGGTGCGGGGATCCACATGGGCCCGAACATCATGAAGATCTTCCGTCGCATGGGGATCGAGCAGCAGTTGAGCGACATGGGTTCGCACCCGGACTTCTGGTTCAGCCGCGACGGCGCCAGCGGCGACTACCTGTCGCGCATCGCCCTGGGCCAGTTCGCCGTGAAGGAATACGGCGCCGCCTACATCACCGTGCACCGGGGCGACCTGCATGCGCTGCAGATGTCCACCCTCGCCCCCGGCAGCGTGCACTTCAGCAAATGCCTGAGCAGCCTTGAAGAAACCGGCAACGGCGTGCGCCTGAATTTCGCCGACGGCAGCCATGCCGATGCCGACATCGTGATCGGCGCCGACGGCATCAACTCGAAGATCCGCGAAGTGCTGCTGGGCCAGGAGAAACCGCTGTACAGCGGCTGGGTCGCGCACCGTGCGCTGATTCGCAGCGACGTGCTGCGCAAGTACAGCCTCGATTTCGAGAACTGCGTGAAGTGGTGGAGCGAAGACCGCCACATGATGGTCTACCACACCACCGGCAAGCGCGATGAGTACTACTACGTCACCGGCGTGCCGCACGAAGCCTGGGACTTCCAGGGCAATTTCGTCGACAGCAGCCAGGCGGAAATGTACGAAGCCTTCGCCGGCTATCACCCGACTGTGCAGGCCCTGATCGAATCCACCGACAGCGTGACCAAGTGGCCGCTGCTCAACCGCAACCCGCTGCCACTGTGGAGCCGTGGCCGGCTGGTGCTGCTGGGCGACGCCTGCCACCCGATGAAGCCGCACATGGCCCAGGGCGCCGGCATGGCCATCGAAGACGCCGCCATGCTGACCCGCTGCCTGCAGGAAACCGGTCTCACCGATTACCGCACCGCCTTCGAGCTGTACGAAGCCAACCGCAAGGAACGCGCCTCTCGCGTGCAGGCGGTGTCCAACGCCAACACCTGGCTGCGCACCCAGGAAGATCCGGCCTGGGTCTACGGTTACGACCTGTACGGTCAGGAACTGAAATCGGGGGTGGCGGCGTGAGTACGTTCATCCACGGTGGCCACGTTCAGGCCAACGGCATTCGTCAGCATTACCTGCGCTACGGCGGCCTGCGTCACGCTGACCAGCCGGCGCTGATCCTGATTCCGGGCATCACCAGCCCGGCAATCACCTGGGGCTTCGTCGCCGAACGCCTGGGCAAGTATTTCGACACCTACGTGCTCGACGCCCGTGGTCGCGGCCTGTCGTCCACCGGCCCCGAACTGGACTACAGCGTCGACACCTGCGCCGATGACATCAGTGCCTTTGCCCAGGCCATGGGCATCGAGCGCTATCACCTGGTCGGCCACTCCATGGGCGCACGCTTCATTGCCCGCACGGCAGTGCGCGGTGCTCCCGGCCTGCAAAGCCTGGTGCTGATCGACCCGCCGGTGTCCGGCCCGGGCCGTCGCGAATACCCGTCGAAGCTGCCGTGGTACGTCGACTCGATCCGCCAGTCGCAACAGGGCATGAGCGCCGACGACATGCGCGTGTTCTGCCCGACCTGGAGCGATGAGCAACTGCAGCTGCGCGCCGAATGGCTGCACACCTGCTTTGAACCGGCCATCGTCCGCGCCTTCAACGATTTCCATGACGAGGATTTCCATCAGGACCTGCCGAAGTTGCCGGTCCCTGCCCTGCTGATCGTCGCCGGGCGCGGTGGCGTGATTCAGGTCGAGGACGAAGCGGAAATCCGCCAGTTGCAGCCGCAGATCCTGATCGCCCGCGTGGAAAACGCCGGGCACATGATTCCGTGGGACAACCTGCCGGGGTTCTTCGCCGCGTTCGGCGACTTTTTGGGTAGCCCGTTGGTGTGATGCGCATCGACCTGGAAAGCCTGCCGTGCTTCTGGCCGAAGGCCGTGGGAGGGAGCCCTGCTCGTGAAGGCGGTATGCCTGCAAACACGAAAGTGTCTGTGCGGACGCCTTCGCGAGCAGGGCTCCCTCCCACGGGGATCGTGTGGTTTTCCCGGTCGTGTTCACGGCATGCCAGCGCTCATTTGAGAGGACAACACCATGACTGACCCACAAAGCGCCGACGCCAATTACCAGGGCGTCTGGGGCAACCGCATCGGTTTCGGCGACAAGCCGGCGCTGCTGATGATCGATTTCATGCAGGGTTACACCACACCCGGCGCGCCGCTGTTTGCTCCCGGCGTGGTCAGTGCCGTGGCCGAGAGTGTCGAGCTGCTGGCCTGCGCCCGCGAGCACGGCATCCCGGTGGTACACACCAACATCCGTTATCACCCGGGGCATTTCGCCGACGGTGGCATCTGGGTGAAGAAAGCCCCGGTCATGAAAGACATGGTCGAAGGCAATCCGCTGGCGGCGTTCTGCGAAGAAGTGCTGCCGTTGCCGGAAGAGCTGGTGATCAGCAAGCAATACGCCAGTTCGTTCTTCGGCACCTCGCTGGCATCGATGCTGCACGCTCAGGGCATCGACACCGTGGTGCTGGCCGGCTGCTCCACCAGCGGCTGCATCCGCGCCACCGCGGTGGATGCGGTGCAGCATGGCTTCAGGACCATCGTCGTGCGCGAATGCGTCGGCGATCGCCACCCCGATCCCCATGAAGCGAACCTGTTCGACATCGACAGCAAATATGGCGATGTCGTGAGCAAACACGAGGCAATGAGGCAGTTCGAGAAATAAACCACGATGCCCCCTGACCTGTGGGAGCGAATTCATTCGCGAGAGGCCGGTACATCCGACAGAAATTCTGAGGCCGTGCCAACGCCTCGCGAATGAATTCGCTCCCACAGGAGTTCAGTGATCATCCGAGAGATTCAAGAGCGACAGCAAAAACGAACCACCGGCAGAAACGGATTTTCCGCCGTCAGAACCAGGCCATAGAGCGCTGGTCGCGTAACCCGATTGCGCATCACTGGACACGGTTTCGCCATGGATCGGCGGGCCATTGCCCAGTCTTCTGACACTGCCTTTGGAAGCCGCCATCCGGTGCTTGCCAAAGTACTTGATGTGCGGCACACAAAAACCACAACAGGCCGTATGAGAACGCGCAAAACGCAGGCAAGATCAGCCGCGACCGCGTTCACCGGTCACAGAACCGCCAGGAGACACCCATGCCCTCTGCGAATGTAGAAACCACTGCGGCCGACGCCGCAGACCCGATCAAGGCGCTGTACCACAAGATCACCTGGAAGCTCATTCCGTTCCTGTGTTTCTGCTATCTGGCGGCCTATCTGGACCGCATCAACATCGGCTTCGCCAAGCTGCAGATGCTCGACCAGCTGCACTTCAGTGAAACCGCGTTCGGCCTCGGCGCCGGGCTGTTTTTCGTCGGCTACATCCTCTTTGAAGTGCCAAGCAACCTGGTGCTGGAACGGGTCGGCGCGAAGATCTGGATCGCGCGGATCATGATCACCTGGGGCGCGCTGTCGGTGTGCACCCTGTTCGTCAGCACGCCGATGCAGTTCTATGTGCTGCGCTTCTTCCTCGGCGCCGCCGAAGCGGGCTTTCTGCCGGGGGTGCTGTTTTACCTGACCACCTGGTTTCCGACTTACCGGCGCGGACGCATCATCGCGCTGTTCATGATCGGTCTGCCGCTGTCCAGCGTCATCGGCGGCCCGCTGTCGGGCTGGATCATGGGCCACTTCGACCAGGCCGCCGGCCTGCGCGGCTGGCAATGGTTGTTCCTGATCGAAGGCATTCCCAGCGTGCTGCTCGGCGTGCTGACCTTCTGGGCCCTGCCCAATGCGCCGAAAGACGCCAAATGGCTGAACGCCGAGGAACAGACCCTGCTCGAAGGCGAGCTGCGCCTGGACGACGCCGAAGGCAAGCACAGCAAACACAGCTTCCGTGACGGTTTCTTCAACCTGAAAGTGTGGATGCTCGGCGGCATCGACTTCTCGATCCTGCTCAGCGCCTACGCCATGGGCTTCTGGATGCCGACCTTCATCAAGAACGCCGGGGTCACCGACACCTTCCATATCGGCGTACTGACCGCTCTGCCCAGCGTCGCCGCGCTGATCGGCATGCTGCTGATCGGCGCCAGTTCCGACCGCCGTCGCGAACGCCGCTGGCACATCATCGTGCCGTTCTGGATCGGTGCCGTGGCCATGGGTGCAAGCCCGTTCTTCACCCACAACGTGGTGGCGACCGTGGCGCTGTTCGCGGTGGCTTCGGCGGCGATCATCGGCGCGGTGCCGGTGTTCTTCAGCCTGCCGGCTACCTTCCTCAAGGGCCGTGCGGCAGCGACCGGTTTCGCCCTCGCCTGCTCGCTGGCGAACATTGCCGGCCTGGTCAGCAACTCGATGATGGGCATCGCCATCGACGTCACCGGCAGCAGCGCGGGGGCCTTGTGGTTCTTCGCCGGCTGCCTGGTGCTGAGCAGCCTGCTGGTGGTGGCGTTGCCGGCAAAGCTGGTCAACCGCTGATGCAACCTGGCTCGCCGCGACCTCTGTAGGAGCGCGGCTTGTCCCGCGACCGGCTGCGCAGCAGTCGTAAACCCTGACGACGATGTATTGCTGACACACCGCGTTGACCGGTCTTACGACGAGTGCCTCGCCGGTCGCAGGACAAGCCAGCTCCTACAGGGGATCGCATTCCTCCAGCAACCGATAGGGATACCGCCATGTCGTGCGCATCGAGGCTTGCGACAGAATCGCGGGAACGCTCGCGAGCCAGATGCGTCACACGTTAAGCACTGGCCGTGGAGGAAACGCGATGAAGACGGTAATCACCCTGCAGGAACTGGCAGAAGCAGACCTTCGACCCTACAGCGAAATCTGGTTGACCTCGGCCGAGGCCCTGGCCGAAAGCGGTCACAGCGAAGACGAACTGTGCCTGTGGCGCTCCAGCCAGTACTTCACCCATGACATGCTCAGCGAAGGCACCCACGAACAGAACGTGGCCGGCGTATGGCTGGTGGTGGACGACATCGACGATCCCGAGCAGGTGCTGGAAATGGAAGCCGATGTGCGCCAGCGTTTGCAGACGCTGGGGTTGAAGGGTGAGTTCTACCCGGCGGACATCGGACCAGCGTTGTAGGGTCTGATGTGCATGGAACTCAAGAAAAGTGCACAAATCCTGTGGGAGGGAGCTCTGCTCGCGATGGCGTCAGTCCAGCCACGCCGTGCTGATTGACCCACCGCCATCGCGAGCAGAGCTCCCTCCCACAGGTCATGTATTACCAAGTCAATTTCGCGAACTGGATGCCTTCCCGAGTTCTTGCGATCGTTGCACTGCAGTGATCCACCCTTGCACCACATCCACCCCAGGCGTATAAATGAGCGCCTACTCACTTATTAATTACCCCTCCCCTCATGGCTCGTCCAAAAAGCGAAGACAAACGTAACGCCCTGCTCGACGCCGCTCTGCAGGTCTTTGCCGAGCAGGGGCTGGCCGCGCCGACCTCGAAGATCGCCAAAAACGCCGGGGTCGCCGAGGGCACGCTGTTCAACTATTTCGAGACCAAGGACGACCTGCTCAATCAGCTGTATGTCGAGCTCAAGGCGCAGCTGCGCGACGTGATGCTGCCGGGCTACCCCAGCGATCAGGATTTGAAGGCGCGCCTGCGTCACGCCTGGCACACCTACGTCGGCTGGGGCGTCGAGCACCCGCAAAAGCGTAAGGTCATGGCCCTGCTGATGATGTCCGACCGGGTCAGCGACAGCAGCAAACAGGCCGGTAGCGAAGCCTTCAACGCCATCCATCGCCACATGCACGAAGGTGCAACCGCCGGCGCGCTGCGTGAACAACCCGTGCAATTCACCGCCGCGCTGATGCGGGCCATGGCCGACACCACCATGGATTTCATGAGTAACGAACCTGAAAACGCCGAGCGTTATTGCGACGCCGGCTTTGAGGCCTACTGGAATGCCATTGCAAGGGATTGAGTTTTTTTGTCTTAAAAATGAGTGATTACTCAGTCATACACCAACCTGTGCAGGAGATACACCATGTCCAAAGTCTGGTTAGTCAGCGGAGCCGCCAGCGGCCTGGGTCGCGATATTGCCGAAGCGGTACTCGCCTCGGGCGGGCGACTGCTCGCCGCTGCCCGTGACATTCGCCGTCTGGATGATCTGGTCGAGCGCTACGGCGCCTGGATTCATCCTTTCGACCTTGACGTCACCGATGCGGCGGCGGCCGAAGCCGCAGTACAGGCGGCAGTCGCCACGTTCGGCCGTCTGGATGTGCTGGTCAACAATGCCGGTTTCGGCCACATGTTGCCGTTCGAACAGATCGACCCGGCTGATTTCCGGGTGGAATTCGAGACCAACTTCTTCGGCGTGGTGAACCTGTGTCGCGCCGCCGTGCCGGTCATGCGCGAACAGGGTGCCGGGCACATCATCCAGATATCTTCAGTGGGTGGGCGTCTGGCCTCGCTGGGGATGAGCGCCTATCAGTCGGCGAAATGGGCGGTGGGCGGGTTTTCCGATGTGCTGGCGGCCGAGGTCAAGCCGTTGGGCATCAAGGTGACGACGCTGGAGCCGGGCGGCATGCGTACAAATTGGGCGCTGCGTGCGCGGGGGGCTGACACACCGATTCTGACGCCTTATGCACCGCATCTGGGGCAGCGTCGTGAGTTGTTGCGTGGGCTGGTCGGCCAGGAAAACAGCGACCCGGCGCGGGTGGCGCAGGTGGTGTTGAAGCTTGCCAGCCATGAGCAGCCGCCGTTGCGTCTGTTGCTGGGCAGTGATGCGTTGCAGTACCTCAAGCCGGTGGAGGACAACCGCGCTGCCAGCGCCGAGCGCTGGAGGGCGATCAGTACGGCGGTGGATGTGACCGCCACCGGGCCGGTGCCGGCGTTGCCAGCGTTTTGAGGCCCGCGTAGGAGCTGGCTTGCCCTGCGAGCGCGCCGGGGTCGCGTCCGACCGAAGTCGTCGTAAATCCTGTGCATGCGGTGTGTCTGACGGATTGCATTGGCTGCTAACGCAGCCTTGCTTTCACTGTCGGCACGTTACACGGACCCTTGTAGGAGCTGGCTTGTCCTGCGACCGGCGACGAAGTCGTCGTAAAACCTGCGCACGCGGTGTGTCTGATGGATTGCTGATCTGCTAACGCAGCCCTGTTTCGCCTGGCGGCGAGTTACTTGGAAAAGCCCCAAGTAACCAAGGGCTCTTTCCCCGCCATACGGTGCCTCGCTAATGCTCGGCATACCCTCACTCCGGCAATGCTCCGTGGGCTCGCCGCGAATGGGCCATCCATGGCCCACGCGGCTCTCGCGACATCCTGTCGCTCGGCCCACTGCGCATCGCCTGCGTTCGGCCTTCTGGAACGGGGCCCCAACATCAAAAGCCAGATCAAAAGCCGGCGAAACACACACTCCCTGTGGGAGCGGGCTCGCCCGCGAAGGCGCCCTTGAGATCGCCACCACCGGCAAGCCGGACTGCTACGGGGCGGACTGTGCCACCTGCTTTTGATTCTGGCCGAAGGCCGTGGGAGGGAGCTCTGCTCGCGAAGGCGTCAGCTCAGTCAACGCTGTGCTGACTGACCCACCGCCTTCGCGACCCTCGTAACCTCGGATCCCTCCCACAGGGGACGGGGGTGACCAACGGGCAGTGCTGTCGTTCCGACATCCGGCCAACAACGTGAATCCTGTGATGGCCTAAACCCTTTTTACGTGGTTCAGGCCCCTTTCGCAGCCGCTTTACTTCTTCAGCGCGTCATACGCTTCCAGTGCATGCAGCGAGTAGATGTACGCAGCGCCGGCATTGAGGGAGATGGCGGTGGCCAGGGCGGCAGCGACTTCTTCACGGGTGGCACCGGCGGCGATGGCGGCTTCGGAGTGGGCGCCGATGCAGCCGTCGCAACGGGTGGTGATCGCCACCGCAATGGAAATCAGCTCGCGAGTCTTGGCATCGAGCACGTTGTTTTCGGCAGCGGCGTCGCCAAGGGCTTTGTACGCGCCAACCATTTTCGGGTTGGATCTGGACAATGCGCCAAAGGATTTCTTGATGGTGGTAACGAGGTCGGGCCAGTTGCTGAACATGGTGGTATCTCCTGAGAGCGGCGACTAGACTGCGCCGGGAACACAAACAGTGTCCGCCAAGGGCGTTCGGAGAACTTGCTCGTTTGGCTCATTCTTTTGTCTGAAAATCTCATATGAACGCCATCGACACGCTCATCACTCTAGCCGACGTGCGCGGCAGTCTGGACCTGCGTTGCCAGTTTCAGGGCGACTGGGCGCTGGACCACGATCAGCAGGCGGTCGGCATCGCGCCTTACCACATCGTGCTGGCCGGTCAGTGCCGCATGGAATTGCCCAATGGGCGCAAAGTGACCATGTCGGCCGGCGATATCGTGGTGCTGCCCGGCGGTACCGAGCATGTGCTCGCCAGTTCCGGCGAACGCGTCTCCACGTCCCTGCCCCGCCTGCAACGAGGCGGTCTGCTGCCGGTGCGACGTTTTGGCGATAGCGGTGGCGAAGGGCTGGACCTGCTCTGCGGCCGCTTTCTCTATCAGTCGGACGCGATGCTGTTTTCGGCGCTGCCCGATCATCTGCTGATCGCCAGCCAATCCCTGACGACAGGCGCGCCGTTGTGCGCATTGGTCGAACTGCTGCGCAGCGAAGCCGACGCCAACAACCCCGGCGGGCAGTTCATGGTCAACGCCTTGACCTCGGCGCTGTTCACTCTGGTGCTGCGTGCGTTTCTGCAGCAGTCGCCGCAGAGCGAAGGCAGTCTGGCGCTGCTCACCGACAAGCGGCTGGGCAAGGCCTGGCAGGCGATGTTGCAGGACCCTGCCCACGACTGGACGGTCGAGGCGCTGGCGGACCTGGCGAGCATGTCGCGGGCGACGTTCATGCGCACGTTCAGCAAACTCAGTGGCAGCTCGCCCTGGACGCTGCTCACGCAAGTGCGCATGCAACTGGCCTACGGTCTGCTGAGCCGCTCGCAAGCCGGCCTGAGCGACATCGCCGCCCAGGTCGGTTATCAGTCCCAGGCGGCGTTCAGCAAGGTGTTCAAGGACACCTACGGCATGGCGCCGGGGCAGCTGCGCCGCAGTCTGGAAACCAGCGGCGGCTGAACCTCACGGCGCCTTGGCGCCCAGCCGCTTCCACATCGGTTTGGTGATGCGCTGGCTGTTCTTGTACCCCGCCCACGGATCGGCCTTGAGCTTGCGCAGGCGTTTTTGCAGGTTGCCGATGTTCCACTGCGCCGACGATTTGAGACTGGTCAACTCTTCGCGAGTCACCGGCACCGACACCGGCAGCCCCGGCCGCGCCCGCACCGAATAGGCCGCCACGGTGCTGGCACCACGGGCGTTACGCAGGTAATCGATGAAGATCTTGCCGACCCGGTTTTTCGGCCCGGAGGTCGCGGTAAAGCGCTCCGGCAACTGCTTCTCCATGAACTGCGCAATGGCCTTGGCGAAGGCCTTGACCGTGTCCCAACCGGCCTTGCGCGCGAGGGGCACGAGGATGTGCATGCCCTTGCCGCCGCTGGTCTTGAGGTAGGCGTCCAGGCCCAGCTCATCGAGCACCGACAGGGCCAGTTGCGTGGCTTCGATCATGCTTCGCCACGGCAGCTCAGGGTCGGGGTCCAGGTCGAGGACGAAATGGTCCGGCAGCTCGATGGTGTCCCAGGTCGAACCCCAGGTGTGCAGCTCGATGGTGCCCATCTGCACCGCACCGATCAGCGCTGCCACGCTGTCGATTTCCATCAGCCGCGCATGACCGGGGTCCAGCGCCTGATCCAGCTGCTTGATGTGCGGAATGGCCAGACGCTCGGCGTGTTTCTGAAAGAACTGCTCGCCATCGATGCCTTCGGGACAACGCAACAGACTCACCGCCCGGTGATCCAGGTGCGGCAGGATCCAGTCGCCGATAGACTCGTAAAAATGCGCCAGATCGACCTTGTGCGCCCCGCTCTGCGCGTCGATGACCCGGTCCGGGTGGCTGATGGTCACGCCAGCGACGGCGACCTTGTCCTTCGCCCCGCGCTTGCCGGCTGTTTCCGGTTTCGGTTCAGCCTTGGCCGGCTCGGCTTTCGCCGCCTTGGCGCGGGATGCCTTGGGTTTGAACGGCGCTTTCAGGTCGGTCGGGGTTTTCGGGTACTCGTGCACCACCTCGGCGGCGGGCTTGTCGCTGCGCAGGGCGATAAATGCCGAGTGGCGAATGATGCCCTCGCGGGTCCACTCGCTGAACTCGACCTCGCCCACCAGCACCGGCTTGACCCAATGCACGCCGCGGGCCTGGGCGCTGGTGAGCTTCTTGTTCAACGGCGAGCTGTCCTGCTCCAGCCCTTTGAGTTGTTCATGTAACTCACCCAGGGCTTTCTGGCTGAAACCGGTGCCGACCCGCCCGGCATACACCAGTCCCGCGCCCTCCTCGTTCACCGCCAGCAACAGCGCGCCGAAACCGCTGCGCGTGCCTTGGGGTTGAGTGAAACCGACGATGACGAACTCCTGGCGCAGCTTGCATTTGAGCTTGATCCAGTCCGGACTGCGGCGGGACTGATACGGGCTGCCGGCGCGCTTGCCGATCACCCCTTCCAGGGACAGCAGGCAGGCACTTTCGATGATGTCGCGATGACTGGCGGAAAACGCATCGGAGAACCGCAACAGACGATTCTTCTGCTTGCCCAGCAGCTTCTTCAGCGCGGCACGGCGGTCTTCCACCGGCGTGTCGCGCAGGTCCTGACCATTGAGGAACGGCACATCGAACAGGTAATAGACGATGTCCTTGCTGCGACCGATCTCGAAGGCGTTCTGCAGCGCCTGAAAATCCGGCAGGCCGCCGCCGTTGAGGACCACCACTTCGCCATCGAGCCACCCGTCGCCCAGCTTCAGCTCGCTCAACGCCTTGGCCTGCAACGGCAGACGCTCGGTCCAGTCGTGGCCGTTGCGCGTCAGCAAACGGATTTCGCCATCCAGAATGCGGGTCATGATGCGATAGCCGTCGAACTTGATTTCGTACAACCACTCGCCGGCGGGCGGCGTGTCCATCAGGGTCGCCAGTTGCGGCGAGAGTTTTTCCGGTACGGCAGGGATTTTCTTGCGAGAAGATGCGTTAACGGGTTTTGCCATGATCGATTGGACCTCTGCACCTTGATCTGCACACCCCGGTGCCGCGAATCACGACGCCTTGGTGCTTTTTTTCCTTGCAGGGGCGCGCCGTTTGGCCGGAGGTACTTCATCAGCGGCTGCGGTTTTGCTCTTGCTGGCAGGTTTGGTTTTCACAGGGGCCTTGGCGGAACCGCCGCGGCTGCCCAGACTGCGTTTGAGCAACTCAGTCAGATCGATGACATCGGCGGATTTGCGCTCGGGCTCGCCGGCGTCGGTTTCCACCTCTTCGATCCTGCCATCCCGGGCCTTTTTCTCGACCAGCGTCATGATCTGGTCCTGGAACGTGTCGCGGTACTCGTCGGCATCCGGCGTCCAGTCGGTACTCATGTCCTTGACCAGACGCCTGGCCATGTCCAGCTCGGCCTTGCTCAGCTTCGCCCCGGTCACTGACTTGGGCAGTTCGAGGCTGTCGACCCCACGCACTTCGGCGGGCCAGCGCAGCAGCACCAGGGCAATGGCCGACTCCAGCGGCATGACCGCCGCCAGATGCTGGCTGGTGCGGATCACCACATGGGCCAGAGCGACCTTGCCGGTGTCGAGCAGGGTTTGCCGTAACAGAGCGTAGACCTTCTCGCCGCGCTTGTCGGGCGCCAGAAAGTACGGCGTGTCGATGTTCTGCAAGGGGATCTGCTGGCTGTCGACAAACGCGAAGATGTCGATGGTCTGGCTGGAATCCGGGTGCGCGGCGCGGATTTCTTCTTCGCTGATCACCACATAACGGCCTTTTTCGTATTGCACGCCCTTGACGATGTTGTCCTTGCTGACTTCCTTGCCGGTGGCCTTGTTGATCCGCTTGTAACCCACCGGGTCCATGCTGCGCTTGTCCAGCCAGTCGAAGTCGACGCCCTCGCGCGAGGTCGCCGAGACCAGCGCCACGGGAATATGCACCAGCCCGAAACTGATCGCGCCTTTCCAGATTGCCCGAGCCATAGCCGTCATTCCGCAGGATGTGTCTAGCAGTGACCGGAGCGCGCGAGGAAAAGTTTCGGCGCGTTGACGGGTGCATGACCGCGGCGGACGTGACCTGCGTCAGCAGGAATAACACTTATCCGGTGAAGCAGCTTCTTAACGCAACGAAAAAGCGTTAGCCTCTGAAACATTCTGCTGTCAGATGTCCGACCTTGCCCGAGTCGACCTGCCAGACCACCCGACCCCGTGGAGTCCGCTCATGTCGCAACGCACTTTCCTGATCACCGGCGCCAGCAAAGGCATCGGCCGCGCTCTGTCCGAACAACTGGCCGCCGCCGGCCATCAGGTGGTGGGCATCGCCCGCAACGCCGACGACCCGACGTTCCCCGGCGTGCTCAAGGCGCTTGATCTGGGTGACAAGGACCAGACCCGTTGCGGCATGGCCGAACTGGCCCAGCACTACCGTTTCGACGGGCTGGTGAACAACGTCGGCCTGGTGCGCCCGCAGTTGCTGGGGCAGATCGAGCTGGAGGATTTCGACGCGGTGATGGGGGTGAATCTGCACTCGGCCATTCTGGCGACTCAGGCGTTGCTGCCGGGCATGCGTGAGCAAGGCTGGGGGCGGATCGTCAACATTTCCAGCCTGACGGTGCTGGGCATCACCCAGCGTACGGCGTATGCGGCGGCTAAAGCGGCGCTGATCAGCTTCACTCGCTCCTGGGCGCTGGAGCTGGCGCGGACTGGTATTACGGTGAACGCCGTCGCGCCGGGGCCGACCGAGACTGAGTTGTTCCGCCAGAACAACCCGCCGGGCAGTGAAGGTGAACAGCGTTATCTGTCGGGTGTACCGATGGGGCGTTTCGGTCAGCCGGATGAGGTTGCCGCGGCGATTGCGTTTCTGCTGTCGGAGCAGAGCGGGTTCATCACCGGGCAGACGTTGTTTGTTGATGGTGGAGCGTCGGTGGGCAAGGCAGGATTTTGATCTGCGGATGCCTGCACGCAACTGTAGGAGCTGGCTTGCCCTGCGAGCGGCGACGAAGTCGTCGTAAATCCTGTGCATACGGTGTGTCTGATGGATCGATGAGTCTGCTAACGCAGCCGTGTTTCGCCTGGCGGCGAGTTACTTGGAAAAGCCCCAAGTAACCAAGGGCTTCTTTCCCCGCCATACGGCACCTCGCTGATGCTCGGTGTTCCCTCACTCCGGCGACGCTCCGTGGGCCCGCCGCGAATGGGCCATCCATGGCCCACGCGGCTCTCGCGGCATCCTGCCGCTCGGCCCACTGCGCATCGCCTGCGGTCGGCCTCCTGGAACGGGGCCCCAAGATCAAAAGCCAGATCAAAAGCCAGATCAAAAGCCAGATCAAAAGCTGGCGTAACACAGATTCGCTGTGGGAGCGGGCTTGCCCGCGAAAGCGGCAGTCCAGCCAATCCCGGGGAGGCTGATCTACCGCTATCGCGAGCAGAGCTCCCTCCCACATCGATTTATGCTGGCTCCAATCTTGTTTGCCGCCTGCAAGACCGCCACCGCCGGCATGCCGGACTGCTATAGATCTGCGAGCACCGCTGCTTTTGGTTCTGGCCAAAGGCCGTAGGAATCGGCTTGCTGGCGAAGGCGGTGGGTCAGGCAAACCGCTTTCGCGACCCTCGTAACCTCGGATGCCTCCCACAGAATCCGCAGTGATTCTACTGACGCATTGCCATGCCAAGATCCCGCAAACACCACTACCCGTGGGAGGGAGCCCTGCTCGCGAAAGCGCCAACCCAGACGATGCTGTGCCGCCTGACCCAGCGCTATCGCGAGCAGAGCTCCCTCCCACATCGATCTGTAGTGACCTCAACCTTATCCAGAGCCCGCAAAATCACCACCGCCGGCAAGCCGGACGGCTACGGATCAGCGCATGCCACCTGCTTTTGCTTCTGGCCGAAGGCCGCAGGAGCGCGCTTGCCCGCGATCGCGTCAGCCCAGTCACCCCCACATCAACGGCTCACCCCGTAACCTGCAACGGCCACCTCACCGAATCGCCGCAAACCCTCTCTGCAGGTCTTCGATCAGCGCATTTACATCTTCCAGCCCGACGTGCAGACGCAGCAGCGGGTTCAGTTGTTTGTCCGCGACGTTGTCACGGTCATGAACGCTGGCGACGATGATCAGGCTTTCAAACCCGCCCCACGACGCGCCCAGGCCGAACAGTTGCAGGGCGTCGATGAAGCGTTCCAGATGTTTCGGGTCGCTGTCCGCCAGTTCAAACGTCAGCAAGCCGTTGCTGCCGCTGAAGTCGCGCTTCCACAAGGCGTGATTCGGGTGGTCGGGCAGTGCCGGATGAAAGACCCGTTTGACCTGCGGATGATTTTGCAGCCAGCGCGCCACTTCCAGGCCCTGACGTTGATGCACATCCAGCCGCGCCGCCAGGGTGCGGGCGCCGCGCAGGACCAGCCAGGCGTCGTCCGGGCTGACGGTGCTGCCGAAGGTGTCGGTCATCACGGCCAGCGGCTGCCACGCAGCTTGGGTGGTGCAGACGCTGCCCATCACCACATCACTGTGGCCGGCCAGGTATTTGGTCAGGGCCATGATGGAGATGTCCGCACCCAACGTCAGCGGGCGGTACTGGTAGCCCGAGCCATAGGTGTTGTCCACCGCCAGCAGGATGCCGCGCGCCTTACACAGCGCCGCGATCGCCGGCAGGTCGCTCAGTTCGTAGAGCAGCGAGCCCGGCACTTCGGCGTAGACCATTTTGGTGTTGGCGCGCAGCCCCTCCTCCAGCCCACTGCCGTCGGCGGCGAAGTAACTGTACTGAATGCCGAACGGCTCCAGAAACTCCTTGGCCACCTGACGCACCGGCGAGTACACCGCGTCGGTGATCAGCACGTGATCGCCGGGACGCAGGTAGGACAGAAACGTCTGCGCCACCGCGGCCAGGCCCGTGCTGAACAGCCGCGTGCGATAGCCGCCCTCCAGTTCGGTGACCAGATCTTCCAGCTCGAACGCGGTCGGGTTGCCCCGCGCGCCGTAGGTCAGCACCCGCTCGCTGTCGCGCCGCCTGCGTGCATCGCGCATGTCGCCGAGGCTGTCGAACAGCACGGTGCTCATTCGTGACACCGACGGGTTGACCCCGCGCACACCGCTGCCCTTACCGCCCCGGGCGGCATGCACCAGGCGGGTCCGCACGCGGTTTTCGCTGGCGGACGAAGCCAACGGCGTAAAGCTGGCGATTTCCTGCGCGGTCATCTGGCCGATCAGGCCGATTTCCCAAGCCAGGTATTGCCGTGCGGCGTCCTTGTTGCCGGCGTGGCGGTCGTGGGTAAAGAACAGAAAGTCGATGCACTGCGCGTCTGTCGGCTGACTGGCACTTTGCGTCAGCGGCAGGCCTGCGGCTTGCCAGTCTTGCAGATTCAGCCAGCGCGCCTGCTGCCGTTGTACTTCGGTCAATTCCAGAGCCGCCAGCGCCGCGACGCCAGCCTGTTCGGCGACCAGCACCAGCGGCTTCGTTTGCCCGACCACATCGACGGCCAGCCGTGGACGGATCGACCATTGCGCGCCGTCGATATGGCCCTTGCGGAACGCCATGCTGCCGCGCAGATCCACCAGCGTGACCGCGTTGTCCCGCAGCGAATCGGCCAGTTCGGCCGCGCTGATGCCTGGCAATGGCTCAAATACAGGCGCCTGATCGGCCAGCGCCAGACCGCTGCTCAAGCCGCCCTCCAGCACGTACGCCTCATGGCCCTGTTGACGCAGCCAGGCGGCGACGATGGGCGCACGCACGCCGTCGCTGTCGAACAGCACCAGCCGCGCCTTGCGCACGCCGACGTACAGGTCGGTGGACTGGATCAATTGCCCGCCCGGGGTGTGCTGCGCGCCCGGCAAGCTGCCTTCGGCAAACTCTTCCGGCGTACGCACATCGCAGAGAAACAGGCTGCGCGCCGGATCTTGTGCCCAGGCGTTGACCTGCGCGGCATTGACGGTCTGCACGCCGCCACGCCGAGCCAGCCGTTGCGCGGCCTGGCGCTGCTCATTCAACGGCGCGGCAGCCGAAACCGGCGCATACCGCCGACTGCTACCGTGCTCCAGCGGCAGGTCGGCGAGGTACCAGCCCTGAGTGCCGTTTTCCAGCGCATAGACCGGGTTCTTCACGCCAAGGTCGATCAGCGTCTGCGCACCGATGATGCTGCGGGTACGCCCGGCGCAATTGACCACGATAGGGGTGGTTTCATCGCTCACCAGATCGGCCAGGCGGTAACCCAGCTCGCCGTTGGGGCAGCACACGGAACCGGGGATGGTCATCTTGCGGTATTCGTCGAACGGCCGGCCATCAAGCAGCACCAACGGCTCGCCTCTGGCCTGCCAGGCCGCCAGTTCGGTGGCGCTGATGTGCGGCGTGTGGCTGGCCTCTTCGACCAGCTCGCCAAACGCCTTGGACGGCACATGCACACCGGCGAACAACTCGAAACCCGCCGCCCGCCACCCATCGGCGCCGCCTTCAAGGACATGCACGCGGGTGTAGCCCAAGGCGTGCAAGCGCTCGGCGGCACGAGCAGCGACAGCACCGTCGTTCTGGTCGTAGATCACCAGACGCACCGTCGGGTTGGGCGCCAGCCGACGGGCTTCCAGCTCCAGGCGGCTGTAGGGCAGACTCACCCCGTAGAAGAGATGCGCTTCGCCATACTGACCGTGCTCGCGCACATCGAACACGGCGATTTCCTGCCCATCGAACAGCCAGTCTTGCAGGTGTTGCGGGGTGATCTTCTGACTCATGGGATTCTCGTGATCCGATAAAAACGAAGCTGACGCGTACCTCTGTAGGAGCCGGCTTGCTGGCGAATGCGTTGTGTCAGTCGACACCTCGGCAACGGGTCCACCGCGGTTCGCCAGCAAGCCGGCTCCTACAGGATCTGTGCGACCTCACATCAAGCGTAGGCCTTGATCGACGGCGCCATTTGCGAGGCGTTGTAATTGAGCACCTTGCCTTCGGTGTTGACCCCGTAACGGCCGTTCAGCGACTCCAGCGGCCGGCCATAGAGGTGGAAATGCAGGGTCGGGGTTTCGCCGTCGACCTTGATGCCGTGTAAGTCTTCACCCAGAAAGCTGATCGAGGTACCGGGCTGCACCACCACCTCTTTCTCCAGCTCCAGTTTGGCGAACGCAGGATTGCTGCCGTCGTCGGTGCGCGCCCACACGTAGTTGATCTCCTGCCCTTCCACGGCAACGATCACCGCCCAGGTTTCATGGTTGTGCGGCAGCGTGCTTTTGCCCGGCAGCAGCGAGTTCATGTACAGCGTCGGGGTTTCGCCGTCGTCGTTCAGGCGGTAGCGAAACGCAGTGTCGCCCTCACCCGGTACCGGCGCCGGAAAGGTGTCGAAGTTGAACAGGTCGCGGCGCTCGGCCAGACCTTCCAGCAGGCCGACGATTTCCTTCAGCGCGTCACGGTCGACACCGCGCTGGTGGATGACGCGGATTTGCTGGAGGAAATCTTCGATCACTTGGCTGCGGTTTTCGATGCTCATCAGGTGCTCCTTTTATGAGTCATTGCATGCATATTCCTGTAGGAGCCGGCTTGCTGGCGAACGCGTCGTGTCAGGCAACACAAACGTAGCTGATCCACCGTGTTCGCCAGCAAGCCGGCTCCTACAGGGTTGTGGGGTCCACTAAACCGACAACCCATACCGGCTGATATTGCTCAACAGATACGGATCCCCACTCACCACCGGACGCCGTCCGCCATCGCCCAGGGCGTGGCGCAGAAACGCCTGGGTCCGTTCGCTGGCGGGGTGCTGAAAAATCTGTTCGGCGCTGCCGTGCTCGACGATCAGGCCGTTTTCGGTGAAATACACCACGTCGCTGATGTCCTCGGCGAAGCGCATTTCGTGGGTGACCAGCACGCAGGTCATACCCTCCTCGGTCAGCTCGCGGATCACCGTCAGCACCTCGCCGACGGTTTCCGGGTCGAGCGCCGAGGTCACTTCGTCGAACAGGATCAGTTCCGGGCGCATCGCCAGCGCGCGGGCAATCGCCACCCGCTGTTGCTGACCGCCGGACAGCTGCCCCGGATACGCATCGGCCTTGTGCTCCATGCGCACCTTGGCCAGCAGCGCCCGCGCCTCTTTCTCGGCATCGACGGAATTGCGCCCGAGTACCTTGCGTGGCGCAATCACCAGGTTTTCCAGCACCGACAAATGCGGGAACAGGTTGTACTGCTGGAACACGAAGCCGACCCGCTTGCGCAACTCGATGCGCTGCGCCTCGCTGGCCAGCTTGTGCACCTCGGTGCTGCCGACGCGAATGCTGCCGCGCTGGGGCTGCAGCAGGCCGGTGATGCAGCGCAGGATGGTCGACTTGCCCGAGCCGGACGGACCGATGATCGACACCGCCTGACCACGCTGCACATCGAGGTCGATGCCCTTGAGCACGCGGTTGTCGCCGAACGCCAGGTGAATATCGCGCAGGCTGATCAGGGGCTCGGCGGCGCGCGTTTCAGGAGAAGGCATAACGTCGCTCCAGAGATTGGGTGAATCGGGAAATCGGGTAGCAATACGCGAAGAACAACGCCAGCACGCTGAAGTAGATCAGCACGGTGAAGCCGGTGCGGTTGACCGTATTACTGGCGATCTGCGCGGTATCGATCAGGTCATGCACGCCCACCAGCGAGGCCAGCGCGGTGCCCATGGTGATCACCGCATACAGGTTCATCCACGGCGGCAGCATGCGTTTGAAGCACTGCGGCAGGATGATCGAACGGAAAATCTGCACCCGGGTGAACGCCAGCGAACGCGAGGCTTCCCACTGGGTACTGGGGATCGAACCGATAGCCCCGCGAAAGATCTCCGCCACGTTGGCGCTGGCCGGCAGCGCCAGGCCGAGGGTGACTTTCACCCAGTCCGGAAACGCCAGCCAATGCCCACCGATGTGCAACTCGAAGGGGAACACGTAGGTGGTGAAATAGATCAGCACCAGCCACGGTGCATTGCGGAACACCTGCACCCAGATCCGCGCCAGCTGGCGGGTGATCCACAGCGGCGACACGGCCAGCGCGCCGATCAGCAGGCCCAGCACGGAGCCTATGACAATGGCGAGCAGGCTGATCAGAATGTTCTGGCCGAAACCTGCGGCCAGCGCCGGCGACCACTCCAGCAGCGCGGCAAAAGGCTCAATGACCATAACCGGGCATCCTCAATTTTGCTTCAAGGGCACGGCCCACGCAGTTGACGACGAAGCTGAGCAGGCCGAAAAACGCCAGCAGCAGAATCATCAGTTCAAGCACGTTATCGCTCTGGGTCCAGATCATGATCGAGGCGTAGGTGATGTCGCCGACAGCGATGGCCGAGGCCACGGCAGTCATCTTCACCAGATCGATCAGGTTGTTGATCAGCGACGGCAAGGCAAAACGCAGGGCCAGCGGCAGTTGCACGTTCCACAGCAACTGACGGCTGCTGAACGCCAGCGAGCTGGCGGCTTCCAGGGTCACGGCGGGCACCGCCTCGATGCCGGCGCGCAAGGCTTCGGCATGGAACGCGCCCTTGTGCAGCGAAATCACGATCACCACCCAGGCGAACGGCGTCAGCGGATTGGCCGTGCCGACCGCCTGGGTCAGCAGCATGTTCAGCACCAGAAACGCGCAATACAGCTGCACCAGCGTTGGCGTGTTGCGCGTGACTTCGATGAACAGCCGCGCCGGGCCGGCCAGATACCACTTGCCGCTGGTCAGCATGGCCGCCAGTGTCACCCCCGCCAGCAGGCTGCCAACAATGGTGAACAGGCACAGCAACACCGTGGTCAGCGCGCCATTGACCAGCGAACCGCGCGGGTAAGCGTCGAGCAGAAAGCTGTAGTTCAGGCCGAGCGCCGCCGTCCACTGCACAAACAGTTCAAGCCAGTGACTCATGCGTCAGGCCCCGGCGGCCTGAAACTTGTCGTGCAGCTCAACCAGCGCCGGCGAGGCCGGGGTGATGTGATGGCGCTTCTCCCCTTCGATCAACCAGCCGCTGCGGTGCCAGCCTTTGACGATGCTGTCCAGCCTGGCCTGGGTGTCGGTTTCACCGGGACGGGTCCAGATCACCGAGGGCGCCGGGTTCAGTTCGGGGGTGATCGCGCGGTAGTCCTTCCATTCCGGGCTGCCGGCCACCAGCGGGTTTATCAGCGTGGCGTCGTGCACGGCAGCCACACAATTGTTGCCGCGCAGCGCCAGCAGCGATTCGGAAGAACTCTTGAAGGCCTTCAGTTCAGCGCCGAACTCGGTCAGCGGCTTGACGTAACTGCTGCCCTGCGAGGTGCACACCGGCTGGCCCTTGAGGTCTTCCCAGCGGGTGATCTTGCTGTCCTTGAGCACCGCGGCGGTGCCACCGACGCGGTAGAACGGCGTCGGCACGAAGCCCAGTTGCTGGCCGCGTTCGGCGGTCCATTCCATGTTGGCGATCAGCAGATCGACCTTGCCCTGTTGCAGAAACTGCACGCGGTTGGCCGGCAGCACCGGCACCAGCTCCACCTCTGCGCCCAACTGACGGCCCAGGTCTTCGGCCATGTCGACATTCAGGCCCTTGGGTTTCTGGTTGCTCGGGTCGATGGAACCGAACGGCCCGCCCGACAACAGCACGCCGACCACCAGCCGGTGGCGCTGCTCGATCTTGTCCAGCGTGGCGTCGGCCTGAGCGGCAAAACTGGCCCCCAGCGTGGCGATGGCGCCGACGAACAACGGCAGCAAACGGGTAACGGGCGAACGTGTGAACGGCATGGACTTCCCCTCGAATGGTCATCGGCGCGGCGCTTGTATCAGCACCTTGTATGACCGGCATCGTAGGGAGGGTAATGGATCAGCGGAAATTCAAATATCAAATATGGTTATAACTTTCCTGTTTTCGGGTTTTGACAAAATGGTTATAAGTGCTGTTCTTAAAGGCCTCCGAGCAGACCCTCTCAAAACACTCCAAAGAAAACATAAAAAATCGTAATGTATTTCCAGCACCAGCTGATATGAAACACGGTCCCTGTAGGAGCCGGCTTGCTGGCGAATGCGTCATGTCAGGCGACACAAACGTAGCTGACCCACCGCATTCGCCAGCAAGCCGGCTCCTACAAGGGGTACGTTCCCAGGATTTTAATCATGCCCGACACCCTTGACCTCGAACTGCTGCGCACCTTCGTCGCCGTGGTCGATCACCACAGCTTCGCCGAGGCCGGCGCGCGTCTGGCGCGCACGCAATCGTCGGTGACCCAGCACATGCAGCGCCTGGAGCAACAGGTCGGGGTCAGCCTGTTCCAGAAACAGGGCCGGCAAAAACAACTCACCGAGCCAGGCCGGCAGTTGCTGCGTCACGCCCGGCAGATGCTGTCGCTCAACGACGACGCGCTCAACTCCCTGCGTGAAAGCAGCCTCAGCGGCGTGCTGCGCATCGGCTCGCCCCACGACATCGCCGACACCATCCTGCCGCCGATCCTCAGCCACATCGCCCGTTCGGCGCCGAAACTGCGTCTGGAAATCGACGTGGGGCGCAGCCCGTTTCTGATGGACGATCTGCATCGTGGCAAGGTCGACATGGTGATTTCGACCCGCGAAGACCCGGGCCTGGAAGGTTTTGCGCTGCGCACCTCGCCGGTGTGGTGGATCTGCGCCGCGCACTATCACCACGTGCCGGGCGAGCCGATTCCGTTGATTCTGGTGGACGAGCCGAGCATCTACCGGCGCTACGCCATCGAAGCGCTGGAGCGCGCCGACATCGCCTGGCGCCAGGCCTATCTGGCGTCCAACCTGATCGGCATCAAGGCCGCCACCCGCGCCGGCCTCGGTGTCACCGCGCGCAGCATGGAAATGCTCGGCCCGGACATGCGCGTGCTCGGCGAAGCCGACGGCCTGCCGCGCCTGCCCGACGTCACCTACCACCTGTGGATTCGTCCCAACACGGTCAACCCGCTGGCGCGGCGGGCGTATGAATTGATTCGTGGCAGTCAGGGTCTGCGAGGATCGGACTGACGGCAGCCCCGCGTTATTGCCCAACCGCAAAGGCTACTGCTAGATTCGCGCCCCGCAATGGGGCTGCCCCCTTTTGCAGCGGCCTGCCTGGGCCGTCATTGTCGACATCGTCCGAACCGGACGATGCCGGAACCGATTCGCGCGACAAAACCACAATAACGACGTGACCTTGCCTGATGAAAATGCACCCCCTGCCGCCGCTCAACAGCCTGGTGGCGTTTGAAGCCGCTGCGCGCCATTTGAGCTTCACCCTCGCAGCGCAAGAATTGAACGTGACCCAAGGCGCAATCAGCCGACAGGTGCGTCTGCTGGAGGACTACCTGGGCAAGACGCTGTTCGAGCGCACCACCCGCACCATTCAACTCAGTCAGGCGGCCAGCCAATACTACGAAACCGTGCGCGCCTCGCTGATGCAGGTGGCCCAGGCCACCGGTGAGATTCGCCACTGGCGCGGCGCCGAACAGGTGACGGTCGCCACCAGCACCGCCATGGCTTCCCTGTGGTTACTGCCCAAGGTCAGCGAATTCCAGCGCGAGCATGAGGAGATCGATCTGCGCATCATCGCCCATGATCAGGTCAAGGACTTCTCGCGCCTGGACTGCGATCTGGCCCTGTATTACTGCAGCACGCCGCCTCGGGAAATGCAGGTCACGCCGCTGTTTTCCGAAGAGGTCTACCCGGTGTGCAGTCCCGCTTACCTGGCCAAACATCCGGGCTTGCGCACGCCTCGGGATCTGGCGACCTGCACCTGGCTGGTGCTCGACGACCCGCAACGCGACTGGCTTGGCTGGCCCGAATGGTTCGACAGCCAGGGGCTGAAAAACGTCGAGCCCAAGCGGCGGATCAACATCAACAGCTACTCCATGGTCATTCAGTCGGCGCTCAATGGACAGGGTGTTGCGCTGGCCTGGTCCAACCTGGTCAACGACTACCTGCAGAGCGGCGCGCTGGTACGGCCCCTGGACGCTACCTTGCAGACCGATGCCCAGTTCTGCCTGCTGGAGCCGCTGTCCCGCGGCGGCATGCGCCAGGGCGTGAAACGTTTTCGCAGTTGGCTGATGAACCAGCTGCCGGCGGCCGCGATTCAGTGATCCCACTGCTCGCAGGATCGAATGCCCCATAAGCCGTAGGAGCGCGCTTGCCCGCGATGGCGTCCTTGAAATCGCCACCGCCGGCAAGCCGGACTGCTTCAGGAATCGGCTTGCTGGCGAAAGCGTCAGGTCAGACACACCGCCATCGCGAGCAGAGCTCACTCCTACAGGGCCTATATCGACCGCAAATTTTGTGAATGACGCAAGCCCGTGGGAGGGAGCTCTGCTCGCGAAGGCGGTGGGTCTGTCAGCACTGCATTGATTGGCCCGACGCTTTCGCGAGCAGAGCTCCCTCCCACAGGTTTTATGTTGGCTGGTGGATTTGGGAACACCCGCACTGCTCTTGCACCACTACGGCCCTGCGACCCGCAGCAAAACTCATCCTCCCCCTGCCACGCCTTTATTGATGATGAAAACTCATCAATCACGCCGGAAATATCGTTTGTCCGCGCCCCGGTCATTTTTCCAGAATTGCCGCCCGCGGACCTGGCCAGCCAGCCTGCCGATCAATCCATACCGTGCCCAGCAGGGGAAAAGAACAATGACCACCCTCCAACAGATTCCAGTGCAGAACCTCGAAACCGTGCTCAACCCGATCCATGAAGCGACCGGCCTGAGCAACGAGTTCTACACCGAACAACGCTACTTCGAACTCGAGCGCGATCAGGTGATGGGCAAAACCTGGGCCTGTGTCGGTTTTGCCAGTGATCTGACCAAGGCCGGCTCGGTCAAGCCGGTCGACTTCATGGGCCTGCCACTGCTGCTGATGCGCAACCGCGACGGCCTGGTGCAAGTGTTCCATAACGTCTGCAGCCACCGCGGCATGAAGCTGGTCGAGCAGGCCGGTGAAGTGCAAGGCGTGATCCGCTGCCCGTACCACTCCTGGACCTACGACCTCAACGGCGGCCTGCGCGGCACGCCTCACGTCGGTGGTATCGATCAGCACAAGGACGAGCGCTTCGCCTGCGAAAAACACGGCCTGAAAGCCATTCGCAGCGCGATCTGGATGGACATGGTGTTCATCAACCTGTCCGGTGAAGCACAACCGCTGGAAGAAATGCTCGCTCCGCTGACCGCGCGCTGGTCGCAGTTTCTCGGCGAAGACGGCATGAGCCTGCTGAGCCGCCGCCCGGGCCATGACGCGACCACCCTGGACATCAACTGCAACTGGAAGCTGGCGGTCGAGAACTACTGCGAGGCCTATCACCTGCCGTGGGTCCATCCGAGCCTGAACTCCTATTCGCGCCTGGAAGACCACTACAACATCATCGTCGGCGAGCACTTCTCCGGTCAGGGCAGCTACGCCTACAACCTGTCGGACGTCGCCGGTACGCACCTGCCGAAATTCCCGGCCTGGCCGCTGGACCGCCTGCGCAACGCCGAATACGTGGCGTTTTTCCCGAACGTACTGCTCGGCATCCAGGCTGACCACGCGTTCGCCATGCAGCTTGAGCCGGTCTCCCCGGGCCGCACCATCGAGCACCTGCGCCTGTTCTACGTCGGCGACGAAGCGGCCAGCAGCGAAGAGTTCAGCGCTTGCCGCGAAGCGATCCTGGAGTCCTGGAAAGTGGTGTTCGCCGAAGACATCAGCTCCGTGGAAGGCATGCAGAAAGGCCGTCATTCGCCTGGCTACAAAGGCGGCGCGTTCTCGCCGGAAATGGACATCCCGACACACTTTTTCCACCAGTGGGCGGCCCGTCAACTGCTTGCCACCACCGAATCGGCCTGAGGAGAAGCGCCATGTACCCGATCGCCTCTCACTGGCTCAACTACATCGACGGGCAATGGACCGACAGCGTCCAGCGTCTGACCGTGAACAACCCCGGCACCGGCGAACCGCTGGCGACCATCGCCCAGGCCACCGTCGCCGACGCCGAGCGCGCCTTGCAGGCGGCCCGACGCTGCGCCGACAGTGGCGAGCTGACCCGCGCCCGCCCTGCCCAGCGCGTCACCTGGCTGCTGCGCATCGCCGAAGAGATTCGTGCGGTCGCCGATGAAGGCGCCTGGGTGCTGTGCCAGGAAAACGGCAAGCGCCTGAGCGATGCCAGGGACGAGTTCATCGAAGCCGCGCGCTACTTCGAGTACTACGCCGGCATGGCCGACAAGATCGAGGGCACTTCGATCCCGCTGGGCAACGGCTACATGGACTTCACCCTGTACGACCCGATGGGCGTTTCGGCGCAGATCGTGCCGTGGAACTTCCCGGTGTCGATCTGTGCCCGCTCGCTGGCACCGGCCCTGGCGGCCGGCAACTCGGTGGTCATCAAGTCGCCGGAACTGTCGCCACTGGGCATGTGCGTGCTGATCCGCGCCATCGCCAAGGCCGGCCTGCCCGACGGCGCGGTCAACCTGATCTGCGGCCGTGGCCGTGAAGTCGGTTCGCACCTGGTCAGCCATCGCGGCGTCGACCAGATCGTCTTCACCGGCTCCGTGCCGACCGGCCAGTCGATCTTGCGCGACGCCGCCGAGCACGCGATTCCTAGCGTGATGGAGCTGGGTGGCAAGTCGGCGGCGATTGCCTTCGCCGACGCCAATCTCGAACAACTGCTGTCCAGCGTGCAGTGGGGCATCTTCTTCAATGCCGGCCAGGTTTGTTCGGCGATGTCGCGGCTGCTGGTGCAGAGCGAGATCTACGAAGAAGTGGTCGAAGCGGTGGTGGCGATGGCCGAGGGACTCAGCGTCGGTCTGGGCCAGGACAACGCCGACCTCACGCCGGTGGTCAGCGCCGGGCAACTGGCGGGCATCGAGGCCTTGTGCCGCCGGGCTGTGGAAGATGGCGCCGTGACGGTCACGGGCGGTGAACGTTTCAACGACCGTGCCGGGCACTTCATGCGCCCGACCGTGTTCCGCGACGTCACGCCGCAGATGTGCATCGCTCAGGAAGAAGTCTTCGGCCCGGTGCTGGCGATCATGCCGTTCGACACCGAAGAAGAAGCCATCGCCATCGCCAACGGCACCGATTTCGGTCTGGTGGCCGGCGTCTTCACCCAGGACATCAGCCGCGCCATGCGCTGCACCCGCCGCCTCAAATCCGGCCAGGTGTTCGTCAACGAATGGTATGCCGGCGGCATCGAAACACCGTTCGGCGGCGTCGGCCTGTCGGGCTTTGGCCGGGAAAAAGGCCAGGAAGCCCTGTACAGCTACGTGCGCACCAAAAACGTGGCGATCCGGGTCGCTGGGGAGTGAACAGCATGTTCAAGACTTGGCTGTGCATCGTTTGCGGCCTGATTTACGACGAAGCCTTGGGCTGGCCGGATGACGGCATCGTCGCCGGCACGCGCTGGGAAGATGTGCCGGAAGACTGGGTCTGCCCGGAATGCCACGTCGGCAAGGCTGATTTCGAGATGCTCGACATCAGCGAACACACCCAGGCCGTCACCGCCAGCGTGCCGGTCGGCACCCCGCCTCCCGCCGTGGCCGTGCCAGTGATCGCGAAAACAGTGATCGCAAAAGCTGCGGTGGCGACCTCGGCTGCAACCGTAGCGCCACGTCAGCCCATCGTCATCATCGGCAGCGGTTATGCCGGTTATGGCCTGGCTCAAGCATTGCGCAAGGCAGATGCGCAGGTCGAAATCCGCGTGCTGACCCAGGAATCCGGTCACCTGTATTCCAAGCCGGCGCTGTCCATCGGCCTGTCTCAAGGCAAGAGCGCCGAAGCGCTGGCCGGTGAGTCGCCGCTGGCGATTGAAAAGCGCCTGAACATCCGCGTCTATCCGCACTGCACGGTGCAGAGCATCGACAGCGCGGCGCGGCGTTTGCACACCAGCTTCGGTGACATGGAATACGGCCAGTTGGTGATTGCCAGCGGCGCGCAACCGATCCGCCTGCCGATTAAGGGCCAGGCGCAGGCCATGGTCAGCGTCAACAACCTGCAGGATTACCGGCACTTCCGCGAGCGCCTGACCGGCGTGCAGCGGGTGGCGATCCTCGGTGACGGCCTGATCGGCTGCGAGTTCGCCAACGACCTGGCGCACAACGGTTTCAGCGTCGATGTCATCGGCCTCGGGCGCTGGCCGATGGAGCGCCTGCTGCCGGTGGAAACGGGGCAACTGCTGCAAACGGCGTTGAGCGATCTGGGCGTGCGCTGGCACTTGCAGAACACCGTGGAGGCCATTGAATCCAGTGACCAGGGCTATGTTCTGACACTCGCCGACGGCCAGACGCTGACGGCGGATCTGGTGCTGTCGGCGGTCGGGCTGCGGCCTGATCTGAGCCTGGCGCAGAGCGCCGGCCTTGCTGTCGGGCGCGGCATTCAGGTGAACGCCGAACTGCAGACCTCGGTACCGGGCATCTATGCGCTGGGCGACTGCATCGAAATCGACGGCCAACTGCTGCCGTATCTGGCGCCGATCAACCAGGGCATCCAGGCACTGAGCAAAACCCTGCTCGGCCAGCCCACGGCCGTCGATTACCCGTTGATGCCGGTAACCGTGAAAACCCCGGCTGCACCACTGTGCCTGCTGGTGCCGGGTACCACTGGCGAATGGCGCTGCACGCCGACACCTGATGGCATGAGCGCCAGCTTTTATGACGCCGACGGCAGGCTCAACGGCTTTGCCCTGTTGGGTCGCCACGCGCAAACACAGCGCAGCGTATTGCTGCAGTCCTGTCAGACCACTCAGCAAGAGCTCGCCTGAGGCCGCCCCCATGAAAAACTCGATCAATCTGCCTTATGACGACGCAAGCTGCGGCTGGTACGCAGCCTTGCCTGAACAACCGGCCGTGACCCGCCTGTCCGGCGAGCAACGAGCCGACTACGCGGTGATCGGCGCAGGCTTCGCCGGCCTCGCCGCCGCCCGCCGCCTGGCGCTGCATCACCCGCAGGCGCGGATTCTGCTGGTCGACGCGCAGCGCGTGGCCCACGGTGCTTCGGGACGCAATTCGGGGTTTGTCATCGACCTGCCCCACAAGTTTGCGCTGGAGCATCCGGACCCCGCGCATAAACAGCGCTTGCTGTCGCTCAACCGCTCGGCCATCTCGCAGCTGCAGGGGCTGATCCAGCAACACGACATCGATTGCCAGTGGTCCCACGCCGGCAAGTATCAGGGCGCGGTCGGCCCTCGTGGCATGGCCTATCTGGATCACTTCGAACGGCTGATGACCGATCTGGGCGAACCGTTCCGTCGGGTCGGCACCAGCGAGCTGGCCAGCGTGCTGGGCACCCGCCATTACAGCGGCGCGATCTACACGCCGGGCTGCTACCTGATGCAACCGGCGGCACTGGTCACCGGCCTTGCCCGCAGCCTGCCGGACAACGTCGAGTTGCTGCAGGAGTCGCCGATCCAACGCCTGGAGCGAGACGGTCGCGGCGGCTGGATTCTGCACGGCAGCAACGGCGTGATCCGCGCGCCGCAACTGTTGCTGGGCACCAGCATCTTTACCCAGGAGTTCGGCTACCTGCGTAACCGCTTGCTGCCGGTGATGACCTTCGCCAGCTGGACCCGCCCGCTGACCGATGCCGAGCTGGCCACTTACGGCGGCCAACTGGACTGGGGCCTGACCCCGGCGGACCACGCCGGCACCACGGTGCGCATGACCCAGGACCGCCGCCTGATCATCCGCAACACCTACAAGCACGTGCCCAAGTACGGACGCAGCACCAGCGACGGCATGCGCTTGAGGATCCGCGAGTCGCACCGCAAGGCGTTCAAGGCGCGATTCCCGCAACTGGCCGACGTACCGTTCACTCACACCTGGGGCGGGGTCTACGCGATCTCGCGCAACTTCACCAACTTCTTCGGCGAGCTGGAGCCCGGCGTCCATGCCTCGGCCTGTGACAACGGCGTCGGCGCGGCGTGGGGCACCATTTCCGGCACTCTGCTGGCAGACATGGCGGTGGGCGCCGAGTCCTCGCAACTGGACGACATCCGCGCGGTCACCGGCATGCCATCGCTCAACCCGCCGGAGCCGTTCCTCGGGCTGGGTGTGCGTTCGCGCATTCACCTGGCGGCGTGGAACAGCCGGAGCGAGCTATGAGCACCGCCGGAAAAGTCAAAAAGCCGGTGCTGCGCATCGACCATCAAGACCTGGAATTCACCTTTCGCGGCGGCCCGCCCGGCGCCGCCTGGGTGGCCCGGGCCCTGAGCAACGAAGTCTCGCCGAACATCGGCGTCGGCTTCGCCCGCTGGGAAGGCGCGCAGGTGGCCTGGACGGTGCTGTACGACGAAGTGATCTTCGTGATCGAAGGCTGCTTCGAACTGCAGGTCGGCGATGAGCTGTTCCAGGTCACGCCCGGCCAGTTGCTGTGGATTCCCGAAGGTACCGAGCTGGTGTATGGCGGCCATGCGCTGTTCGGCTACGTCGTGCATCCCGGCAACTGGAAAGCCCTTCACGGCCTGGCCTGAGCCTTCTACCCGGACCCGCAGCCACGCTGCGCGTCCGGACTTCACCTTCTCTTTTTTTCCGGAATCGGCACCGTGTTTCGACTGACGAAAACGTTCGGCGCGCTGTATTTGGCCAGCCTGATGATGCAACTGGGCTCGATGCTGCTGATGACCTACCTGGCGTTGCGCCTGAACATGGCCGGCGCGGCGGAAACCGCAGGCGGCGCGCTGATGGCCGCCAACGCGCTGGGCATGGTGGCCGGTGGATGGGTCGGACGCAGCCTGATCGCCCGGGTCGGCCATATCCGCACCTACACGGCCTGCGCCGGGATCATTTCGGCAGCGGTGCTGGCCCATGAATTCAGCACGGCACTGCCATTCTGGCTGGTGCTGCGAGGTCTGGTCGGGCTGGCGATGATGTGCCAGTTGATGGTGCTGGAAAGCTGGCTCAACGACCAGGCCAGGACCGAGCAGCGCGGCAGTGTGCTGGCGCTGTACATGGTTGCCAGTTACGTCGGCATGATGCTCGGCAATCTGGCCTTGAGCCTGGATGAAGACCTGGGCATCCGTGCCCTGCTCGGCGTGGCCATGGTCTTCGCCCTGGGCTCGGTGCCCGTGGCCTTGACCCGCAGCATGCACCCTCAGGCCGTGCCAGCAACCTCCATCGACGTGCGCCTGTTCCTGAAACGGATTCCGCAGTCGCTGGTCACCGTGCTGGTGTCGGGCATGCTCAACGGCAGCTTCTATGGCCTGGCGGCAATCTATGCCAGCAAGCAGGGGCTCAGCACCGCGCAGGTCGGGCAGTTCATGGCGCTGTCGATTGCCGCTGGACTGTTGGCGCAGTTGCCACTGGGATGGCTCTCCGATCGCCTGCCGCGCGCCAGCCTGATCCGTGCCGTGGCCGTGCTGTTGATCGTCATCAGCCTGCCGCTGGCGCTCGATCGAAGCCCGTCGTTCATCACCCTGCTGTGTTTCGGCGCGGCCATCGGCTTTTTGCAGTTCTGCCTGTACCCACTGGGCGTGGCGCTGGCCAACGACAACATGGAGTCGGCCTTGCGGGTGTCGCTGTCGGGCATGCTGCTGATCACCTTCGGCATTGGCGCCTGTGTCGGACCCTTGATCGCCGGCGCCATGATGGAATACCTCGATGCGTCGATTTTTTACGGTTTCTACGCCGGCAGCGCCCTGCTCCTGGCGCTGTGCGTCGGCCAGGCAAAAGTCACCGGCCAGCACCTGCAAGACGACGCACCGCTGCAGCACGTGGTCATCCCCAACGGCATCGCCAGTTCCAGTCTGATGTCAGTGGGCGAACCCGTGCCTGAGCGGATCGAGCCGCGTTGAAAACGTCTGTGTCATCTGGCGGCTGGCGAACACTCGCCGGCCGCCTGACATGTCAAGGAAGAGCGTCCTTACATTGATGTGTTTTTCTCATGAACGGGTGATTAAATATGGTTTGAACAGTGGCCGGGCTTCCATCATCTTGGCCGCGATGCCAACACCGGGACAGACCGAAACAAACCTGCAGACACACAGTGACATGCCCTGATATCCCTCGATATCAGGCGATCAACTTCCTGCGGAATAACAACTAACCCTTGAACAAGAACAAAAGGGGATAACAGTGCGTGCGCAATCCGGCATATTGAAAGGCCTTAATCCGACAGTCACGGTCGCCTCCCTGATCGGGGTGATCATGTTCGTCGTGTTTTGTGCGTTTAACGACCAACAATCTTCCAAAGCCTTTGAAATGGCTTCGGTGTTCATTCTTCACAACTTCAAGTGGTATTACATCGCGTTGATCAGCGGTGTACTTGGCCTGTTGTTGTATATCTCCATCAGCCGTTTCGGCAATCTCAAACTGGGCGGCGAACATGACCGACCCGAATTCAGCTTCGCCTCGTGGATCGCGATGCTGTTCAGCGCCGGCATGGGCATCGGCCTGATCTTCTGGTCGGTGGCCGAACCGATGCTGCACTACGCCGACAACCCGTTCTCCAAGGGCCTGACCGACGAGTCCGCGACGCTGGCGATGCGCATCACCCTGTTCCACTGGGGCCTGCACCCATGGGCGATTTTCTCCATGATCGGCCTGAGCCTGGCCTACTTCGCCTACCGCAAAGGTCTGCCACTGGCCTTGCGCTCGTTGCTGTATCCGCTGATCGGCGAGCGCATCTACGGCTGGATCGGCCATGTGGTCGATATCATGGGCGTGGTGATTACCGCTTTCGGCGTTTCCCAGTCGCTGGGCCTGGGCGTGGTCCAGATCAACACCGGCCTGCATAACGTCTTCGGTGTGCCGGTCAGTGTCGGGCTGCAGCTGTCCATCATCCTGTTTGTCAGTGTGGTGGCCTGCGTTTCGCTGGTAGCCGGTCTGTCCAAAGGCATGAAGCGTATTTCCACGCTGAACATGTACCTGTCTTTCGCCCTGATGCTCGCGGTGCTCGCCATCGGCCCGAGCCGTTACATCCTCAATCTGATGTTCGAGTCCACGGGTGACTATGTGCAGAACATTGTCGGCCTGAGCTTCTGGATGGACGCGCAGAAAGACACCGAATGGCAGAACTGGTGGACGGCGTTCTACTGGCCGTGGTGGATGACCTGGGGGCCGTTTGTCGGCCTGTTCATTGCCCGTATTTCCAAGGGCCGCACCATTCGTGAACTGGTGATCGGCGCGCTGATCGTGCCGACGCTGGTGACCATTCTGTGGATGTCGGTGTTCGGCGGCGCGGCGCTGAAGAACGAGCAGCAGGACCGCCAGGCCTATCAGACCGCCGCCGCTGCGCAGCAAGTGACACAAGACCAGGCGAAATTCGAAGGCGGCTCGGTACTGCTGGCCACCAAGAAAGAAACCACGGCAGCCATGTTCACCCTGTTGCAGACGCTCGACGGCCAGACCATCGGCGCCGCCCTGTCGATTCTGGTGTGCGTCTTGCTCGGCGTGCACTTCGTCACCACCGCCGATGCCGGCACGCAGGTGCTGTGCACCCTGTGCTCGCTGGGCAGCACCAACCCGCCAAACTGGATTCGCTTGCTGTGGTGCATTCTGGAAGGCGCGATTGCGGCGGGGCTGTTGCTGGCGGGAGGGCTCAAGGCGATTCAGATGGCAAGTATCGCCGCCGGCCTGCCCATCGCACTGTTGCTGACGGTGATGTCCGGCACGCTGATTCACAGTCTGCGCAAGGAAATGCCGAGCGTGCCGGCCTGGACACCCGCCCTGGACAGCTTGCCGGGCGAGCCCGTGGCCCACGCCAGGCAGCGCAACATCAACCCGGAACGATCACCGGCCACGGCCTGATGATCGTCGTCACAACGGCAGCGATGGACATCTGAATCGCTGCCCCTCCCACTGAAGATCGCAGGGTGTTCGACACCCTGATCACAGTGGGAGGGATCCGAGGTCACGAGGGTCGCGAAAGCGGTGGATCATGTCACGCAACGCCAGCAGCCCTCACGCCTGGCGCTGTGCCCGGTCAAAGCCGAGCCTGGTTCGCGGCCAGCTGAGCCTGCAGCCACTTCTTCAAATCAGCGACCTCAGCCGTGGTGATGGTATGCCCGGCCCCGGCGTACGAATGAAATTCCGGGCTGATCAGCAGGTTCTCCAGTACCGTGCGCGCTTCGCTGGCACCGGTGAACGGCACGCGGTTGTCGGCGGCGCCGTGGCCGATGAAGACCTTCAGCGGCTTGAGGCTGTCGTCCGGTTTGAGACGGCTGTTAAGGGCGGCGAGGATCTTGCCGCTCAGCGGTGCGATACCGCGGACCATCTGCGGGTATTGCAGGCCGATCTGGTAGCTCATCATCGCGCCCTGGCTGAAGCCGACCAGGATCACTTTGTCCGGTTGGGTGGCGTATTTTTCGGTGGCCTGTTCGATGAAGGTGCGCAGCAGGTCGGTGCTTTTGTCGACGTCGCTGGTCACGCCTTCGTATTCGGCCTGGTCAGTGTCCTGGCTGAACCACTTGTAGCCACCGCCATCGACTTCCTGCGGCGCGCGTACGGACAGGTAGGTGTAGTCCTGGGGCAGTTCGCTGCGCAGGCCGAACAGGTCACGTTCGTCACTGCCGTAGCCGTGGAGGAAGATGATCAGGGGTTTGTCCTTGCTGTCGGCGGGCGCGGCGGCGAGGTAAGGCAAGGCGAGGTCGGTGAGCACGGCGGGATCGGCATGGGCGAAGCCTGCGAATACGCAGAGCAAGGCGGCGAAAAACTTCATCATTGAGGACGGGCCCTTTGAGAAAACGTCGGGCCCATCATACGCAGCATGTCTGTGTTGTCAGCCCGAAATCGATCAAGGGATGCTGTCAGTTTGCTGTACCGATTGCCGATTGTTGGAGCGGTCTTGTCCTGCGAGCGCCTGTAGGAGCGCGCTTGCCCGCGATCAACTGTAGGAGCTGGCTTGCCCTGCGAGCGCGCCGGGGTCGCGTCCGACCGAAGTCGTCGTAAAACCTGTGCCTGCGGTGTGTCTGACTGATTGCTGTAGCTGCTAACGCAGCTTGGTTTCGCCTGACGGCGAGTTACTTGGAAGAGCCCCAAGTAACCAAGGGCTCCTTACCCCGCCATACGGCATCTCGCCTAGGCTCGATGTGCCCTCACTCCGGCGACGCTCCGTGGGCCCGCCGCGAATGGGCCATCCATGGCCCACGCGGCTCTCGCGGCATCCATGCCGCTCGGCGCCACTCCACATCGCCTGCGTTCGGCCTTCTGGGACGGGGCCCCAACATCAAAAGCCAGATCAAAATCTCGCGCCGAGGCGGACTAACGTCCGACCTCTCGTTTGTGAGTGATCGCATTTCTCCTTGTGGGAGCGGTCTCGCCCGCGAAGGCGTCCTCAAGATCGCCACCGCCAGCAAGCCGGACTGCCACGGATTGGTGAACACCATCTGCCTTTGATTCTGGCCGAAGGCCGTAGGAGCCGGCTTGCTGGCGAAGGCGTCAGGTCAGTCAACCCTGCGGTGTCTTATCTGCCATGTTCGCCAGCAAGCCGGCTCCTACGGGAGATTGAGGTGATGCTATTGGCAGTCTTGCCATGCCAAGACATCACAAACATCCCCCATCCGTGGGAGGGAGCTCTGCTCGCGATAGCGTCAGTCCAGACAACACTGTTTTCGACTGATCACCCACAACAGCACGTCACCCCACTCAACCCTGCAATTCTTCCAACCCCAAATGCTCACGCAGAGTCGAGCCTTCATACGCTGTACGGAACAGTCCCTTGCGTTGCAGGTGCGGGATGACGCTTTCGGCAAATTCGCTGAACGAGCCCGGCAGATACGCGGGCGAGATCACGAAACCGTCGCAGCCGCCCTGGGTGAAGAGTTCGGCCAGTTGGTCGGCGATTTGCGCGCCGGTGCCGACCAGTTGCGGCACGCGCACGCTGCTGGCGAAGATCCGGCCGAGCGCTTCCAGCGTAAGGTCCGCACCTTGCGCCAGCAGTTTTTCGGCAGCCGCCGGGTGGATCGACGGCGAACGGGCGACTTCCGCCAAGGTGGACGACAGCGAAAACGGCGACAGGTCGACGTTCAGCTGCGACGCCAGTGTCACCAACCCCAGTTCAGGTCGCGCCAGGGCGTTGTGTCTGTCGCGCTTGGCCCGCGCTTCGGCTTCGCTGCCGCCAATGAACGGCATCACCGCAGTCAGTACCTTGCAGCTGTCGGCGCTTCGTCCTTGTTGCACCACTTGGCCGCGCACGTCTTCGCGGAAGGCCTGCATGGCGCGCAAGTGTGGATGGATGGTGAAGATCGCCTCGGCCCAGCGCGCGCCGAAACGCCGTCCGCGTCCGGACGAGCCGGCCTGGATCAGTACCGGCCGGCCTTGCGGCGAGCGCGGGATGTTCAGCGGCCCTTCGACCTTGAACCACTCGCCCTGATGCTGCACCGACGTGACCTTGGCCGGGTCGGCGAGTACGCCGTTTTCCCGGTCGAGTTTCAGCGCATCCGGGCCCCAGCTGTTCCATAGTTTCAGCGCCACTTCGACGAACTCGTCGGCGCGGTCGTAACGCAGGTCGTGCTCCAGATGTTTGTCCTTGCCGAACAGGCGCCCTTCGCTGTCGTTCATCGAGGTGACGATGTTCCACGCCGCCCGGCCCTTGGACAGGTGATCGAGGGTGGCAAACGAGCGGGCGATATGGGCTGGCTCGAAATAGGTGGTCGAGCGGGTGGCGCCCAGGCCCAGCTTGCTGGTCTGGCCGATCAGGTACGACAGGATCGGCATCGGGTCGAGCCGCGTTGCATCCTGTGCGCCGTAACGCAGCGCCAGCTCTCGCGAGCCGCCCATCTGGTCGCCCACGGCCAGACGGTCGGCGAAGAACAGGAAGTCGAACAGCCCCTCCTCCACCACTTTCGCCGTGCGCGCGTAGTACTCAGGGTCCAGGTAATTGCCCTGGGTTTCAGGATGACGCCACGCGGCGTGGCTGTGAATGACCGGGCCGCTCAGCAGGAAGGCGGACAGGTGAATTTGACGACTCATGAACCGGCTCCTGACTTATTTGCTCTGCGGTACCCAGACCGCGATGTTGGAAATCTGCAGCGGCTGCGGAATCATCTTTGCCGCGTAGTACAGGTCGGCGATGCGCTGCTGCTCGGCCAGTTGGTCGATCTTGACCGGGACGATGTCGTAGCTGCGGCGGCTGTTGGCCAGCTCGACGGTTTCCGGCGGAATGTTGCCCCACAGCGGCGCGAGGTTTTTCGCCGCTTCCTGCGGATGGCCTTTGACCCACTGGCCGGCCTGACGCAGGGTGTCGAACACCACTTGCAGCACTTCCGGATGTGCCTTGGCGAAGCTGGTATTGGCGACATAGAAACGGTTGTAGTTCGCCACGCCATGGCTGCCGTCAGCCAGCACGCGGACATGGTGTTCACGTTGCTGGGTAGCGAGGAACGGGTCCCAGATGGCCCAGGCGTCGACGTTGCCACTGGAGAACGCCGCCACGCCATCCGGCGCTTCGAGGTAACGCACGGTGATGTCGTCCAGGGTCAGACCGGCCTTCTTCAGCGCCGAGATCAGCAGAAAGTGGCTGCCGGAGCCTTTCGATACCGCTACCGTCTTGCCCTTGAGATCGGCGACGCTGCGAATCGGCGAGTTGTCCTGGACGATGATCGCCTGAGCGGTCGGTGACGGGTTTTCCCGTGCGTAGTAGGTCAGCGGTGCATTGGCGGCCTGGGTGAACAACGCGAACGCATCCGCCACGTCGGCATGCAGATCGACGCTGCCGGCGTTGATCGCGCTGAGCAGCCCGCTGCTGAACTCGTGCCATTTGACGGTAAAGCCCAGCGGCTTGAGGCGTTCCTCGATCTGCCCGTCGTTCTTCAGCAGAATCCACAGCGTCGACGAGCGCTGATAACCGATGTTGATGACCTGCTCGGCATGGGCCGTGACGGTCGTCAGCAGCAGCGCCGCCGTGACCAGAAGCTTACGAAGGGACATGGCAATCCTTTGATGTTCGAGGAAGTGAAATGCTCAGCACGGAAAAGCATGAGCGCCGATTCTGAAAGTCGTTTTGATTATAAAAAACACGGAGGATTATGAAAGAAACGTATGGATCTAAGCTTATGTCGCAACGCCGGTTGAACGTCCGAAGACACAGTGTGGTCTAGCAAGAAGCATCCATACAGCCGAATGAGGACATCGCCCGTGAACATCTTTGAAGCCCTGAGAGAAAGCCATGAACGGCAACGCGGTTACGCCAAGGCGCTGATCCACACCCACGGTGAAAGCAAGGCCCGCGCGGAGGCCTGGAAGCAGCTCAAGGCCGAATTGCAGGCCCACGAAACCGCCGAAGAGCGCTTCTTCTACGTGCCGCTGATGAAATACGACAACGGCGTCGACCTCAGCCGCCACGCCATCGCCGAGCACCATGAGATGGACGAAATGATGGAGACGCTGGATGACACCGAGATGTCCAGCCCCGCCTGGCTGGCCGCCGCGAAGAAACTGTCGGAGAAGGTTCATCACCATCTGGAGGAAGAGGAACAGAAGTTCTTTCAGATGGCCGGCAAACTGCTCAATGACAAGCAGAAAGAAAGCCTCGCCGGCGGTTATGTGAAGGAATACGAGGAGCAACTGGCGGAGGCTTGAGGGCTTATCGCCCTTCCGATTCTGGGCGCAGCCCGTGGGAGCGTGGCTTGCCCGCGATTTGCCGGGAACCGGCAATCAACCCTGTGTACGCGGGGGTCTGGCAAAACGTGCTCGCATGATTGACTGCCGCTGCGCGCCAGATCGCGGGCTAGCCACGCTCCTACGCCTTCGGCAGAATCAACAGCCTGCTCCGCTTACTGACGTCCATCACCACGCAAACGCACTAACCCCTCCAGAGTAAAACGCGCCTGGGTCAGGACCACGTCCCTGACCCGCTCCATTTCTGCCCGTCCGACTTCGGTCCACTTCAAGGCTTCGAGCAATTTCGGCTTCTGCACGCGGAACGCCAGCCCCTGGGTGAACAGCGCCATCGAATGAATCACCGTGCGTTCATCGGTGACCTCGAAACCCGCCAGACGGGCAATCAACCGCCGGATCACCGCACCAACGCGGGCCTTGAAGCGTTCTTCAAAGGCGGTCGTCGCGCTCTCCGGGCACAGGCCGGCCTGATGGCGGTCGAGAAAGGCCCGCCAGATAGTCGATTGCGGGCTGTCCTGAATGGTTGAAATCACCGTGCCGAGAATCCCCAGCGAGCGCTCGATCAGGGTCTCGTCGTCGACATCGGCCTGCTCCAGTGCCTGTTCCGCTGCCGTGACCGAGTCACCCATGATCCCCCACATCCGCGTGATCATGTGCTCGACGCAGGCCAGGTAAACCCCTTCCTTGCCATCGAAGTAGTACTGCAAAGCAGGCGTGTTGACCCCCGCCGCGCTGGCGATATCGCGGGTGGACGCGCCGTCGTAGCCGCGCTCGGCGAACACCTCGACGGCGGCCTCGATGATGCGCGCGCGGGTTTCTTCACCGCGCTGATAGCCCCCTTCGGCGGCCGGTTTGTGTCGTGCCATGTGCAGCTCCCCTCGGATACCCGGACAAAAATATACCAGTTGACAAAAATTGGCGAAGCGCTGAATTTATTCCGACTGATATAAATCTGGAGCCACCCCCATGTCCGCCGCGCCACCCTCCCCTCAAGTCCTGTCCGAGGACACCCGCACTCAGCGCGGCAAGGCCCGACGGATTCTGCTGACCCTGGTCACGGTGGCGCTGGCGGGCGGGCTGGTCTGGGGCGCCTGGTGGTGGCTCGCCGGTCGCTTCATCGAAACCACCGACGACGCCTACCTGCAAGCCGACAGCATCAGCGTCGCGCCGAAGATCAGCGGTTACGTCGGTGAAGTGCTGGTCAGCGACAACCAGGCAGTCAAACGGGGCGATGTGCTGGTGCGTCTGGATGCCCGCAAGTATCAGGCAATCAGCGATCAGGCCTCGGCCACCATCGCAGCGCGCACGGCGGATCTGGCCAAGGCCCAGGCCGATCTGACGCAACAGGATTCGACGATTGCCGAAGCTCAGGCGCAATTGCAGGGCGCCGAAGCGGATGTTCGTCATGCCCAGACCGAGGTCGCTCGCTACGCCCCATTGGCGCGTTCGGGCGCCGAGCCGGAAGAACGCCTGGCACAACTCAACAACCAATTGGCTCAGGCCCGCAGCACGCTGGCGGCAAAACAGGCAGCCTTGCGCTCCAGCCAGACCCGTTACGGCACCCTGCAAGCCCAGCTCAAACAGGCGCAGGCGCAGCTCGGTGTCGCCAAAGCCAGCGAAGCGCAGAGCCAGCTCGACGTCGACGACGCAGTGATCGTCAGCCCGCTGGACGGCCGCATCGCCGACCGTGGCGTGCGCGTCGGCCAATACGTGCAGCCGGGCACGCGCCTGCTGACCGTGGTGCCGGTGAGCGCGATCTACCTGACCGCCAACTACAAGGAAACCCAGATCGGCGACATGCGCCCCGGCCAGACCGTCACCGTGCATGTCGATGCGCTGCCGGGCCGCGACCTGCAAGGCCACATCGACAGCCTCGCACCCGGCACCGGTGCGCAATTCGCCCTGCTGCCGCCGTCCAATGCCACCGGCAACTTCACCAAGATCGTCCAGCGGGTGCCCGTGCGCATCAGCCTCGACGTGCCCGACGACGTGCGCGCGGCGCTGGTGCCCGGCCTGTCGGCGACCGTCGAAGTAGACACCCGTAGCCACGCGGCGGACGCCAGCCATGGCTGAGTTGAGCGTGACGGCGATGCCGGCGGACACGCCGCAGAACGCCTCGCTGACGGATTGGCTGGCGGTGGCGGCGGGTTCGCTGGGGGCACTGCTGGCGACCCTGGACATCTCCATCACCAACTCCGCGCTGCCGCAGATTCAGGGGCAGATCGGCGCCACTGGCACCGAAGGCACCTGGATCGCCACCGGTTACCTGATGTCGGAAATCGTCATGATTCCGCTGGCGGCCTGGCTGACACGGGTGTTCGGCCTGCGCCGTTTCCTGATCGGCACGGCGCTGATGTTCACCTTCTTCTCGATGTTCTGCGGCCTGTCGTCGAGCCTCGGTGCGATGATCGCCGGCCGTATCGGCCAGGGCTTTGCCGGTGGTGCGATGATCCCGACCGCGCAGACCATCGTCCGCACCCGCCTGCCGGCTCACCAGTTGCCGATCGGCACCACGCTGTTCGGCATGACCGCGATTCTCGGGCCGCTGATGGGGCCGGTGATCGGTGGCTGGCTCACGGAAAACATCGACTGGCGCTGGTGTTTCTTTCTCAACCTGCCTATCGCCATCGCCCTGATCACCCTGCTGCTGACCGGCCTGCCCCGCGAGCCGATGAACCTTGAGCGTTTCATCAAGGCCGACTGGCTGGGCATTGTCGGCCTGGCCATGGGCCTGAGTTCGCTGACCGTGGTGCTGGAGGAAGGCCAGCGCGAACACTGGTTCGACTCGCTGCTGATCATCTGGCTGAGCATCGCCACGGTGGTCGGTTTCTTCCTGATCGCCGTTGGCCAGTTGCGCTCAAGTACGCCGATCCTGCGCCTGCAACTGCTGCTCAACGGCAGCTTCGGCAGCGTCCTGCTGATCGCCACCGCCGTCGGCGCCGGGCTGTACGGCACGGCGTATCTGGTGCCGCAATTTCTCGGCGTACTGTCAGGCTACAACGCGCAGCAGTCCGGCTCGATCATGTTGCTGTCGGGCATTCCGGCGTTTCTGCTGATGGCGTTCCTGCCGAAGATGCTCGGTCGCTATGACCTGCGCCTGATGGTCGGCGCCGGCCTGTTGCTGTACTGGGCCAGCTGTTTTGTCGACACCACGCTGACCACCGACAGCGTCGGCCATGACTTCGTGCTGTCGCAGCTGCTGCGCGGCTTCGGCCAGATTCTGGTGATGATGCCGCTCAGCCAGTTGTCGATGCGCGCGGTGGGTGCGCAGCATGCCGGCGATGCCGCCGGGCTCTACAACATGTCGCGCAACCTCGGCGGCACCATCGGCCTGGCGCTGCTCGGCGTGTTGATGGACCGGCGCAGCCACTTCCACGACGACAGGCTGCGCGAAGGCATTCTCGCCAACAGCCAGTTGGCGCAGGACCATATGGCGAGCAACACCGCCAGCTACCTGGCGCAAAGCGGTGATCCATCCACTGCGCAATTGCAGGCCTTCATGCAACTGGCCAGCGACATTGCCCGGCAGGCCTCGGTGATGGCCTACAACGATGCGTTCCACTTGCTGGGGCTGGCGATGCTCGCCTGCCTCCCGCTGATCTTCATCCTGAAAAAGCGCGCGGCGCAGGCAGGCTCCCGACCATGATTTCCCGTTCCCTCGCGCTGTTGCTCGGCACCGGCCTGCTGGCTGCCTGCACCGTAGGCCCGGACTACCACGGCGCCCCCGACGTGGCGCCGAAAACCCTGGCCGCCGGGCGCCTGCCCCATGGCAACAATCAGGCCGACAACCCGGCCACCCATGAGCCTGGCGTCGCGCGATGGTGGCAATCGCTGGGCGATACACAGCTCAACGAACTGGTCGCGCAGGCCTTGAAAAACAGCCCGGACATCGCCACAGCCCAAGCCCGTTTGCGTCAGTCCCGCGCCAGCCTCAGCGGCTCGCGTGCCGATGCCTTGCCAAAAATCAGTGCCGATGCGGCCATGCTCAAACTGCGCTCGCCGGACACTTCCGCGCTGGGTGGCAGCGGTGGCGGTGGTGGGCGCGGTCCGCTGACGTTGTATCTGGCTGGCTTCGATGCCAGTTGGGAGGCCGACCTGTTCGGCGGCAACCGTCGCGCCATCGAAGCCGCGCGGGCCGAAGCCGAATCGACCCAGGCGCGGCTGGCCGACGCGCAAGTGCAACTGGCCGCCGAGGTGGTGCAGACCTACGCCGACCTGCGTGATCAGCAGGCCCGACTGGCGCTGGTCGAGGCCAGTGTCGCCATTGAGGAACAGGCGCTGGACTTGACGCAACAGCGGCGCAGTCGCGGGGTCGCCTCGCAACTGCAACTGGAACAGGTGCTGACCCAGGCGGAAAATACCCGCGCCCAGCGCTTGCCGTTGCAGAGTTCGATCGTCGAGTCGGTCGATCAACTGAGCCTGCTGTGTGGTCTGGAACCGGGCGAACTGGATGGCCGTCTCAACCCGGTTCGTCCGCTGCCATCGATCCCGAGCCAAGTGCCGTTTGCCGACCCGGCGGCGATTCTCAAGGCGCGTCCCGACATCCGTGTCGCCGAACGCGCACTGGCGTCGAGCAACGCGCAGATCGGCGAGAAAAAGGCCGACTGGTTCCCCAAACTCAGCCTGACCGGCGACCTGTCGTTCAGCGCCGCCGACCCCGGCCACCTGGCGCGCCAAAGCAACGGCACCTGGCTGTTGTTGCCGCGACTGACCTGGAACATCCTCGATTTCGGCCGGGTTGCCGCCAGCGTCGAAGGCGCCGAAGCCGGCCATGACGAAGCGCTCGCCCAATACAAAGGCGTGGTGCTGAGCGCCCTGCGCGACGCCGACGTGGCCCTGGCCCGTTACGGCCACCAGCGGGAAAACGTCGTACTGCTGCGCACCGTCGAAGCTTCGGCCGTGCGCGCCGCCGACCTGACCCGCCAACGCTACCGCGCCGGCACCGCCAGCACGCTGGACTGGCTCGACGCCGAACGCACCCGCTACCAGGCCCAGGAAAGCCGAATATCCGGCGACGCCGCCCTGCTCAAGGACTTCGCCTCGCTGCACAAGGCCCTCGGCTTGGGCTGGACCTTGTAAATTTCACGCCCTCCCCCGACTTCAAAACTGTGGGAGCGAATTCATTCGCGATGCGGTGTTCCAGACAACGAATGTGTATCGACCGGACCGGCCCCTCGCGAATGAATTCGCTCCCACAGGGGGGCTGCGTGTTTGCCGCCGGACCTTGTGATGCCTGCACCCGAACCTGTCACACGTTCGTCATATCCCCCTGCCAGCATGCCCACGCCCGCGGAGCCGCTGTTCATCGTGTGCAACGGATTGCCGTCCCCTCGCTCCGCGGGCTGGCGTGATGCCGGACGGTGTTCCGTCAGCCTTCCGGATCCGCCGAACCATGATTTCAGCCGCGCTGCGCCACCCCATCGTCATCCGCTCCGACGACATGAACGCCGACGAATTCGGCGCGCTGTTCTCCCGCGTGTTCGGCGATCTGTATGCGAATTTCCCCGCGCAGGAAACGCCGATACGGGTCTGCGGCGTGTATGGCCGCTACGACGGCGTCAGTTTCAGGCACATGCGCTATGGCGGAGACGTGGCGTTCGCCACCCCGGACATGGCCGACGAAATCAGCTTCATCCTGCCCACCACCGGGCAAATGATCGCCAACCTGTTGACACAAAGTGTGGCCACACCCGCGGTAGGGCTGGCCGTGGAAAAATCGCACATGCGCTCGGTGCGGATGCTCGATGGCCACACCCAATACGGTTTTTCCATACGTCGCGGGCTGTTCGTGCAACGCCTGTCGGTGTTGCTGGGCCGGCCGGTGATGAAGGCCATCCACTTTCAGTCTCGGGTCGACCTGAGCGACAAGGCCTTTGACGGACTGAAAGCGCTGGTGGGGTTTGCCACCAGTGTTGAGGCCGACTCGCTGATCAACGCCCGCAGCCTGATGCCGGAGCGCCTGCAAGAGATGCTCATCGACGCCGTGCTGGAGGTGTGGCCGCACAGCTACAGCGAAGACCTGCAACGGCCACAACCGGGCATCGCACCACGGCATGTGAAACTGGCGATGGATTACCTGCAGGAACACCCGCAAACGCTGGTCAGCGGCACCGAACTGGCGGCGCTGAGCAACGTCAGCCTGCGCGCGCTGCAAGAAGGCTTCAAACGCTTTGTCGGCACGTCGATCGTCGCCTATCAGCGCCAGGTGCGCCTTGAGTACGCCTGGAAGCTGTTGCAGTGCGAGCCTTCATCCTCGGTCAATGAAGTGGCGCTGCGCCTGGGCTTCTCCAATGCCGGCCGCTTCAGCCAGTATTTCCAGCAAGCCTACGGCCTGCGCCCGCAGGACGTGCGCAAGGGCCTGCACCGCCACTGAGCGATGCAGGCCTGCCCCCATCACAAGGCGGTCAGAACTGATAGCTGGCCTTGAGACTGCCGCTGAAACCGTGGCTGTCGCCACCGCCCACCGCACCGGCTTCTGCACCTACGCTGAACGCGCCGAGGCTGGCCATGACATTGACCGCGCCGCTGAACTGGTCGCGGTTGTCATAGGCCGCACGCTGCTGCACGTCGAAGCCCAGCAGACTGGCATCGCTTTCTACGCGGTGATCGCCCAACACATGCTCGTAACCCACCTGCACGCCGGGCACCAACTGCCAGCCACCACCAATGCCCATGGGCGCGAAGGAGGCCTTGAGGTCGGTAAAGGCGCTGCGGCGAGTGGTCTGCTGACCGTCGACGTCCAGCGCCAGCTCGCTGCCCTTCTCCTGGAAGCCGTTCAGATCCAGGCGGCTGACCCGCATGCCCACGCTCGGCTCCAGCGTCACGCTGCTCATCGGCATGCGATAACCCAACGCCACTTGCGCGCTGGCAAGGTTGCCATGGGTGTCGCCCTTGGCTGCGCCCAGTCCACCGCCCAGCTCACGCTTGCTGCTGTAATCCACCCAGCCGGCACCGAGGTCGGCGGCGACGAACACGCCGCGCTCCAGACCGTCCGGCGCGAACCGGGCGCCGATCGAACCGAAGGTCAGATCGGTATCGGCCTCGCCACCGGCCCCAGCCACCGTGCCACGGCTGTAGCCGAAGGCGGCATAGCCGCTCAACTGACTGGAGAAGCGCTGGCTCAGACCGATCAGCGTGCCCTGGGTGTGTTCGTTGCTGCTGGCGGCATGGGACGAGCCGTCGGTGCCGAGGTAGCCGGCCAGGCCCGTGGTCCACACACGGCTCTGCCCGTCTTTCAGATCGACCCCGCTGGTGTAGGCTGCCGCAGCCTGGCCGACCACAGTCGGCTGACGCAGCAGATAACTGGCGGCATCGGCATGCACCTGACCGCCCACGGTGGATTGCACGCCGCCGAGGCTGCCGGCATCCAGCGCCGATTGCAGGTAATAGTTGTAGGCGGTGTCGTTGCCTGACAGGCTGCTGTTCTGCAGTTGCTGCAGCAGACCCGCACCGGCAGCGTCGTTGCCGACCAGCCCGACCTGACCCGGCAGGCTGTTGTAATAGACCATCTTGCCGCGCAGCACATAGATCGTTTCCTGCGACAGACCCAGCCCCTGCTTGAGGTAGTTGTCCATGCTGCCGTACTCGGCAGTCACCTCGTCCAGGCCCGCTTGCAGGTAACTGGCCTCGACACCCAGCAACGGCGCATAGACCGCCGCCATGCTGGCCGGCATCGCCGCCAGCGTCGCGGCGACCCGGTCGGCGGTGTAATCGTTGGTCGCCAGGTAGTTACTCATGATGGTGGCACTGTCGACCCCGGCAATGCTCAGCAACACGGCGGTGGTCCAGCCGGTACGGTCCTTGCCGGCGGTGCAATGGAACAGCGCGGCGCCATCGACACCGGCCAGATCATTGAACAGCACGGAAAACTGACTGCGCATCCCGGCATCGCTGACAAAACTACGGTTGGCCTGCTGCATCATCGCCACCGCCTCCGCCGGGCTGCTGACCGCCACAGTGGTGATATTCGCACCCGACGTACCGCTGCCGATGATGTCGATATTGGTGTAAGTCGCGCCGGTCGGCAGCGTGTCCGGGGTCGCGGCGATCTCACTGGCGGTGCGCAGGTCATACACCGCGCTGATGCCCAAGGTATTGAGCGTCGCCAGATCGGAAGCGGTCGGCGTCAGCGCATTGGAGCGGTAGAACACCCCCGAACGCATGGTGCCGTCCAGCGCAGTGGTATAGGCCGTCGTGGTGCCGGCGATGTCACGGAAATTGTCGATACCGGTCAGACGCGGGGTGTCCAGCGTGTAGGTATCAGCCGCGTGAGCAGCACCAATGGAAAGGGTCAAAACGGACAACGACGGCAGGATGCGGGAAAACACTGTGTAGCCTCCATGGATACAGGATGGGCTGGCTACTATCGATACTTGTCCGAAACGAAATATTACAGATTCAAAGCAAACGAAATTGACTGCGCGATCGGTCTGTTTGCTGCGCGTTTTGTATGAGTTTTGAGGTTTTTCGTAGCAGCCCGGCTTGCCGGCGGTGGCATTCTCGCGGTCGCCACCGCCGGCAAGCCGAACTGCTACGGGTTGAACCGCAGCGATCCCTGTAGGAGCTGGCTTGTCCTGCGACCGGCGGGGCACCCGGCGTAAACCCACAGAACGCCGTTTGCCTGATACACCGCATCAGCCGGGTTTGCTGCCGCTTCGCGTCAGGTCGCAGGACAAGCCAGCTCCTACAGGGGTTACCGCCCCACCAAAAACACCTGCTTGGGCATCTTGAAATTACGCAACGTCAGCAACGCCATCGGCCCGGCACCCAGCTCCGTGCGCAGGTACCAGGTCAAACCAATCCCGTCCGGCGCAGTGATGACGATGCGGAAACGGCTGTCGCTGTCGTCCAGTGGCGTGACCTGCGCCTTGTCCAGCAGGCGGATCAGGCCCCAGGTGCCTTCGAAGTCGCCGTACAACCGCTCGCCGGTTCTGACGCTGGTCCAGGTCAGGTTCGCCCCCGGATGTGGGCTGATGCCCGGCCAGCCGAAGCGCTGCCACTTTTCCATCTGGTTGAAGTAGTGATGGCGTTCGCCGTTGAGGGTGAAGGTGGTCTGCACCACGTCGCGCACCGGCTTGCCTTGCAGCTCGAAACTCAGCCCCATGCCGCCGTCGGTGTAGAGCACGTCAGCGAGATGGGCGAGCTGGTTGACCGCCTTGAGAAACTGCGGATTGACCTTCAGGCCCTGACCGTTCTGTGGATCGACCACCCAGCGGTTGCCTTCCTTGCGCAGCACGCCGGTGAGCTGGCGTTGCAAAAACTGTTCGATGCGCCCGGAATCGGCGCGGATCAATTG
>NZ_JBIVCU010000006.1:0-26132 GCF_044746785.1 Pseudomonas sp. NPDC090208
AAACCGAAGCGTTGACGATCCTGACCAGAAAGCTGGCGCAGGTTGCATTTTCGCTGATGCGCAATCAGAGCGAATACGTTCCTGGGAGATGTTTGAGGAGTACAACCCAAACATAGAATCTCCTACAGGTTCGATCTGCACGTGATCAATCTGCGATCCCCATCACAACAATCACGACCGTTCAGCGACAAACTGTCATTTTTCCCCGGTGGCTTCAAACATTTGGCAATAACTGTGGTCTAGTTATCGTTCGCGAGTTTGCTTAAGTGCGTTTCGTGAGATTAAATTGCCACTATTAGACGCCGAGTAAGCTTTCATGCGGATCACCGGTCATTCACAACGTTCGTACCCGATCAAGCGCAAGTCCCGTAAGGACTCTGTGACGATTGACCATGCGTCCGAAGAAGTGAACGACGACGTCGAAGTGGTTCAGCAACCCGCACGTCGCGCCTCTGGCAGCACCGCCAACGTGCCAGCCCGCCAGCAGGACATCATCTTCCCGCGTGCCATGAGCCGTCGGGTGGCCTATGCGCTGGGCAGCTACATGACGACGTCGACCTTTGTCGACTGGGACCTTGAAGTCTCGGGGCTCGATCTCCACGTTTGAACGTCGCCAACCCTCCCTACTACATCGGTTGTCCGTCGTGGAGCGAGAGCGCCTGGCGTGAGTTCCTGTATCCGCCGGATGCGCGCAGCAACGACTTCCTCGAACTGTATGCCCGCGTGTTCAACGCGGTCGAAGGCAACACCACCTTTTACGCCCGCCCTGCGCTGACCACGGTCAAGCGTTGGGCGCAGGTGTTGCCCGAGCATTTCCGCTTCACCGCCAAGTTCCCCGGCGACATCAGTCACAGCGGTGACCTGCGCGGGCGGCTAGGAGCCGTGGAGGATTTCTTGCAACTCATGGCGCCACTGGGCGCACGGGTTCAACCATTCTGGCTGCAACTGCCCGCCAGCTTCACGCCGAACCGGCTGGGTGAGCTCAGCGTGTTCATCGACGCGCTGCAAGGCCGACCGCTGGCGGTGGAAGTGCGCAACATGGCGTTTTTTGCCAAAGGCGAAGAGGAGCGCCAGCTCAATCGCTTGCTGCTGGATCGTGGCGTCGAGCGCATCTGCCTGGATTCCCGACCGCTGTTCAGTTGCGTGTCCAGCGACCCGGCGGTGCTGCATGCTCAGTCGAAAAAACCGAAGGTGCCGCCGCGTCCGGCAGCGCTGACGCAATTTCCGCAGGTGCGTTTCATTGGTCGTCCCGAACTGGACGCCAACATGACCTACGTCGAGCAGTGGGCGCAGAAAGTCGCCGGCTGGATCGAAGAAGGGCGCACGCCCCACGTGTTCCTGCACACACCGGACAACCTCCAGGCGCCGGAACTGGCGCGACGCTTCCATGAGCATCTGATGACCTTGTTACCGGGACTGCCGGCACTGCCCGAGCTGGATCGCGGTCCGGAAGTGGAGCAACTGGGCCTGCTCTGAGGTCGATACAGGGGAAGCGCTTTCCACCCGAACGGAAACCCCCGCATGCGCGGCTCAACCCTGTCTATCGTATTGCTGATCATTGCCGGCGGTCTTGCCGTCTCGGTCTGGCGCGGCTGGCTGCCGCTGGCGGATCTCTGGAATCCGTGGGCGCCGCTGAACGTCAACGAGGCGCCGAACCTGCTGACCTCATTCAAACTCTCGCGCCTGCGCGACGATCCGCAACTGTGCGATCGGGCTCTGCAGACGTCCAGCCTGCGCTACAGCCATCAGGTCGACAGTGCGGCGGACGCCAAATGTCCGTTGCGCAACGTGTTGCGTATCCAGGGCGGCGATGTTGCGCTGAGCAGCAGCTTTCTCGCCAGCTGCCCGCTGGCGGTGGCCTATGCGCTGTTCGATCTGCACACCGTGCAGCCGGCAGCGCAAGCGGTGTTCGGGCAAAAGGTCACGCAGATCGATCACCTCGGCAGCTTCGCCTGTCGCAACGTCTACAACCGCAGTGAAGGGCGTCTGAGCCAGCACGCTTCAGCCAATGCGCTGGACATCGCCGGCTTTCGCCTGGCCGACGGTCGGCGCATCTCTGTGCTCAAGGACTGGCCGGACGAAGGCGAAAAAGGCCGCTTTCTGCGCCAGGTCAGGGACGGCGCCTGCAAGCCGTTCAACACCGTGCTGGGGCCGGAATACAACACGGCGCATCGCAATCATTTCCATATGGACATGGGGCGTTGGCGGGTGTGTCGGTGATGGAAACCGACCTGTAGGAGCTGGCTTGCCCTGCGACCGGCTGCGTAGCAGTCGTAAAATCCGAGAACGCGGTGAGTCAGACAGACCGTATCCGCAGGCTTTACGACGAGTGCCTCGCCGGTCGCAGGGCAAGCCAGCTCCTACAGGGGCAGGCTGCGGTTATTCAAGAGGGGTGTGGGCGGGATCAGGCGGCAATGCGCAGATTCTGCAACACGATCGGCCGTGCCCAGCCGTTGTCGAATTCCAGGTTGCGCTGTTGCTCGTTCATCTCTTGCGCGCTGTACGGCGTGGCAGGCTTGTCGGCCAGCTCCCATTCGAACTCGGCAATCGGCAGGAACAGAGGTTTCGGCTCAGGGCCGGGGCCCGGATCGACGCTGTCGTCGTAGGGGTTGAGCACGGTCGGACGTACCCAGGTGGTGTCGATGTTCAGGCTGCGCTGCTGTTCAATCATCTCGCTGGCGCTGAACGGTTCGGCTGGCTTGGCCAGGTCCCATTCAAACTCGGCGATGGGCAGGAACAGCGGCTCGGGCGGGGCGATTTCCTTGTCTTCGACCGGGCATTCGCGCTGCTCGACGATCTTGCTCAGGGTGCGGGCGCCGGCAATTGGCTCGCCATTCATGCTGTCCGTCGCCACCACCGGGGTTTGGGCCGGTTCGGTTGCCGCGTTGTCTTCCACCTGACGGGCCATGGCGCGGGCGAACGCATCCTGCCAGAGCTGCGTGACGCCGCTCAGGGTTTCGGTGTTGCGTACGCTGTAGTCGCCAACGTACGTCAAATAGCCGATTGAGGATGATTGCTGAATGTCTGACATAAGCGCTCAGTACATGCCGTGGCTCTGGCAAAATGCCGGATACTTTCGTTATCGGCAGATGTTGCCAATCATTAAGAAAATTTGAGCGTGCAAGTACGATGAGTGAACAGCAAGCGGGCAGCCGCATTCGGGTCGAAACCCTGACCGCCGACGGACAGGACAGCGCGGTGCGCTGGGCCGAACGTCTGGGCCTGCCGCTGGAGGACGCCGAGGCCGATTTTGCCCTGCAGATCGCCGCTGATGGCCTGCAGTTGCAACAGCTGGGTGACGATGTACCCGGCCCGGTGCGGGTCGATTTCGTCGAAGGCAAGGCCGCCCACCGACGCTTGTTCGGCGGCGGCAGCGGGCAGATGATCGCCAAGGCCGTGGGTATTCAACCAGGTGTGCGGCCACGGGTGCTGGACGCCACCGCCGGGCTGGGCAAGGACGCGTTCGTGCTGGCCAGCCTGGGCTGTGAAATGAGCCTGATCGAGCGTCAACCGATCATCGCTGCTTTGCTGGAAGACGGTCTGGCGCGCGGCGCGCAGGATCTGGACGTAGGCCCGATCATCGCGCAGATGCGGCTGTTGACCGGCAACTCCATCGAGCTGATGCGCGACTGGCAGGGCGAGCCGCCGCAGGTGATCTACGTCGACCCGATGTTCCCGCACCGGGAGAAAACCGCGCTGGTGAAAAAGGAAATGCGCCTGTTCCGCCCGCTGGTGGGCGACGACATGGACGCCCCGGCGCTGCTGGAAGCCGCCCTGGCCCTGGCGACTCACCGCGTGGTGGTGAAGCGCCCGCGCAAGGCGCCGTGCATCGAAGGGCCGAAGCCGGGGTATGCGCTGGATGGCAAATCCAGCCGTTATGACATTTATCCGAAGAAGGCGTTGAAGCCTTCCTGAGCCATCGGTATTTGAATCTGTAGGAGCCGGCTTGCTGGCGAACGCGTCAGGTCAGTCACTGCAATGTTGACCCGCCTGACGCAGGTTCGCCAGCAAGCTGGCTCCTACAGGTTTTATGTCGGATTCAGGCTTTGTACGCCCGCAAAAACAACCCCACCACTTCCCGCACATGCTGCTCGCCGGTCTGCTCGTCCGGCAGCTCGCCATTGCCGATCAACAGGCGGAAATTGCATACGCCCTTGATCAGGCTCAGAAAGTGCCCGGCGGCACTGACCGGCGAATCGAAATGCAGGCCTTCGGTGTCATTCACCCGCGTCAGAAAACGCTCCATTTCATGCAGGATGCGCTGCGGGCCGGCTTCGAAAAACACCTGTGACAATTTCGGGTCCTGAGTGCCCAGAGCGATCATCAGACGGTGCAGCTCCAGTGATTCCGGGCTGTTGATCAGGGTCTGAAAACCTCTGGCAATACTCAGCAACACATTTTCCACCGGAGCATTCGGCGGCAGATCGACGAACAACTCGGGCAGCTGCTCCTCGCAGCGCGCCACCACGGCGGCGGAAAACAGCGTCTCCTTGTCGGTGAAATGGCTGTACACCGTCAGCTTGGACACCCCGGCTTCCGCGGCCACGGCGTCCATACTGGTCCCGGCGTAGCCGTTGCGCACGAACAGGTCTTTGGCGGCTTCGAGAATGGCCCGACGTTTGGCGGGGTCCTTGGGGCGACCCGGTCCGGCAGGGCTTGCGTCGATCATCGGTTGCTCAGGCATAGGTTTTATTTAGTGGACTGTCCGGTTCGGTAATTCTTAATATACCCGCCAGTACAATTATTCCAAATGATGTCTGACAGGGTGCCACTTCATGTTTCGCGATGCCTTGATCCTTGCCGTGCCGATTGGCCTGGTGTCCCTGCTGGCTGGCTGCGGTCAGGAAGTGTCTGCCCCGACCTCCGTGCGTCCGGCCATGGTAGTGCAACCGTTGCCGTCCTCCCAATCCGTGGACAGTTATCCCGGCGAAGTGCGTGCGCGTTTCGAGCCGGAACTGGCATTCCGCATTCCCGGCAAGGTCAGCAAGCGTCTGGTCGAAGAGGGGGAGCGGGTCAAGGCCGATCAGCCGCTGGCCGAGCTGGATGCTCAGGATGTGCGCCTGCAACTGGACGCCACCCGTGCGCAAGTGGCCGCCGCCGAGGCCAATCTGCAGATGGTCCGCTCCGAACGTGACCGTTACAAGACGCTGATGGACCGGCAGATGGTCAGCAAGTCGCAGTACGACAACGCAGAAAATCTCTATCGCGCCGGCGATGCCCGGCTCAAGCAGATGAAGGCCGAACTCACCGTCGCCGATAACCAGACCCGTTATGCGGTGCTGCGTGCGTCGCAGGATGGCGTGGTCGCCAAGCGGCTGGTGGAAGTCGGTCAGGTGGTGGCTGCCGGGCAGACCGTTTTCACCCTGGCTGCCGATGGCGAACGGGAAGTGGCGATCAGCCTGCCGGAACAGAACTACGGCCGTTTCAAGATCGGCGACCCGGTCACCGTGGAGCTGTGGACCCAGCGCGAGCAGCGTTTCCCCGGACGCATTCGTGAACTGTCGCCCGCCGCCGATCCGCGTTCGCGCACCTTTGCCGCTCGCATTGCGTTCGCCGCCGGCAAAGTCCCTGCCGAGCTGGGTCAGAGCGCCCGCGTCTTCATTCAGGCCGAACACAGCGTGCCGCTGTCGGTGCCACTCTCGGCATTGACCGCTGAAAACGGTGCGACCTACGTCTGGCGTCTGCAAAGCGACAACACCCTCAAACGCACACCGGTGCAGGTCGGCGCTTACGGTCAGGAGTCGGTGCCAGTGCTGAGCGGCCTTGCAGCCAGCGACTGGATTGTCGCCGCCGGTGTGCATGTGCTGCACGAAGGCGAGCAGGTGCGTCCGGTCGACCGCAGCAACCGGGCGGTGAAACTGGCAGGCACATCGACGGGCGGGGAGTAAACAGGGATGCGTTTCAACCTTTCCGAATGGGCCCTGCGCAATCGGCAGATGGTCCTGTACCTGATGATCCTGCTGGCGGTGGTGGGGGCGTTGTCTTACACCAAGCTGGGGCAGAGCGAAGACCCGCCGTTCACCTTCAAGGCCATGGTCATTCGTACGCTTTGGCCGGGGGCGAGTGCCGAGGAAGTCTCGCGCCAGGTCACCGACCGCATCGAAAAGAAGCTGATGGAAACCGGCGATTACGAGCGCATCGTCTCGTTCTCCCGCCCCGGTGAGTCGCAAGTGACGTTCATGGCGCGGGACTCGCTGGTGTCGGCCAAGCTGCCGGAGCTGTGGTACCAGATCCGCAAGAAGATCGGCGACATCCGCCAGACCTTGCCCGCCGGGGTGCAGGGGCCGTTTTTCAACGACGAATTCGGCACCACCTTCGGCAACATCTATGCGCTGACCGGCGAAGGCTTCGATTATGCGGTGCTCAAGGATTACGCCGACCGCATCCAGATCCAGCTGCAGCGGGTCAAGGACGTCGGCAAGGTCGAACTGCTGGGCCTGCAGGACGAGAAGATCTGGATCGAGCTGTCCAACGTCAAGCTGGCGACCCTCGGCCTGCCGCTGTCGACCGTGCAGCAGGCGCTGGAAGCGCAGAACGCCGTGGTCGCCGCGAGCTTTTTCGAGACGCCCAGCGAGCGTGTACAACTGCGGGTGACTGGGCGTTTCCAGACGGTCGACGAGATTCGTGATTTCCCGATCCGGGTCGGCGACCGCACCTTCCGCATCAGCGATCTGGCCGATGTCCGTCGGGGTTTCAACGATCCGCCCGCGCCGCGCATGCGTTTCATGGGCGAGGATGCCATTGGCATTGCCGTGGCGATGAAAGACGGTGGCGACATTCTGGTGCTCGGTCGCGCGCTGGAAGGCGAGTTCGCCCGGCTGCAGAGCAACCTGCCGGCCGGCATGCAACTGCGCAAGGTGTCCGATCAGCCGGCGGCGGTGAAGACCAGCGTCGGCGAGTTCGTTCAGGTGCTGGCCGAGGCGCTGGGCATCGTGTTGCTGGTGAGTTTCTTCTCGCTGGGCATGCGCACCGGCATGGTGGTGGCGCTGGCGATTCCGGTGGTGTTGGCGATGACCTTCGCCTGCATGTATTACCTCGGCATCGGCCTGCACAAGATTTCCCTCGGCGCGCTGGTGCTGGCGCTGGGGCTGCTGGTGGACGACGCGATCATTGCCGTGGAAATGATGGCGATCAAGATGGAACAGGGCTACGACCGGCTCAAGGCGGCCAGCTTCGCCTGGACCAGTACGGCATTCCCGATGCTCACTGGCACGCTGATCACTGCGGCCGGTTTTCTGCCGATTGCTACGGCGCAATCCAGTACCGGCGAATACACCCGCTCGATCTTTCAGGTGGTGACCATCGCCTTGCTGGCGTCATGGGTTGCGGCCGTTGTGTTCGTGCCGTATCTGGGCGAGCGGCTGTTGCCGGACCTGGCGAAATTGCATGCCGCCAAACACGGTTCCGGGCCAGACGCGCCTGACCCGTATGGCACGCCGTTCTACACCCGTGTGCGGGCGTTGGTGGGCTGGTGCGTGCGCCGACGCAAGACCGTAATCGTGCTGACCATCGGTCTGTTCGCGCTGTCGATCTTCATGTTCCGTTTCGTGCCCCAGCAGTTCTTCCCGGCTTCCGGGCGGCTGGAGCTGATGGTCGATCTGAAGCTGGCTGAAGGCGCGTCGCTGAGCAATACCACTGAACAGGTCAAGCGCCTGGAAGCGATGATCAAGACCCATGCAGGCGTGGAGAACTACGTGGCCTACGTCGGCACCGGTTCGCCGCGTTTCTACCTGCCGCTGGATCAACAATTGCCGGCGGCCAGCTTCGCCCAGTTCGTCGTGCTGGCAAAAACCATCGAGGACCGCGAGGCGTTGCGCACCTGGCTGATCCAGACGCTCGATGAGCAATTTCCGACCCTGCGGCCGCGAGTGACCCGTCTGGAAAACGGTCCGCCCGTGGGCTATCCGGTGCAGTTTCGCGTGACCGGCGAGCACATCGATGAGGTTCGTGCGCTGGCGCGCAAGGTGGCGGCCAAGGTTCGTGAGAACCCCCATGTGGTCAACGTGCACCTGGACTGGGAAGAGCCGAGCAAGGTGGTTTACCTGAATGTCGATCAGGACCGCGCCCGCGCACTGGGCGTGACCACTGCCGACTTGTCGCGCTTTCTGCAGAGCCAGCTGACCGGCTCCAGCGTCAGCCAGTACCGCGAAGACGACGAACTGATCGAAATCCTCGTGCGTGGCACCGAGCAGGAACGCCATGAGCTGGGCGGGCTGGCGAGCCTGTCGGTTCCGACCGCCAACGGCAGCAGCGTGGCGCTGTCGCAGGTGGCGACGCTGGAATACGGCTTCGAGGAGGGCATCATCTGGCACCGCAACCGCCTGCCCAACGTGACCATCCGTGCCGATATCTACGGCAAGGAGCAGCCGGCGACCCTGGTCAATCAGATCCTGCCGACACTGGAGGATGTGCGTGCGCAATTGCCGGACGGTTATCTGCTGGAAGTGGGCGGTACGGTGGAAGACTCGACCCGCGGGCAAAACTCGGTCAACGCCGGCGTGCCGCTGTTCATCGTCGTGGTGCTGACGTTGCTGATGATCCAGTTGCGCAGCTTCTCGCGCACGTTCATGGTGTTCCTCACCGCGCCGCTGGGGTTGATCGGCGTGACCCTGTTCCTGCTGATCTTCCGCCAGCCGTTCGGCTTCGTGGCGATGCTCGGCACCATCGCGCTGTCGGGGATGATCATGCGCAACTCGGTGATTCTGGTGGATCAGATCGAGCAGGACATCGCCGCCGGGCTGGACCGCTGGCAGGCGATCATCGAAGCCACCGTGCGGCGCTTCCGCCCCATCGTGCTGACCGCGCTGGCGGCGGTGCTGGCCATGATCCCGCTGTCGCGCAGCGTGTTCTTCGGGCCGATGGCGGTGGCGATCATGGGCGGCCTGATCGTCGCCACGGCGCTGACCCTGCTGTTTCTGCCGGCGTTGTATGCGGCGTGGTTCAGGGTGAAGAAGGGCGGGCAGGTGTGATCGGCTTCTGCTGAGTCGTCGGCAAACACAGATCCCGCTCCAACGGCCTTTGGCCAGAACCACAAACGTTGGCGTACCACCCAACCTGTGGGAGCGGGCTTGCCCGCGAATGCGATGGGTCTGTGACTACGATGTCGACTGACGCGCCGCCTTCACGGGCAAGCCCGCTCCCACAGGGAAGGCGGTGCGTCTGCCTTCGCAGCTTACTGATGGCTGAACAGAATCATCGCCGTGCTTTCTCGGCCACGGAATTTCTCCTATATTCGCGCCGCCAGCGTCCTGCTGCTCAAGCCCCATCCGTGCCACGTCGTTTCAGGCGATAGAAATCCATGTCCGAGTCCTTTGAAGTTCCCAGCCCTCATGAGCACCATGTCGAGCACGCGCACACCACAGGTGATCGTTTCGCCGGCAAGATCGCAGTCATGACCGCCATCATGGCCGCCGTTGGCGCCATGCTCAGCTATCAGGCCGGTTCCACGGAAAGCGAAGCCGCCATGGACAAGAACAATGCGGCGATCAAGAAAACCGAAGCCGCCAACCAATGGAGTTACTACCAGGCCAAGTCCAGCCGCGAAAACCTGGCTGACCTCGCCAGCCACTTGCCCGGCCTCGATGTCGCGCATTACCAGGCCGAAATGAAGCGCTACAAGGCCGACAAGGAAGCTGCCCGAACCAAGGCCGAAGCCCTGGAAGCCCAGGCGCAGGAATGGGACGAAAAATCCGAGCGAGTCCTGCATTCCCACCATCGCTGGGCACAGGCGATGATGGCGATCCAGCTGGCGATTTCCCTCGCCGCCATCACCCTGCTGACGCGCAAGGAATGGCTGCGCCGGGTGTCGCTGACCGCTGGCGGGATCAGCGTGCTGTTGGGTGGGATGGCTTGGCTGCATTTGTGATATCAGCCAACGGAAAACGTGCCAGCCTGTCTCAGGACTCATGACCTTTGAAATACCGTCTGTAGGAGTGAGCTTGCTCGCGATTTCGTCAGGCCAGTCAACGAGATGGTGTCTGATTCGACGCAATCGCGAGCAAGCTCACTCCTACAGGGGGAGCGTCGGTGAAAAGTGGCAGGTGATCTCGGTCCGTAGGAGCGCGCTTGCCCGCGATTGCAATCTGTCTGAAATTGATAGGTCGGCTGACAGAACGCTATCGCGGGCAAGCGCGCTCCTACGAGGAGCCGAATAACAGTTACAACGCCCCGAACACCTTCTTCGCCAGGCTGGTCGCGGCGGCGGCCGGGTTGGCGCGGATGCTTTCTTCCTGCTTGGCGATCATTTCGAACAGGCCGTCGAGGGCTTTTTCGGTGACGTAGCCTTCGATGTTCGAGTTCTTCGCATCCAGCACGCCCAGGGTCGCGGCCTGACCGGCGAACGAGTTGTACTGCTGCGCCAGACCGACCTTGTCGGTGGCCTGTTTGACGATCGGCAGGAACTTGGTGCGGATCTGGTCGCGGCTGGATTTGTTCAGGTATTCGGTGGCCGAGTCCTTGCCGCCGGTGAGAATGCCCTTGGCATCGGACACGCTCATCTTCTTCACTGCATCCACCAGAATGGCCTGAGCCTGTGGCACGGCGGCTTCGGCGGCCTGGTTCATGCTGGTTTCCAGTTGATCGACCTGGGCGCCCATGCCGAACTGCTTCATTTTCTTCGCCACTTTGCCGAGGTTGCCCGGCAACTCGATGCGCACGTCCTTGTTGTTGCTGAAGCCACCGGGCACGCCCAGCTGCTTCACGGCGATCTGCGCACCCTGGGTCAGCGCGTCCTTCAGGCCGCCGGTGGCGTCCGATTGCGACAGGTCACCCAGCGACAGGGCGAAAGCGCTGGCCGACAGCAGCAGGCCGGCACACAGGCCAGTGAACGACAGAGAGCGAAGCAGCATGGAGTCACGTCCTTTTCAGAAAATGGAAAACAGCAGGAAGCCCGTCAACGGGCCGGGTTCACGCGGATCTTGACCGGTGGTTTTTCCTCCAGGGTCAGATCGACAGTGTAGCGCTCGGTGCTGATCATTAGCAGTTTGCCATCTGCTTCGATGCGCGCACTGACCGCATAGGTATGGCCGGGCTGGACCTTGCTCTGGTCGTAGGTCAGGTGAAACGGCAGGGGAACCTGGCCGCCCACCGGGCCGCTCTGGCGGGCCAGCGTGCGTGCCGGGGCATCGGCCAGCGAGACGTCCTGCAAGGCGACGCTCAGGGTGGCCGTCGGCGGCAGGGCCATGCGTTGCAGATAGAACACTTCGCCGTCGACGCTGCCCCGCTGGTTGTCGGGGGCGTGGCCGGCACAGGCAGTCAGCAGGGTGGCCATCAGGCTCAGCAGCAGGTATTTCATCGGAGGGATCTCCTTATCAGGGGGCGTCGCGACAGGTTGTCGCGACACCGATTGTCAACAGATCAGACCTCAAGGCCCGGCTCTGGGACATCATCATTGCGATGCAGTGCCACCTGACGGATGGATAAACGTATTTCAGCAGGTAACACACGCTTGGCCGCACCTTCGGCCAGTTCGCCCAACAACTCGTGGTAGCCCAGCTTGCCGCTGTCGTCCTTGCTCAGCACGTCCTGGTCGAGCAGTGTCTGAATGAAGTGGCGGAACAGGCTCTTGTCGAAAAACTCCGGGGCATTCAGACCATGCAGGATCGACAGGCGCTGGGCCATGATCGTACACAGGTCTTCCAGCTCTTCGGCGGTCAGGCTGTGCTGGCCGGCGTTGAGCAGCAGCGAGATTGCCATGTAGAAACGCTGCAGGGTCTGGGCAATCGCCCGCGACAGCAGGGTCAGCAACACGAAATGGCGGGAACTCGGCGCCGGACGCAGGTAAACGTCGTTCTCGAAGCGTAGCAGGCCCTGCTCGACGAACGCCTGCAGCCACTGGTCGATCACCGCATCCAGCTCGTCCAGCGACCAGCGGATGAACAGCTCCGATTGCAGGTACGGATACAGTGCACGGGTGTAGCGCAGGATCTGTTCCCGGCTCATGCGCGAGGCACTCTGGAAAAAGCACGCGAGCAGCGACGGCAAGGCGAAGATATGCAGCACGTTGTTGCGGTAGTAGGTCATCAGGACGGCGTTCTGCTCGTCCAGATAGAGGATGCGCCCCAGCGCGTCCTTCTGCTCGGACAGCAGGTCCATGCCTTTGACGTGCTCGATCAGCGCCTGACCGTTGCCTTCGGGCAATGTGGTGTGCGGTGAATACGGCACGCTGCGCAGCAGGGTCAGGTACAGATCCAGCACCCGGCCCAGCGCCTGATCGTCCAGCGCATGCTTGTTGGTCGACAGCAGTGCCAGCGCCACCAGATTGACCGGGTTGATCGCGGCTGCTTCGTTCAGATGGCGGGCGACACGTTCGCCGAGGCGGTTGGTGGTGTCGTTGAGCCAGGCCGGTTTGAACAGCGGGCCGAGTTCCTGACTGCGCCAGTCCGGTTGTTCGTGATCGAGAAATTCCGCCAGCTTGATCGGCTCGCCGAAGTTGACCGAGACCTGACCGAAGCGCTGCTTGAGTGCGCCGATGACTTTGAAGATGTCGAAGATCGATTCTTTCTTCTTCGCCGCGCCGCGCAGTTCGCCAAGGTAGGTGCGACCTTCCAGCACCCGCTCGTAACCGATGTACACCGGGACGAACACGATGGGCGTGCGGGCATTGCGCAGAAAGCTGCGCATCGTGATGGCGAGCATGCCGGTCTTCGGTTGCAGCATGCGCCCGGTGCGCGAGCGACCGCCTTCGACGAAGTACTCCACCGGGAAACCTTTGGTGAACAGGGTGTGCAGGTATTCGTTGAACACTGCGGTGTACAGCGGGTTGCCCTTGAACGTGCGGCGCATGAAGAACGCGCCGCCCCGGCGCAGCAGGCCGCCGATTACCGGCATGTTGAGGTTGATACCGGCAGCGATGTGCGGCGGGGTCAGGCCGTTGCGGAACAGTAGGTAGGACAGCAGCAGGTAATCGATGTGGCTGCGATGGCAGGGCACATAAATGATTTCGTTGCCCTGGGCGACATTCTGCACGCCCTCCAGATGGCTGACCTTGATGCCGTCGTAGATCTTGTTCCAGAACCAGCTGAGCACCACTTCCAGAAAACGGATCGCGGTGTAGGTGTAGTCCGAGGCGATCTCGTTGCCGTAATGCAGGGCCTTTTCCCGCGCCTTGGCTTCGGGGATTTTTTCCCGCGCGGCTTCGTCGAGGATCGCCTGCTTGACCAGCGGGTCAGCCACCAGCCCTTTGACCAGCGTGCGCCGGTGCGACAGGTCGGGGCCGATGGTGGCGGTCTTCAGGTTGCGGAAATGTACACGCAGCAGACGCTGGGCCATGCGCACGGTGCGCTCGTAGCCCTTGTTCTCGTCGATCAGTTCGCGCAGATGAATCGGTGCGGAAAACTGCACGCGAGTCTTGCGCCCCAGAATCAGGATGGTCACCAGCCGGCGCAGGCGCCCGGTCACTGCCCAACTGTCGGCGAACAGCAGTTTCCACGGGCTGTCTTCCTTGTCCGGCGACTGCCCCCAGAACACGCTGACCGGAATGATTTGCGCGTCTTCGGCGGCATTGTGCGTGACCGCGCCGACCAGTCGCTCCAGCGTTGGCGGCGCGCCGCGCTTGTCCTGACGCCCCAGCCAGTCGGGCTCCGGGGTCAGGTAAAAGAACGCCGCAGGTTCGGCCAGATTGCCGACCGCAACGGGCAGCACCGGCCGTGGCAGCCCGGCCTTGCGGCATTCCGTGTCGAGCACCGCCAGATCGCTCAGCGAAGGGCTCGGCAAGGCGTAGAACACCGGCCGGCTGCGATCCAGATTGAGCGTGAAGGAAGACTGATTGATCGTCTCGGAACGTACCCACAGGTACAACAGACGACGCAGGGTGCCAAAGACGAGGCGGCGGAACGGGGAACGGGTCATACGCATTCTGCTGAAAAGGGGCCACGGCCCGCGAGGCAGTCAGTTTGCCGCATATGGTGGGGATGGGCAAAGTTGGGGAGGGTGACAGAGGCTGTAGGAATACCGTAGGACGGGGTTTGCCACGATGGCGGTGTGGCAATGCAATTCCCTGTAGGAGCTGGCTTGTCCTGCGAGCGGCGAGGAACTCGTCGTAAACCCTATGCACTCGGTACACCTGACACGGCCAGTGCGCATGGTTTTACGACGACTGCGTCGCCGCTCGCAGGACAAGCCAGCTCCTACAGGGAGACAAGCCGCGGGTCAGGACGTCCGCCAGGTAATCTCTTCTTCGCCATCAACGCTGATGCGGATCCAGCGGTCGGCGTCTTCTTCGCTTTCTTCCTCGACCCAGCTACCCGGTGCGCAGCGTACTTCGACGTTCAGCGCGGCAAAGGCGGCGCGGGCGCAGGCGATGTCGTCGTCCCACGGGGTCTTGTCGCTGTCCAGGCACAGGCTGTTCCATTTGCCCACGGCCTTGGGAATCCAGGTCACCGGGATGTCGCCGGCCTTGCATTTCCAGGTCTGGCCTTTCTGCACCCAGTCGCTGCACGGGCCGATGTCTGCGGCCAGCCAGGCGGTCAGGGCCTTGTGATCGACGTCAGCGTCTTTCAGGTAAATCTCGATATCGGGTTGACGCATGGAAGCCTCTTGAATGTGTTTCAGTCGGTCAGTGCCGAACGAAATAATCGTAGCGCATGGACACCGTGACCTTGAAAGGCGCGGCCTGTTCGATGACGCTGGCGCGGCGTTCGGCGCTGGCGCGCCAGCCATGAGGTGTCATGGCCAGCAGATCGGCGCGAGCCTTGCTGTCGGTCAGGGTCAACGTGAAGCGCAGGGTTTCGCTGTGGGCGTGAAGCATGCCTTCCGGCACCAGCGCCAGATGCTTGTCGTCGGCGTAGTCGCGGACTTCGTCGTACAGACGCTGGCGCAATTCCATCAGGTGCTCGTTGGTTGGGCCCACGCGCATCAGACCGCCGCCCGGCGCCAGCAGTCGACTGGCTTCGGCCCAGTCCAGCGGGCTGAACACACTGGCGATGAATTCGATGCTGGCGTCCGGCAGCGGCACGCGGGCCATGCTGGCGATCAACCAACTGACCTGCGGATTGCGCTTGCAGGCACGCTTGACCGCCTCGCGGGAGATGTCCAGCGCATAACCTTCGGCCTCCGGCAGGGCGTCGGCGATCTGCGCGGTGTAATAGCCCTCGCCACAACCGATATCCAGCCAGTGCGCCGGGTTGCGTTCGGCGGCCAGCTCGGCCAGACGCTTCGCTACCGGGGCGTAATGCCCGGCATTGAGAAAGTCGCGGCGAGCCTCGACCATCGCCTGGTTGTCGCCGGGGTCGCGGCTGTTCTTGTGTTGCACCGGCAACAGGTTCAGATAGCCCTGACGGGCACGGTCGAAGCGGTGGCCCGCCGGGCACACCACGCCGTTATCCACGCGGTCGAGCGCGGCTGAGCAGATCGGACAGGTCAGCATCAGGCGAGCAACTTGACCAGGGTCTGGTAGTAGATCTCGGTCAGCACGTCGAGGTCGCTGGCCAGAATGCGCTCGTTGACCTGGTGAATCGTTGCGTTGACCGGACCCAACTCCACGACTTGCGTGCCGAGGGTGGCGATGAAGCGCCCGTCGGACGTGCCGCCGCTGGTGGACGCTTTGGTGTCGCGGCCGGTGACGTTCTTGATGCTGGCCGACACGGCGTCAAGCAGCGCGCCCGGTTCGGTGAGGAACGGCAGGCCCGACAGCGCCCACTCCACATGCCAGTCCAGGCCGTGTTTGTCGAGGATGTCGGCCACGCGTTTCTGCAGGCCCTCGACGGTGGACTCGGTAGAGAAGCGGAAGTTGAACACCGCCGTCAGGTCGCCCGGAATCACGTTGGTCGCGCCGGTGCCGGAGTGGATGTTGGAAATCTGGAAGCTGGTCGGCGGGAAGAACGCGTTGCCTTCGTCCCAGTGCTCGGCGGCCAGTTCGGCCAGCGCTGGCGCAGCCAGATGAATCGGGTTGCGCGCCAGATGCGGGTAGGCCACGTGACCTTGCACGCCGCGCACGGTCAGGGTCGCGCCGAGGGAGCCGCGACGGCCGTTCTTGACCACGTCACCGACCAGAGTGGTGCTCGACGGTTCGCCGACGATGCACCAGTCCAGACGCTCCTTGCGCGCCGCCAGACGTTCGACCACCGCTTTGGTGCCATGGTGCGCCGGGCCTTCTTCGTCGCTGGTGATCAGGTAGGCGACCTTGCCCTTGTGGTTCGGGTAGTCGGCGACGAAGCGCTCGGTGGCGACGATCATCGACGCCAGGCTACCTTTCATGTCCGCCGCGCCACGGCCGCAGAGCATGCCGTTTTCATCGATCAGCGCGTTGAACGGGTCGTTCTGCCAGGCCGTCACCGGGCCGGTCGGCACCACGTCGGTGTGGCCGGCGAAACACAGCACCGGACCTTCGTCGCTGCCATGGGTGGCCCAGAAGTTGTCCACGTCCTCGATGCGCATCGGCTCAAGGGTGAAACCGGCATCGCCCAGGCGTTTCATCATCACGGCCTGACAGTCGGCGTCGAGCGGGGTGACCGATGGGCGACGGATCAGGTCGCAGGCGAGTTGCAGAGTGGGCGAAAGATCGGCTGGGGCTGTCATGAAAGATCCGCAGAGGTGAGGTTCGTAGGAGCGCGCTTGCCCGCGATAGCGGTGGGCCAGTCAGCACTTCGGTGGCTGACACGGCTCAATCGCGGGCAAGCGCGCTCCTACAGGCTAAAAAAGGGGGATATCTTAAAGCAAAACGGCGACCCGAAGGCCGCCGTTTAGTACAGCGCACAATTGTTTCAGGCCGTGGCGGGCTGTTCCGCCGACTTCGGTTTGGGCAGCGACGACAGGAACGCCATGATCAACGCTGCCAGATACGGCAGCGACTGCACCAGCAGCATGCTGACCCAGAAACGCACGTCATTGCTCGGCAGGCCCTGCACCAGGCAGATGCCCAGCGCCGCGCCCCACAGCAGCAACATGATGAACAGCTCCTCGCGGGCCTCGGAAATCGCCACCAGCAGGCCATGGCTGTCGGCGTTCTTCGGTGTGCGGAAGAACGGGATGCTGCTGGTGAAGAAGCCGTACAGCACCGCCTTGGCGATGGTGTGCGACAACGCCAGCCCGGCAACCGCCGCGTAGAACGCGTCCTTGAGGTTGACCCCGACCGCGCGGCGGTACAGGAAGATGATCTTGCCAACCTTGAAGAAGAACAGCGCCAGCGGCGGGATCGCGAAGATCAGCAGTGGCGGGTCGACCCGGTTGGGCACGATGATCATCGCCGCTGACCACAGCAGCGCACCGACGGTGAAGAAGATGTTCATGCCGTCGGCGATCCACGGCAGCCAGCCGGCCAGGAAGTGATAGCGCTGGCCACGGGTCAGTTCGCTGTCCTTGCCGCGCAAGAGACTGGCGGCATGGCGCTTGATGATCTGGATGGCGCCATAGGCCCAGCGGAAACGCTGCTTCTTGAAGTCGATGAAGGTGTCCGGCATCAACCCGCGACCGTAGCTGTTGTGGGCATAGGCGGCGGAATAGCCTTTTTCGAACACGCGCAGGCCCAGCTCGGCGTCTTCACAGATGCACCAGTCGGCCCAGCCCAGCTCTTCCAGCACCGAACGGCGGGTCATGGTCATGGTGCCGTGCTGAATGATCGCGTCGCGGTCGTTGCGGGTGACCATGCCGATATGGAAGAAGCCCTTGTATTCCGAGTAGCAGAGCTTCTTGAACGCGCTTTCGTGCTGGTCGCGATAGTCCTGGGGTGACTGCACCACGGCGATTTTCGGGTCGGCGAAGTGCGGCACCATGTGCTTGAGCCAGTTGCGGTCGACGCAGTAGTCCGAGTCGATCACCGCAATCACTTCGGCATCCGGAGCGGTGTGCGGGATCAGGTAGTTCAGCGCACCGCCCTTGAAGCCGGCCAGGGGCGCGACGTGGAAGAACTTGAAGCGCTCGCCGAGCATTTCGCAGTGGGCCTTGACCGGCTCCCACACGGCCGGGTCCTTGGTGTTGTTGTCGATCAGCAACACTTCGAAATCCGGGTAGTCCAGGGCGGCGAGGGCGTTGAGGGTCTGTTTGACCATCTCCGGCGGCTCGTTGTAGCACGGCACATGCACCGAGACTTTGGGTCTATAGGCCGTGTCGGTATCGACCGGCAGGAATTCACGACGGCGTTTGTGGGTCCAGACCGCCTCGGCCAGCTCGTGAGCCTCGGTGAGCAAGACGATGAACACGCCGAGGGCGCCGAGTGCCAGCAGGAAGCCCACCAGCAGGCTGAACCAAGTGCTGTATTGCTGGCTGTAGTCGTAACCGATCCACACCAGCACCGAACCACAAAGGAACGCGATAAAGGTCAGGAACGTGCGGCCACGCTGACGCAGGGCCGAACCGTCGATCAGCAGCAACGCCAGGGCGAGCATCGCCAGCACTGCCGAACCGATGGCCAGTACGCGCCACTGCGGAATCGCCACCACCGGGCCTTCGAAGTTGAATTTCTGCTGGCGAGCGGCGTTGAACACGCCCCAGTAAGCGCCGACCGAGCCTTCGTCACTGGCCTTCCACGGCTGGTCGAACGCTTCGATCACGAAGTAGTTGAAGCCCTGGCGGTTGAGCTTGTTAACCAGCGTACGCAGGTAGATCGCCTGATCGGCCTGGGTCGCATCGGCGCCACCGCGCATGTGGCCGTTGCTCGGCCAGCCCACCTCAGACAGCAGCAGCGGCTTTTTCGGGAACTGATGGCGCAGTTCGCGGGCACGGTCAAAGACAAACTGGCCGGCCTTGTCCATCGGCACATATTCCCAGTACGGCAGGATGTGCGCGGCGATCAGATCGACGTGTTTGGCCAGTTCCGGGTTTTCCTTCCAGATGTGCCATTGCTCGGACGTGGTCACCGGCACTTTCACTGCCGCGCGGACGCGGTCGAGCAGGGCGATCAGGTCTTTGGGCGTGATTTCCTTGCGGAAAACCGCCTCGTTGCCGACCACCACGCGCACCACGCTGCGGGTGGTGTTGGCCAGTTCGATGGCGGTGTTGATTTCCCGCTCGTTGCGTTCCTGATCGGGGCTGATCCAGATGCCGAGGGTCACCCGCAGACCGAATTCCTCGGCCAGTTTCGGGATGTCCTTGAGGCTGCCGTCCACCGAATAGATACGGATGTTGTCGGTGTATTTGCTCATCAGCTCGAGGTCCTGACGCATTTCATCGTCGGACGGATAGACGGATTTCTGTGGGCTTTGTCCGAGCCGGAACGGCGAATAGGAGAATCCGGAGATCTGCTCGGGCCAGTTGGGGGCGGTCACCGGGCGATTGATCAGCGCCCAGAAGCCGGTGAACAGCGCGGCGATTGCCACGATGACCACCAGGTTGAGTCCAAATTTACGGGATGGCATAGGTACTTCAGGTTCCAAAAGGGGAACGGGAGAAGCTGACGAACGTCAGCTGGCAAGTGCTTTGGCAACCGACAGAGGTTGAAGTTCTGTTCCTGAAAAAATGTAGTCCTTTTCTTCAGGTACGTGCCTTTTGTGGGAGCGGGCTTGCCCGCGAATGGCATTAACAACGCGCAGCCCGTGGGAGGGAGCCCTGCTCACGAATGCGTCCGGTCAGCCACATCCGTGGTCACTGATCCACCGTATTCGCGAGCAGGGCTCCCTCCCACAGGGATTGTGTGTGGACCCCGTCGACGGGGTGTCAGCGGCTTTCTGACCAAACACCCCCCACAGACTGCTGTCCCAATCCGTGACACGGCCTATAATGCGCGCCGGTTTTTTCGGGGTATTGGTCATGAGCACAGAAGATCCGCGGTTCGCCGGCATCGCCCGCCTGTATGGCATCGAAGGCCTGGAGCGTCTGCGCGCGGCCCATGTGGCGGTGGTCGGCATCGGCGGTGTGGGGTCGTGGGCGGCGGAAGCCATGGCCCGTTGCGGCGTGGGCGAAATTTCCCTGTTCGATATGGACGACGTCTGTGTCAGCAACAGCAACCGCCAGTTGCATGCGTTGACCAGTACTGTCGGCAAACCGAAGGTCGAAGTGATGGCCGAGCGCCTGCGCGAGATCAACCCGGAGTGCGTGGTTCACCCGGTCGCCGATTTCGTTACCCGCGAGACCATGGCCGAATACATCACCCCAGATATCGATTGCGTGCTCGACTGCATCGACAGCGTCAACGCCAAGGCCGCGCTGATCGCCTGGTGCAAGCGCCGCAAGATCCAGATCATCACCACCGGCGGTGCTGGCGGGCAAATCGACCCGACGCAGATTCAGGTCTGCGACCTCAACCGCACGTTCAACGACCCGTTGGCCTCCAAGGTGCGTTCGACCTTGCGCCGTGATTACGGCTTCTCACGCACCGTGACCCGCCATTACAGCGTGCCGTGCGTGTTCTCCAGCGAACAGCTGCGCTATCCGAAGCCGGACGGCAGCATCTGCCTGCAGAAAAGCTTTGTCGGCGATGGTGTGAAGCTGGACTGCGCCGGTGGTTTCGGCGCGGTGATGATGGTCACCGCGACCTTCGGCATGGTCGCCGCGACCAAGGCGGTGGAGAAGATCGTGGCCGGTATGCGGCGGCCGTCGGAGCGGGTCAAGGCGAAGGCTGACTGACCCCACCCTATTCCATGTGCCCCCTCTGCCGGGAGACATGCAGATCCATTGTGGGAGCGAATTCATTCGCGAGAGGCCGGCACAGACGATAGAGATGTATCGCCCATGGCATCGCATCGCGAATGAATTCGCTCCCACGCCGTCCAGTGTTTCTCTGACTCATCACCCCGCCATCTGCCGCATCCGCTGCAACACGGCATTCAGGCCATTGCTGCGCGATGGCGACAACTGTCGGCTCAGCCCCAACTGATTGAACCAGTCGCCCAGATCGACCTGCTGCAACGCCTCGGCCGACAAACCATTGACTCGCGCCAGCAGCAAGGCCACCAGCCCGCGAATCAAACGGGCATCACTGGCCGCGCGAAACTGCCAGTGACCGTCGATAACATCGCCCAGCAGCCAGACCTTGCTTTCGCAACCGTCCACCAGGTGTTCGTCGGTCTTTTGGTCATCACTGAGGGCCGGCAGACGCTCGCCCCATTGCATCAGCAGGCGGGCGCGCTGCTCCCAGCTCAACGAGGCATTGAAGGTGTCCAGCGCGGTCTGGGCATCGACGGGCAGGCTCATCGCAGTAACTCCAGGGACTGATCCAGTGCGTTGAAGAACCGCTCCAGGTCTTCACCGTCGTTATAAAGCCCCAGCGAAACACGGATCGCACCGGGCAGGCCGAGGCTTTTCAGCAGCGGGATGGCGCAGTGATGACCGGCGCGCACGGCAATCCCCTGTTCGGTCAGCAAGTGCGCCAGATCGGCATTGTGGACGCCGTCGACGACAAAACTCACCAGCGCCGCCTCCGGGTTGCCCACCAGCCGTACACCCTTGTGCAGCAACAGGCCGGCGCGCAGCAGTTCATGCAGGCTCGCCTCGTGGGCAGCAGCGGCTACTTGATTGACATCGTTCAGGTAGTCCAGCGTGGCGCCCAGACCTATCACCCCGGCAATCGGCGGCGTACCGGCCTCGAAACCCAGCGGGGCAGGGCGGAAGGTCGCTTCGTGGAAGCCGGTCTGCAGGACCATCTCGCCGCCGAACTGCCAATGCTGCAGTTGCTCCAGCGCCTGATGGCGACCGAACAGCGCACCCACGCCGTCCGGGCCATACAGCTTGTGGCTGGAGAATACGTAGAAGTCGCAGCCCAGCGCCTGCACGTCATGACGACCATGGACCACGCCCTGAGCGCCGTCGATCACTGTCAGGGCACCATGGGCCTTGGCCTTCGCCACCAGCTCGCTGACCGGCTGCCAGGTGCCAAGCACGTTGGACAACTGGCTGACCGCCAGCAGGCGAGTGCGCGGACCGATCAGCTCGCGGGCGGCGTTCAGGTCGATCACGCCGTTGGCATCCAGAGGCAACACCACCAGCTTCAACTGGCGGCGGATCGCCAGTTGTTGCCACGGCAGCAGGTTGGCGTGGTGCTCCAGCGTACTGACGACGATCTCGTCGCCGGGCTGAAAACGCGGCTCCAGGCCATAGGCCAGCAGGTTGAACGCCGAGGTGGCGCCGTGGGTAAACACGATGTGCCCGGATGATCCGGCGTTGAGCCATTCACCGACCTTGTGGCGGGTGTCTTCAAATGCCTGGGTGGCCATGGCGCCGGGCAGATGCTGGGCACGGTGAACATTGGCCGCGCCGTTGCCGTAGTAGTGGGCCAGGGCGTCGATCAGGGCTTGGGGCTTTTGTGCGGTGGCGGCGCTGTCCAGATAGGTCTGGCCTTGCCGTTGCAGGGCGTCGAGGGCCGGGAAATCAGCGCGCCACGGGGAGATAAGGGGCATTGGAGGTGGCTCTCCCTGTGGGAGCGGATTCATTCGCGAAAGGATATTTCAGACGACGCAAGTGTGTCGTCCGAACCCCCGTATCGCGAATGAATCCGCGCCCGCAGTCGATCAGTTGTGAGCGTGCAGCGCTTCGTTCAGCTCGATCGCCGACTTGTGGGATTTGCATTCCACGGCGCCAGTCTGCGAGTTGCGACGGAACAGCAGGTCCGGCTGGCCGGCCAGATCACGGGCCTTGAGCACTTTGACCAGTTCGTTGTTCTCGTCCAGCAGCGCCACTTTGGTGCCAGCGGTGATGTACAGACCGGCTTCAACGGTGTTGCGGTCGCCCAACGGGATACCGATACCGGCGTTGGCGCCGATCAGGCAGCCTTCGCCGACCTTGATCACGATGTTGCCGCCGCCCGACAGGGTGCCCATGGTCGAGCAGCCGCCGCCCAGGTCCGAACCCTTGCCGACGAATACGCCTGCCGAGACACGGCCTTCGATCATGCCCGGGCCTTCGGTGCCGCCGTTGAAGTTGACGAAACCTTCGTGCATCACGGTGGTGCCTTCGCCGATGTAGGCACCCAGACGTACGCGAGCGGTGTCAGCGATACGCACGCCGGCCGGTACCACGTAGTCGGTCATTTTCGGGAACTTGTCCACGGAGAACACTTCCAGCAGCTCGCCTTTCAGGCGCGCTTCCAGTTGACGCTCGGCCAGTTCGCCCAGATCGATGGCGCCCTGGCTGGTCCAGGCCACGTTCGGCAGCAGCGGGAACACGCCAGCCAGGCTCAGGCCGTGCGGCTTGACCAGACGGTGCGAGAGCAGGTGCAGCTTCAGGTAAGCCTCTGGGGTCGAAGTCAGGGCTGCGTCTTCAGCCAGCAGGGTGGCGACCAGCGGCTTGTGGCTTTCGGCCAGACGGGTCAGCAGCGCAGCCTGGGCAGCGTCGACGGATTTCAGCGCTTCGGCCAGTTTCGCGGCCTGATCGGTGGTGAAGCTGATGGCTTCGTTGCCACCCTTGTAGTCGAGCAGCGGCGCGACAGCGGCAACGATCTCGGCCGACGGGTTGAGTAGGGGCAGGGCGTAGAAAACTTCCAGCCAGGTGCCTTGACGGTTTTGAGTGCCAACGCCGAAGGCCAGGCTGAACAGGGAAGTGGACATGGAAATACCTCTTTAAATGGCTATCTCAATCAGGCGATAGCTGCTGCGTACAGTTCGGGTTTGAAGCCAATCAGGGTTTTGCCGCCAAGATCCAGCACCGGGCGCTTGATCATCGACGGCTGGGCGAGCATCAGTTCGATGGCCTTGTCCTGGTCGAGGTCGGCTTTCTGCGCCTCGTCCAGCTTGCGAAAGGTCGTGCCGGCGCGGTTCAGGACGGTCTGCCAGCCGTGCTCGTTGCACCACTGGGTCAGGTGCTTGCGGTCGATGCCCTGAGCCTTGTAGTCGTGGAAATCGTAGTTCACCGATTTTTCATCGAGCCAGGTGCGCGCCTTTTTCATGGTGTCGCAGGCCTTGATCCCGTACAGGTGCAACGTGTTGTCATCAGCCATGAACTTGCCCCCTTTGAGATGGTTGAAAAAACGGTGACGGATTATGCCACGGACGAACGGCTTGAGCGTGGAATGCGGCGGTTTTCTGTGTGCTGTGGCGATTTTGCTCCGGTTAAGACCTATGTATTAGGACCGGGCGATAGTCTGAACCGTTAAGATGGCAGTTCGACGCTGCGCCCCGCCCGACAATGCGGGCCGGCCAGCCACACGTCGCCCCGATCAAGGAAACACGCCATGCAGACCGCCTATACCGTCCTGATTCTGTTGACGCTGGTCGGTGTTTCACGTTTGCTGGCGCGGGTGATTCCGCTACCGCTGCCGCTGGTGCAGATCGCCGCCGGGGCCTTGCTGGCGTGGCCGAGTCTGGGCCTGCATGTGGCGCTCGATCCCGAGCTGTTCCTGTTTCTGTTCCTGCCGCCGCTGCTGTTCTCCGACGGCTGGCGCATGCCCAAGCGCGACCTCTGGCGTTATCGCGGGCCGATCCTGACCCTCGCGGTGGGGCTGGTGATTTTTACCGTGGTCGGCGCCGGCTATTTCATTCACTGGCTGCTGCCGGCCATTCCGCTGCCGGTGGCCTTCGCGCTGGCGGCTGTGTTGTCACCGACCGACGCCGTGGCGGTGTCGGCCATCGCCCAAGACCGTCTGCCCGCGCCGATCATGCGCATGTTGCAGGGCGAAGCGCTGATGAACGATGCGTCGGGTCTGGTCACGTTCAAGTTTGCGCTGGCGGCGGCCATCACCGGTGTGTTCTCCCTGACCGACGCCAGCTTGACCTTCGTGCTGGTGGCCTGCGGCGGTCTGGCAGTGGGCGTCGCACTGAGCTGGCTGGTCGGGCGTTTTCGCAGCTGGATGATCACCCGCGGCTGGGACGATCCGGCCACCCATGTGGTGTTCATGCTGCTGTTGCCGTTTGCCGCTTACGTGCTGGCCGAGCGGCTGGGCGTTTCGGGCATCCTCTCGGCGGTGGCGGCGGGCATGATGCAGAGCTGGGTCGATCTGTTGCCACGGCAGACCAGCACCCGGCTGCTCAACCGCAGTGTCTGGACCCTGCTGGAGTTCGCCTTCAACGGCTTGATCTTCCTCCTGCTTGGCCTGCAATTGCCGGACATCGTCGAGGCAATCACCCGCGAAGAAGTGACGCTGTGGCCGACGCTGTTGTGGCGTTGCCTGGATGTGCTGGCGATCTTTCTGGTGTTGGCCGTGCTGCGTTATGTCTGGGTGCAGAGCGTCTGGCGGCTGATGATCACCGTTCGCCGCTGGCGCGGGCGCAGTGACGGTTCGCTGCAGTTATCCGCACGTTCCTCGTTGTTGCTCACCGTTGGCGGCGTACGTGGCGCCGTCACCCTGGCCGGTACGCTGTCGGTGCCGATGCTGATAGCGGCGGGGCAGGACTTTCCCGAGCGTGATCTGCTGATCTTCATTGCGGCGGGGGTGATCCTGCTGTCGCTGGTGGTCGCCAGTATCGGCTTGCCGCTGCTGTTGCGCGGGCTGGTCAGCGAGCCGGACCTGCGTCTGAAGCGCGAAGTGCGCGACGCCTGGAAGCGCACCGCCGAGGCGGCGATCCATGCGCTGGAAAGTCAGGAAATCAGCGAGACCAACACCTCGCCGGATGCCGCTCAGGCGGTGCTGGCGACCGAGGTCAAATCGCGGATCATGTCGGAATACCGCCACCGCCTGGAAATCTTCAACGACACCGCCGAAGCCCAGGCGCTGGCATTCCAGATGGACCAACTGGAGAAGCGCATGCGCATCAACGCACTGCGTGCCCAGCGTCTGGAACTGTACAGCCTGCACCGGCATCACCAGATTGGTGACGACGTGCTGCGTCTGGTGCTGGCCGAGCTGGACCTCAATGAGGCCAATCTGGGGCCGGTGAAGACCTAGTCCCGCTGCTAACACAGCCCCTATGGGAATCAGTGGTGAGAGATCTGTAGCAGTCCGGCGAATACCGCTGCTCTTGGTTCTGGCAAAAGGCCGTGGGAGGGAGCCCTGCTCGCGAAGGCGTCAGTCCGGGCAATTCTGTGTCGACTGATCCACCGCTTTCGCCAGCAGAGCTCCCTCCCACATGGATCTGTGGAGTGCCTGGAATGTGTGCCTTACACAGAGTCCGTAGGAGCCGGCTTGCTGGCGAATGCGGTGGATCAGTCGCTTCATGGGTATCTGACACTCTAAGTTCGCCAGCAAGCCGGCTCCTACGGGATCTGCGGTAAGAGATCTGTAGCTGTTCGGCAAAACACCGTCTGCACTTGATTCTGGCCGAAGGCCGTGGGAGGGAGCCTTGCTCGCGAAGGCGTCAGTCCGGGCAATGCTGTGTCGACTGATCCACCGCTTT
>NZ_JBIVCU010000006.1:26229-112206 GCF_044746785.1 Pseudomonas sp. NPDC090208
ACTTGATTCTGGCCGAAGGCCGTGGGAGGGAGCCTTGCTCGCGAAGGCGTCAGTCCGGGCAATGCTGTGTCGACTGATCCACCGCTTTCGCCAGCAAGCCGGCTCCTACGGGATCTGCAGTGAGAGATCCGTAGCCGTCCGGCGAAATACTCGCTGCTCTTGATTCTGGCCGAAGGCCGTGGGAGGGAGCCTTGCTCGCGAAGGCGTCAGTCCGGGCAATGCTGCGTCGACTGATCCACCGCTTTCGCCAGCAAGCCGGCTCCTACGGGATCTGCAGTGAGAGATCCGTAGCCGTCCGGCGAAATACTCGCTGCTCTTGATTCTGGCCGAAGGCCGTGGGAGGGAGCCTTGCTCGCGAAGGCGTCAGTCCGGGCAATGCTGTGTCGACTGATCCACCGCTTTCGCCAGCAAGCCGGCTCCTACGGGCTCTGCGGTGAGAGATCTGTAGCAGTTCGGCAAAATACCGTCTGCACTTGATTCTGGCCGAAGGCCGTGGGAGGGAGCCTTGCTCGCGAAGGCGTCAGTCCGGGCAATGCTGTGTCGACTGATCCACCGCTTTCGCCAGCAAGCCGGCTCCTACGGGATCTGCGGTAAGAGATCTGTAGCAGTTCGGCAAAACACCGTCTGCACTTGATTCTGGCCGAAGGCCGTGGGAGGGAGCTCTGCTCGCGAAGGCGTCTGGCTGGACAATGCTGTAGTGACTGATCCACCGCTTTCGCGAGCAGGGCTCCCTCCCACATGGATTTTGTGGTGCGCCTGAAATATGCGCAGTACGCAAAACTTGTAGGAGCAGGCTTGCCCTGCGAGCGGCTGCGCAGCAGTCGTAAAACCTGCCGACTCGACTTTCCTGATACACCGCGTTCGCCGGTTTTACGATGACTCCGTCGCCGCTCGCAGGGCAAGCCAGCTCCTACAGGCGGCAGCGATTTTGAAGGCGCGACCACCGGCAAGCCGGACTGCTACGGAGATTACCCGCGGTTGCGGGTCACGAACGCGCGAATGCGCTCGGCGCCTTCGATGCATTCGGCCAGTGGTGCGACCAGCGCCATGCGTACACGACCGGCGCCAGGGTTGGCCCCTTCGACGTCACGAGACAGGTACGAGCCCGGCACTACGGTGACATGCTCGGCTTCAAACAGGTCGCGGCAGAAGGCCGCATCGTCGCCGCCGACATTCGGCCACAGATAGAAACTGCCGTCCGGACGCTGCACGTCCATCACCGGCGAAAGAATATCCAGCACGGCGTCGAACTTCTCGCGGTACAGGTCGCGGTTGGCACGCACGTGTTCTTCGTCGTTCCACGCGGCAACGCTGGCCAGTTGGGTCTGAACCGGCATCGCGCAGCCATGGTAGGTGCGGTACAGCAGGAACGCCTTGAGAATGTCGGCGTCGCCGGCCACGAAGCCCGAACGCAGGCCCGGCAGGTTGGAGCGCTTGGACAGACTGTGGAACACCACGCAGCGTTTGAAATCGCTGCGACCCAGCTCGGCGCAGGCGGTGAGCAGGCCCGGTGGCGGGGTCTGTTCGTCGAAATACAGCTCGCTGTAGCACTCGTCGGCGGCGATCACGAAATCGTGCTCGTCGGCCAGGGCGATCAGCTTTTTCAGGGTGTCCAGCGGGATCAGCGCGCCGGTCGGGTTACCCGGCGAGCACAGGAACAGGATCTGGCAGCGTTCCCAGATCTCGGCCGGCACGGCGTCGAAGTCCGGGTTGAAGCCATGTTCGACCAGGCACGGCAGGTAGTGCGGCTTGGCCCCGGCGAGGAACGCCGCACCTTCGTAGATCTGATAGAACGGGTTGGGGCTGACCACCAGGCCGTCATCGCTGCGATTGACCACGGTCTGGGTGAAGGCGAACAGCGCTTCGCGGGTGCCGTTGACCGGCAGCACATGCTTCGCCGCATCCAGCCAGCCCGCAGGCACGCCGAAACGACGCTCGCACCAGCCGGCGATGGCTTCGCGCAGCGCCGGGATGCCAATGGTGGTCGGGTAGACCGCCATCTTGTCGAGGTTGTCGGCCAGCGCCTTGGCGACGAACGCCGGCGAGGTGTGCTTCGGTTCACCGATGGACAGGGCGATCGGGCGCTTGTCCGGGTTGGGCGTGACGCCGCCGAGCAGGGCGCGAAGCTTTTCGAACGGGTAAGGCTGGAGCTGTTGCAGAGCGTTGTTCATGGGCAATCGTTCTCGGGGGAGCGGGGCGCCTGTAGCCGGTGAGGTGGCAGGCGCCGTTGAATCAAATCGTCAGGGCGTTCAGATGCTGATGCGCAGTTCGCCGGGTTCCTGATTGACGCTGAGTTGCTGGACGATGGCGTCCTGCAGCCGGCTGCACAGTTGCGGATCGGACAGCGGCTGGTTGTTCTCGTCGGTGAGGAAGAACACGTCTTCCACGCGTTCGCCCAGGGTGGAAATCTTGGCGTTCTGCAGCGACAGGTCGAATTCCAGGAAAATCTTGCCGATACGTGCCAGCAGACCCGGGCGGTCAGGCGCGCTGAGTTCCAGCACGGTGACTGGCCGCTGCGCGTCGTTGGAAATCGTCACCACGGGTGCAAACGCGAAATGCTTGAGCTGACGCGGCACCCGGCGCTTGATGATGGTCGGGTAGTCGTCCGGGTTGCGCAGCGCTTCGGTCAGGCCGTCGCGGATGGTCTTGATCCGCTCCAGGTTGTCGCCGATCGGGCCGCCGTCGCTGTCGAGCACGATGTAAGTGTCGAGGGTGAACTGGCTGGTGGAGGTGATGACCCGGGCGTCGTGAATGTTCAGGTTCAACTGGTCCATCGCTGCCACTGTCACGGCGAAGAAGTCGTGCTGGTCCGGTGCATAGATGAAGATCTGCGTGCCGCCTTCGAATTCGCGCTGGGTGGTTTCCTTGATCAACACCAGCGGCCCGCCGTCGGCCGGCTGCTGCAGGATCGCATCGCTGTGCCAGGCCACGTCACCAGCAGTGTGGCGCAGGAAATAGTCATCACCCAGCTGCGACCAGAGTTGCTCGACGTCGTCCGGATCGGTGCCGTTGCGCACCAGAATGTCCAGCGCGGCGCTCTGTGTGCGACGGATCTGCTCTTCGCGGTCTACCGGATTTTCCAGGCCGCGCTTGAGGGCGCGCTTGGTCTCGGTGTAGAGCTGGCGCAGCAGGCTGGCCCGCCACGAGTTCCACAGGGTCGGGTTGGTGGCGTTGATGTCGGCAATGGTCAGGACATAGAGGTAGTCCAGGTGCACTTCGTCGCCAACGAACTGGGCGAAATCGTGGATCACCTGCGGATCGGACAGGTCCTTGCGCTGGGCGGTGGTCGACATCACCAGATGGTTTTGCACCAGCCAGACGATCAACTGGGTGTCCCACGTCGGCAGGTGATGGCGGATACCGAACGCTTCGGCGTCGACCGCACCGAGCTCCGAGTGATCGCCGCCACGGCCCTTGCCGATGTCGTGGTACAGGCCGGCCAGATAGATCAATTCGGGCTTGGGCAGCTTGCCCATCAGCTTGCTGGCCAGCGGGAATTTTTCTGACATCTGCGTGTACTGCAGCTTACGCAGGTGTTTGATCAGGTTCAGTGTGTGGGCGTCGACCGTGTAGATGTGGAACAGGTCGTGCTGCATCTGCCCGACGATATGGCCGAACTCCGGCAGGTACAGGCCGAGAATGCCGTAACGGTTCATCCGCCGCAGGTTGCGGTGAATGCCGATTTCGCACTTGAACAGCTCGATGAACAGGCTGGTGTTGCGAATGTCGTTGCGGAAGTCGTCGTTGATCAGGTGCCGGTGCTCGCGCAGCAGACGGATGGTGTCGGCGCGCACACCCTTGATTTCCGGGTGCTGAGCCATCAGCACGAACATTTCCAGCATGGCGAACGGCGTACGCTTGAACACGTTCGGGTTGGTCGCCTCGATGTAGCCGTCGTGGAGCTGGAAGCGCGAGTTGATCGCTTCGGTGACGGTGTTCTGATCGTCGGAAAGGATCACTTCCTCGAAGTGCTGGATGATCAGGTCGCTGAGCTGGGCGATGCTCATGACCACCCGGTAGTACTTCTGCATGAAGCGTTCGATGGCCAGCTTGGCGTCGCTGTCCTCGTAGCCCAGCAGGCGGGCGATGTGGCTCTGGTAGTCGAACAGCAGCCGGTCTTCAGAGCGCCCCGCCAGCATGTGCAGGGCGTAGCGGACCTTCCAGAGGAATTCCTGGGACGACGCCAGCAGGTCGTTTTCGCTCTCCAGCAAAAAGCCTTCATCGGCGAGGGCGTGCAGGTTCAGGGTGCCGTACTGGCGGCGGGCTACCCAGAGAATGGTCTGGATGTCGCGCAAACCGCCTGGCGAGCCTTTGACGTTCGGCTCCAGGTTGTATTCGGTGTCGAAATACTTGTGGTGGCGGGTCTTCTGCTCGGCACGCTTGGCGAGGAAGAATTCCTTGCTCGGCCACATCTGGCCGGTGCTGGTGACGTCGAGCATGCGCTGGCGCAGGCGCTCGGGGCCGGCAATGGTGCGGCTTTCCATCAGGTTGGTGATCACCGTCAGGTCGGCGCGGGCCTCGGTGGCGCATTCATCCACCGAGCGTACGCTCTGACCGACTTCCAGGCCGATGTCCCACAGCAGGGTCAGAAAGCGTTCGATGGAATCGCGGAAGACTTCGTGATCGGCGCTGTCCAGCAGGATCAGCAGATCGATGTCGGAGTAGGGGTGCAGCTCGCCACGGCCATAGCCGCCGACTGCCAGCAGGGCGATGTCGGCGTCTTCGCTCCAGTCGAACTGCTCCCACGCCTGCTGCAGGATGTTGTCGACGAACCAGGCCCGGTCCTCGATCAGGCGGCGGATTTCCCGGCCCGATTTGAAACGCTGGTCAAGCACCTCGCGGGCCTGACGGATGGCTTTCTTGAAGGCAGCGATAGGGCTGGCCTTCAGCGCCAGTTCGGCCTGGAACTGGCCGCGATCGAACAAATCTGGGTCCACCTGCGGCATCGAACTGCTTTCCTTCTATCTATATCGACCGGATCAGGCTTGGCGGCGTGGTGATCAGGCGGAGGTGCGAGCGATGGTGTCGTCGCTGCGCAGCGTGAAGATCTCATAGCCAGTGGCGGTCACCAGAATGGTGTGTTCCCACTGCGCCGACAGCTTGCGGTCCTTGGTGATGGCTGTCCAGCCGTCGCCGAGCAGGCGGGTGTCGGCCTTGCCCTGGTTGATCATCGGCTCGATGGTGAAGGTCATGCCCTCTTTCAGCTCCATGCCGGTGCCGGCCTTGCCGTAATGCAGGACCTGCGGCTCTTCGTGGAACACCTTGCCGATGCCGTGGCCGCAGTATTCGCGGACGACCGAGAAGCCGTTCTTTTCGGCGTGCTTCTGGATCACTTCGCCGATATCGCCCAGGTGTGCGCCGGGTTTGACCAGCTCGATGCCTTTATACATGCACTCCTGAGTGACCCGGGACAGGCGCTCGGCCCATTCAGGCACCTTGCCCACGTGGAACATCTTGCTGGTGTCGCCGTGGTAGCCGTCCTTGATCACGGTCACGTCGATGTTCAGCACGTCGCCTTCCTTCAGCGGCTTCTCGTTGGGGATGCCGTGGCAGACCACATGGTTGATCGAGGTGCAGATGGATTTCGGGAAACCCTTGTAGTTCAGCGGCGCCGGGATGGCCTTCTGCTCGTTGACGATGTAGTCGTGGCAGATGCGGTCCAGCTCGTCGGTGGTCACGCCCGGTTTGACATAGGCACCGATCATTTCCAGGACTTCGGCGGCCAGACGGCCGGCGATGCGCATCTTTTCGATGTCTTCGGGGGTTTTCAGGGTCACGGACATACAAGGCTCTCTCGGCGCGGCGCGGCCGCGGCTAAAACACGGAAAAACGCGATTCTATCAGACCGCCGCCGGGCGGGTTATCATCGCTGCCTTTATACAGGGGCCGACCGTTGTGCGAACCTGTATGAGCGCGCGGACAAAAGCCGCAGGAAAACAGGACCTTGATTCGGGTTCCGTTGCCTGACCTTTTGTGATATAAAGTGCGCCGCTTTACGGGGATGCCCCCGAAAGCACAAACCCACACACGTGTCGACACGATGACCTGGGTGCCCTCGGCTCACTGCCGCTGGTTGGTCATTGGGATACGTGGAGGCCTAACCCGACTTATCAAGGAACTATCATGTCCCAAGTCAATATGCGCGATATGCTGAAGGCCGGTGTGCACTTCGGCCACCAGACCCGTTACTGGAACCCGAAAATGGGCAAGTACATTTTCGGCGCGCGTAACAAGATTCACATCATCAACCTCGAAAAAACCCTGCCTATGTTCAACGACGCTCTGACGTTCGTTGAGCGCCTGGCTCAGGGCAAGAACAAGATCCTGTTCGTCGGCACCAAGCGTTCCGCCGGCAAGATCGTTGCAGAAGAAGCAGCACGTTGCGGTTCGCCGTACGTCGACCACCGCTGGTTGGGCGGCATGCTGACCAACTTCAAGACCATCCGTGCTTCCATCAAGCGTCTGCGCGAGCTCGAAGTTCAGGCTGAAGACGGTACCTTCGCCAAGCTGACCAAGAAAGAAGCCCTGATGCGCACCCGTGATCTGGAAAAACTGGATCGCAGCCTGGGTGGTATCAAGGACATGGGCGGTCTGCCAGACGCACTGTTCGTCATCGACGTTGATCACGAGCGCATCGCGATCACCGAAGCCAACAAGCTGGGCATCCCGGTCATCGGCGTAGTCGATACCAACAGCAGCCCGGAAGGCGTTGACTACATCATCCCAGGTAACGATGACGCCATTCGCGCCATTCAGCTGTACATGGGTTCGATGGCTGACGCGGTTATCCGTGGTCGCAACAACGTTGCCGGCGGCACCGAAGTTTACGCTGAAGAAGCGGCTGTACCTGCTGCCGAGTAAGTGACGCTTAGCGTCTACTGGGCACGCAAAAAGGGGGCTACGCCCCCTTTTTGCCACCTCGAAAACCATCTGGCGCTGTGAGGGCCGAACGGTCATCTGTAGCTGCCATCATGGATTTTCAAGAATTTGAACGCCCGCCCGGCGGGTGGAATGGTTGAAGACCTATCCAAAGAGGATTTTGAAATGGCAGAGATTACTGCAGCGTTGGTCAAAGAACTGCGCGAGCGTACCGGCGAAGGCATGATGGACTGCAAGAAGGCCCTGACCAAGGCCGGCGGCGACATCGAAAAAGCCATCGACGACATGCGTGCTTCGGGCGCCATCAAGGCCGCCAAAAAGGCTGGTAACGTGGCTGCTGAAGGCTCCATCGGCGTGAAGAGCGACGGCAAGGTCGCTGTTCTGGTCGAAGTCAACTCGCAGACCGACTTCCTGGCTCTGCAGGACGACTTCAAGGCATTCGTCGCTGCCAGCGTCGAGAAGGCTTTCGCCGACAAGCTGACCACTGTCGAGCCGCTGATCGAAGCGCAAGAGCCTGCACGTCTGGCTCTGGTTGCCAAGACTGGCGAAAACGTCAACATCCGTCGTCTGGCCCGTATCGAAGGTGACGTGCTGGGTGCCTACCTGCACGGCAACAAGATCGGTGTCGTTGTTGCGCTGAAAGGCGGCGACAGCGAGCTGGCCAAGAACATCGCGATGCACGTCGCTGCCAGCAACCCTGAGTTCCTGAAGCCGGAAGAAATCTCCGCCGAAGCGATCGAGCGCGAGAAAGGCGTCTTCCTGCAACTGAACGAAGAAAAGCTGAAAGGCAAGCCTGCCGACATCGCCGAGAAGATGGTCGCTGGCCGTATCGCCAAGTTCAAGGCTGAAGCCAGCCTGGTCGAGCAGGCGTTCGTCATGAACCCTGAGGTCACTGTTGGTGCTCTGGCCAAGAAAGCCGGCGCTGAAATCGTTTCTTTCACCTACTTCAAAGTGGGCGAAGGCATCGAGAAGCCAGTTGACAACTTTGCTGAAGAAGTTGCCGCTCAAGTGGCTGCTGCCAGCAAGCAATAAGACGGTTTTTTCAACTGTCGCCCCAAAGAGGCTGCCCGCTCACGCGCGCAGCCTCTTTGTCGAAACGGCAGGATGAATTTGTTTTTTCAGGATGTGTGGCTCACAAGGCTGCACATCCTCAAGGCAGTGGCCTAGAGTTAGCGCAGGCTCAAGGCACCGCCACCCGTAAAATTTTTTTAAGATGCCGCAGGAGAGATTCGCAATGGCTCAGCAGGGCAGTGGTTATCAGGCTCGCTATAAACGCATTCTACTCAAGCTCAGCGGCGAGGCCCTGATGGGCTCGGAAGAGTTCGGTATCGATCCGAAGGTGCTGGATCGCATGGCGCTTGAAGTCGGCCAGTTGGTCGGCATAGGTGTCCAGGTCGGTCTGGTGATCGGCGGTGGCAACCTGTTCCGTGGTGCTGCGCTCAGCGCTGCCGGCATGGACCGGGTCACCGGTGACCATATGGGCATGCTGGCGACGGTGATGAACGGCCTGGCCATGCGTGACGCGCTCGAGCGTGCCAACATTTCCGCCATCGTCATGTCGGCGATTTCCATGGTTGGCGTGACTGATCACTACGACCGTCGCAAGGCCATGCGTCACCTCAACTCCAAAGAAGTGGTGATCTTCGCGGCCGGCACCGGCAATCCGTTCTTCACCACCGATTCGGCCGCCTGCCTGCGTGCCATCGAAATCGATGCGGACGTGGTGCTCAAGGCAACCAAGGTCGATGGTGTGTACACTGCCGATCCATTCAAAGACCCGCATGCCGAGAAGTTCGATCATCTGACTTACGATGAAGTGCTGGATCGCAAGCTGGGCGTAATGGATCTCACGGCCATCTGCCTGTGCCGTGACCACAAGATGCCGCTGCGTGTCTTTAACATGAACAAGCCCGGCGCCCTGCTGAACATCGTGCATGGCGGTGCGGAAGGAACCTTGATCGAGGAAGGCGAACAATGATCAACGAAATCAAGAAAGACGCTCAACAGCGCATGCAGAAATCCCTGGACTCCCTGCACCATGCATTCGGCCAGATCCGTACTGGCAAGGCGCACCCAAGTGTCCTGGGCACCGTGATGGTTCCTTACTACGGCGTGGACACTCCGCTGAGCGGCGTCGCCAACGTCACCGTGAAGGACTCGCGTACCCTGCAGGTCGTGCCGTTCGAGCGCAACATGCTGGCTGCGGTCGACAAGGCCATCGGCAGTGCCGGTCTGAACCTCAACCCGACCAACCTGGGCGAGTTGCTGCTGATCTCCATGCCGCCGCTGACCGAAGAGACCCGCAAGGGCTTCACCAAGCAGGCGCGCAGCGCGGCTGAAGATGCTCGTGTTGCCGTGCGCAACATTCGTCGTGACGCCATGGGCGATCTGAAGAAACTGGTCAAGGACAAGGAAATCAGCGAAGACGAAGAGCGTCGTGCCAGCGCTGATATCGACAAACTGATCAAGGATTTCGAGGCTCAGATCACCAAGGCCACGGAAGAAAAAGAAGCGGACCTGATGGCCGTATAAGGTCGGGAAGCTTTCATGGAAAAGACAAAGCTGGCTGTGCCGTCATCGGTGCCGCGTCATGTCGCCATCATCATGGATGGCAACAATCGCTGGGCCAAGAAACGCCTGTTGCCGGGCGTTGCCGGGCACAAGGCCGGTGTCGATGCAGTGCGGGCGGTCATCGAGGTATGCGCCGAGGCCAAGGTCGAGGTGCTGACCCTGTTCGCTTTCTCCAGTGAGAACTGGCAGCGCCCGGCCGAAGAAGTCGGTGCGCTGATGGAGCTGTTTTTCACGGCCTTGCGCCGTGAAACCAAGCGCCTCAACGAGAACGGCATCAGTTTGCGCATCATCGGCGACCGTTCGCGTTTTCATCCCGAGTTGCAGGCGGCTATCCGCGAAGCGGAAGCGGCCACGGCCGGAAACAGCCGCTTTGTCCTGCAGATCGCCGCCAACTACGGCGGTCAATGGGACATTGCCCAGGCCGCACAGCGTCTGGCGCGTGAGGTTCAGGCCGGGCATCTGCGTCCGGAAGACATTACGCCAGAGCTGTTGCAGACCTGCCTGGCCACGGGCGACCTGCCGTTGCCCGACCTGTGCATCCGCACCGGTGGTGAACATCGCATCAGTAACTTTCTGCTGTGGCAGCTGGCGTATGCCGAGCTGTACTTCTCCGACCTGTTCTGGCCGGACTTCAAACACGACGCCATGCGCCATGCGCTGGCCGATTTCGCTTCGCGCCAGCGCCGCTTCGGGAAAACCAGCGAGCAGGTCGAAGCCGGAGCCCGTGCTTAATGCTCAAACAACGAATCATCACTGCGTTGATCCTGGCGCCACTGGCCCTATGCGGATTTTTTCTGCTGGAAGGTGGCAGCTTTGCATTGTTCATCGCTGCGGTCGTCGTGCTGGGGGCGTGGGAATGGGCGCGTCTGGCCGGTTTTCAGGCTCAGTCGTCGCGAGTGCTTTACGCCGTCGTGGTGGCGGTATTGCTGTTCCTGCTTTATCTCCTGCCAGGTCTGGCGCCATGGATTCTGGTGGCGGCACTGCTCTGGTGGCTGGCGGCGACCTGGCTGGTACTGACCTATCCGGAGTCCAGCGAGCACTGGTCGAGTGCCATCTACAAGCTGGCTATCGGCCTGCTGATTCTCCTGCCGGCCTGGCAGGGGCTGGTTCTGATCAAGCAGTGGCCGCTGGGTAACTGGTTGATCCTGTCGGTAATGGTTCTGGTATGGGGTGCCGATATCGGTGCCTACTTCTCCGGCAAGGCCTTCGGCAAGCGCAAGCTGGCGCCAAAAGTCAGCCCCGGCAAGAGCTGGGAAGGTCTCTACGGTGGCCTGATCGCCTGTCTGGTGATCACTGCAGTGGTGGGGGTGGTGCGCGGCTGGTCGTTCTCCGGCTTCTTCTTCTCGCTGCTGGGAGCGGCCATCGTGGTGCTGGTTTCCGTGGTAGGCGATCTCACCGAAAGCATGTTCAAGCGTACTGCCGGGATCAAGGACAGCAGCAACCTGCTGCCGGGTCATGGTGGCGTGCTGGACCGCATCGACAGTCTGACAGCGGCCATTCCGGTATTCGCACTGCTGCTTTGGGCGGCTGACTGGGGCGTAATGTGAACGGGCCTCAGCAAATTACCGTCCTTGGCGCCACCGGTTCGGTGGGGTTGAGTACCCTGGATGTCATCGCTCGTCATCCTTCGCGTTATCAGGTGTTTGCCCTGACCGGCTTCACGCGTCTGGCTGAGTTGCTGGCGCTGTGTGTGCGTCACGTGCCGCAGTTTGCCGTGGTGCCTACCGCCGTTGCGGCGCGGCAGTTGCAGGACGATCTGCGTGCGGCCGGACTGGAAACCCGTGTGCTGGTAGGGGAGGAGGGGCTTTGCGAAGTCTCTGCCCATCCGCAGGTCGATACCGTACTGGCGGCGATTGTCGGGGCGGCCGGTCTGCGTCCGACCCTGGCGGCCGTCGAGGCGGGCAAGAAGGTGCTGCTGGCCAACAAGGAGTCGCTGGTCATGTCCGGCGCCTTGTTCATGCAGGCCGTTCGTCGCAGTGGCACCGTGCTGCTGCCGCTGGACAGCGAGCACAACGCGATTTTCCAGTGCCTGCCGGGCAATTACGCCAACGGTCTGACCAGTGTTGGTGCTCGACGCATTCTGCTGACGGCTTCCGGCGGTCCGTTCCGCCAGACACCGCTGGCTGATCTGGAGCACGTCACGCCGGAGCAGGCCTGCGCGCACCCGAACTGGTCCATGGGACGCAAGATTTCCGTGGATTCGGCGAGCATGATGAACAAGGGTCTCGAACTCATCGAGGCTTGCTGGCTGTTCGATACTACGCCAGCCAAGGTCGAGGTGGTGATCCACCCGCAAAGCGTCATTCATTCGATGGTCGACTATGTCGATGGCTCGGTGCTCGCGCAGCTCGGTAACCCGGACATGCGCACGCCGATCGCCCACGCGCTGGCGTGGCCGGAGCGAATCGACTCCGGAGTTGCCCCGCTGGATATCTTCAAGGTGGCGCGCCTGGACTTCCAGGCACCGGACGAAGTGCGCTTCCCTTGCCTGCGTCTGGCGCGGCAAGCTGCGGAAACCGGTGGCAGCGCCCCGGCGGTGCTGAACGCCGTCAACGAAGTCGCCGTGGCTGCGTTTCTGGATCGAAGGATTCGTTTTCCGGAAATCGCGGGTATGATCGATGAAGTCCTGAATCTTGAGCCGGTCGTCGCTGTCAACGAGCTGGAAACAGTGTTCGAAGTCGACGCCCGGGCTCGCTCGCTGGCCGGGCAGTGGCTCGGTCGGCATGGTCGATAAACGGCAGATGCCATACGGAAAAGGTCAATCGAGGCGGGCTGCGTATGCCGGCAGCGATGAGCCGATCCCCGGAGAACTGCGATGAGCGCGCTATACATGATTGTCGGCACCCTGATTGCCTTGGGTGTGCTGGTTACCTTTCACGAATTCGGCCACTTCTGGGTGGCGCGGCGTTGTGGGGTCAAGGTGCTGCGGTTCTCTGTAGGCTTCGGCATGCCACTGTTGCGCTGGCATGATCGCAAGGGGACCGAATATGTCGTGGCCGCCATTCCGTTGGGCGGTTACGTGAAAATGCTCGACGAACGGGAGGGTGATGTCCCTGCCGATCAGGTCGATCAGGCCTTCAATCGCAAATCCGTTTACCAGCGCATCGCCATCGTCATCGCCGGCCCGGTCGCCAACTTCCTGTTGGCGATTGTATTTTTCTGGGTACTCGCCATGCTCGGCAGCCAGCAGGTGCGCCCGGTCATCGGCGGCGTCGAAGCAGGCAGTATTGCTGAGAGAGCAGGGTTGGCTTCGGGCCAGGAAATCGTTTCGGTGGACGGTGAAGCCACCAGCGGCTGGGCAGCGGTCAACTTGCAACTGGTACGTCGTCTCGGTGAGACCGGCAGCATTGCGCTGAAGGTGCGCGAGCAGGGCTCGGATGTCGACAGCCCGCGTTCGCTGGTGCTGGACAACTGGCTCAAGGGTGCCGACGAGCCCGATCCGATCCGCTCTCTGGGCATTCGTCCGTGGCGTCCGGCGTTGCCGCCGGTGCTGGCCGAACTCGATCCCAAAGGTCCGGCTCAGGCGGCGGGGCTGAAAACCGGCGACCGTCTGTTGGCGCTCGATGGCAGCGCGCTGAATGACTGGCAGCAAGTGGTGGATCAGGTTCGTGTCCGCCCTGATACACGCATTTCTCTGCATATCGACCGTGACGGCGTGCAACTGGATGTGCCGGTGACGCTGGTTGCGCGGGGTGAAGGCAAGGCCGCGACAGGCTATCTGGGCGCCGGCGTCAAAGGCGTCGACTGGCCGCCGGAGATGCTCCGCGAAGTCAGCTACGGGCCGCTGGCTGCGGTGGCAGAGGGCGCGCGACGTACCTGGACAATGAGCGTTCTGACCCTCGATTCGCTGAAGAAAATGTTGTTCGGCGAGCTCTCGGTAAAAAACTTGAGCGGACCGATAACCATTGCTAAAGTGGCGGGCGCTTCGGCCCAGTCAGGTGTAGGTGACTTCTTGAATTTCCTCGCTTATCTGAGCATAAGCCTGGGGGTTCTCAATTTGCTGCCCATTCCAGTGTTGGACGGGGGGCACTTGCTGTTTTATCTGATCGAGTGGGCGCGTGGTCGTCCGCTGTCGGAAAAGGTTCAGGGCTGGGGGATGCAGATCGGTATCAGTCTGGTGGTCGGAGTCATGTTGCTCGCACTGGTGAACGATCTGGGACGCCTGTAAAAAGCTACGCCGAATTGTGAATCTGCCGCATTTTGCGGCAGTTTGTTTATTGCCAGTTGGAATAAGAAAGGACTTCATGAAACGTCTGCTGCTAACTGCGGTTCTTTCCGCACTGATGATCGCCGAAGTTCACGCCGAGTCCTTCACTATCTCCGATATCCGTGTCAACGGCCTGCAGCGGGTTTCCGCCGGCAGTGTGTTTGGTGCGTTGCCGTTGAACGTGGGCGAGACGGCCGATGACGCGCATCTGGTCGACGCTACCCGTGCCCTGTTCAAGACCGGTTTCTTCCAGGATATCCAGCTGGGCCGCGACGGTAACGTTCTGGTCATTACGGTGGTCGAGCGCCCGTCGGTTTCGAGCATCGAGATCGAGGGCAACAAGGCAATCACCACTGAAGACCTGATGAAAGGTCTGAAGCAGTCGGGTCTGGCCGAAGGCGAGATTTTCCAGCGTGCGACCCTCGAAGGCGTGCGTAACGAACTGCAGCGCCAGTACGTGGCCCAGGGCCGCTACTCGGCTGAAGTCTCCACCGAAGTCGTGCCGCAACCGCGCAACCGTGTCGGTCTGAAGATCAACATCAACGAAGGTGCGGTCGCAGCGATCCAGCACATCAACGTGGTCGGCAACTCGGTTTTCAAAGAAGAAGACCTGACCGACCTGTTCGAACTGAAGACCACCAACTGGCTGTCCTTCTTCAAGAACGACGACAAGTACGCCCGTGAAAAGCTGTCCGGCGACCTGGAACGTCTGCGTTCGTACTACCTCGACCGCGGCTATATCAACATGGATATCGCCTCGACCCAGGTGTCCATCACGCCTGACAAGAAAAGCGTGTACATCACCGTCAACATCCATGAAGGCGAGAAGTACAAGGTCAAGTCGGTCAAGCTGAGTGGCGACCTCAAGGTGCCGGAAGATCAGGTCCAGTCGCTGCTGCTGGTGCAGCCGGGCCAGGTATTCTCGCGCAAGGTCATGACCACCACGTCCGAGCTGATCACCCGTCGTCTGGGTAACGAGGGTTACACCTTCGCCAACGTCAACGGCGTGCCGACGCCGAACGACGAAGATCACACCGTGGACATCCTGTTCGCCGTCGATCCGGGCAAACGTGCCTACGTGAACCGCATCAACTTCCGTGGCAACACCAAGACCGCTGACGAAGTACTGCGTCGCGAGATGCGTCAGATGGAAGGCGGCTGGGCTTCGACCTACCTGATCGACCAGTCCAAGACCCGTCTGGACCGTCTGGGCTTCTTCAAGGAAGTCAACGTCGAGACCCCGCCGGTGCCGGGCACCGATGACCAGGTCGACGTCAACTACGCCGTGGAAGAGCAGGCTTCCGGTTCGATCACCGCCAGCGTCGGTTTCGCCCAGAGCGCCGGTCTGATCCTCGGTGGTTCGATCAGCCAGAACAACTTCCTGGGTACCGGTAACAAGGTCAGCATCGGTCTGACCAAGAGTGAATACCAGACCCGCTACAACTTCAGCTATGTCGATCCGTACTTCACCCCGGACGGCGTGAGCCTCGGCTACAGCGCGTTCTACCGCAAGACCAACTATGACGACCTCAACGTCGACATCGCCAGCTACTCGGTAGACAGCATCGGCGCCGGCATCAACATGGGCTACCCGATCAGCGAGACTTCGCGTCTGAACTTCGGTCTGTCGGTGCAGCAGGACCAGATCAACACCGGTACCTATACCGTTGACGAGATCTTCGACTTCCTGGACAAGGAAGGTGACAGCTTCACCAACTTCAAGGCGTCCGTCGGTTGGTCCGAATCGACGCTGAACAAAGGCACCCTGCCGACCCGTGGTCACTCCCAGAGCCTGACACTGGAAACCACGATCCCGGGCAGCGACCTGTCGTTCTACAAGCTTGACTACCGTGGCCAGCTGTTCCATCCGCTGACCACCAACACCACCCTGCGTCTGCACTCGGAGCTGGGCTACGGTGACGGTTTCGGTTCGACCTCGGGTCTGCCGTTCTATGAAAACTACTACGCAGGTGGCTTCAACTCGGTGCGTGGCTTCAAGGACAGCACCCTGGGCCCGCGCAGTACGCCAAGCCGAGGCGCAGATAACGGTGGTAAGCCGGGTACAGCTCAGGACCCGGATCAGGATCCGCTGCCATTTGGTGGTAACGTGTTGATCACCGGCGGTGCCGAAATCCTGTTCCCGCTGCCATTCGTCAAGGATCAGCGCTCGCTGCGTACCTCGCTGTTCTGGGACGTGGGTAACGTTTTCGACACCAATTGCGGCGCAACCAAGACCACTATTAACGGAGAGAAGGTCGAGTGTAACGGCCCTGATCTGTCCGGTCTGGCAAGCTCTGTCGGTGTTGGCGTGACCTGGATCACCGCTCTGGGCCCATTGAGCTTCGCTCTGGCCATGCCGGTGAAGAAACCGGACAACAATACCGAAACCCAGGTTTTCCAATTCTCTCTCGGTCAGACCTTCTAAGGGTCTGATCACCGACAACGACAACGGATTCTGTAGGAGTTACATCGTGCGTAAGTTGACCCAACTGGCCCTGCTGGCAACGGTTCTGGTAGCAGGCCCGGCATTCGCTGACATGAAAATCGCCGTTCTGAACTATCAGATGGCATTGCTGGAGTCCGACGCTGCCAAGAAGTACGCGGTCGATGCCGAGAAGAAGTTCGGTCCGCAACTGACCAAGCTCAAGGCGCTGGAAAGCAGTGCCAAGGGCATCCAGGATCGTCTGGTAGCCGGTGGCGACAAAATGGCCCAGCCTGAGCGCGAGCGTCTGGAACTGGACTTCAAGCAAAAAGCCCGTGACTTCCAGTTCCAGTCCAAGGAACTGAACGAAGCCAAGGCCGTTGCCGACCGCGACATGCTCAAGCAGCTCAAGCCGAAACTGGATCAGGCTGTCGAAGAAGTGATCAAGAAAGGCGGCTATGACCTGGTGTTCGAGCGCGGTGCCGTGATTGATGTCAAGCCTCAGTACGACGTCACTCGCCAGGTCATCGAGCGCATGAACCAGCTGAAGTAACTTCATGACTGCGACTATCACACTCGGCCATCTGGCCGAGTTCCTCGGTGCCACGCTTCGTGGCCCGGCGGACAGAGAAATCACCGGACTGGCGACCTTGCAGGAAGCCGGTCCTGGTCAGGTCAGCTTTCTGGCCAATCCGCAGTACCGTAAATTCCTCGCGACCACCAACGCCTCTGCCGTGCTGCTCAAGCCCGCGGATGCCGAAGGCTACGCCGGAGATGCACTGCTGATCGCCGATCCGTATCTGGCGTACGCGCGTATTTCTCACCTGTTCGACCCCAAACCCAAAGCTGCTGCGGGCATCCACCCGACCGCCGTCGTTGCCGATGATGCGGTTGTCGATCCTTCTGCCAGCGTCGGGGCTTTCGTGGTCATCGAGAGCGGTGCCCGCATCGGTGCGAGTGTGACGCTCGGAGCGCACTGTTTCATCGGTGCACGCAGCGTGGTGGGCGATGGCGGCTGGCTAGCGCCTCGCGTGACCCTGTACCACGACGTGCGCATCGGTCAGCGTGTGGTCATTCAGTCCGGCGCAGTGCTGGGCGGTGAGGGTTTCGGTTTTGCCAACGAGAAAGGCGTCTGGCAGAAGATCGCGCAGATTGGCGGTGTGACTGTCGGCGACGATGTCGAGATTGGCGTGAATACCGCCATCGACCGTGGTGCGATGGACGACACCCGTATCGGCAACGGTGTGAAGCTGGATAACCAGATTCAGATCGCCCATAACGTCCAGGTGGGAGATCACACGGCCATGGCCGCGTGCGTGGGGATTTCCGGCAGCACCAAAATCGGCAAGCACTGCATGCTCGCAGGCGGTGTCGGGTTGGTTGGCCACATCGAAATCTGCGACGGCGTGTTCATCACCGGCATGACCATGGTGACCCATTCGATCACCGAGCCGGGCTCCTATTCTTCGGGTACGGCCATGCAGCCGGCTGCGGAATGGCGCAAGAGCGCGGCGCGGATTCGCCGGCTGGATGATATGGCACGACGCCTGCAGCAGCTGGAAAAAAATCTCGAGGCAGTGACCTCAGGCGGTAAAGCATCATCTGATGGCTGATACTTTTTTCTTATCAAGTGTGCAAAGCCGATAAACTGCCTCCTTGATTTGCCAGAGGAGTGCCGCGCGTTCGTCGCGCACTCCCCATCTTGACTACAGGCTTCCTCTCGAAATGATGGACATCAACGAAATCCGCGAATATCTGCCCCACCGTTACCCGTTCCTGCTCGTGGACCGTGTGGTGGCGCTGGATGTCGAGAACAAGAGCATTCGTGCCTACAAGAACGTCAGCATCAATGAACCGTTCTTCAATGGTCATTTCCCCGCGCATCCAATCATGCCGGGCGTGCTGATCATCGAGGCCATGGCGCAGGCCGCCGGCATCCTGGGCTTCAAGATGCTTGACGTGAAGCCTGCTGACGGCACTCTTTATTACTTCGTGGGCTCCGACAAGCTGCGTTTCCGTCAGCCGGTACTGCCGGGCGACCAACTGATCCTTGAAGCCAAGTTCATCAGCTGCAAGCGTCAGATCTGGAAGTTCGAGTGCCAGGCGTCGGTGGACGGCAAGCCGGTCTGCTCCGCAGAAATCATCTGTGCGGAACGTAAGCTATGAGTTTGATTGACCCTCGCGCAATCATCGATCCGACGGCCGTTCTGGCCGACAACGTGGAGGTCGGCCCGTGGTCGATCGTCGGGCCCGGTGTGGAAATCGGCGAGGGTACGGTCATTGGCCCGCATGTGATCCTGCGTGGCCCGACCAAAATCGGCAAACACAACCACATCTACCAGTTTTCTTCGGTCGGTGAGGATACGCCTGACCTGAAGTACAAGGGCGAAGCGACGCGCCTGGTGATCGGCGACCACAACGTCATCCGCGAAGGCGTGACCATTCACCGTGGCACCGTTCAGGACCGTTCGGAAACCACCATCGGTGACCACAACCTGATCATGGCCTATGCCCATATCGGTCACGACAGCGTCATCGGCAATCACTGCATTCTGGTCAACAACACTGCGTTGGCCGGGCATGTGCACGTTGCCGACTGGGCGATCCTGTCGGGTTTCACCCTGGTTCACCAGTACTGCCATATCGGCGCCCACAGCTTTTCCGGCATGGGCACCGCCATCGGCAAGGATGTTCCGGCGTTCGTCACCGTGTTCGGCAACCCGGCCGAAGCGCGCAGCATGAACTTTGAAGGCATGCGCCGTCGCGGTTTCTCCGATGACTCGATTCATGCGCTGCGTCGCGCCTACAAGACGGTCTATCGCCAGGGTCTGACCATCGAAGAGGCCATCGTCGAGCTGGCCGAGCCAGCGGCACAGTTCCCTGAAGTCGCCCTGTTCCGCGACTCCATCCAGAATTCGACCCGCGGCATCACCCGCTGATCATGGGTGCCCTGCGGATCGCGCTGGTCGCCGGAGAAGCCTCCGGCGACATCCTCGGCTCGGGTCTGATGCGCGCCATCAAGGCGCGCCATCCTGATGCTCAATTCATCGGTGTCGGCGGACCGCTCATGGAAGCGGAAGGCATGCGCTCGTACTTCCCGATGGAGCGTCTTTCGGTCATGGGGCTGGTCGAGGTGCTGGGCCGTCTCAAAGAGCTGCTGGCACGGCGCAAGGAGCTGATTCAGACGCTCATTGCCGAAAAACCGGACGTGTTCATCGGTATCGACGCGCCGGACTTCACCCTCAACATCGAACTCAAACTGCGTCAGGCCGGGATCAAGACCGTGCACTACGTCAGCCCGTCGGTGTGGGCGTGGCGGCAGAAGCGTGTGCTGAAGATTCGCGAAGGCTGCGACCTGATGCTGACCCTGCTGCCATTCGAGGCGCGTTTCTACGAAGAGAAGGGCGTGCCGGTGCGTTTTGTCGGCCATCCGCTGGCTGACACCATCCCGCTGGCTGACACCATCCCGCTGGACGCCGACCGCTCCGCTGCTCGTGCCGAACTTGGGCTGGGCGAGGGCAAGGTGGTCGCGCTGATGCCGGGCAGTCGCGGTGGCGAAGTCGGTCGCCTGGGTGCGCTGTTTTTCGATGCGGCAGAACGCTTGCTGGCACAGCGTCCGGACATTCGTTTCGTGCTGCCTTGCGCCAGCCCGCAACGTCGCGCGCAGATCGAACAATTGCTGCAAGGCCGCAATCTGCCGTTGACCCTGCTCGACGGTCGCTCCCATGTTGCCCTTGCCGCCTGTGACGCGGTGCTGATCGCCTCGGGTACGGCCACGCTGGAAGCCTTGCTGTACAAGCGGCCTATGGTGGTGGCTTACCGCCTGGCGCCGCTGACCTACTGGATTCTCAAGCGGATGGTGAAAAGTCCGTACGTCTCGTTGCCGAACCTGCTGGCCCAGCGCCTGCTGGTGCCTGAGCTGATTCAGGACGCCGCCAGCGCCGATGCACTGGCACAGACCCTGTTGCCGCTGCTCGACGACGGTTCCGTGCAGACCGACGGCTTTGACGCCATCCATCGAACCTTGCGTCGCGACGCCTCCAATCAGGCCGCCGAAGCGGTGTTGAGCCTGATTGGCCGTTCGCCTTCACCATGAGTACGCAATCAATGCAAATGGGTCTGGACTTCAATCTGGTCGAAGATCTGGTCGCCGGTGTCGATGAGGTAGGCCGTGGCCCGCTGTGCGGCGCCGTGGTGACCGCAGCGGTGATTCTCGATCCGGGCCGCCCGATTCTGGGCTTGAACGATTCGAAGAAACTCACCGAAGCCAAACGTGAAAAGCTGTTCGACGAAATCCGCGAGAAGGCCCTGTGCTGGCACATTGCGCGGGCCGAAGTCGAAGAAATCGACGAGCTGAACATCCTTCACGCCACCATGCTGGCGATGAAGCGCGCGGTCGAAGGGCTGATCGTTACGCCGAAGCTGGCGCTGATCGACGGTAACCGTTGCCCGCAACTGTCAGTACCTTGCGCGCCGGTCGTGCAGGGCGACGCCCGGGTGCCGGCCATCGCCGCCGCGTCGATTCTGGCCAAAGTCACCCGTGACCGGGAAATGGCCGAGATGGAGCTGATCTATCCGGGCTACGGCATCGGCGGGCACAAGGGCTATCCGACCCCGGTGCATCTGGAAGCGCTGGCGCGGCTCGGGCCGACGCCGATCCACCGGCGCTCCTTTGCTCCGGTGCGCGCCGCCTGGGAGGCGCGCGAAATGCTGACCGCCACCGGTTTCAGTCCGCTGCCGCTGAATTGATCGCGGGCTGATGTTTTCATGAGAGGCCGGTACAATCCGGCCTTTGTTTTCTGTGCGCCATAGGATCACCCATGTCGGCTTCTTTCGTTCATCTGCGCATGCACACCGAATACTCTCTGGTTGACGGTCTGGTCCGGGTCAAGCCGCTGGTCAAGGCGCTGACCGGCCTGGGCATGCCTGCGGTGGCGGTGACCGACCAGAACAACCTGTGTTCGCTGGTCAAGTTCTACAAGACCGCCATGGGTGCGGGGATCAAGCCGATCTGCGGCGCCGACATCTGGCTGGCCGGTCGCGACAAGGATGCGCCGCTCAGCCGCATGAGCCTGTTGGTGATGAACCCCAAGGGCTACCTCAATCTCACCGAGCTGATTTCTCGTGGTTTCATGACCGGCCAGCGCAACGGCATGGTGATCATCGAGCGCGAATGGGTGGCCGAAGCCAACGAGGGGCTGATTGCCCTGTCGGCGGCGAAGGAAGGCGAGATCGGCATGGCCTTGCTGGGTGGCAATCCGGCGGAGGCCGATGAGCTGCTCAAGGAATGGCTGGCGGTTTTTCAGGACCGTTTCTACATCGAGATCCAGCGCACCAGCCGCATCAACGACGAAGAACACCTGCACGCCGCCGTGGCCCTGGCCGACCGTCATGGCGTGCCGCTGGTGGCGACCAACGATGTGCGCTTCATCAAGCAGGAAGACTTTGAAGCCCACGAAACCCGCGTCTGCATCGGTGAAGGCCGGGCGCTGGACGACCCGCGCCGCTCGCGCAACTACAGCGACCAGCAGTACCTGAAAAGCGCCGAGGAGATGGCCGAGCTGTTCAGCGATCTGCCCGATGCGCTGGAAAACACCGTCGAGATCGCCAAGCGCTGCAACATCGATGTGCGTCTGGGCAAGGCTTTCCTGCCCAACTTCCCGATCCCTGATGGCATGACCATCGACGAATACTTCCGCAAGGTGTCCTTCGAGGGCCTGGAAGAGCGTCTGGCCGTGCTGTGGCCAAAGGAAACCACGCCCAACTACGAAGCCAAGCGTCAGGTCTACGTCGATCGGCTGAATTTCGAGCTGGATATCATCATCCAGATGGGCTTCCCCGGTTACTTCCTGATCGTTATGGACTTTATCCAGTGGGCCAAGAACAACGGCGTGCCGGTCGGCCCCGGACGGGGTTCGGGTGCCGGTTCGCTGGTGGCCTATGTGCAGAAGATCACCGACCTCGACCCGCTGGCCTATGACCTGCTCTTTGAACGTTTCCTCAACCCCGAGCGGGTTTCGATGCCCGACTTCGACGTCGACTTCTGCATGGACGGTCGCGACCGGGTGATCGACTACGTGGCCGACAAGTATGGCCGCAACGCGGTGAGCCAGATCATCACCTTCGGTTCCATGGCCGCCAAGGCGGTGGTGCGCGACGTGGCGCGGGCCCAGGGCAAGTCATTCGGTCTGGCCGATCGTCTGTCAAAGATGATCCCGTTTGAAGTCGGCATGACCCTGGAAAAAGCCTACGAGCAGGAAGAAATCCTGCGTGACTTCCTCAAGACCGACGAGGAAGGCGCGGAAATCTGGGAGATGGCGCGCAAGCTCGAAGGCGTGGTGCGTAACGTCGGCAAGCACGCCGGTGGTGTGGTGATCGCGCCGACCAAACTGACCGACTTCGCGGCCATTTACTGCGACGAAGAAGGCAGCGGTCTGGTAACCCAGTACGACAAGGATGACGTCGAGGCCGCAGGCCTGGTGAAGTTCGACTTCCTTGGTCTGCGTACGCTGACGATCATCGACTGGGCGATGAAGACCATCAACCGCGACCGCGCCAAGGTGGGCGAGGAACCGCTGGACATCGCCTTTATTCCGCTGGATGACGCGCCGACCTACGATCTGCTGCAAAAGGCCGAAACCACGGCGGTGTTCCAGCTTGAATCGCGGGGCATGAAGGAGCTGATCAAGAAGCTCAAGCCCGACTGCCTGGAAGACCTGATCGCACTGGTGGCACTGTTCCGTCCCGGCCCGCTGCAATCGGGCATGGTGGATGACTTCATCAACCGCAAGCACGGCCGCGCCGAGCTGGCCTATCCGCACCCGGACTATCAGTACGAAGGTCTGCAGCCGGTACTGGCACCGACTTACGGCATCATCCTGTATCAGGAACAGGTGATGCAGATCGCTCAGGTCATGGCCGGTTACACCCTCGGCGGTGCGGACATGCTGCGTCGCGCCATGGGCAAGAAAAAGCCCGAAGAAATGGCCAAGCAGCGTGGTGGCTTCATTGAAGGCTGCGCCACCAATGGCATCGACGCCGACCTTGCGGGCAACATTTTCGACCTGGTGGAAAAATTCGCCGGTTACGGTTTCAACAAATCCCACTCCGCCGCCTATGGTCTGGTGTCGTACCAGACCGCCTGGCTGAAGAAACACTACCCGGCGCCGTTCATGGCGGCGGTGTTGTCGGCGGACATGCACAACACCGACAAGGTCGTGACCTTGATCGAAGAAGTGCGGACCATGAAGCTGCGCCTCGATGCGCCGGACGTGAACAACTCAGAGTTCAAGTTCACGGTGAACGACGAGGGCCGCATCGTTTACGGCCTGGGGGCGATCAAGGGCGTGGGCGAAGGTCCGGTGGAAGCGATCACCGAAGCGCGGGCAGCCGGTCCGTTCAAGGACCTGTTCGATTTCTGCGAGCGGATCGACCTCAAGCGGGTCAACAAACGCACCATGGACGGCCTGATCCGCAGCGGCGCGCTGGACCGTCTCGGCCCGTTCTTCTACGACGAACCGAAACAGTATCAGGCCAATATCGACCGCAACCGCGGCGTGTTGCTGGCTGCGCTGGAAGAGGCCATTCAGGCCGCCGAACAGACTGCGCGCAGCCATGACAGCGGCCACGCCGACCTGTTCGGTGGGCTGTTCGTGGAAGAAGATGCCGATGTTTATGCGAACCATCGCAACGCTCGCGAGGTCACTCTCAAGGAGCGGTTGCGTGGCGAGAAGGACACCCTGGGTCTGTACCTGACCGGTCACCCGATCGACGAATACGAAGGCGAGATCCGCCGGTTTGCCCGGCAGCGTATCGTCGATCTGAAACCGGCCCGTGATACCCAGACCGTGGCGGGTCTGATCATTGCCCTGCGGGTGATGAAGAACAAGAAAGGCGACAAGATGGGCTTCATCACCCTGGACGACCGCTCCGGGCGCATCGAGGCCTCGTTGTTTGCCGACTCGTTCGCGGCGGCGCAGTCGCTGCTGCAGACCGATGCCATGGTGGTCGTGGAAGGCGAGGTCAGCTCCGATGACTTCTCTGGTGGCCTGCGTTTGCGTGCCAAGCGGGTCATGAGTCTGGAGGAGGCGCGGACCGGTCTGGCCGAAAGTTTGCGTCTGACCGTGCGTAGCGAGGCGCTCAAGGGCGACCGTCTGCGCTGGTTGGGCGACCTGTGCAAGAAGCATCGGGGAGCGTGTCCGATCACGCTCGATTACACCGGGCAGGATGCCAGGGCGTTGCTGCAGTTTGGCGAAGCGTGGCGGATCGATCCCGCAGACAGCCTGATTCAGGCCCTGCGTGACCAGTTCGGACGAGAGAACGTCTTCCTGCAGTATCGCTGAAAGCTGATCTTACGAATTTATTAAAACTCGACCCGCGAGCGCCAATTCCATTAAGGTATGGCGCTTACGGATCAACCGGCCGGCCTCTTGGCCGTCGACCCAAGACGGATGCCTATGAACCCGAATTTTCTGGATTTCGAACAGCCGATCGCTGACCTGCAAGCCAAGATTGAAGAGCTGCGTCTGGTAGGCAATGACAACTCGCTGAACATCAGCGACGAAATCTCTCGACTGCAAGAGAAGAGCAAAACGCTCACCGAAAGCATTTTCGGCAACCTGACCAGTTGGCAGATCGCGCGCATGGCGCGTCATCCGCGTCGTCCGTACACCCTGGACTACATCGAACACATCTTCACCGAGTTCGACGAGCTGCACGGCGACCGTCATTTCTCCGACGACGCTGCCATTGTGGGCGGTATCGCGCGTCTGGATGACCAGCCAGTGATGGTGATCGGTCATCAGAAAGGCCGCGAAGTGCGCGAGAAAGTGCGCCGCAACTTCGGCATGCCGCGTCCTGAAGGCTACCGCAAGGCCTGCCGTCTGATGGAGATGGCCGAGCGCTTCAAGATGCCGATCCTGACCTTCATCGACACGCCGGGTGCTTACCCGGGTATCGACGCCGAAGAGCGCAACCAGAGCGAGGCCATCGCCTGGAACCTGCGCGTGATGGCGCGTCTGAAGACGCCGATCATCGCCACCGTGATCGGTGAAGGTGGTTCCGGTGGTGCGCTGGCCATCGGTGTCTGCGATCAGTTGAACATGCTGCAATACTCCACGTATGCGGTGATTTCGCCGGAAGGCTGCGCTTCCATTCTGTGGAAGACCGCCGAGAAGGCGCCGGATGCCGCTGAAGCCATGGGTATTACGGCCGAGCGCCTGAAAGGCCTGGGTATCGTCGACAAGGTCATCAGCGAGCCACTGGGTGGCGCGCACCGTGATCCGGCTGCGGCTTCCGCCTCGATTCGCGAAGCCCTGAGCAGCCAGCTGGCCATGCTCAAGAAGTTCAACAGCGATGAACTGCTGGCCCGTCGTTACGAGCGTCTGATGAGCTACGGCGTTTAATCAAGACGCTGCTGTTCTCGGTCCGGTCGGCGCAATCCAAGGTCACCTTGCATGAGCAAACCGGACAGTGTCACCCAAGCGTTAACCACACGGCTGTTGTCGCGCCTTGATCTCTGGCGCGACGCAGCTGTCTGGCATGTCGCGTTTTCCGGTGGGCTCGACTCCACTGTCTTGCTGCATCTTCTGGCCGATCTCTCTCGGCACCAGCACATTCCCCCCTTGAATGCCGTTCATGTCCATCACGGTTTGCAGGCCGTTGCCGCGTCGTGGCCGGGGCATTGTCGTCAGGTCTGCCAGATTCTCGGCGTGCCGTTGCAGGTCATCGACGTGCAGGTGCGCTCGGGCGCAAGCCTGGAGCAGGCGGCGCGGGATGCGCGCTATGCCGCCTTCGACGAACTGTTGCAGCCCGGTGAACTCTTGCTGACAGCGCAGCATCGTGACGATCAGGCCGAAACCCTGATGTTCCGTCTGTTGCGTGGTGCTGGCGTGCGTGGTCTGGCGGCGATGCCGGTGCAGCGCGCGTTGGGAGAGGGGAGGTTGCTGCGCCCGCTGCTGGACGAGTCGCGGGCGACGCTGGAGGCCTATGCGGCAGAGCAGCGCCTGAGTTGGGTTGAAGACCCGAGCAATCGGGACAGCCGTTTTTCGCGCAATTTTCTGCGTCAGCACGTCATGCCGATGCTTACTTCGCGCTGGCCGCAGGCGCTCGCCAGTCTGTCGCGCAGCGCGGCGCATCTGGCAGAGGCGCAGGGCCTGCTGGACGAACTGGCAATCCAGGACCTGGCGCTGGCCGATGTACCGGCGCCATGGCCGTGGCTGGAATTGCCGTCCCTGGCGCTGGCACCGTTGCAGACCTTGTCCGTGGCGCGCCAGCGCAACGCCTTGCGGCACTGGCTGGCGCCATTGACGCGGCTACCTGACAGCGACCATTGGGCCGGCTGGGATTCGTTGCGTGATGCCGGTCCCGACGGGCGACCGATCTGGCGTCTGGCCGACGGTCAGTTGCACCGCGCCGAGGGGCGCATCTGGTGGCTGTCCGGTGTCTGGCTCAAGGACGTCGCTATCTCGCAGCACTGGTCGAGTGCATCACAACCGCTGCAACTGCCGGGCAACGGCATGCTGCAGATTGTTGGCGAAGTGCCCCATGGCGGCCTGCATGTGCATTACCGCAAGGGTGGCGAAACCCTCGACGTGCCGGATCGCGGACGGCGCGATCTCAAACGCCTGCTCAACGAAAAAGGCGTGCCGGTTTTTTTGCGCGGCAGGTTGCCGCTGTTGTATCGCGGCGAGCAGTTATTGGCGGTGGCGAACCTGCCCGGACTGGACGCAGACCCCCGTGGCGACTGGCGATTGCACTGGCAGCCACCGACGAATGACCACGGTTTGAGATGAGAGCCCGTTTCCGGTAGACTACGCTCCCTTCTTGATACAGCTTATGTCGATCCTTCCGGAACGACGTGAGTTGCCGATTTCCAGCCAGTCTTTACTGGGCGATTCTCAAAATGTGGCGAGCAATGGACAGGTGCGGATGTGGCCAGTCGCTTTCAACGCAGCAGTTTCAGGAATGCACGGTGAGACACGCAGGTCATCGGGGGCTTCGGCCTTCCTTCGCTTTCCCAGGCGGCTATGACCGCTTTAACGCAGACTTCTAGGGTTTTTCATGACGCGCTACATCTTCGTCACGGGCGGTGTTGTTTCTTCATTGGGGAAAGGAAAAGCCAAACCATAATAAGCCTACATACTGGAGTAGAGACGACTTAAGGTCACCATGCTCAAGCTGGATCCGTACATCAACGTCGACCCGGGCACCATGAGCCCGTTCCAGCACGGTGAAGTGTTCGTCACCCACGACGGCGCCGAAACCGACCTGGACCTGGGCCACTACGAACGTTTCATTCGTACGACCATGACCCAGAACAACAACTTCACCACCGGCCGTGTGTACGAACACGTCCTGCGCAAAGAGCGCCGTGGTGATTATCTGGGCGCGACCATCCAGGTCATTCCGCACATCACCGACGAAATCAAGCGCCGCATCATCAAGGGCGCCGGCGATGCCGACGTCGCACTGGTCGAGATCGGCGGCACCGTGGGTGACATCGAGTCGCAACCGTTCCTGGAAGCCATCCGCCAGTTGCGCGTCGAAGTCGGCTCCAAGCGCGCGATGCTGATGCACCTGACCCTGGTTCCGTACATCGCCACCGCGGGCGAAACCAAGACCAAGCCGACCCAGCACTCGGTCAAGGAACTGCGCTCCATCGGCCTGCAACCTGACGTGCTGATCTGCCGCTCGGACCATCCGGTGGATGTGTCCTCGCGTCGCAAGATCGCGCTGTTCACCAACGTTGAAGAGCGTGCGGTGATCTCGCTGGAAGACGTCGACACCATCTACAAGATCCCGGCCGTGCTGCACGCCCAGGGTCTGGATGACTTCGTCGTCGAGCGTTTCGGCCTGCAATGCGGCGGCGCCGACCTGTCCGAGTGGGAAAAGGTCGTCGATGCCAAGCTCAATCCTGAGCACGAAGTCACCATCGCCATGGTCGGCAAGTACATGGAGCTGCTGGATGCGTACAAGTCGCTGATCGAAGCGATGAGCCACGCCGGCATCACCAACCGCACCAAGGTCAACCTGCGCTACATCGATTCCGAAGACATCGAGAATCAGGGCACCGGCCTGCTGGAAGGCGTGGACGCGATCCTGGTTCCAGGCGGCTTCGGTCTGCGTGGCGTGGAAGGCAAGATCACTGCCGTGCAGTTCGCTCGCGAAAACAAGGTGCCATACCTGGGTATCTGCCTGGGCATGCAAGTGGCGGTCATCGAGTTCGCCCGTAACGTGGTGGGCTGGAAAGACGCCAACTCCACCGAGTTCGAGCGCAACAGCGCGCACCCGGTCGTTGGCCTGATCACTGAATGGGCCGATTCCACCGGCGCCGTCGAAACCCGTACCGAAACCTCCGATCTGGGCGGCACCATGCGCCTGGGCGCGCAGGAATGCCAACTGGAGCCGGGCTCTCTGGTGCACGACTGCTACGGCAGCGACACCATCGTCGAGCGTCACCGTCACCGCTACGAAGTGAACAACAACCTGCTGCCACAGCTGGTCGACGCCGGCCTGAAAATCTCCGGTCGTTCCGGCGATGGCGCGCTGGTCGAAGTGGTCGAGTCCAAGGACCATCCATGGTTCGTGGCTTGCCAGTTCCACCCTGAGTTCACTTCCACGCCGCGTGACGGCCATCCGCTGTTCAGCGGTTTCGTCAAGGCAGCACTTGCTCAGCGTCAGAAGAACGCCTGATAGGGAATTCATTACATGGCACAGAAAACCATCCGCGTCGGTTCCATCGACATAGCCAACGACAAGCCAATGGTGCTGTTCGGCGGCATGAACGTCCTGGAATCGCGCGACATGGCGATGCAGGTCTGTGAAGAATACGTACGGGTCACCGAGAAGCTCGGTATCCCTTACGTGTTCAAGGCCAGCTTCGACAAGGCCAACCGCTCGTCGGTGACCTCGTACCGTGGTCCGGGTATGGAAGCCGGCCTGCGCATCTTCGAAGAGATCAAGAGCACCTTCGGTGTGCCGGTGATCACCGACGTGCACGAGCCTTTCCAGGCAGCGCCGGTTGCCGAAGTCTGCGACATCATCCAGCTGCCGGCTTTCCTGTCGCGCCAGACCGATCTGGTCGTCGCGATGGCCAAGACCGGTGCAGTGATCAACATCAAGAAAGCCCAGTTCCTCGCGCCTCAGGAAATGAAACACATCCTGACCAAGTGCGAAGAAGCAGGTAACGATCAGTTGATCCTCTGCGAGCGCGGTTCCAGCTTCGGTTACAACAACCTGGTTGTGGACATGCTCGGCTTCGGCATCATGAAAGCCTTCGAATACCCGGTGTTCTTCGACGTGACTCACGCCCTGCAGATGCCGGGTGGTCGCTCCGATTCCGCTGGTGGTCGTCGTGCCCAGGTCACCGACCTGGCCAAGGCCGGCATCAGTCAGGGCCTGGCCGGTCTGTTCCTGGAGGCGCATCCGGACCCGGACAACGCCAAATGCGACGGTCCGTGCGCGCTGCGCCTGAACAAGCTGGAACCGTTCCTGACCCAGCTGAAAGCTCTCGACGAGCTGGTCAAAGGCTTTCCGACGATAGAAACCGCCTGACGGCTGCTTCTACGGTAAAGTGCCGCTCGTTTCCTTCCCGGCCGCAAGGTCGGGAGCTCCTGTCGTGTCGGGCCTGCCCTTCTTGCGCCCGGAACGTCAGCCGTTTTTCCCGCTGCGTCGTTTTCGTCAATCTTGGAGTGTTAACAACAATGGCAAAAATCGTCGACATCAAAGGTCGTGAAGTTCTCGACTCCCGTGGCAACCCCACCGTGGAAGCAGATGTGCTCCTCGACAACGGCATCATCGGCAGTGCCTGCGCGCCGTCCGGTGCATCCACCGGCTCGCGTGAAGCACTGGAGCTGCGTGATGGCGACAAGAGCCGTTACATGGGCAAGGGCGTTCTGAAGGCTGTTTCCAACATCAACGGCCCGATCCGTGACCTGCTGCTGGGCAAGGACCCGGCCGATCAGAAAGCGCTGGACCGCGCGATGATCGAGCTGGACGGTACCGAGAACAAGGCCAAGCTGGGCGCCAACGCCATCCTCGCCGTCTCCCTGGCTGCGGCCAAGGCTGCCGCGCAGGATCAGGACCTGCCGCTGTACGCGCACATCGCCAACCTCAACGGCACCCCGTGCGTCTACTCGATGCCGGTTCCGATGATGAACATCATCAACGGTGGCGAGCACGCCGATAACAACGTCGACATCCAGGAATTCATGGTGCAGCCGGTTGGCGCCAAGTCCTTCTCCGAAGGTCTGCGCATGGGCACCGAGATTTTCCACCATCTCAAAGCCGTGCTGAAGGCCAAGGGTCTGAGCACCGCAGTGGGTGACGAAGGTGGTTTCGCGCCGAACCTGGCGTCCAACGCCGACGCACTGGCCGCCATCGCCGAAGCGGTCGAGAAGGCCGGCTACAAGCTGGGCACCGACGTGACCCTGGCCCTGGACTGCGCCGCCAGCGAGTTCTACAAAGACGGCAAATACGACCTGTCCGGCGAAGGCAAAGTCTTCGACGCCGCCGGTTTCGCCGACTACCTGGCCGACCTGACCAAGCAGTACCCGATCATCTCCATCGAAGACGGTCTGGACGAGTCTGACTGGGCTGGCTGGAAAATCCTCACCGACAAGATCGGCGACAAGGTGCAACTGGTGGGTGACGACCTGTTCGTGACCAACACCAAGATCCTGAAAGAAGGCATCGACAAGAAGATCGCCAACTCGATCCTGATCAAGTTCAACCAGATCGGCTCGCTGACCGAAACCCTGGAAGCCATCCAGATGGCCAAGGCGGCCGGTTACACCGCGGTGATCTCGCACCGTTCCGGTGAAACCGAAGACTCCACCATCGCCGACCTGGCAGTCGGTACCGCTGCCGGCCAGATCAAAACCGGTTCGCTGTGCCGTTCCGACCGCGTTTCCAAGTACAACCAACTGCTGCGTATCGAAGAGCAATTGGCTGGCAAGGCCAAATACAATGGTCGCGCCGAGTTTCGCGGCTGATTGCAAGATGGTAAAAAGGCAGCACGCGTCGTAGGAGGAATCGCCGAAAGGTGATTCCCCCTGGCGTTCTGATCCATGAGCCCGGTCATCGCCGGGCTCTTGGTCATTTGAAATGGTCGGTTTTGCTGTCTTTCTTTACCGGGTAACAGATATTCGTCATGCGCAGTCCTAACTGGTTGTTCCTCATTCTGCTTTTGCTGCTTGCGGGTTTGCAGTACCGCTTGTGGGTGGGTAACGGCAGTCTTGCGCAGGTGGCCAGTCTGACCCAGCAGATCGCCGATCAACATGCCGAAAACGAGGTCTTGCTGGAGCGCAACCGGGTCCTGGACGCGGAAGTGCTGGAGCTGAAGAAAGGCCTGGAAACCGTTGAAGAACGTGCCCGCCACGAACTGGGCATGGTCAAGGACGGCGAAACCCTTTATCAGTTGGCACAGTGACACCGGCGTAATGGCACATTCCCTTCCTGCCTTCTGGGCAGTGATTCCCGCGGCGGGCGTTGGCGCACGCATGGCGGCAGACCGTCCCAAGCAATATCTGCAACTGGGCGGCCTCACGATTCTTGAACACAGCCTGCTCTGCTTTCTCGATCATCCCCGGCTCAAGGGCCTGGTGATCAGTCTGGCTGTGGATGACCCTTACTGGCCCACCTTGCCCTGCGCGCTGGATTCGCGGATTCAGCGCGTCAATGGCGGCAAGGAGCGTGCAGACTCGGTGCTCAACGCATTGCTGCATCTGCACGCCAACGGCGCCGACGACAATGATTGGGTGCTGGTCCACGATGCGGCGCGGCCGAATCTGACACGCTCGGATCTGGACAACCTGCTGGCCGAACTGGCGACCGATCCGGTTGGCGGCCTGCTCGCGGTGCCGGCCAAAGACACCCTGAAACGGGCCGACGCCAACGGCCGGGTGACGGAAACCGTCGACCGCAGCCTGATCTGGCAGGCATACACGCCACAGATGTTCCGCCTCGGCCCGTTGCATCGCGCTCTGGCGGACAGCCTGGTGTCGAACGTTGCGATCACCGACGAAGCCTCGGCCATCGAATGGGCCGGTCAGTCGCCCCGGCTGATCGAAGGCCGCGCCGACAACATCAAGGTCACCCGCCCGGAAGACCTGGAGTGGCTGCGTCAGCGCCGTGGCGAGTTCAACCGCTGACTGAGAACAACGCCGCCCCTGTAGGAGCTGGCTTGTCCTGCGAGCGGCTGCGCAGCACTGACAACTGTGCAGTCCTGGCACACCGCGTTTGCCGGATTGACTGCCGGTTCCCGGCAGGTCGCGGGACAAGCCGCGCTCCTACAGGGATGTGCAGGGCGACTAGCGATATTCCGGCCGCAACGCCAACCCTGTCTTCAAATAATCCACCAGCTTGCGCACCTTCGGCGATAAATGCCGTTGCTGCGGATACAGCGCCCACACCGCTGTATTAGGCGGCTGATGGGCGTCGAGCAGCGAAATCAGCGCGCCGCTTTTCAGGTGTTCGAGCACGTAATAATCCGGCAACTGACACAGTCCCACACCCAGCAGCGCCGCATCCAGCACCGCCTGACCGCTGTTGCAGCGCCAGTTGCCGTGTACCCGTTGAGAGAACTCGCGACCGTTCTGCTGCAGCAGCCAGCTGTCTGAACTGCCGATCAGGCAGTTATGCCGACTCAACTCTGACAGGCTGTGCGGACGGCCATAGCGTTCCAGATAAGACGGTGACGCGCACAGGTACATCCGCCGTGGTGCCAGGCGTGTCGCGACCAGCCGTGATTCCTGCAGACGCCCGAGGCGGATCGCCAGGTCCATGCCTTCATGTACCAGATCCAGCGTGTTGTTGGTCAGTTCGATATCGACCCGCAATTGCGGGTACTCATCCATGAAGCGTGTCACCAAGGGTGCGATGAAGCGCTCGCCATACGCCACTGCGCAAGTCATGCGCAGCAGGCCCTTGGGCTCGCTGGTGAGATCGGTCACGGCGCGCAACGCTTCTTCGCGACCATCCTGCAGGCGCTGACAGTGATGCAGAAACGTCTGGCCGGCCTCGGTCAAGGCCACCTTGCGCGTACTGCGATAGAGCAGGCGGGTCTGCAAGCGTTCTTCCAGACGGGCGATCTGCCGGCTGATGTGCGACGACGACACGCCCATGCGTTCTGCAGCGGCGGTGAACTGGCCACACTCGGCCACGGCGACGAACTCGTCCAGACCTTCCCAGCGATTGGCGTACATTGATTATCCCTGTACAGCATTAATGTTTTGCTTTTGCCTGGATTATTCATCAAACGGCACTGCTTTACACTCGCTGCTCTGTTTAACGTTATCCCACCCGCTGGAGAAGATTGATGATCAAGTCACGTGCAGCCGTTGCCTTCGCTCCCAACGAGCCTCTGCAAATTGTCGAAGTGGACGTCGAGGCGCCGAAGGCCGGTGAGGTCCTGATCCGCACCGTGGCTTCCGGCGTGTGCCATACCGACGCCTACACCCTGTCCGGCGCCGACTCCGAAGGCGTGTTCCCGTGCATCCTCGGTCACGAAGGTGGCGGTATTGTCGAAGCGGTCGGTGAAGGCGTTACCTCGCTGGCAGTGGGCGACCATGTGATCCCGCTGTACACCGCCGAATGCCGCGAGTGCAAATTCTGCAAATCCGGCAAGACCAACCTCTGCCAGAAAGTCCGCGCCACCCAAGGCAAGGGCCTGATGCCGGATGGCACCACCCGTTTCAGCTACAACGGCCAACCGATCTATCACTACATGGGTTGCTCGACGTTCTCCGAGTACACCGTGGTGCCGGAAATCTCCCTGGCAAAAATCCCTAAAGACGCGCCGCTGGAAAAGGTCTGCCTGCTCGGTTGCGGTGTGACCACCGGTATCGGCGCCGTGCTCAACACCGCCAAAGTAGAAGAGGGCGCCACCGTTGCCATCTTCGGTCTGGGCGGCATCGGTCTGGCGGCAATCATCGGCGCGAAAATGGCCAAGGCTTCGCGGATCATCGCCATCGATATCAACCCGACCAAGTTCGACGTGGCCCGTGAGCTGGGCGCAACTGATTTCATCAACCCGAAAGAGCACAGCAAACCGATTCAGGAAGTGATCGTCGAACTCACCGACGGCGGCGTGGATTACAGCTTCGAGTGCATCGGTAACGTGCAACTGATGCGTGCTGCCCTGGAGTGCTGCCACAAGGGTTGGGGCGAGTCGATCATCATCGGTGTGGCGCCTGCCGGTCAGGAAATCGCCACCCGTCCGTTCCAGCTGGTGACCGGTCGTGTCTGGCGCGGTTCGGCATTCGGCGGCGTCAAGGGCCGTACCGAGCTGCCAAGCTACGTCGAGAAGTCGCAGAAGGGCGAAATCCCGCTGGACACCTTCATCACCCACACCATGGGCCTGGACAAGATCAACGAAGCGTTCGACCTGATGCATGAAGGCAAGAGCATCCGCTCCGTCATCCACTTCTAACAGCAGCCACAAGCGGCAAGCCATGAGCGGCAAGCGAGCGCAACTCCTCGTCTCGCAGCTGGAGGCTGCCGCTTGAAGCCGGGAGGAACGACCCGTGAGTCTTGAGAATCTGTCGTGCCAGAAGAGCTTCGGCGGCTGGCATAAACGCTATAAACATCACTCCGATGTGCTGGGTTGCGACATGGTGTTTGCCGTGTATCTGCCGCCTCAGGCCGAGCAGGGCGGCAAGCTGCCGGTGGTTTACTGGTTGTCGGGGCTGACCTGTACCGATGAAAACTTCATGCAGAAAGCCGGTGCCCAGCGCATCGCAGCCGAACTGGGTCTGATCATCGTCGCGCCGGACACCAGCCCTCGTGGCGCCGATGTGCCGGATGACCCGGACAACGCCTACGACTTCGGTCTGGGCGCCGGTTTTTACCTCAATGCCACCCAGCAGCCGTGGGCGCGCCACTACCGCATGTACGACTACGTGGTCAGCGAGCTGCCGGCGCTGATCGAAGCGCACTTCCCGGCTTCGGACAAGCGCAGCATCAGCGGCCATTCGATGGGCGGCCATGGCGCGCTGGTGTGTGCCTTGCGCAATCCCGGTCGTTATCAGTCGTTGTCGGCGTTCTCGCCGATCAGCAACCCGATGGATTGTCCGTGGGGGCAGAAGGCCTTTTCCCGTTATCTGGGTGAAGACCGTTCGCGCTGGCGCGAGTGGGATGCCAGCGTGCTGATCGCCGAGGCCAGCGAGCGTCTGCCGTTGTTGGTCGATCAGGGCGACCGTGATGACTTCCTCGCCAACCAGCTCAAGCCCGAAGCATTGGTGCAGGCGACGAAGGCGGTGGGGCATCCGTTGGAGTTGCGCATGCAGCCGGGGTACGACCACAGCTATTACTTCATCGCCAGCTTCATCGAAGACCACCTGCGTCACCATGCCCGCGCCCTGAACGGGCAAGGCTGATTGCCATTATCACCGCAGCCGACGCGGGCTGCAGATGAATGACAATTGCTCCTAATGTCAGACAAAGCAGGTAGAATCACGCCCTGACTTTTTCAGGGCGTTTTTCTATGCGTATTGGCCACGGCTACGATGTGCACCGGTTTACCGACGGTGACTTCATTACCCTGGGTGGGGTGCGGATCGCACACAAATTCGGCTTGCTCGCGCACTCCGATGGCGACGTGCTGCTGCACGCGTTGAGCGATGCCTTGCTGGGTGCTGCCGCGCTCGGCGACATCGGCAAGCATTTCCCTGATACCGACCCGCAATTCAAGGGAGCCGACAGCCGCGTGCTGCTGCGTCATGTGCTCAAGCAGGTACAAGCCAAAGGCTGGAAAGTCGGTAACGTCGACGCCACCATCGTCGCCCAGGCGCCGAAAATGGCGCCGCACATCGACACCATGCGCGCATTGATCGCCGAAGACCTGCAAGTCGAACTCGACCAGGTCAACGTCAAGGCCACCACCACTGAAAAGCTGGGCTTTACCGGCCGTGAAGAAGGCATCGCCGTTCACGCGGTCGCGTTGTTGATCGCCGCATGACCGAATTCGAACTGCTGGGCCCGCGGGCTCATGGCGATGCCCTTGGGCGTGCCGTACTCAAAGCCACTGCTGAAGACTTTCAAGTCGACGAAGTGCTGGACATTCCATTGTCCGGTGACGGCGAGCACCTGTGGCTGTGGGTGGAAAAACGCGGTCTGAATACCGAAGAAGCCGCACGGCGGCTGGCCCGCGCAGCAGGCGTGCCGTTGCGTACGGTCAGCTACGCCGGGCTGAAAGACCGCCAGGCCCTGACCCGTCAGTGGTTCAGCATTCAGTTGCCGGGCAAGGCCGATCCGGACATATCGGCGGCGGAAAACGAGACACTGAAGATCCTCGACAGCAAGCGCCACAAGCGCAAGTTGCAGCGCGGCGCCCACGCCGCCAACGGTTTCACCTTGCGCCTGACCCAACTGCAGGCCGACAAGGCCGCTCTCGATCAGCGCCTGGAGAACATCCGCCAGCAAGGCATTCCCAACTATTTCGGCGCGCAGCGTTTTGGCCATGACGGCGGCAACGTCGGCGAAGCGCGGCAGTATGCCGAGCGTCAGGCCCTGCCCGAGCAGCGCAATGTGCGTTCGCGCCTGCTCTCCACTGCCCGCAGTTACCTGTTCAATCAGGTGCTGGCAGCGCGGGTGGCCGACGGCAGTTGGCAACGGGCGCAAGTGGGCGATCTGTTGGCGTTCACTGACAGCCGCAGCTTTTTCCCGGCCGGCGAGGCCGAATGCAGCGACCCGCGTCTGGCCATTCTCGACCTGCACCCGACCGGTCCGCAGTGGGGCGAGGGCGAGTCGCCAGCAGGCGGCGCGACCGCTACGCTGGAAAATGCCATCGCGCAGCGTGAGTCGGCGCTGTGCAACTGGTTGATAAAAGCCGGAATGGCGCACGAACGTCGCATCCTGCGACTGCCCATCGGGCGGTTGACGTGGCATTATCCCGAGCCTGACATTCTGCAACTGGAATTCGTCCTGCCGGCCGGATGCTTCGCCACTGCCTTGGTGCGCGAACTCGTCGATCTGGTGCCGACAGGACAGACGGACAGCTCATGCGTATTCTGATTTCAAATGACGATGGGGTCACGGCACCCGGCATCGCCGCGCTTTACGGCGCGCTGGCGGACTATGCCGAATGCACGGTCATCGCGCCCGACCAGGACAAAAGCGGTGCCAGCAGTTCCCTGACCCTCGACCGGCCTTTGTATCCGCACACGCTGGATAACGGCTTCATCAGCCTGAATGGCACGCCTACCGATTGCGTTCACCTGGGTCTCAATGGCTTGCTGCCGTTTGAACCGGACATGGTGGTGTCGGGTATCAATCTGGGCGCCAACCTGGGCGATGATGTGCTGTATTCCGGCACGGTGGCAGCGGCGCTGGAAGGGCGCTTTCTGCAACGGCCATCGTTCGCGTTTTCCTTTTTGTCACGTCAGGTCGATAACCTCGCGACCGCCGCGCATTACGCCCGGCTCCTGATCGAGGCCCATGAGCAACTCGATCTGCCGCCACGTACCGTATTGAACGTGAATATTCCGAACCTGCCGCTGGCTCATGTGCGTGGCATCCAGCTGACCCGTCTGGGCCATCGGACCCGTGCCGCCGCGCCGGTGCGCGTGGTCGATCCGCGTGGCAAGGCCGGTTACTGGATCGCGGCAGCCGGCGACGCCGAAGACGGCGGCCCGGGGACCGATTTCCACGCGGTGATGCAAGGCTTCGTCTCGATTACTCCGTTGCAGCTGGATCGAACCTATCAGGATGGTTTCAACAGCCTGAACGCATGGCTGGAGGGAATGGCCTGATGTCGCGTGAGCAAGATGATCTGTTACGTCGTGGCGTGGGGTTCACCTCACAGCGTACTCGCGAGCGCTTGATCCAGCGTCTGTACGAAGAAGGCATCACCAACAACCAGGTGCTGGAGGTCATTCGCAAGACGCCGCGGCACCTGTTCGTCGACGAGGCGCTGGCCCACCGCGCCTATGAAGACACTGCGCTGCCGATCGGCAACAACCAGACCATTTCCCAGCCCTATATGGTCGCGCGCATGAGCGAGCTGCTGCTGGCAGCGGGGCCGCTGGACAAGGTTCTGGAGATCGGCACCGGCTCCGGCTATCAGACAGCGGTACTGGCGCAACTGGTGGAGCGGGTGTTCTCCGTGGAACGCATCAAGAGCCTGCAGGACCGCGCCAAAGAGCGTCTGGTCGAGCTCAATCTGCGCAACATGGTGTTCCGTTGGGGCGATGGCTGGGAAGGCTGGCCGGCACTGGCGCCTTACAACGGCATCATTGTCACGGCGGTGGCGACAGATGTACCGCAGGCGTTGCTGGATCAACTGGCACCCGGCGGGCGCCTGGTGATTCCGGTCGGTTCGGGTGAAGTGCAACAACTGATGTTGATTGTCCGTGAGGAGCACGGCTTCTCTCGGCATGTCTTGGGTGCCGTGCGTTTCGTGCCGCTGCTCAATGGCCCGTTGGCATAGAGGCAAATTTGCATCAGCAATGAATTCCGTGAAGCGCTGCCGGTCTACAGGTCGGCATTTTGCGGACGGCGTCAGGCCCTCCAACAGCGCAATCGCTGCGATTTTTTTTGTAATCCGTTTTTCCATGGCTGCCCGTCATGATCCAGACATCACAGGCAGCTTTAATTCAGTCACCGGTAAAGGGAGTGGCGGGTGAGTCTCACAGTCATTCGGCAGCTTACGTCGTCAACAAGTGTTCAGCGTCTGCTGAGTGGCATCGCCTTGAGTGTCCTTCTGGTCGGATGTTCCAGTGCGCCATCGAACGGCGTGCGCGTCGTCGACCGCAACAATGGCAAACCGGCGGCGCCGGTTCGCCAGCCAGTGACCACCGGCCAGTACGTCGTGAAGCGCGGCGACACGTTGTTTTCCATTGCTTTTCGTTACGGCTGGGACTGGAAAGCCCTGGCTGCCCGCAACAATATTCCTGAGCCGTACACCATTCACGTCGGACAGGCGATTCGCTTCGACGGCCGTTCAAATTCAACATCCAGTGTTGCAACGGCGGCACCGGTTGTAGTCCCGCCAGCGACGACCAACAGCTCGACTTCGCCTTCCGGGTCCTTGAAAACCACGGTGATAACGCGGCCTGTAGGCGTTACACCGGTTGTTGTTCCACCGCCTGCGACGGCCCCGGTCACCGAACCGGTCAATACACCTGTAGTGGCTGGAGCCCGTTCATCGAGTGGTTGGGCATGGCCAACTAGTGGCGTTTTGATCGCCAAATTTTCTTCAAACGGTAGTTTGAATAAAGGAATTGATATCGCTGGTGATTTGGGACAGCCTGTTTTGGCCGCGTCTGATGGATCGGTTGTCTACGCCGGAAGTGGATTAAGGGGCTACGGCGAATTAGTGATCATCAAACACAGCGATACCTACGTCAGTGCATACGGTCATAACCGTAGGCTGTTGGTTCGGGAGGGACAACAGGTCAAGGCAGGGCAGACAATTGCCGAGATGGGGTCAACGGGAACTGATCGGGTGAAACTGCATTTCGAGATTCGCCGTCAGGGTAAGCCTGTGGATCCGCTGGAATTCTTGCCACGTCGTTGATCGGTTGCCAGCCTGTTCCTGCGTAGAGGGGACAGGCTCAAGTGATGCCATGGATGAAGGCGCCACTGGAGCTTGAGGTCGAACTCACCAAAGGACTATAACAATGGCTCTCAACAAAGAAGCGCCGGAGTTTGACATAGACGACGAAGTTCTCCTCATGGAGCACGGGATCGTCCTGGATTCTGCAACGGATGAGAAGCCAGCTACACCTTCTGTTCGTTCGAAGACCAAAAACTCCGCAGCACTCAAGCAGCACAAGTACATTGACTACACGCGGGCACTGGATGCCACGCAGCTGTATCTCAATGAAATCGGATTTTCTCCCTTGCTGTCTCCGGAAGAAGAGGTCCACTTTGCGCGTCTGTCGCAGAGCGGCGATCCGGCCGGACGCAAACGCATGATTGAAAGCAATCTGCGCCTGGTGGTGAAAATCGCCAGACGTTACGTCAATCGTGGCCTGTCATTGCTGGACCTGATCGAAGAGGGCAACCTGGGCCTGATTCGCGCGGTCGAAAAATTCGATCCGGAACGCGGTTTCCGGTTCTCCACTTACGCGACCTGGTGGATCCGTCAGACCATCGAGCGCGCGATCATGAATCAGACCCGGACCATCCGGCTGCCGATTCATGTGGTCAAGGAGCTTAACGTCTACCTGCGTGCGGCGCGGGAACTGACGCAGAAGCTCGACCACGAACCTTCCCCTGAAGAGATCGCCAACCTGCTGGAAAAGCCGGTCTGCGAAGTCAAACGCATGCTGGGTCTGAATGAGCGCGTATCCTCCGTGGATGTGTCGCTCGGGCCAGACTCGGACAAGACCCTGCTCGATACCCTCACTGATGATCGCCCGACCGATCCCTGCGAGCTGCTGCAGGACGATGACCTTTCCCAGAGCATCGACCAGTGGCTGTCGGAGCTGACCGACAAGCAGCGTGAGGTGGTTGTGCGCCGCTTCGGCCTGCGTGGGCACGAAAGCAGTACGCTGGAAGATGTCGGTCTGGAGATCGGCCTGACCCGTGAGCGTGTTCGCCAGATCCAGGTGGAAGGTCTCAAGCGGCTGCGGGAAATCCTCGAAAAGAATGGCCTGTCCAGCGAGTCACTGTTTCAGTGACAGAGTCGGCTTCGTGAGACGCCATTGAAAAGCCCCGCTTCGGCGGGGTTTTTTGTGGATGATTTCCCGAATGCGCTTCATCACTGTAGGAGTGAGCTTGCTCGCGATTACGTCATGTCAGTTGCACTCGCTGTTCCGGATACGCCGAATCGCGGGCAAGCCCACTCCTACAGAAGCCGATCCCGGTGTCCGTTTTTACGATACCAAGTCCGTCTCATGAATCTCCGGTTAAACCGGCGTTGATATGACGCCTCTGATATAAGTTGTTGCGTCGGTCAATCTAACTTTAGTTGTAAGAGATTTCTTACCAGCTCTGTAAGTTATCGTCGTATTTAGCCAGCGAATTGATCTTTCAGATGCACAAGATTTTTCTTATGTGCCTGTATTTACTGGTTTTTTCTCATGATTAGTTGCGCGTCTAACAATGTTTTGCAAAGACTATGGGGCTTGTTCCGATCGGTTAAATCACTAAGATCTCAACTGTACCGACGGATTGGCACAGGCAGTCAAGGATGATCGCCCATGGACATCACAGGATGTGATTCATCAGGATGATGACAAGGATTAAAGGGATTAAGGAAAAAATGTGGGCGGGTCAAACCGCCCCTTTTTTTTGCCCGCAGAAAAGTGCGGTGTGCAGAAACGCGAAAGGCCCCGCAGGGCCTTTGCTTGAAACGACTGACGCTTAGCGCTCGAGGTCGGCGATCTTGCCGGTCTTGCCATCCCACTCTTCAGCGTCAGGCAGCGCGTCTTTGCGCTCGGTGATGTTCGGCCAGACGTCTGCCAGTTCGGCGTTCAGCTCGATGAAGTTTTCCATGCCGGCAGGGATCTCGTCTTCCGAGAAAATTGCCTGGGCCGGGCATTCAGGCTCGCACAGCGCACAGTCGATGCACTCATCCGGGTGAATCACCAGGAAGTTCGGGCCTTCGTAAAAGCAGTCCACCGGACAGACTTCTACGCAGTCGGTGTACTTGCACTTGATGCAGTTGTCGGTGACGACGAAGGTCATTTCTAATTCTCTCCTCAGGCGGCGGCAGCAGAGCCCTTCACGGCAGGGTTGCTCGGTTGGGAACGTTCCCGGGCATTCTGAACACGGTCAGCCTCGTCCCATCCCGAGTCGGGGTAGCAAAACGAGGCTTTGGTTCGCCGTGTCCGAACGCGGCTCGGATCTCTTACGGCCAGGCTCCAGGCCTTGCCGTTCCCAAACCGCGCGGGATTCTAACAGCTTGTTGCAAATACCGTTAGATCCGGTTTTGCAGTCCATATAACCATTCGATAGCTTGGCGCGGCGTCATGTCATCGATTTTCAGCTTCGCCAGCTCTTCAAGGACCGGGTGCGGCAACGAGGCAAACATGTCGGCTTGCTGTGGCGCCGGTGCCTTGCCTGGTTTTGGTTTCGGCTGCTCATGAGGCAGGCTGGTGGTTTCCAGACGCTGCAGATGTTCCTTGGCGCGGCTGATTACCTTGCCTGGAACCCCCGCCAGCTGGGCGACGGCCAGACCGTAGCTCTGGCTGGCCGGGCCTGGCAGCACTCGGTGCAGGAACACGATTCGTTCGTTGTGTTCGGTGGCGTTCAGATGCACGTTAGCCACCAGCGGCTCGCTTTCCGGCAGCACCGTCAGTTCGAAGTAGTGCGTGGCGAACAGGGTGTAGGCGCGCAGCTGGGCGAGACATTCTGCCGCAGCCCAGGCGAGGGACAGACCGTCGAAAGTACTGGTGCCGCGGCCGACTTCGTCCATCAGCACCAGGCTCTTGTCGGTGGCGTTGTGCAGAATGTTGGCGGTTTCGCTCATTTCCACCATGAAGGTCGAACGCCCACCGGCCAGGTCGTCGCTGGAGCCGATCCGGGTGAAGATACGGTCCACCAGCGACAGCTCACAGCTGGCCGCCGGCACGAAGCTGCCGATGTGGGCCAGCAGCACGATCAGTGCGGTCTGGCGCATGTAAGTGGATTTACCGCCCATGTTCGGACCGGTGATCACCAGCATGCGCGTGTTGTCGTTGAGGTCGAGATCGTTGGCCACGAACGGCGTGGACAACACCTGCTCGACCACCGGATGGCGGCCTTGCTCGATACGCATGCACGGCTCGCTGGTGAAGCGCGGACGACTCAGGTCAAGGTTCAGCGCACGCTCGGCAAGGTTGCTCAGCACATCCAGCTCGGCCAGTGCGGCGGCGGTGTCCTGCAGTGGCGCCAGATGGCCGATCAGGTCTTCCAGCAACACTTCGTAGAGCATTTTTTCGCGGGCCAGGGCACGGCTCTTGGCTGACAGTGCCTTGTCTTCGAACTCTTTCAGTTCAGGGGTGATGAAGCGTTCCGCACCCTTGAGCGTCTGTCGACGGATGTAGTCAGCCGGAGCCTGTTCAGCCTGCTTGCTCGGCAATTCGATGAAATAACCGTGGACCCGGTTGTAGCCGACCTTGAGGTTGGCAAGGCCGGTACGGGCTTTCTCGCGGGCTTCGAGATCGATCAGGAACTGGCCGGCGTTTTCGCTCAGCGACAGCAACTCGTCCAGTTCGGCGTCATAGCCGGTTTTCAATACGCCGCCGTCACGGATCACCGCTGGCGGGTTGTCGATGATCGCGCGTTGCAGCAGATCGGCCAGTTCAGGGTAGGTGCTGGTGGTTTTGGCCAGTGCCTGAATGTGCGGAGCTTCCAGCTCGGCCAGGGCCCGTTGCAGTTCCGGGAGAGCGCCGAGCGCATCGCGCAGGCGGGCCAGATCCCGTGGCCGCGCATTGCGCAGGCCGATACGGGCGAGAATACGTTCGATGTCGCCGATTTCTTTGAGCTGTGGCTGCAGCTGTTCGAAGCGGTAACGGTCGAGGAAACAACTGATCGACTCTTGCCGTGCCTCCAGTACCTTCAGATCGCGCAGCGGGCGGTTCAGCCAGCGGGTCAGCAGGCGAGTGGCCATGGCTGTCTGGCAGCGGTCCATGACCGACTGCAGGGTGTTGTCGCGACCGCCGGACAGGTTGGTGTCCAATTCCAGGTTGCGCCGGCTTGCACCGTCGAGGATCACGGTGTCGTCCATGCGCTCATGACGCAGGCTGCGCAGATGCGGCAGGGCGGTGCGCTGGGTTTCCTTGGCGTAGCCCAGCAGGCAGCCGGCAGCGCCGATGGCCAGGGTCAGCATTTCGCAGCCGAAACCTTTGAGGTCCTGGGTCGAGAACTGCTGGCACAGGCTCTTGTGCGCCGAGTCCCGCTCGAAATCCCATGGCGCACGGCGACGTGAGCCGCGACGCTTCTCGGCTGGCAGGCCTTGTGGCCAGTCATCCGGAATCAGCAATTCGGCAGGGTTGAGGCGATCCAGTTCGGCCAGCAGGTTTTCCCAGCCCTTGATTTCCTGCACGGTGAAATTGCCACTGGTGATGTCCAGCACGGCCAGGCCGAACAGGCGCTCGTCACCCAGAACGGCCGCGATCAGGTTGTCGCGGCGTTCGTCGAGCAAGGCTTCGTCGCTGACGGTGCCCGGGGTGATGATGCGCACGACCTGACGCTCGACCGGCCCCTTACTGGTAGCCGGGTCGCCGATCTGCTCACAGATCACCACCGACTCGCCCAGCTTCACCAGCTTGGCCAGGTAGCCTTCGGCCGCGTGGTACGGGATGCCGCACATCGGAATGCTCTGACCGGCAGACTGGCCGCGGGCGGTCAGGGTGATGTCCAGCAGCTTGGCGGCCTTTTTCGCGTCCTCGTAGAAAATCTCGTAGAAGTCGCCCATGCGATAGAACATCAGCTGGTCCAGGTGCTGATTCTTCAGCTTCCAGTACTGCTGCATCATGGGGGTATGAGCGGAAAGGTCGGAAATGGCTTTATTCATCGGCAATTCGGGCAAATTCGTGGGAGATTGGGGCAAATGTGGGGCAACGCCTGAGGCACCCGCGAAGGGGGATGGCGTCGGATCCGGCTATTTTTGCGATGGGCAAGGTTACCACGCACGGTCAGTGATCGCAGGCCCGGCGTATTCGTCACTGCGCGTTTCCGGATCGACACGAGGCGCTGCAGGCTGTCTAGGCTGTCGAAGTCGCCGCCCGCCCAGAGGACGGCAACTTCGAAAAGGATTGCCAGATGCATTGCTCAGCCTGTTACGCCCGGCCCTGTCTTGCGCACGCGCTTCGGTCGTGTAGCGTGTGCGCGAATGTCTTCAACGATACGGAGAAGCGCCGTGGATGAAATCACCGAACTTTCGGCCTTGCTCGGCCAGCGCCTGCGGGACGTGAGCGCGCAGGTCAGCACCGCCGAATCCTGCACCGGCGGCGGCATTGCCGAAGCGATTACGCGTATTCCCGGCAGCTCGGCCTGGTTCGAGGCGGGGTATGTCACCTATTCCAATCAACAGAAAACCCGGCAGTTGGGCGTGCCCCATGAGTTGTTCGGCCAGGTCGGTGCGGTCAGCCGCGAAGTGGTCGAAGCCATGGCCCAGGGAGCGCAGGCCAACAGTGGTGCGCAGTTTTCGGTGGCGGTCAGCGGTGTGGCCGGTCCGGACGGTGGTTCGGTCGAGAAGCCGGTAGGGACAGTCTGGATTTGCTGGGGCGCTGCCGAGCAATTGATTTCCCTGCGTTTTCAGTTTGCCGGCGATCGCGATGCCGTACGCCGACAAACGGTGAAGGCCGCGCTAGAGGGCCTGATCGGCCTGACCCGCGGAGAAATACCAAATCGGGGGTAGGCGTGGGCTCAACCCTGTGGAATAATACTGTTCACTTATACAGTTATATCGGCCGTGAGGCCTAACCGATTACGAGAGGACTTCAATGGACGAGAACAAGAAGAAAGCCTTGGCTGCGGCCTTGGGTCAGATCGAGCGCCAGTTCGGCAAAGGTGCCGTGATGCGCATGGGTGACCATGACCGCCAGGCTATTCCTGCCATCTCCACTGGCTCGCTGGGCCTCGACATCGCGCTGGGCATCGGCGGCCTGCCAAAAGGCCGTATCGTGGAAATCTACGGCCCTGAATCGTCCGGCAAGACCACCATGACCCTGTCGGTGATCGCCGAAGCCCAGAAAATGGGCGCGACCTGTGCATTCGTCGACGCCGAACACGCGCTCGATCCTGAATACGCCGGCAAGCTGGGCGTCAACGTCGACGACCTGCTGGTTTCGCAGCCGGACACCGGCGAGCAGGCGCTGGAAATCACCGACATGCTGGTGCGTTCCAACGCCATCGACGTGATCGTGGTCGACTCCGTGGCCGCGCTGGTTCCAAAGGCCGAGATCGAAGGCGAAATGGGCGACATGCACGTCGGCCTGCAAGCCCGTCTGATGTCTCAGGCGCTGCGCAAAATCACCGGTAACATCAAGAACGCCAACTGCCTGGTCATCTTCATCAACCAGATCCGTATGAAGATCGGTGTGATGTTCGGCAGCCCGGAAACCACCACCGGTGGTAACGCGCTGAAGTTCTACGCATCGGTTCGTCTGGACATCCGCCGTACCGGCGCGGTGAAGGAAGGCGACGAAGTGGTCGGCAGCGAAACCCGCGTCAAGATCGTCAAGAACAAGGTGGCTCCGCCGTTCCGTCAGGCCGAGTTCCAGATTCTTTACGGCAAGGGTATCTACCGCAACGGCGAAATCATCGACCTGGGCGTGCTGCACGGTCTGCTGGAAAAATCCGGCGCATGGTACAGCTACCAGGGCAACAAGATCGGTCAGGGTAAAGCCAACTCGGCCAAGTTCCTGCAGGACAACCCGGAAATCGGCGCGACCCTGGAGAAACAGATCCGCGACAAACTGCTGACTGCAGCACCTGACGTCAAAGCCCAGGCTTCCCGTGTTGCCGAAGAAGACGACATGGCTGAAATCGAAGCTGACGCCGACCTCTGATTGCCGTCATGTCAGTTGAGCTGGATACGCCGGTCGCAGTACGGCGTACTGCAATGGACCTGCTCGCACGCCGCGAGCATGGTCGAGTCGAGCTGACGCGCAAGTTGCGTCAGCGCGGCGCTCCCCCCGAGCTGATCGAATCAGCCCTCGACCGTTTGACGGAAGAGGGACTGCTTTCCGAATCCCGTTACCTCGAAAGTTTCGTTTCCTATCGCGCCCGTTCCGGCTATGGCCCTTTGCGTATCCGTGAAGAGTTGGGCCAACGCGGTTTGCAACGCTCCGATATCGAACAGGCGTTGCGTGAATGCGGGATCGACTGGCGAGAAAAGCTGGAAGAGTCCTGGCAGCGCAAGTTTGCCGGACAGTTGCCCAAGGATGCCCGTGAAAGGGGGCAGCAGATGCGCTTTCTGAGTTATCGCGGATTTCCCCCGGAGCTCATCAGCCGTTTGTTGAGCGGTAAAAGCAGCGACGATTACTAGCTGTTTTGCCTGCCCGTAGCAGCCTGGCTTGCCTGCGATGGCTTTTTGAGTGGCTATCGCCGGTAAGCCGGACTGTTACAAATCTCCCTCAAGTGGTCTGCAACGGCTCTCTACCGCGCACGTGCTGCGGTGAAGCTGGTCTGGCCCAGTTCTCGCTCTGATTGATGAAATTCACCAACGCGCGCAGACGTCCCTGATTGCGGCCATTGAATCTGAATGCCAGTCGCGTCAGGTGGCTGAATTGCGCTTCGTCGTCGTGCTCTTCCTGACTCCCGTATTGACGGAAATCGTCGCTCAGACGCAGATCGGCAAAGCTTTGCTGCATCTCTGCCAGTGCCTTGTCGGTCAATGGATGCTGCATGCGAATGACGAAGGTGTTCTTCAGCCAGCGGCTGGAGTGGTAGTTGCCGTAGAACTGGTTTATTTCGGCAACGGCCTCGTCCGCGCTGTACACCAGCTTCAGCAAGTTCATGTCGGAAGGAAGGATGTAGCGGTTGCCTTCCAGTTCATTGCGGATGAACGTCAGTGCGCCTTCCCAGAACGTACCGCCCGGCGCGTCAAGCAGGACCACCGGCACCAGCGGACTCTTGCCGGTCTGGATCAGGGTCAGCACTTCCAGGGCTTCATCCAGCGTGCCGAAGCCGCCAGGGCAGAGCACCAGCGCGTCGGCTTCCTTGACGAAGAACAGCTTGCGGGTGAAGAAGAAGTGGAATGACAGCAGGTTGTCGGTGCCGTCGATGGTGGCGTTTGCGTGTTGTTCAAACGGCAGGGTGATATTGAAGCCGATGCTGTGGTCCAGCCCCGCACCCTCATGGGCGGCGGCCATGATGCCGCCACCGCCGCCGGTGATGACCATCAGATCGGAGGCCGCGAGGCTGGCGCCCAGTTCCCGGGCCAGGGCAAACATCGGGTGTTCGACCGGCGTGCGCGCCGAGCCGAACACCGTGACCTTGCGGCGCCCCTTGAATCGTTCGAGCACGCGAAAGGCGTTTTCCATTTCCCGCAGCGTCTGCAGGACAATCTTGGCATTCCAGCGATTGCGGTCGTCCTGGGCCATGCGCAGGACGGTCAGGATCATGTCGCGGTACAACGGAAGATTGGGGCTGTGGGGAGCGATCAGGGCGAGTTGTTCTTCGACTTTGCCGGTATGGTCGATCCCGTTGCTCTGAAAATGACGAGACAACACATCGTTGGGGACGTAAGGCATTCAGGCTTTCTCCTTTTGCAAAATCTCAATCCTGTCTGCTGCGACAGGATTGATGATGTGCCCGAACGGAGGGGCTGGCAACGATTGTTTGGTGCAATCGGGCTCTGTTTTCCCGCTCGTCGGGCAGCGCGTGCAGCTCGATCGCTTGTGATTTACTGAACAGATGGCCAATAGCTGCCATCGCAATCTGGATAGCGTCGGCAAGCTCCCGTGGAGGGATGCCCCGATCGGCAGTCATCAAGTTTGCCCGCGCCGCGCAAAGGGCGTGGACGACCCATGGAGGGAGACAATGGAGATCATCCGGCTAGAGGTCGATCACGACCTGTTCCGCTTGCTGAATGAAGCTGCGGACAGCCATCAACTGACCCTTGAACAGGAATGCCTGAGCCGACTGAGGAATGACGGCAGGCGTTCATACTACTTGCAGGCGTTGGTGGCCGAGTTGCGCGCCGATGATCAGCAGCGGCGCGCGGCGAGTCATTGAGCCTTACTTTTTCTTCGCTGGCGGCTTGGCCGCGCAATCAGCTGCCTTGATCTCCTGAGTGGTGATCGGACGGTTGGTCTTGTACTCGGAGAATTGGTAGCGAAGGATCGCGCCCTTGGCCATCAACTGGCGATAGCCGGCGTTGTGGCAGACGCTGGCGCCCAACTGGCCGCGAACGAGGTCCGGGTTCTCGCGCATTTGAGCTGCGTGGCCGGCCTGTACGCTCAGGTGGTTGATCAGCATGTTGCCTTCGACGGTGTAACCCTGATCGAGGATGTCCTCGTTGATCGCGCGCGGTGTGCCGACACTGCTTTCCTTCGCGACTTTTTCCAGCATCTGGCTCAGTTCGTAATCCTGCTTGGACGCCGCGTTGGCGCACAGCGGAGCGACGAGCAGAAGCGTGAGGGTGGGAGCGATGAAGCGCAGCATTGGATTCTCCGGGAGCAGTGGAAGGTGGTGCTGAGGCTGGCCGTTGGACCGGTGACAGGCACAAGCGTTCACTGGTGATATTCAGGCGTTCAAGGCCCGGCAGTATAGGGGAGTCGCCTCGGCGGACACCAGTGAACAGGCCGCTTCTGATAGACTGCGCCGACTTTTTTCCTGCCGGATGTCCATCGTGTCGCTGTCTTTTTGCCGCCCGATCCCTTTGCCCGGGCGGTGCTTGTCATGAGCCATGCTGTTTTCCGCCTGCGCGCCGAACGGCTGGCGCGCAGCACCAAGCCTTTCATTGCCCGTGGCTCACGCGCCCCGCGTTGCCCGCAGTGTCGAGTGATCGAGAGCTACTGCCTGTGCGCCTGGAAGCCATCGGTTCAGGCGCGCTCGGCGGTGTGTCTGTTGATGTATGACACCGAGCCGCTGAAACCGACCAACACCGGCTGGCTGATTGCCGATGTGATCAAGGACACCGAAGCGTTCGGCTGGTCGCGCATAGAGGTCGATGAGCGTCTGCCAGCGCTGCTCAATGATCCGCAATGGCAGCCTTACATTGTCTTCCCGGGCGAGTTCGTCGAGCCTGAGCGGGTGGTGACCGAGGTGCGAGTGGCTGACGGCAAGCGCCCGCTGTTCATTCTGCTCGACGCGACCTGGCCGGAAGCGCGCAAGATGTTTCGCAAGAGTCCGTATCTGGATCACCTGCCGGTGCTGAGTCTGGAGCCGGAGCAGATGTCACGTTATCGCCTGCGCCGGTCGAAGCGCGACGATCATTTCTGTACGGCAGAGGTGGCGGCGCTGTGTCTGGAGCTGGCCGACGATCAGCAGGCCAGCGGTGTGCTGGATGCTTACCTGGATGTGTTCAGCGCACATTATCTGGGCGCGAAGTTCCAATTGCCGATTGATCCGGATGACGCGCCCCATAGCTATCTGAAGCCGTATCTGTAGCAGCCTGCCAGACAGCCAGGAGTGTTTTCAGGTCTGCGCGAACCCTGTGGGAGGGAGCCCTGCTCGCGAAGGCGGAGTGTCAGTCAGCAGAGTAATCGCTGATCGACCGCTATCGCGAGCAGAGCTCCCTCCCACATCAGATCATCCGTATGTCTGGTAAGTGGAAGCGATTTCGGGGAGGGTCAAGAAACAACACGCTCCGCCTTTTTCGGCCACAATTGCGCCAGCAGCATACCCGCCAGCATCAGCGCACAGCCCGCATAACCCCGCGGTTGCAGCGCTTCGCCCAGCAACCACGCCCCGGCAATCGCCGCGAACACCGCTTCGAGCGACAGAATGATTGCCGCATGGGAGGCGATGGCGTCTTTTTGCGCGACGACTTGCAGGGTGTAGCCGATGCCGACCGCGACCACGCCGCCATACAGCAGGGCAAGGCCAGCGGCAACGATGGCAGCCAGCGAGATCGGCTCGAAGATCAGTGCCAGAATCAGGCTCACCAGCGAACAGGTGACGAACTGCAGAAACGCCAAGCGCACCGGATCATGACGGCTGGCGAACAGGCCGACCAGAATCACGTGCCCGCCCCAGACGAACGCGCCGATCAATTGCAGCCAGTCGCCGGACGCGACATGAAAGTCATCGCCGACACTGAGCAGAAACATGCCGAGCACCGCCAGCACACAGCCGAGCCAGGTGCCCATGCCCGTCTTGTGGCCCAGCAAAAGGCCCAGAAGCGGAACTACAATCACATACAGCCCGGTGATGAAGCCGGAGTTGGTCACGCTGGTGAACAGCAGGCCGACCTGTTGCAGATTGATGCCCAGCGCCAGGGCGATGCCCATGGCGACACCGCCTTGCAGCAGGCCGCGAGTGAGCAGGGGCTCAGGTGCGGGGCCTTTGGCGGGGCGGCGAAGGATCAGCGGCAGCAGACATAGAGAGCCCAGGGCGAAGCGCAGGCCGGAAAACAGATACGGGCCGATATGATCCATGCCGGCGGTCTGTGCGACGAATCCGGAGCCCCAGATCATTGCGGTCAGCAGCATGAGGAGGTCCGCTCGCAGGGCGTGTTTTTGCATGATGGCACTCTACTGGTCAGGGCCGCAGACTGTGCCGTAAAGCGCCACGCTTGACCACCCCGGCTTCGCTGGGCATTCTTGGCGCCGCAGACAGGGCTGAACACCGCATTCTGTCTGATTTCCACGCGGTTGCGCCCGGTTGGCGCGCTGCGCATCGACTGGCATTTAGCGATGCCATTGCGGGAGCCGAATCCGTCGGCATCCGCTTATAAACAGGATCATGAAATGACCTACGACATCCTGATCGCCGACGACCATCCCCTGTTTCGCAGCGCTCTGCGTCAGGCGCTGACCCTTGGCCTGGGGCCTGACGCTCGTCTGGTCGAAGCCGACAGCATCGCCGGTCTGGAAGCGCGTCTGACTGAAAAGGCCGATTGGGATCTGGTCCTGCTCGATCTGAACATGCCGGGTGCCTACGGTTTTTCCGGGTTGGTGCTGCTGCGTGGGCAGTACCCGCAGGTGCCGGTGGTGATGGTGTCAGCCCAGGAAGAGGCAGCAGTCGTGGTCAAGTCTCGCGAGTTCGGGGCCAGCGGCTTCATCCCTAAATCCAGCTCGCTGGAAACCATCCAGCAAGCGGTGCGTACGGTGCTCGACGGCGATGTCTGGTGGCCGCCGCAGGTCAATGAAAGCGTCAGCGTTTCGGCGGAAGCCAAGGCGGCCAGCGAAGGCCTTGCCAGCCTGACACCACAACAGTTCCGCGTGCTGACCATGGTCTGCGAAGGTCTGTTGAACAAGCAGATCGCCTATGAGCTGAATGTGTCGGAAGCGACCATCAAGGCCCACGTCACCGCGATCTTCCGCAAATTGGGTGTGCGCACGCGTACTCAGGCTGCATTGCTGCTGCAACAACTGGAATCGATTGCGCCCAACTGAGTCCGGGCGCCCTGCGTCTGTTTCGGGCCTTCGACGGCTGCTCTTCACACTTTTTTGACTGCCGTCGGACTAGCCTCCACCGTCTTCATTTATCAGTAGTCCGCCTTATGACGTCGCCTTTCAAAGGTCAAACCGGCCTTAAACGCATCCTCAACGCTTCTGGTTATTCCCTCGACGGTCTGCGCGCTGCCTTCAAAGGCGAAGCCGCGTTCCGCCAGTTGGTGCTGCTCAATGTCATCCTGATTCCGCTGTCGTTCTTCTTTCACGTCAGCCGTGGTGAGCACGCGATTCTGATTGCAGTCTGCCTGCTGGCGTTGATCGTCGAGTTGCTCAACTCGGCGATTGAAGCGGCGATTGACCGGATTTCTCTGGATCGCCATCCGCTGTCGAAAAACGCCAAGGACATGGGCAGCGCTGCCCAGTTGGTGGCGTTGACCATGATTGCCGTGGTCTGGGCGTTGATTTTGTTGGGGTGAGACAAAGCCTGCCTGCAATGCCTCTTTTGATTCTGGGCGAAGCCCGTGGGAGGGAGCTCTGCTCGCGATAGTGGTAGATCCGAAACCACAATGTCGACTGGCATGACGCCATCGCGAGCAGAGCTCCCTCCCACAGGGTATGCGGGTTGTCTATTCAGGCAATACTCGGCAAAACGATCTCGTCACTGCGGCTCACGCCAGCGGTGAACGACCGGCACAGATCGAGAAACTCGCGGATCGCCGAGGTCTGGTACTTCTGTTTGTGCCAGATGAAATAGAACTGCCTCACCAGATCCAGCTCCGGGGTTTCCACCGCCACCAGACTGCCGCGTCGGAAAGCGTCGCGCAGCGCCAGGCGGGAAATGCAGCCGATCCCCAGACCTGATTCGACCGCGCGCTTGATCGCTTCGGTGTGTTCCAACTCCAGCCGCACATTCAGGCTGTTGAGATGATGACGCATGGCCTGATCGAACGTCAGGCGTGTGCCCGAACCCTGTTCTCGCAGAATCCACGCTTCCTGCGTCAGTTCCTTCAAGGTCGCTTGACCGCGTTTGGCCAGCGGATGCTGCGGCGCGCAGAACACCACCAGCTCGTCTTCGACCCAGGTTTGTACTTCGATGTCGGGGTGGCTGCAGTCACCCTCGATCAGGCCCAGGTCGATTTCATAATGGGCCACCTGCTGCACGATATTGGCGGTGTTCTGCACATGCAGCTTCACTTGGCTTTCCGGGTGGCGCTGCATGAAGCTGCCGATCAGCAGGGTCGCCAGATAGTTGCCGATGGTCAGCGTGGCGCCCACGGCCAGCGAGCCGAAACCGGACTTGCCGTTGAGCAGATCTTCAATCTCTTTGGCCTGGTCGAGCAGGGCGACGGCCTGTGGCAACAACTGGCGTCCGGTGGCGTTCAGGCTCAGGCGTTTGCCGGCGCGATCGAACAGCTGGCAACTGGACTGCCGTTCGAGTTCGGTGATGGAGGTACTGGCCGCCGATTGCGACAGCGACAGTTGCACAGCCGCGCGGGAAACGCTTTCCTGCTGGGCCACGGCGACGAATACCTGGAGTTGACGAAGCGTGAATCGCATATCTATATAACCGATAACCCATATCTTGATAATCCAGTTAACAGATATTGTGTCTGCCACTAGAATATCGCGCAATGGCGCCTTGACCGGTGCATGCAAATTTTCAGGAGTTCCCACGTACCATGAGCAACATGAATCACGAGCGTGTCCTCAGCGTCCACCACTGGAACGACACCCTCTTCAGTTTCAAGTGCACCCGTGATCCAGGTCTGCGCTTCGAGAACGGTCAGTTCGTCATGATCGGTCTGCAGCAGCCGAACGGGCGCCCGCTCATGCGTGCCTACTCCATCGCCAGCCCGAACTGGGAAGAGCATCTGGAGTTCTTCAGCATCAAGGTGCCGGACGGCCCGCTGACCTCGCAGTTGCAGCACCTGAAAGAAGGCGACGAGATCATCATCAGCAAGAAGCCTACCGGCACGCTGGTACTCGATGACCTCAAGCCCGGCAAACACTTGTACCTGCTGAGCACCGGCACCGGTCTGGCGCCGTTCATGAGCGTGATCCAGGACCCTGAAACCTACGAGCGTTTCGAAAAGGTCATCCTGTGCCACGGCGTGCGCTACGTGAACGAAGTCGCCTACCGCGAGTTCATCACCGAGCACCTGCCGCAGAACGAATTCTTCGGTGAAGCGCTGCGCGACAAGCTGATCTACTACCCGACAGTGACTCGCGAGCCATTCGAGAACGAAGGTCGTCTGACTGACCTGATGCGCAGCGGCAAGCTGTTCAGCGACATCGGTCTGCCACCGATCAACCCGCAGGACGACCGCGCCATGCTGTGCGGCAGCCCGAGCATGCTCGACGAAACCAGCGAAGTGCTGAACAGCTTCGGCCTGACCGTTTCGCCACGCATGCGTGAGCCGGGTGACTACCTGATCGAACGCGCTTTCGTCGAGAAGTGATACATCGGCCTGCCGCAAGGCAGGCACTGAATCCGACCCATCGTGGATGAATCGCTCGCACAAGGTGTGGGAGCGAATTTGTCCGCGATCGAGTCAGTACAGGCTCTGGCAACTTCAGGGTCTGAAAAAAACCGCCTGGAGGTCACGGACCAGGCGGTTTTTTTGTGGGCGTTGAAAAGGTGCCTGCCTGGAGGTGGACACTGTCTTTGTAGCAGTCCGGCTTGCCGGCGGTGACACCCTTGAGATCGCTGCCGCCAGCAAGCCGGACTGCGACAGAGGGCTCAATGGTGTGGTGTCTGGCATGACGCCTTCGCGAGCAGGGCTCCCTCCCACAAAAGCCGTCTGTCCGGCTATGACTACGCGGATTTGTGGCTGGGAACGACTTCCAGCACCCGAATCTGCCCGGCCTGCGGGTAATGCCAGCGTACGTCGAGATCCCAGAACTGCGCGCCGTAACGACGTTCCGGTGTCGGCACCTGATAGGCCGGACGCGGGTCTTGGGCCAGGCATTGCTCGATCAGCTCCACCAGCGGTTCGCCCAGACGCAGAGCATGATCGCGGGCCTGTAACAGTGCCGGGTCATCCCAATCCACGGGGATCAACTCGGGCGCCGCAGCTGCCATGTCGTTATGGGCGTCGGCAACAGCATCGGCATAAGGCACGTACGGCTTGATATCGAGCACCGGTGTGCCGTCCAGCAGGTCGATGCCGGACAGCCACAAGCGACCAGCCTCGACCTTCTCCAGACGCACCACCGACTGCCCGATACTGTTGGGGCGGTGAGTGGCGCGGGTGGCGAATACGCCCATCGACTGATTGCCGCCCAGGCGCGGTGGGCGCACCTTCAGGCGCGGCTTGTCTTCCAGCGCCTGATGAAACAGAAACAGCAACCAGACATGGCTGACCTGCTCCAGCCCCTGTACCGCGTCGCCCTGGTCGAAGGGTGGCAGCAGTTCCAGTACTCCGCGTGCGGCCGGCGCCAGTTGCGGCTGGCGCGGGATGGCGAATTTCTCCTTGAAGCAGGAGCGCACGAAGCCGACGGGGGAGACGTTGTAGCCAGAGTTCACAGGGCAGGGCTCATCGAATGACCGATCGTGCTCAACTGCGCACGCGCAGGGTCAGGCCGCGCAGGAAGTTGCGCAGCAACTGATCGCCACACGGACGGTAGTTGTTGTGACCGACCTTGCGGAACAGCGCGCTCAGCTCCGGTTTGGACACCGGGAAGTCAACGGCCTTGAGGATGTCGTGCAGGTCTTCCTCTTTCAGCTCGAACGCCACGCGCAGCTTCTTCAGGATGATGTTGTTGGTGATTGGCAGCTCGATCGGCAACTGCGGACGGCTTTCGTCCTTGCCGCGCTTGAAGAACACCAGACCATCCAGAAAATACGCCAGCACTTCATCGCTGCACGGCTCGAAGCCTTCTTCTTCGTCCTTTTTCATCCAGGCCATGACCTGAGTCTTGCTGGTTTCCAGACCGCCCAGGCGGATGATGTCTGCAACCTTGCCGTCGCTGATATCCAGCATGTAACGGATGCTGCGCAGTACGTCGTTGTTCATCATGATGCGTAATCCTGTATGAGCGCGCGCAATCGGGCGCGGCGCTGAGAGAAAGGCTTAGAACTTTTCCTTGTCGGTCATGTAGCGCCACTGGCCTTCGGGCACCTTGCCGATGGACACGCCGCCGACGCGAATGCGCTTCATCGACACGACCTTCAGGCCCACCGCTTCGCACAATTGGGCGATGACGCCGGGCTGCGGGTTTTTCATGGCGAAGCGCAGACGGGTTTCGTTCTGCCAGCTGGCCTTGACCTTGGGCAGTTCCTTGCCTTTGTAAGTCATGCCGTGATTCAGGCGGTTGAGGCCGTGGGCGACCATTTCGCCAGCCACCTCGACCACGTATTCCTGTTCGATCTTGCTGCGGTCATCGGTGAGCTTGCGCAGGATCTTCCAGTCCTGGCTGAACACCATCAGGCCACCGGCGTTGGCTTGCAGAGTCGAGATCGCTTCCTGACGCAGGAAATGGCCCTTGAGCGGACGCTTGCCGAAGCTGTGTTCGGCCGACAGGCTGGCCGGGCTGATCAGCGGCAGGGCGCTTTCCGGGGACATGCCGGCGGGTACGTTGAACAGCAGGGTCACGGCTTCCGGAGTCACGGCTTTGGCGTCCGGGCTCAGCGCGACGGTCTGCTGATCGACCTTGAACTGCGGCTCGTCGACGACGACACCGTCTACGGTGACCCAGCCACCCTCGATGAACAGCTCGGCCTCCCGGCGGGAGCAGCCGACCAGCTCGATCAGGCGTTTGGAAAGGCGAATGGGGTCAGTCATGAGAAAAGCCGTGGCAGCAGGAAAAGGCGCCTATTGTACCCGTGCAAGCACCGTTAATCGCGGCAACATTGAAAATGCCCGGCGAATACGCCTCCATTCGGAGGTTTTTTACCGGGGCAGCGAGGGTTTGCCCTGATTCTCACTTTGTCCGGAGCTTCTACATGAGCAAATGGCTACCCGCGCTGCTGATGAGCGTCAGTCTGCCGCTGATGGCAGCGCAAACGCCGTCCTATGGCCCGCAACTGGAAGGGTTCCAGTACCCGTTCCCGGCGCAGGATTTCAGTTTCGACTCCCAGGGCGCCCAGGTGAGGATGGGCTACATGGACGTCAGGCCGAGCGGTACGCCCAATGGCCGCACAGTGGTGATGCTGCACGGCAAGAACTTCTGCGGCGCCACTTGGGAAGGCAGCATCAAGGCCCTGACGGCGGCGGGATACCGCGTGGTGGCGCCGGACCAGATCGGTTTCTGTCGCTCCAGCAAGCCGGCCGACTATCAATACAGCTTCGAGCAACTGGCGCAGAACACCAAGGCGCTGTTGGCTCATCTGGGCATCGACCATGTCACCGTGATGGGGCATTCCATGGGCGGCATGCTGGCAACCCGCTTTGCCCTGATGTACCCGGATCAAGTCGACCAGTTGCTGCTGGTCAACCCGATTGGTCTGGAGGACTGGAAAGCCAAGGGCGTGCCCGACCGCAGCTTTGACGACTGGTACGCCCGCGAGCTGAAGACCAGCGCCGAGAGTATCCGCAAATATCAGCAGTCGACTTACTACGCCAATGAATGGCGGCCGGAGTTCGATCACTGGGTCGACATGCAGGCCGGGATGTTCAACGGCAAGGGCAAGGAAGAAGTGGCGCGGGCCTCGGCGCAGACCTACGGGATGATCTTCAACCAGCCGGTGTTCTACGACTTCGAGAAGCTGAAGATGCCGACCGTGCTGTTCATCGGCCAGAAGGACAACACCGCCATCGGCAAAGACGCTGCGCCGGAAGAGCTGCGCAAGTCGCTGGGTAACTATCCCGAGCTGGGCAAGGCTGCGGCCAAACGCATTCCGCAGGCCACGCTGGTGGAGTTCGCCGGGCTGGGGCATGCACCGCAGATTCAGGACCCGCAGCAGTTCAACCGGGTGTTGCTGGAGAGCTTGAAGCGCTAATGTGCTCGCCGCTGTATAACCGTCACCGCTAGACCTGTAGGAGCCGGCTTGCTGGCGAATGCGTCGGTTCAGTCGACATTGATGTGTAAGGCAAGGCGCGTTCGCCAGCAAGCCGGCTCCTACATTGTTACCTCACCTTCCTGCGATGCATCCGCAACATCGGATACGGCCGCCCCAGGCCGTCCACCTCTGAACGTCCCACCACCTCGAAGCCCTGTTTCTCGTAGAACCCCAACGCCTGCGGATTCTGTTCGTTGACGTCCAGTTCGTTCACCTGGAAGTGCTCGATGGCGTAGTCCAGCAACTTCTTGCCCAGGCCCATGCCACGGTAGTCAGGATGGATGAACAGCATCTCCAGCTTGCCCGGGCTGGTGCCGCCGAAACCGGTGATGTGCAGCTGCGAATCGCGGGTGCAGAACAGACTCACCGTGTCCAGATACTGCGTCTCCAGCAGGTTTCTCAGCAGGGCGATGTAGTCATCCGGGAGGAAATCGTGAGTAGCGCGCACGGAGGCTTCCCATACCCGGGTCAGCTCGGCGTAATCGTGTGGCTTGGGCAGATAAATGACCGAGTGGTGGGTCATGGTGCCGCGTCTCCTTGTTCTTTCTGGTCAGTCCTTAATGTGATGACAATAGCCAGAAAAAACAAACCCCGCCGTTTGACGGGCGGGGTTCGTTGAAACATCAGCTCGCCGCCACAGCGTCAACCGCTGACCTGTGAGAGCGAGCTTGCTCGCGAAGCGATTTCAGACCGGCTCGGCCCACAGGTCGTACTCATCGGCATCGACCACGCGGCACAGCACCTTGTCGCCCGGCTTGAGGTCGCGGTCGCTTTCGACGAACACGTTGCCGTCGATTTCCGGCGCGTCGAAGAAGGAACGGCCGACGAAGCCTTGTTCGTCCACTTCGTCGATCAGCACTTCGATTTCCTTGCCGATCTTCATCTGCAGACGGGCAGCGCTGATGGCCTGTTGATGGGCCATGAAGCGGTCCCAGCGGTCCTGCTTGACGTCATCCGGCACGATCGGTGCGTCCAGCAGGTTGGCTGGCGCGCCTTCGACCGGCGAGTACTGGAAGCAGCCGACGCGGTCCAGCTGCGCTTCGGTCAGCCAGTCCAGCAGGTACTGGAAATCTTCCTCGGTTTCGCCGGGGAAGCCGACGATGAAGGTCGAACGGATGATCAGGTCCGGGCATTGCTCGCGCCATTTCTTGATGCGCGCCAGGGTCTTGTCTTCGAACGCCGGGCGTTTCATCAGCTTGAGGATCTTCGGGCTGGCGTGCTGGAACGGGATGTCCAGGTACGGCAGGATCTTGCCCTCGGCCATCAGCGGGATGATCTCGTCCACATGCGGGTACGGGTAAACGTAGTGCATGCGCACCCACACGCCCAGCGAGCTGAGCGCCTGGCACAGTTCGGTCATGCGGGTCTTTACTGGCTGGCCGTTCCAGAAACCGGTGCGGTATTTGACATCGACGCCGTAGGCGCTGGTGTCCTGGGAGATCACCAGCAGCTCCTTGACGCCGGCCTTGACCAGGCGCTGGGCTTCGTCGAGCACGTCGCCGACCGGACGGCTGACCAGCTTGCCGCGCATCGACGGGATGATGCAGAAGCTGCAGCTGTGGTTGCAGCCTTCGGAAATCTTCAGGTAGGCGTAGTGGCGCGGGGTCAGCTTGATGCCTTGTGGCGGCACCAGGTCGATCAGCGGGTTGTGATCGAGCTTCGGTGGGGCGGCGTCATGGACGGCATTGACCACCTGCTCGTACTGCTGTGGACCGGTCACGGCCAGCACGCTCGGGTGCACGTTGCGAATGACGCTCTCGTCCACACCCATGCAACCGGTGACGATGACCTTGCCGTTTTCTGCCAGGGCTTCACCGATGGTGTCCAGAGATTCGGCCTTGGCGCTGTCGATGAAGCCGCAGGTGTTGACCACCACCACGTCGGCGTCTTCGTAGGTCGGCACGACCTGATAGCCTTCCATGCGCAGCTGAGTGAGGATGCGCTCCGAATCGACGAGCGCCTTCGGGCAACCCAGAGAAACGAAACCGACCTTGGGGGCGGCAGGCGTGGTAACGGTGGACATTGACTAACCTCGGCGTAGGTGTGCCCGGGCGACTGGCCAAGGGCACCGACTGGGCGCTTGGGGCGCCTCTGATCAAAAAGTGCGCAATTCTAGCGATCAGTCGAACGATTGACCAGTGTTATACCGAGAATTACGACGAGTGCTGCGCTATGCTTCGCCGCGTTGAGACCGACGGCCCTTGTCGGTGGGTTTCAGCGGAATTTACTGCAGCGCTCGGGGTCGATCCGACAGCGGCGGTTCGCAGTGCACGAGTCATGTTTCAGGAGTGGTAAATGGGTCACGCAACGAGTCAGGCAGAGACCGGACAGCATTCAGCGAAACCGTTGAGCCTTTTGGTGGCGGCGGTAGGGGTGGCATACGGCGATATCGGCACCAGCCCGCTGTATACGATCAAGGAAGTCTTCGCTGGCGGCTATGGCGTGCAGGCGGGGCACGATGCGGTGCTGGGGATCCTTTCGCTGATCTTCTGGGCGCTGGTGTGGGTCGTGTCGTTCAAGTACATGGTGTTGGTGTTGCGTGCCGACAACGACGGCGAGGGCGGCATCATGGCCCTGACTGCGCTGGCGCGACGTGCGTCGGCGAAATACCCGAAGCTGCAGGCATCGATGATCGTCTTTGGCCTGTTCGGTGCGGCGCTGTTCTACGGTGACAGCATGATCACCCCGGCCATTTCGGTGTTGTCGGCGGTCGAGGGGATGGAGCTGGCTTTCGACGGGCTCGATCACTGGGTTGTGCCGATTGCCCTGATCGTGCTGGTCGGGCTGTTTCTGATCCAGCGCCACGGTACGGCGCGGATCGGCGTGCTGTTCGGCCCGGTGATGGTGACCTGGTTTGTAGTGCTGGGCATTCTCGGCATTCACGGCATCATCCGTCAGCCGGAAGTGCTCAACGCGGTCAATCCGGCGTGGGCCGTGCGCTTCTTCATCGCTCATCCGGGCATTGGTGTAGCTGTGCTGGGCGCGGTGGTGCTGGCGCTGACCGGTGCCGAAGCCCTGTATGCGGACATGGGCCACTTCGGTCGCAAACCGATCTCCCGCGCCTGGTTCGGGCTGGTGCTGCCGGCGCTGGTGCTCAACTATTTCGGTCAGGGTGCGCTGGTTATCGAAGACCCGGAATCGGTGCGTAACCCGTTCTATCTGCTGGCGCCGAGCTGGGCGCTGTTGCCGCTGATCGGCCTGTCGACGCTGGCGACCATTATCGCCTCGCAGGCGGTGATTTCCGGCGCGTTCTCCATGACCTTGCAGGCCATCCAGCTCGGTTACATCCCGCGCATGTACATCCAGCACACCTCCAGTGATGCCCAGGGGCAGATTTACATCGGTGCGGTGAACTGGTCGCTGATGGTCGGCGTGATCCTGTTGGTGCTGGGGTTCGAGTCGTCCGGCGCGCTGGCTTCGGCGTACGGTGTGGCGGTGACCGGCACGATGCTGTGCACCACGATTCTGGTGTCGTCGGTCATGCTGCTGGCCTGGCGCTGGTCGCCGTTCGTGGCGGTGCCGATCTTGCTGGGCTGCCTGTTCGTGGACGGTATGTTCTTCGCCGCCAACGTACCGAAGGTGGTGCAGGGCGGTGCGTTCCCGTTCCTGGCGGGTATCGCGCTGTTCATCCTGATGACCACCTGGAAACGCGGCAAGCAGCTGCTGGTGGAGCGTATCGACGAAGGTGGCCTGCCGCTGCCGATCTTCATCAGCAGTATCCGCGTGCAGCCGCCCCACCGCGTGCAGGGCACCGCCGTGTTTCTCACTGCGCGCCCGGACGCCGTACCCCATGCGCTGTTGCACAACCTGCTGCACAACCAGGTGTTGCACGAGCAGGTGGTGCTGTTGACGGTGGTTTACGAAGACACGCCACGGGTGCCGGCGGCCCAGCGGTTTGAGGTCGAGGCGTATGGCGAGGGCTTCTTCCGGGTCATCCTGCACTTCGGTTTCATCGACGAGCCGGATGTGCCGGCAGCGCTGAAGCTGTGCCATCTGCCTGATCTGGACTTCAGCCCGATGCGCACCACTTACTTCCTCAGCCGCGAGACCGTGGTGTCGTCCAAGCTGGTGGGCATGGCGCGCTGGCGCGAAGGCCTGTTCGCGTTCATGTTGAAGAACGCCAACGGCAACCTGCGGTTCTTCAAGCTGCCGTTCAACCGAGTGATCGAACTGGGCACGCAGGTGGAGATGTAAACCATCCCTTGTGGGAGCGAATTCATTCGCGAGAGGCCGGAATGTCCGATACACATTCTTCGTCTGGTCCGTCGTCTCGCGAATGAATTCGCTCCCACAGATGATCGATGCCAGCAACGGGGCAAGATCGCAGGATCATGTGGCTTTTTGCAGGCATAAAAAAATCCCCGCAGCCATCGGCTAGCGGGGATTTTTTATGGGCGGGACTTACTCCGCGCTGGCCGACTCTGGCGCTTCCTTGCCTTTCCACTTGTCGATGACCGCGATCAGGCGCTTGGCCAGCGCCGGGTAGTCCTCGTCGAAGTGGTGGCCACCGGGCAGTTGTTGCTTCTGACCTGGAGCGGTGGCTTCGGTACAGCCGCTTTCGTCCTTCTCTTCCACGCCATAGACGCAGAACACCTTGTCGCCCGGCAGCTTGGCCATTTCCGGGCCGGTAGCGGCTTCTTTGCCGGAAGCGCCGAGCCAGCCTTCCACGGCGATTTCAAAGCTGCCGCTGCGAGCGAAGGCGAGCAGAATGATGCCATCGACGCGGGCCTTGTCTTCTTCCGGCAGGCGGTTGTAGATCGCAGGCAACACATCGGCGCCGAACGAATAGCCTGCGAGCACGAAGTGCTTGGCACCCCATTTCTGCCGGTAGTGCGCCATCAGTTCACTGAGGTCGGTGGCAGTCTGCTCCGGCGATTTGTGTTCCCAGTAGTAGCGCAGGGTGTCGATGCCGACCACCGGGTAGCCGCCCGATTTCGCCATGTCGCCTGCCACGTCCTTGTCCAGGTCGCGCCAGCCGCCGTCACCGGAAAGGAACAGGGTGACGGTGTCCGATGGCTGGCTCGAAGGCACTTCCACCACCGGGATGTTCAGGCCGCCGTTGGCGTCATCGGCGATCAGCAGATGACGGACTTCGGTGTTGAGAATCTGCGGGTACTTGATGTCGTAGTCGCTGATTTTGGTTTCGGCGTTAGGGGTATCACGCACGAAGACAGCGGTGTCGTCATCCGGACCGTCGTTCCAGGCCACGGTCCATTTGCCATGGGCAGCGGCTTTCGGCGGTGGAACCTTGCAGTCCGGCTGATTGAGGACGAAGTTCACCGAAACCGCCTGCGCCTTGTCGTTGTTCTGGCTGGCCAGCCAGTCCCAGGCGACCGAGCCGCCGGCGCTGATGCCTGCGACTACGTCCGGAGCGCCGTCGAGCTTTTGCAGCGCAGCGTTGAACGTCTTTGTCTGCAGCGTGCAGTCGTCTTTCGGCAAAACGACCTGGATGACTTGCGCCGAAGCGTCGTAGCTCAGGGCCAGGACCTGTTTTTCGGTCAGCGCGTCTTCGGTGGTCACGGCCAGGGCCACGCGGGTCTTGACCTTGGTCGACGGGGTGGCACGGATCAGTGCCGAGCCGTCATCCAGGGTGATGCGTTCGAGGGTCGGTTGCGCGGCAGGGCGGTTCCACAGCCAGAAGCCCAGCGCGACTATCAGAATTACCAGGGCTGCGAGCAAAAAGCGCCAGTAGCGTTGAATCATCAGCGTTTCACCAATCCAGTCAGGCCGCCTGCGATCAGGGCGGCGGTATCGGCCAGTGCCACCAGCGGATCCAGTCCGGCAGGCACGGCCATGTAACGGGGCTCCCAGTCCGGCTGGAACTTGTCTTTGAAGCGGCGCAGGCCCTGGAAGTTGTAGAGCTGCTCACCACGGGTGAAGACCATCGAGCCCAGACGCTGAGTCAGCGGTGCGCCGCGCCGCGGCTGCAGGCCGGACAACGGCACCATGCCCAGGCTGAAGCGGGCGTAGCCTTCTTTTTTGTAATGCAGGATCAGGCCGACCATCATGAACTCCATGGTCAGCTTTGGCGCATCCGGGTGCGAACGCATCAGGTCCAGGCTCGCGATTTCATTGCGCGAGGTTTCCAGCAGGTTGGAGAACGCAACCGGCTTGCCCTGGAAATGCACGATGGCAATGCGGAAGTGCTTGAGGTAGTCGAGGCTGAAACGGCCGAGGGAGAAACCTTTCTCGCGCACGTTCTTGCCGGTCAGCCAGGCATCGGAAATCACTTTCAACTCGTCCATCGGCGCCTGGCCGACTTCATAGATCTCCAGCGACAGGCCATCGCGTCCACCGCGGTTCCAGGTGTAACGCAGGTCCTTCATTTCCTTGCCCTTGGCGTCGATGTCGAAGTCGAGCAAGTTGACCCGTGCCTCTTCGCCGAGCTTGATCGCGGTCAGGCCGATGTCCATGTAGAACGGCAGGTTCTCGGCGCGTACCTGATAAAACACCGGACGGGCGTGGTGCACGTCGCAGAGGTCGCGAAATTGCCAGATCAGTTCGGCGCGTTGCTGGGTCGGGCCGATCGGGTCATACAGCGCCACCAGGCTGCGGCCACGGTGGGCGTACATCAGGAAGGCGTTGCCCTCCGGGTGCATCAGCACGGCCTTGTCGCCAGTCAGCACCAGACCGCCGTCAGGCTGGTTGGATGCCTTGATGATCGCGGCGGCCTTGTTCAGCTGTTCTTCGTCCGGCAGGTCGATCACCGGGCGCGCGGTGCGCAGCAGCCAGGTCAGCGAGACGATCACCAGCAACACCGCGCTGCCCAAGGCCGAACGCAGACCCCGTGGTGCGTCGGCGTCGAGGGTGAATTGCCACCACAGCTGATGGCTGTACGGAACGTCTTGATAGGCGAACAGCAGCAGCCAGAACGATGCACCCAGCACACAGATACTGGCGACCAGATACAGCGGCGAAAACGGCAGTTCCAGCAGGCGGCTCGGACGATAGAAGGATCGGCGGAAGACGGCCAGCAGACAGGCGGTCAACAGCAGCAGGCTGGCTTCTTCCCAGTCGAACCCCTTGAGGATCGACAGCACGGAGCCGGCGAACAGCAGAATGGTGGTCAGCATCCACGCCGCCGACAGGCGCCGACGCAGGCCTTGGGCCAGCAACAGGCAGAGCACACCGATCAGGCTGGCGCCGAAGTGCGAGGCGTCGATCAAACGGTGCGGAATCAGGAAGCCCAGGCTTTCCAGGCGGGTATCGATTTCCGGTGTCGCGCCGGAGAACAGCAGCACCACGCCGGAGAGGAATACCAGCAGAGCGAGGATCGGAGCCCCCAGGCCCGACGCCACGCGGATGGCCTGGCGGGCAAACAGCAGGCGCTTGGCTTCGCTGAACAGCAGCACCAGACAGGCCACCAGCAGCGGCAGCAGAACATAGATCAAGCGATACAGCAGCAGAGCGGCCGCCAGTGGCGCCGCGCCGAGTTCATCGGCAAAGGCGGTGAGCAGAATCGCTTCGAAAACACCGACGCCACCGGGTACATGGCTGAGTACGCCTGCGGCCAGGGCCAGCAGGTAGACCAGCAGAAACGCGCCGAACGGCGGTGCCGAGGGCAGCAACAGATACAGCACGGCCGCTGCGGCAGCTACGTCCAGTGCAGTGATCACCAGTTGCATCAGGGTCAGGCGCAGACCCGGCAGGCGCAGAGTGCGGCGGCCGGCGCGGACCAGCAGGTTGTGCGGGATCGTCTGTTCCGGCAGGCGACGACGGTACACCGCCACACCGAGGATCAGGCTGAATGCCAGTACTGCAACGGCAATGGTTGCCAGCAGCGGCACGGGCAAGTGCAGGGCCAGCGAGGCGGCAGGCAGATCGCTCAAGGTGGCGAGGGCTGCCAGCGGAGGCAGGGCACAACCCAGCGACAGGCTGGCGAACAGGGTCATGTGGGCGACTTCGCCGGCGCCCAGACCCAGGCGCGAATACAGGCGATAGCGGACCGAGCCGCCGGAAAGCATGGACAGGCCCACGGCATTGCCGATGGCGAACGCGCAGAAACCGCCCATCACCAGCGTTTTTGCTGGCAGGTCGACATTGGCATAGCGACTGGCAGACCACTCGTAGCCGAGCAGGATGGTAAAGCCGATGGCGGTCGCCAGCAGGGCGCCGCCCAGCGATGGTAAAGGAACGCTGAGCAGGGAATCCTGCAGGGCGTAGATGTCCAGCTCCATCAGCATGTGCCGACAGGCGATCAGTGCAAGGGCGAACAGCAGGATGGTGATACCAACGCCGATCGGCTGGCGATATTTACTGATCAGCTCACGGACGCGCGGCCGGGCAGGAGGAACCGAAGGATTCTCTTGGACGGCTTCGTGGGTGTCGGATGGGTTGGCGCGCATCAATCACTCCTTGGATCGTGCGCGACAGGATGGGGGTATACAGCCAAGTTACCAATCCCTACGCAAAAAATAATTCAGGATGTTAGCGCTTGAACGTCTAACGGGCGAATACGACGACTAAGATCCGGTGACCATTCAGTCCAGGTTCAGCTGTTACTCAGCATATCGGCCGACGGGGAAAAAACTATCGCGGCCAGCAACATACAGTTACAGGCCGACGGTGAAAAGTTTGTCCAGGCCTCGAAATGTGACAAGCATATATCCACGCCGTTCGGATGCTTTTTCCGCGGGCAAAAAAAAGGCCACTCTTTCGAGTAGCCTTTTTTCAGACGTTTGGTTGCGGGAGCCGGATTTGAACCGACGACCTTCGGGTTATGAGCCCGACGAGCTACCAGGCTGCTCCATCCCGCGTCTGTGAGGCGGCATTCTACAGAGGAACGACAGGGTGTCAATCTTTAAACGCCAGGATCGACAAAATAACCGCATTCTTTCTGTTGATACGTCTAAGTGGCGGTCGGACAAGGCTTTTATCGCGACGCGCTGCGGGGCAGGGCGCCATCATTGATGAAAGATATTTCATTCATGTGAACGGCCATGTTTTTCGTGCGCGCAAAAAAAAGGCCACTCTTGCGAGTGGCCTTTTTCAGACGTTTGGTTGCGGGAGCCGGATTTGAACCGACGACCTTCGGGTTATGAGCCCGACGAGCTACCAGGCTGCTCCATCCCGCGTCTGTGAGGCGGCATTCTACAGAGGATCGACAGGGTGTCAACCTTTTGCTGAAGAAAACTGCTTTTTCTTCAAATGCTTAGCAAGGCGGATCGGCCGGAGAGGGCCGGTCCCCTGCGGCTGTGTGCCTTTTTTGCCGAGTGGGTCATGTGGGATTGATGTGTGATACTGCGTCATCCGTTTCCTCCGACAGCCTGTCATGCCGCAACGCAAAATCATCCATATCGACTGTGACTGCTTCTATGCTGCCATTGAAATGCGCGATGACCCGCGTCTGGCGGGCAAGCCGCTGGCGGTGGGTGGCTCGGCGGACCGGCGGGGGGTGATTGCGACCTGCAACTATGAAGCACGCGCCTATGGCGTGCGTTCGGCCATGTCGTCCCGACACGCGCTTTCGCTGTGCCCGGATCTGACCATCGTCAAACCGAGAATGGATGCCTATAAAGAAGCGTCGAAGGAAATCCACACCATCTTTCGCGATTACACCGATCTGATCGAGCCGTTGTCGCTGGATGAGGCGTACCTGGACGTTTCCGACAGCAGCCATTTCGCCGGCAGTGCTACCCGCATTGCTCAGGACATTCGCCGCAGGGTTTCCAACCAGCTGCACATCACCGTATCGGCGGGGGTGGCGCCCAACAAGTTTCTGGCCAAGATCGCCAGTGACTGGAAAAAGCCCAACGGGCTGTTCGTCATCACGCCGGATCTGGTCGAAGACTTCGTAGCGCAGTTGCCGGTGGCCAAGCTGCATGGCGTCGGCAAAGTCACGGCGGACAAGCTGGGGCGGCTGGGGATTAGCAGCTGTAACGACCTGCGTGAGTGGAACAAGCTGGCGCTGGTGCGTGAGTTCGGCTCTTTCGGCGAGCGGCTGTGGAATCTGGCGCGAGGGATCGACGAGCGGCCTGTGCAAAACGACAGCCGCCGTCAGTCAGTGAGCGTGGAAAACACCTACGACACCGATCTGCCGGATCTGGCCAGTTGCCTGGAAAAATTGCCGGCATTGCTGGAAAGCCTGAATGGGCGGATCGCCCGTATGGATGGCCTTTACCGCCCCGGCAAACCCTTCGTGAAGGTCAAATTCCACGACTTCACTCAAACCACCCTTGAACAGGCTGGTGCGGGGCGCGACCTGGACAGCTACGAGTATCTGCTGACCCAAGCCTTCGCACGCGGCGACAGGCCGGTGCGATTGCTGGGGATCGGGGTGCGCCTGCACGATCTGCGTAGAGGTCACGAGCAGTTGGAGCTGTTCGACTGAACCGGCGTTACTCGCTACCTGCCGGAACAGCCACCAGACGGCCAGCGTCCTTGGCTAGCGCTCGCAGGAATTCGTGCTGCAACTGCGGGTCGTTCCGGGTCATTTCGATCAGCGATTGTTCAAGGTCACTGGCTTCTTCTTCAAGACCCAGCTCCGACAGGCGCTTGACCCGGTGTACCCACTGACCGACTTCGTCGTCTTCGAGGTCGTCATAAATCAGGTCGTGGGCTTCGATCAGTTTTCCACGCAAGGATTTGCTCAGTGGCAGGCTGGCGTTGGCTTGCACATGCGTCTGGTCGTCCTCCACCCGGATGCCCAGTTGAGTGACGTGACTCAGATCCTGTTCGGCAAACGGGCTGTCCAGCAGGTTGACCCGCAGTATGCCGTTGCGATCGGTAGTGAGTTCGCTGGTTTCCTTGCCGGTCTTGATTTCAACCGGGCCTTCGCTCCACGGCAGGCTGGAATGCTCGACGCGATGGTCACGCTGGACTTCGTCGATGCTCGCCAGGTTCTGCTGGGCACGGCCATGGGAAGGGGCGTTCATGAACGGGTTGATGCCGGCCACGCCGTAGCTGAGCCAGTCCTTGGTGACGCTGTCGGGCAGACTGCCGAAGGTCAGGACGTTGACCACATTGGCGCCGACACCGGCAACGATCGCCACGGCGCCCAGGGGAATTTCATAGATTTCCCGCCAGGGCTGATACGGCGTGTAGCGGTCGTAGTGGCGGGTGACTTCGAATTCGGTAATGTCGAACGTCTTCAGTTCGTGGATGCGTACGCGGCGCTGTGGCAGTTCCAGGGTTTTCGGCTCGCCGACATCGATCTGGAAACTGTGATCGAGCAATTTGCGCTCGACACGCTCTTCATGCTCGCTGCGTTGAGACAGATGATTGGCGCAACCACTGACAAACAGACTGCCGCACAACACGGCACCTGCGAGACTGGAGGAACTTCGCTTGAACATGAGATCTCTTGGACAGACAGGTCAATGAAGGCGCACCCACCGGGGTGGGCGCGCCATCGACTCAGCGGTTGCAGCGGTTCTTGATGAACGACAGCACGTCGGCGATCGGCAGAGCCTGGGCTTCGGACTCGGTACGGCTCTTGTACTCGATGGTGCCGTCGGCCAGACCGCGGTCGCTGACCACGATGCGGTGCGGGATGCCGATCAGTTCCATGTCGGCGAACTTGATGCCCGGGCTGGTTTTCTTGTCGCGGTCATCCAGCAGCACGTCGAAACCAGCGGCTTTCAGTTCGGCGTACAGCTTGTCGGTGGCCTCGCGCACAACCTCGGTTTCATAACGCAGCGGTACCAGTGCGATCTGGAAAGGCGCCAGTGCCTCGCTCCAGATGATGCCGTTGTCGTCGTAGTTCTGCTCGATGGCAGCGGCCACCACGCGGGATACGCCGATGCCGTAGCAGCCCATGGTCAGGGTGACCGGCTTGCCGTTCTCGCCCAGCACCTGGCACTTCATCGCATCGCTGTACTTGGTACCGAGCTGGAAGATGTGACCGACTTCGATACCGCGCTTGATGATGACCTTGCCCTGACCGTCCGGGCTTGGATCGCCTTCGACAACGTTGCGCAGGTCGGCAACGGTCGGAACCGGCAGGTCGCGCTCCCAGTTCACGCCGAAGTAGTGCTTGTCGTCGATGTTGGCACCGATGCCGAAGTCGCTCATCAGCTCGACCGAGCGGTCGATGATGCATGGCAGTGGCAGGTTCAGCGGGCCGAGAGAACCTGCACCGGCACCGATGGCGGCGCGCAGTTCGGATTCGGAGGCCATGACCAGCGGGCTGGCGACCTGTTCTAGGTTGGCGGCCTTGATCTCGTTGAGTTCGTGGTCGCCACGGATGATCAGGGCGATCAGCTTGCCTTCTTCAGCCGCGTGTACGACCAGCGTCTTGACGGTCTTCTCGATCGGCAGGTTGAACTGCTCTACCAGCGCCGCGATGGTTTTCGCGTCCGGCGTATCGACCAGGCGCAGCTCCTCGGTTGGGGCAGGGCGGCTGGTTTCCCGTGGCAGTGCCTCGGCTTTTTCGATGTTGGCGGCGTAGTCGGAAGTATCGCTGAAGACGATGTCGTCTTCACCGGACGCTGCCAGTACGTGGAACTCATGGGAGCCCGCGCCACCGATCGAGCCGTTGTCCGCAACCACAGGGCGGAAGTTCAGGCCCAGACGGGTGAACACGTTGCAGTACGCCTGGTGCATGCGGTCGTAGGTTTCCTGCAGGGAGTCCTGGGTCGCATGGAACGAGTAGGCGTCCTTCATGATGAATTCACGACCACGCATCAGGCCGAAGCGCGGACGAATCTCGTCACGGAACTTGGTCTGGATCTGGTACATGTTGATCGGCAGCTGCTTGTAGCTGTTCAGCTCGTTGCGTGCCAGATCGGTAATGACTTCCTCGTGGGTCGGGCCTGCGCAGAAATCGCGGTCATGGCGATCCTTCAGGCGCAGCAGCTCGGGGCCGTACTGCTCCCAGCGGCCAGACTCTTGCCACAGTTCTGCCGGCTGGATACCAGGCATCAACACTTCCAGTGCGCCCGCTGCGTCCATCTCTTCGCGCACCACGGTTTCAACCTTGCGCAGCACGCGCAAGCCCATGGGCAGCCAGGTGTAGAGACCCGAGGCCAGTTTGCGAATCATGCCGGCGCGCAGCATCAGCTGATGGCTGATCACGACCGCATCGGAAGGCGTTTCTTTTTGTGTGGCGAGCAAATATTGACTGGTACGCATGGTCGGCCGTTGTCGGTTGCTTTAACTGGGAAATGACCCGGCATTGTACGGTGGTGATACGGTCGAGTACAGGGCGGTGGGGCAGGCTGAGGCGCGGGATTTGCGGCTTTGCGGCCATGAAAAAGCCCGGCACTGGGCCGGGCTTTTTTATAACGAGTGTCAGACAGTGCGATTACAGAACCGAAATCGGGTAATCGACGATCAGACGGAACTCGTTGACATCGCCTTCGCCCTCGTCCGTGTTGGCACGGTGGAACGCTTGACGGATGCGGAACGACAGGTCTTTAGCCGGGCCGGTCTGAACGACGTACTTGGCCTCGACGTTGGTCTCGTGATGGCTGCCATCAGAGCCGTACAGGCCGGTGTAGGTGCTGTTGGACGGAGTATGGGTACCGTCGATGTCAGTACCGCTGACGTAACGGGCCATGAAGCTCAGGCCAGGAACGCCGTACGGAGCCATGTTCAGGTCGTAACGGGCTTGCCAGGATTTCTCGCCAGGACCGTTGAAGTCGGAGTACTGGATGGAGTTGGCCAGGAAGATCGAGTCGCCACCGCGGTTGTTGTCGCCGATACCGATGTAGTCGAACGGCGTATTACCGTTAACCTTCTGGAATGCCAGGGTCACAGTGTGCGCAGCCAGGAACGAGTAAGCGGCGGACAGCGAGAACGCGTTGTTGTTGATGTCGCCAGCTTTCTTGCTGCCGGTATCCTGGGTGTTGTAGTAGTTGACGTCGAAGGCCAGGGACTGGTCGTCGGTCAGTGGCAGCGCGTAGTTCACGTTGCCGTAGTACTGGTTCCACACGTCTTCCAGTTTGTTGTAGTAGAACGCAACACCCAGGTTGTCGGTGACGGAGTACTTGCCGCCGCCGTAGGTGGAGGACTTGGAAGTCACGCCGGCGTAGGTTGCCCAGATGTCGCCGTTGCGGTTGGTTTCGTCCTGGCTGGTGCCCGAAGTGAAGCGACCTGCTTCGACGTCGAGACCTTTGATCTCGCTGCTTTGCAGGGTCACGCCGGTAGCGGTCTGTGGCAACAGGCGGGAGCCGCCGACTGCGAAGACCGGGTTCTGCGGCTGCATGTCACCGATTTTCAGTTCGGTTTTCGAAATGCGGAACTTAACAGCGCCACCGGCCTTGCCGAAGCTGTCTTCGTTGCGGCCCTGGCTGTCGGTAACCAGGTTGCCCGAACCGGAGTACTTGTCGGAACCGTCAAGTTTGAAGCCTGCGTAACCGAATGCGTCGACACCCACACCGATCAGACCTTGAGTGTAACCGGAGCTGAAGTTGCCCCAGAAACCTTGAGTCCAGTCCTTGTCGTCTACTGCACCGTTCATTTTGTCGCGGTTGTAGTAGTAGTTGCGAGCCTTGAGGTCCAGCTTGCTACCTTCGACAAAACCAGTCGCTTCGGCCTGATCGCTAACAAATGCTGCAGCCGATGCCAATTGGGTACTGGCCGCAGTAACTGCCAGGGCGATTGCGCTCCACTTCATCACTCTCATCGTGACTTTGCTCCTTTGGTTTTAAGAAGAGTACTGCCGTCCACCTGTTTTTTTATCTGGGCGGCTCTTTCTTTTTGGTGTCGGCGAAACTTATAGCACGCTGACATTATTGGCGATAGTTACGAACCTATCCTTTCAATTTCTTTACGGCCGTGTCGCAAATCAGCTGTGTCCATGTCGCTATTGAACAGCTCCTTAAACTAAAGACGTACAACCGCCGTAGTACTTTTCGAGAGGTCTGGCCCTGATCCGCAGAGAGTCAGGTCCTGCCTTTTTTCGAACGCCCCCAGAGCCTGTCGCCATTTTCTTGTGATCGAAGCCTGACCTCCTGGCCGGTGCATTTCGATCCTGTGTGTGACAAAGCAACAAGCGTGCACAAAGTTCCCGTGGGGTTGAAAAAAATGTCGAAAGCGCGGTGTTTACCTTCGATTTATTTCGTAACTGCATGATTTTTAAAGATAAAAAAATTACAAAAAATCTATCGTCGAAGCCCATGTGCAGGAGATTACCGGTCAAAAATGTCACTGGCGTTACCTGTTACCGTCGGCAAGTGAGTAAATTTTGGATATTGGCTGCGAAACCTGCCGGCCGAGTGAGTCGTTTTGGTGCATCTGTCCGGTGATTTGCCTGAAACTGGTACGCACGTACAGATGAGCAGCAGCGCCTTGACTCCGCAGTCAAAGCGAGCTGCAAGACATTCCGCTGAAACCCTTGATATTGCAGGCGTTCGCTCGCTTTTTGCGGCCTTGCAACGCTTGGTGGCGATGGCAATCTGCCGCTCTATCTCGGTGCGTGGACGAAAAAGCAGGGCAGTGCTGGTGCGCAAGCACTATTGATGCCTCGCTGTCTCTGGGCCAACAGTGCTCGGGCGATATCGCCTGATCGTCCGGGGTTGCGTGATTCACGCGGGGTTCCCGAGTATCCTGCCTGGCATGTTGATCATCGGCAGCTGCAAGCGGCGCCGGAAACCGTTTTGAAACAGGAGTTGTCGAGTGTTCGTTTTAGACCCGCGTTTGTTACAGGACACTTTGCCAGTCGGCGACTTTCCACTGTGTCGCTTGCTACTGTCGAATGACTCCCAGTACCCCTGGTTCGTTCTGGTGCCCAGACGCGCCGATATAAGTGAGGTATTCCAGTTATCTGCCGACGAGCAGGCGCAGTTGTGGAAGGAAACCACGCTGTTGTCCGGACTTGTGCAGAAACTGTTCAATGCCGACAAAATGAATGTCGCTGCTCTGGGTAATGTCGTGAGCCAGCTGCATATGCATGTGATTGTTCGTCACCGCAGTGATATCGCATGGCCCGCGCCGGTCTGGGGCAAGAGTCCGGCGGTCCCGTATGCTGCCGATCAGGCCCGCGGCATTATCGAAAGGCTGAAAACAGTGCTGGTTGACGATTTCACCTTCGTGGAGCACGGATGAGATGAATATCGACGATCGGGTGACCGAGCTGGAAAGCCGTCTGGCGTTTCAGGACGATACGATCCAGGCGCTCAATGATGTGCTGGTGAGTCAGCAGCGTGCAGTGGAGCATCTGCAGTTGCAGGTGGCGGCACTGATCAAGCGCCAGGCGGAGATGGGTGGGCAATTCGAGTCTGCCGAAGATGAAGCGCCACCGCCGCATTATTGAAAGCCCAAAAAAACCGCGCCATGCAGCGCGGTTTTTTTTGACATCGGGAATCAGCGACGCGGCAATGCCGCAATCACGTCCTCGGCCTGTAGGCCCTTGTCACGGTTCATCACCGAAAACTCTACGCGTTGGCCTTCGACGAGCACGCGATGACCTTCACCGCGAATGGCCCGGAAATGCACGAAAATATCGTCACCGGAGTCGCGGGAGATAAAACCGAAGCCTTTGGAGGTGTTGAACCACTTCACGGTGCCAGTATCGCGCTGGCCCTGTTCGTGGGGTTGCGCGGCAATCGACGGCGACGACTTGTAGAAGCTGACGGCCAGGTGAATGGCGACTGCGATCACGACGGCCAGCAGGCTGACCAGTACGGCAGGCTGACCGGCAATGGTTTCCAGAGGGACGAGCAAGGTCAGGATCTGCAGGACGACTGCCAGGATGAGCAATGCGCTGACCAGATTCTGCAATTGGTGACGCGGGCCTTTGTTCCAGTAAGGGATCACCGGAGCGAGCACGAGGTTGATGAGGCCGAAGAATGCCAGGTAGAGCGCATCCGGTTGAGACAGGTAGGAAGACAGCGCTTCGCTACGCAGGCTGGGTATGAACGAAAGCAGCAGGGCGGCGGCGCCCGTTAGCAGGTGGACTATTTTCAACATTTCGATGACTCACATTAAATGGTTCACAAGGAAATAGCGGGTGACGCTCCGGTACGCTTCTGAAAATAAATGAAGGCGTGATGCACGAATGTCTGGCCCGCCTATGCGCTACAACCTTTCGGCACGTCGGTAGCGACACAACCGTATTTAACCGCAAAGCCCTGAGCTACTCAAATCAAGTGCTTAGGGCGACGATTGACGCCGGATAGTGGCTATTTGTTCCAAATTTCGCATCTTGATCCAGGGCTTGTGCCAGAGCCTTTGCCGACAAATATCAATCGATTTTTCCGTTGGGCGGGAATTTTTCGCGGGTGTAGGGCTCAGTCAAGACGAGTCTTGCTGTAGTGGTATGGCAACCCGGACTTGCTAATACCCATAGATGGCTGCGCAGCTGCCAGGGTCTTGGTAGAGTGGCTGCAGTTATCTGGAAAAAAACCATCATATAAAGAGGGCGAAACATGGCAATCGATATCGGCATCAGCGAAGAGGATCGCAAGTCCATCGTGGACGGTCTTTCCCACCTGCTGGCGGATACCTACGTGCTGTACCTGAAAACCCACAACTTTCACTGGAACGTGACGGGGCCAATGTTTCGTACGCTGCATCTGATGTTCGAAGAGCAGTACAACGAACTGGCACTGGCGGTCGACTCCATTGCCGAGCGTATCCGTGCCCTGGGCTTCCCGGCGCCGGGCACCTATTCGACCTATGCCCGTCTGTCTTCGATCAAGGAAGAAGAAGGCGTGCCGGCGGCAGAAGACATGATCCGTTCGCTGGTGCAGGGGCAGGAGGCCGTAACGCGCACCGCGCGTGGCATTTTTCCGTTGCTGGACAAGGTCAGTGACGAGCCGACTGCAGACCTGTTGACCCAACGTATGCAGGTGCATGAGAAAACCGCATGGATGTTGCGCGCCATGCTCGAAGGCAAGTAATGCCTTCCGGTGAGCGGCACTGTTTGCCGCTCACCGTGTTGATTTTTTTGGTTTTGCGCGGTGCTGAAACGGTTTATCTTGTTCGAAGGTTACATTGTTTATTGAGTTTGATCGGTTTTTGATAGTTGTTGTCTGACTATAAATAAATACATATCTAGCACCATCTTGTTTTCTGGAAAAATCTCTCAGTTCCCATTCTTTTGTCGCTCTTTGAATGTGGTGATGTCCTACATGTTGCAGGTGTTGCTTCTGCTGGATAAGGCCTGGGGAATAGGGCTTGATAGACGCATTGAGTAATTGATTTCAAATGTTTCTATCGTCATGTTCACAACTGTAGCAGGGGGAATGCCATGGGTCAGAATATTGCCCGGGAAAACAGGGAGTTGCATCGATGTATGAATGTTCGCAACGACCCTTTCGTCGAAGACTTCAATATGGAACTGGCGCAGCCACAATCGCGCTCCGTCAGATTGAACGGTCTGGCGACATGTTTGCGCCTGGAAGAGGTGTACTGGAACGTCCTGTCGGAAATCGCTCGATGTAACGACTGCTCGATCAATGCCGTGCTCTCCTATGTCGATCGTGAAGTACACCTGCGTTATGGCGGCGTGAAGAATTTCAGCGGATTGATTCGTGTGGTGTGTGTGGCCCACCTGCTAAAGGCCGACGGCCTGCGGGTAGCCGCCCCCTGATTGTGGAGGGTTCGGGCATCGTTGCGCGGGTAGCGGCAGTCGGTCCGGTGGCGTGGCGAGGGTTTTCCGCATCCGGCAAGTTCTATGCGAGTATTTCCCGGCGCGGCTGCACAGCCTTGATTAACCCTATATAATCCCCCGCCTTACTTGAGGCAGGGGTAGACCAACGGGTTGAACTGCCTGTCAAGGCTCCTGCACCATTGCGCACTGGCGAAGGGCGAGAGCTCCACCGAATTCCGAATGACGAGAAGCGAACACACGATCATGATGCGCAGCCATTATTGCGGCCAACTGAACGAAAGCCTGGAAGGCCAGGAAATTACCCTTTGCGGATGGGTCCATCGCCGCCGTGACCATGGCGGGGTGATTTTCCTCGACATTCGCGATCGTGAAGGTCTGGCCCAGGTGGTCTTCGACCCGGATCGTGCTGATACTTTTGCCATTGCTGACCGTGTTCGCAGCGAATATGTCGTCAAGCTGACCGGCAAGGTGCGTGCGCGTCCGGCAGGTGCGGTCAACCCGAACATGGCGTCCGGCGCCATCGAAGTACTGGGTTACGAACTGGAAGTGCTGAACGAGTCGGAAACTCCACCGTTCCCGCTGAACGAATACTCCGACGTCGGTGAAGAAACCCGCCTGCGCTATCGCTTCATCGACCTGCGTCGTCCGGAAATGGCCGAGAAGCTGCGTCTGCGTTCGCGCATTACCTCCAGCATTCGTGGCTTCCTTGACGGCAACGGCTTCCTTGATGTCGAAACGCCGATCCTGACCCGAGCCACCCCGGAGGGTGCCCGCGACTATCTGGTGCCGAGCCGTACCCACGCTGGCAGCTTCTTCGCCCTGCCTCAGTCGCCGCAACTGTTCAAGCAACTGCTGATGGTCGCCGGCTTCGATCGCTACTACCAGATCGCCAAATGCTTCCGTGACGAAGACCTGCGTGCCGACCGCCAGCCGGAATTCACCCAGATCGACATCGAGACCAGCTTCCTCGATGAGAAAGACATCATGGGTCTCACCGAGAGCATGATTCGCAAGCTGTTCAAGGAAGTCCTGGACCTGGAGTTCGGTGACTTCCCGCACATGACCTTCGAAGAAGCCATGCGCCGTTACGGTTCCGACAAGCCTGACCTGCGCAACCCGCTGGAGCTGGTTGACGTTGCCGATCAGCTCAAGGACGTCGAATTCAAGGTCTTCAGCGGTCCTGCCAATGATCCGAAATGCCGCGTGACTGCATTGCGCGTTCCTGGCGGTGCGAGCATGCCGCGCAGCAAGATCGACGAGTACACCAAGTTCGTCGGCATCTACGGTGCCAAGGGCCTGGCGTACATCAAGGTCAACGAGCGCGCCAAAGGTGTCGAAGGCTTGCAGTCGCCAATCGTCAAGAACATCCCGGAAGCCAATCTGAACGTGATCCTGGATCGCGTCGGTGCGGTCGATGGCGACATCGTGTTCTTCGGTGCCGACAAGTTCAAGGTTGTCAGCGAGGCACTCGGTGCCCTGCGTATCCGTCTGGGTCACGACCTCGAGCTGCTCACCTGTGAGTGGGCGCCGATGTGGGTCGTCGATTTCCCGATGTTCGAAGAGAACGACGATGGCAGCTTCAGTGCGCTGCACCACCCGTTCACCGCGCCGAAGTGCTCCCCGGAGGAACTGGAAGCCAATCCGGCAGGCGCTCTGTCTCGCGCCTACGACATGGTTCTGAACGGCACCGAGCTGGGTGGCGGTTCGATCCGTATCCATCGCAAGGAAATGCAACAGGCGGTATTCCGTCTGCTGGGCATCGCCGAAGACGAGCAGCAGGAGAAGTTCGGCTTCCTGCTTGACGCACTGAAATACGGTGCGCCGCCGCACGGTGGTCTGGCTTTTGGTCTGGATCGTCTGGTCATGCTGATGACTGGCGCCCAGTCGATCCGCGAAGTGATCGCGTTCCCGAAAACCCAGAGCGCTGCGGACGTCATGACCCAGGCTCCTGGCGTGGTCGACGCCAAGGCTCTGCGCGAGCTGCACATCCGCCTGCGCGAAACGCCGAAGGCCGAGTGATGCACCGGGGCAGGGCGTGCCGTTCGCGGTTCGCCCTGAACCCCATGCCTGCATGCAGGTACAGAATCGAGTAAAGCGTCCTCTTTCGCGCCGTCGAACAGAGGGCGTTCGTGTTTCAAGGTTTGGAGCGTGTTATGGCTGGTCATTCCAAGTGGGCGAACATCAAGCACCGCAAAGAGCGTCAGGACGCCAAGAAAGGCAAGATTTTCACCAAGTGGATTCGCGAACTGACCGTTGCTGCCCGTCAGGGTGGTGGTGATCCGAACTCGAACCCGCGTCTGCGCCTGGCCCAGGACAAGGCACTCGGGGCGAACATGAGCCGCGACATCATCGACCGCGCCATTGCCCGTGGTGCCGGGTCGGCCGATGGCGAGGACATGGTCGAACTGGGTTATGAAGGTTACGGCCCGGGCGGCGTCGCGGTCATGGTTGAAGCGATGACCGACAACCGTAACCGGACTGCCGCCGCTGTGCGTCATGCGTTCAGCAAGTGTGGCGGTAACCTCGGTACCGACGGTTCGGTGGCTTACCTGTTCGAGCGCAAGGGGCAGATCTCCTTCGCGGCCGGCGTTGACGAAGACGCGCTCATGGAAGCAGCCATGGAGGCGGATGCCGACGACGTCGTGACCAACGACGACGGCTCCATCGACGTCTTCACCTCGTTTGCCGGTTTCTACGCGGTGCGTAACGCTCTGGAAGCCGCTGGCTTCAAGGCTGCCGATGCGGAAATCGTGATGCAGCCCACCACCAGCGCCGTGCTCGATCTGGACATGGCCGAAAAGGTTCTCAAGCTGATCGACATGCTCGAAGATCTGGATGACGTGCAGAACGTCTATTCCAACGCTGAAATCCCGGATGAGGTGATGGAGCAGCTTGGCTGACCGTCAGTTCTGTCCGGGCACGAGGCCGGAGGTACGAAGCACTGACGTGGTCGGTGCTATCGGCCTCCGGCTTCTGCCTTTATGCTGCGCTCAATTGTGCGCGTGACACATCTCAAGCTGCGGGCGTTATGACTCTTATTTTAGGTATCGACCCCGGTTCGCGAATCACAGGCTTCGGCGTGGTACGTGACACGGGGCGTGGTTGCGAATACGTGGCCTCTGGCTGTATCCGCACCGGCAGCGGTCTGTTGCATGAGCGTCTGCAGATCGTCTATCGCGGCGTGCGTGAAGTGATTCAGACATACGGCCCGGTGACCATGGGCATTGAAAAGGTTTTCATGGCGCGTAACGCCGACTCGGCATTGAAGTTGGGGCAGGCACGCGGGGCGGCCATCGTTGCAGCGGCCGAAGAAAGTCTCGAGATTTCCGAATACACCGCCACCCAGGTCAAGCAGGCAGTGGCCGGCACGGGCGGGGCCAACAAGGATCAGGTGATGATGATGGTCATGCACCTGCTCAAGCTGACTCAGAAGCCGCAGGTGGATGCCTCCGACGCACTGGCGATTGCTTTGTGCCATGCTCATGTCCGTTCCAGTTTGATACCGCATGGCCTGAGCACCGCTCGCAGTCGTGGTGGGCGCTTGCGTCTCTGATAGCATCATTCGCTCATAAAATTTCACTTGCAGCTCACGAGCGTCCTGCAACCATGGCGACCAGGGTTTGCCTGGTTCCTTGCGGTGACGGGTTACTGGAAAGGATCTGATACGTGATTGGACGTTTACGCGGGGCCCTGGCCGAGAAGCAGCCGCCGCACCTGGTACTGGATGTCAATGGCGTGGGGTATGAGGTCGAAGTGCCCATGACCACGCTTTATCGTCTACCCCACGTAGGTGAGACGGTGACCTTGCACACGCATCTGGTGGTGCGTGAAGACGCTCATCTGTTGTTCGGCTTCTATGAGAAGCGTGATCGCGAAATGTTTCGTGAGCTGATCCGTCTCAATGGCGTCGGCCCCAAGCTGGCGCTGGCGCTGATGTCTACGCTGGAAGTCGATGAGTTGGTGCGCTGCGTTCAGGCTCAGGACACCTCCGCCCTGACTCGCGTGCCAGGCGTGGGCAAGAAGACTGCCGAGCGCTTGCTGGTCGAACTCAAGGACCGCTTCAAGGCCTGGGAGGCGTTGCCAGGGACTTTTACCCTGGTTTCCGAAGGACCGGGCGCGCCGTTGCCGGTGGCGACTGCCGAATCCGATGCGGTCAGCGCGCTGATTTCCCTGGGCTACAAGCCGCAGGAAGCCAGCAAGGCGGTAACCGCCATCAAGGACAAGAACTTGAGCAGTGAAGATCTGATTCGCCGTGCACTGAAGGGGATGCTGTAAGTGATCGAAGCCGACCGCCTGATCGCCGCCACTGGCCGTGATCGTGACGAGCAACTGGACCGCGCGATCCGTCCGCTGAGCCTTGCTGACTATATCGGTCAGCCGACGGTGCGCGAGCAGATGGAACTGTTCATTCAGGCCGCCCGTGGCCGCAACGAAGCGCTGGACCACACCTTGATCTTCGGCCCGCCGGGGCTGGGCAAGACTACGCTGGCCAACATCATCGCCCAGGAAATGTCGGTCTCGATCAAAAGCACGTCGGGGCCGGTGCTGGAGCGTCCGGGGGATCTCGCGGCGATCCTGACCAACCTGGAACCCCACGATGTGTTGTTCATCGACGAAATCCACCGCCTGTCGCCGATTGTCGAAGAAGTGCTGTATCCGGCGATGGAAGACTTCCAGCTGGACATCATGATCGGCGAAGGCCCGGCAGCGCGCTCGATCAAGCTCGACCTGCCACCGTTCACCCTGGTCGGCGCCACCACACGCGCCGGCATGCTGACCAATCCACTGCGTGACCGTTTCGGTATCGTGCAGCGTCTTGAGTTCTACAGTACGGCGGATTTGGCCACGATCGTGTCGCGTTCGGCGAGCATTCTTGGCCTGCAGATGGACGATGAGGGCGCATTCGAGATCGCCCGGCGCGCCCGCGGCACGCCGCGTATCGCCAATCGGCTGCTGCGTCGGGTTCGGGACTTCGCAGAAGTGCGCGCCAAGGGCGAGATCAGCAAGGCCATCGCCGATCTGGCGTTGAACCTGCTGGATGTCGACGAGCGCGGTTTCGACCATTCGGACCGCCGTTTGCTGTTGACCATGATCGAGAAGTTCGACGGTGGCCCGGTCGGTGTCGATAACCTTGCAGCGGCCATCAGTGAAGAGCGTCATACCATCGAGGACGTGCTGGAGCCGTATCTGATTCAGCAGGGCTACATGATGCGCACGCCAAGAGGGCGCATGGTGACCCGGCATGCCTATCTGCACTTTGGTCTGAACATTCCGTCGCGGATGGGTGAGCGGCAGCCTGCCGACGAGCCGGATGCCGATGCCGACGAATAAAACCGGGGGCGACCGACCTATTCGGCGTTTTCATGGTCTGAGGGGCTGTCACCGGTATGTGGCGTCGCGCCTGACGTTAAAAACGATCAAAAACAGTTGCCTGGCCGGATTGGCAACCTGAGGAGTAAGCACTAGAGTATGCGCGCGCAAAACGGGGCTCAGTCGTTCGCACATCGCTGTCGCGTTTATTACGAGGACACCGATGCTGGCGGCGTCGTCTATTACGTCAATTACCTGAAATTCATGGAGCGGGCTCGCACCGAACGGTTGCGGGCGCTGGGTTTTTCCCAGGCGACCATGGCGGGTGACGAGAATCTGCTGTTCGTCGTGCACTCCAGCGAGGCGCGTTATCACGTGCCGGCGCGACTGGACGACGAACTGCTGGTCAGTGCCGAGGTTGTGGAATTGAACCGCGCCAGCCTGCGATTCAAACAACAGGTCAGGCGGGCGGCGGATGATGTGCTGCTCTGTGAAGGGCAGTTTTTGGTGGCGTGTGTGCGCGCCGATAGTTTCAAACCCCGGGCCATTCCCGAATCCCTGCGCACGGCCTTTGCCGGCCAGGGTGGCGCGGGTACACATTCAGAGCAGGAGATACAGCGTGGAAGCTAACGTCGTCGACCATACCTCCATGTGGAGTTTGGTCAGCAATGCCAGCGTGGTGGTTCAGTTGGTGATGCTGATCCTGGTGGCTGCCTCGATCACTTCGTGGATCATCATTTTTCAGCGCAGCTCCATGCTGCGTGCCGGGCGTCGGGCACTGGACAGCTTCGAAGAGCGTTTCTGGTCGGGTATCGACCTGTCCAAACTGTACCGTCAGGCGGGCAGCAATCCTGATCCGGACTCCGGGGTCGAACAGATCTTCCGTGCCGGTTTCAAGGAATTCTCCCGCCTGCGCCAACAGCCGGGCGTCGACCCGGACGCGGTGATGGAAGGTGTCGCTCGCGCCATGCGCGTCGCCATCTCTCGTGAGGAAGAGAAACTGGAGCAGAGCCTGCCGTTCCTGGCGACCGTCGGTTCTACCAGTCCGTACGTCGGTCTGTTCGGTACCGTGTGGGGGATCATGAACTCCTTCCGCGGTCTGGCCACTGCTCAGCAGGCCACTCTGGCCACCGTTGCGCCAGGCATCGCCGAGGCACTGATCGCGACCGCCATCGGTCTGTTCGCTGCAATCCCGGCAGTCATTGCCTATAACCGTTTCTCCGCCCGTGGCGAGAACCTGATCGGTCGTTACTACACATTCGCCGACGAGTTCCAGGCGATCCTGCACCGCAAAGTGCACACCAGCGAAGACTAAGCAGGTAAATCCCAATGGCTTTAATCGCTCGCGGCCGACGCAGCAAACGCAAGCCGGTCGCCGAAATGAACGTAGTGCCGTACATCGACGTGATGCTGGTACTGCTGGTCATCTTCATGGTGACTGCGCCAATGATCAACCAGGGCGTGAAAGTCGACCTGCCCAAGGTTTCCAGCGAAGCCTTGCCGCAGGACAACAACAATCAGGTTCTGACCATTTCGATCAAGGCTGACAAGACCTACTACTGGAACCTTGGCAGTGAAGTCGATACCGACAAACAGATGGACAAGGCGATGACCTTGCCGCAACTGACCAGCGCCGTGACCAAGATCATTGCCGCCGGTCGTGAAGCCGGCAAGCAGACCCAGGTGTTCATCCGTGGCGACAAATCCGTCGACTATGGCGCCGTCATGGGCACCATGGGCGGGTTGCAGAAAGCCGGAGTCGGGAACGTTGGTTTGATTACTGAGGCGCCCTGATGCAGCCGATTCGAGAGCCGTCTGCCTCGGAAAGCTACTTCTGGCCCTCGGTCTGGGCCGTGGCCCTGCACGTCCTGATTTTCGGTCTGCTGTTCGTCAGCTTCGCGATGACGCCGGAGCTGCCTGAAGCCAGGCCGATCGTTCAGGCCACGCTTTATCAGTTGAAATCGAAAAGCCAGGCCACCACCCAGACCAACCAGAAGCTTGCTGGCGAGGCAAAGAAATCCGCTGCGCGACAGACAGAAGTCGAGCAGATGGAGCAGAAGAAAGTTGAGCAAGAGGCGATAAAGGCGGCGGAACAAAAGAAAGCCGATGCCGCTCAAAAAGCCGAAGAACAGAAGGCTGAGGAAGCGAAGAAGGCAGAAGAGGCGAAAAAGGCCGACGACGCCAAGAAAGCCGACGACGCCAAGAAAGCCGAAGCCAAAAAAGCGGACGACGCCAAGAAAGCCGCCGAAGAGAAACAATTGGCTGATATAGCCAAGAAGAAAGCTGAAGAAGACGCCAAGAAAAAGGCCGAAGAGGACGCCAAGCGCGCCGCCGCCGAGGAAGCCAAGAAACAGGCTGCCGAGGATGCGAAGAAGCAGGCGGCCGAAGACGCCAAGAAAAAGGCTGCCGAGGACGCGAAGAAGAAAGCGGCCGAGGATGCCAAGAAAAAAGCTGCTGACGACGCGAAGAAGAAAGCTCAGGACGCTGCCCGTAAATCGGCGGAAGAGAAGAAGGCGCAGGCTTTGGCCGATCTGCTTTCCGACAAGCCGGAGCGCCAGCAGGCGCTGGCCGATGAGCGTGGTGACGAAACGGCTGGCAACTTCGACGACCTGATCCGCTCGCGAGCGGCAGAAGGCTGGGCACGCCCACCTTCAGCGCGCAAGGGCATGACGGTCGTGTTGCAGATCAACATGCTGCCGGACGGGACGATCACTTCGGTGAGCGTGTCCAAGTCCAGTGGTGATGGTCCGTTCGACAGTTCGGCGGTAGCGGCAGTCAAAAACATTGGTCGGTTGACCGAGATGCAGGGGTTGAAACCTTCGGATTTCGCGCCTTACCGTTCATTCAAGATGACATTCACACCTGAGGATCTAGCCTTGTGATTAACCTTCTTCGAGGATTGCTTGTCGTTCTTTGTTGTGCAGCGGGTTTCGCCGCTGCCGACGAAAAGAACATTCTGGTCACAAGCGGCAGTGACCGTGCCACGCCTATCGCTGTCGTGCCTTTCGGCCTGCAGGGTGGCAGCGTCTTGCCGGAAGACATGGCGCAGATCATCAGCAATGACCTGCTGAACTCGGGCTACTACTCGCCGATTCCAAAGGAAAACATGATCAGCCAGCCGAGCCAGGCCAGCGAAGTCATTTTCCGTGACTGGAAAGCGCTGGGTGCCCAGTACGTGATGGTCGGCAGCATCGTGCCTGCGGGCGGTCGCCTGCAGGTGCAGTACGCACTGTTCAACGTGGCGACCGAACAGCAAGTGCTGACCGGTAACGTGTCGGGTACGACTGATCAATTGCGTGACATGGCGCACTACATCTCTGACCAGTCGTTCGAGAAGCTGACCGGCATCAAGGGTGCGTTCTCCACTCGCATGTTGTACGTCACCGCCGAGCGTTTCGCTGCCAACAACACGCGTTACACCCTGCAGCGTTCCGACTATGACGGCGCCCGCGCCGTGACCCTGCTGCAATCCCGCGAGCCTATCCTGTCGCCGCGCTTCGCGCCGGACGGCAAGCGCATCGCCTATGTGTCGTTCGAGCAGAAGCGTCCGCGCATCTTCGTTCAGCACATCGACACCGGTCGCCGTGAGCAGATCACCAACTTCGAAGGCCTGAACGGTGCACCTGCCTGGTCGCCGGATGGCACCAAGCTGGCGATGGTGCTGTCGAAAGACGGCAACCCGGAAATCTATGTGATGAACCTGGCTTCGCGTCAATTGACCCGGGTAACCAATGACGCTTCCATCGATACCGAACCTTTCTTCGGTAAAGACGGTTCGACCATTTATTTCACTTCTGATCGTGGCGGCAAACCACAGATCTATAAATCCAGCATTAATGGCGGCGGTGCAGAACGCGTCACTTTTATCGGCAACTACAACGCGGCACCCAAGTTGTCGGCTGATGAAAAGACGTTGGTCATGATTCATCGTCAAGATGGTTTCACCAACTTCAAGGTGGCTGCTCAGGATTTGCAGCGCGGTAGCGTAAAAATCCTTACAGACAGCAACCTTGATGAGTCGCCTACTGTTGCGCCCAACGGCACCATGGTAATCTACGCCACCCGCCAGCAGGGCCGGGGAGTCTTGATGCTCGTGTCCATTAATGGACGCGTAAGGCTCCCGCTTCCTACCGCTCAAGGCGAAGTCAGAGA
>NZ_JBIVCU010000006.1:112216-144881 GCF_044746785.1 Pseudomonas sp. NPDC090208
TTTACGTTATACTTAACACACTGGGGTTCATTAGGAGTTTCACGATGGAAATGCTGAAGTTTGGTAAATTTGCTGCGCTGGCTCTGGCCATGGCTGTAGCTGTAGGTTGCTCGTCCAAGGGCGGCGACAACGCCGGTGAAGGCGCTGCTGTCGATCCAAACGCTGGTTACGGCGCCAACACTGGTGCAGTTGACGGCAGCCTGAGCGAAGAAGCTGCTCTGCGCGCAATCACCACCTTCTACTTCGAATACGACAGTTCCGACCTGAAGCCAGAAGCCATGCGCGCTCTGGACGTTCACGCCAAGGACCTGAAAGCCAACGGCGCTCGCGTCGTTCTGGAAGGCAACACCGACGAACGCGGTACCCGCGAGTACAACCAGGCTCTGGGCGAGCGTCGTGCTAAAGCCGTTCAGCGCTACCTGGTTCTGCAAGGCGTTTCGCCAGCTCAGCTGGAAGTCGTTTCCTACGGTGAAGAGCGTCCAGTTGCTACCGGCAACGACGAGCAATCCTGGGCTCAGAACCGTCGCGTCGAACTGCGTAAGTAATTTGACATGCGAACGTACCGCCGTGCTTTAACCGTTCTGGCTCTCGCCCTTCCTCTTGCAGCGATGGGTGCGGTTCCTGTGGTCGATGACAACTCTGGCTCCGCTGGCAGCAGTTATCCGCCATCGGGTTATGGTACGGCGGGCGCCTACGCCGGAGGCGGGGCTACGGCCCAGCCTTCGGCGCAAGGTCAGCTGTTCATGCAGTTGCAGCAAATGCAGGACGAAATTTCGCGCCTGCGCGGCATCGTCGAAGTCCAACAAAACGATATCCAGCAGATGAAGCAAGAAGCGCTGGATCGTTACAAGGATCTCGATTCCCGCATCGGAGCTGGCGGCGCACCCGCTGCACCAGCTGCCAACAATTCTCCTTCCGACGGCGGTAACAACGCCGGCGGAGCACCTGCGGCACCCGCTGCCGGCGCAGCCGGTCAGGTCCCGCAAACCAGCACTGAACCGGGTGATCCGGCCAAAGAGAAGCTCTATTACGATGCTGCCTTTGACCTGATCAAAGCCAAGGATTTCGACAAGGCCAGCCAGGCTTTCTCGGCTTTTCTGCGCAAATACCCGAACAGCCAGTACGCGGGCAACGCCCAATACTGGCTGGGTGAAGTGAACCTGGCCAAAGGCGATCTGCAAGGCGCCGGTCAGGCTTTCGCCAAGGTCAGTCAGCTGTACCCAAAACACGCCAAAGTGCCTGACTCGTTGTACAAACTGGCTGACGTAGAACGTCGCCTGGGTCATACCGACCGGGTCAAAGGTATTCTGCAGCAAGTCGTTGCGCAGTACCCGGGCACCTCGGCTGCTCAGCTGGCGCAACGGGATCTTCAGCGTCTCTGATTGCCCTGATCTGACCGTCGATTCAAGAAAGCCGCGCGTTGCGCGGCTTTTTTCGTTAGAATCCCGCACCCGAAATTCCGGTATTGATTACGCTTCTGTGGATTCTGCGAGCGCAGGGTGCACAGAAGTGCCTGACGGAGGCGGATGGCCTGTTTAGCCGTTACGCCCGTGGCCCTTATGCAAGACACATTACGTATCACCGAAGTTTTTTACTCTTTGCAGGGTGAAACGCGCACGGCAGGCTTGCCTACCGTATTTGTGCGCCTCACCGGCTGCCCTCTGCGCTGCGGTTATTGCGACAGCGAATACGCCTTCACGGGCGGCACGATCCAGACCCTCGACTCGCTGATGGAGCAAGTGGCCAGCTATCGGCCGCGTTATGTCTGCGTTACCGGTGGCGAACCACTGGCGCAGCCGAACGCGATCAAACTGCTGCAGCGGCTGTGCGATGCCGGCTATGAAGTCTCCCTGGAGACCAGCGGAGCACTGGATATCTCGAAAGTGGATACCCGTGTCAGTCGCGTCGTCGACCTGAAAACCCCCGGCTCTAAAGAAGTCGCACGCAACCGCTACGAAAATATCGAACTGCTGACGCTGAACGATCAGGTCAAATTCGTGATCTGCTCGCGGGAAGACTACGACTGGGCTGTTTCCAAGATCATTCAGTACGGCCTGGACCGTCGCGCCGGTGAAGTGTTGTTTTCGCCGGTACACCGCGATTTGAACGTGCGCGATCTGGCCGACTGGATCGTCGCCGACAACCTGCCGGTACGCCTGCAACTGCAATTGCACAAGATTCTCTGGAATGATGAGCCGGGGCGCTGACATGAGTGAGCAAACGATGACTGAGAAGAGAGCGGTAATTCTGCTGTCCGGTGGCCTGGATTCGGCCACGGTGGTTGCCATGGCCAAGGCTGACGGCTTCAGCTGCTACACCATGAGCTTCGACTACGGCCAGCGCCATCGCGCAGAGCTGCAGGCTGCCGAGCGCGTGGCGAAGGATCTGGGCGTGGTCGAGCACAAGGTCATCGGCCTGAACCTCAACGGCATCGGCGGCTCGGCCCTGACCGACAGCAGCATCGATGTGCCGGAGGCGCCCAGCGAGGGCATTCCGGTGACTTATGTGCCTGCGCGCAACACCGTGTTCCTGTCGCTGGCTCTGGGCTGGGCCGAAGTGCTCGGCGCTCGCGATATATTCATCGGCGTCAACGCGGTGGACTATTCCGGTTACCCGGATTGCCGTCCCGAATTCGTCGAGTCGTTCGAGCGCATGGCCAACCTCGCCACCAAGGCCGGTGTCGAAGGGCAGGGCTTCCGTATTCAGGCGCCGCTGCAGATGCTGAGCAAGGCCGATATCGTCAAGGCCGGCACCCGTCTGGGCGTCGACTACGGGCTGACCGTTTCCTGCTATCAGGCTGACGATCAAGGGCGTGCCTGTGGCAAATGCGACAGCTGCCGCCTGCGTGCCGAAGGCTTCTCTGCGGCCGGTCTGAAGGACCCGACGCGATATTTTTAAATTATTTTCGTCGGGGGTGTTGAATTACTGTGAAAAATCAGTAATATACGCGCCACCACGAAGCGGGTCGTTAGCTCAGTTGGTAGAGCAGTTGGCTTTTAACCAATTGGTCGTAGGTTCGAATCCTACACGACCCACCATCTTCAAAACCCGAGAGGTCCACGCAAGTGTGAATTCTCGGGTTTTTTTTCGTCTGCAGTTTGGCGAAAGCCGCTGCAAGCCTGCCGTCGGTAAGTGATCGCTCAACACGTTGCGTGATACATTCGCCGCCGCCTTGCGCGGCCACCACCTGCTTTGCGGCTCTGGTGGCCTACGTCCGGCACTTCAATCGATACGGGCCCGTAGAGGCCTGTACAGGGCTGGAAACTTCATGACCGTGAGGGTTTCCCGCTTTATTTGTTGCCTGTTGTTCAGGTGTAAACTCGACGTTCGCGCTGACGCGCACTCAGGTCCAGCCAACATGACTCAGATTTCCGAACGCCTTCTGGTACAGGCGCATCTAGACGCCAAGCAACCCAAGCCACTGAGCCCGGAACAGGAAGCCGAATACCGTCGACTCATCGCCGCCGAGCTCAAGGCTCAGGACGCGGTGCTGGTCGCTCATTTCTATTGTGATCCGGTGATTCAGGCACTGGCCGAAGAAACCGGTGGTTGTGTCTCGGATTCGCTGGAAATGGCCCGATTCGGCAAGAATCACCCCGCCAAGACCGTTCTGGTAGCCGGCGTGCGCTTCATGGGTGAGACGGCGAAGATTCTGACGCCGGAAAAGCGCATCCTGATGCCGACGCTGGAGGCGACCTGCTCGCTGGACCTGGGTTGCGGCGTCGATGAGTTCTCGGCGTTCTGCGATCAGCATCCTGAGCGCACCGTGGTGGTCTATGCCAACACTTCGGCAGCGGTGAAGGCGCGGGCGGACTGGGTGGTGACGTCGAGTTGCGCGCTGGAAATCGTCGAAAGCCTGATGGACAACGGCGAGAAGATCATCTGGGGGCCGGACCGCCATCTGGGCCGCTATATCCAGCGCCAGACCGGTGCCGACATGCTGCTGTGGGATGGCGCCTGTATCGTCCATGAAGAGTTCAAATCGCGGCAGCTGGAAGACATGAAGGCGCTGTACCCGGACGCAGCCATTCTGGTTCACCCGGAGTCGCCTGAGGCGGTGATCGACCTGGCCGACGCAGTGGGTTCCACCAGTCAGTTGATCAAAGCGGCGCAGACCCTGCCGAACAAGACCTTCATTGTCGCTACCGACCGCGGCATCTTCTACAAGATGCAGCAGCTGTGCCCGGACAAGCTCTTCATCGAAGCGCCAACCGCCGGCAACGGCGCGGCATGCCGCAGCTGCGCCCATTGCCCGTGGATGGCGATGAACACGCTGGAGCGCACCTTGCAGTGCCTGCGTGAGGGCAGTAACGAGATATTTGTCGATCCGGCGGTCATTCCCCACGCCGTTCGACCGTTGCAGCGGATGCTGGACTTCACCCAGGCAGCGCGGATGAGGCTTTCAGGCAACGCTTGAACGCAGCTGTGAGCTACAAGCTATAAGCTGCAAGAAAGAGCAGGATCCCCGCGTGCTTTCTTGTGGCTTACGGCTTGAGGCTTTTAGCTACATCAATTCATCATCTCTTTCACCGCCCGTTCCTGGGCGATGATTTCCTGCTGGCGAGCATCGATCCGTGAAGCCAGCTGGAAGTTGTTGTTGGCGCGGCGCTTGGCGAATTCCAGCTGCTGGACTGCCTGCTTGAAGTCACCCATCAGCGCGAAGTATTCCGCACGGGCCTGGTGCAGGCCGACGGTATTGCCTGAGAGGCCGCGCGTGTCGGCCACCTGGTTCCAGATGTCCGGATCGTCCGGACGGCTCTTGAGCAGGACTTCCAATACCTTCAATGCTTCCGGCGCTCTGGACTGCTTGAGCAGCACGTCGACCTTGGCCTGGTTGAGCGGGTAATCGTCCGGGTAGATCGACAGCAGCCTGTCGACCCGCTGCTGAGCGTCCGGCAGGCGGTTGTTGGCGATGTCCAGATTGATCGCCGCCAGGTTGTAGGTGATGTTGTCCGGCGCCTTGTCCAGCAACGGCTTGAGCGACTCGCGGGCCTCGTTCAGTTGCCCGCCCTTGGTTTGCGCCAGAGTGAGACCGTAGCGTGCCGCGTCGTTTTTCGGATTCTCCGCCAACTGAGCGCGGAAGCGTTTGGCCGCCATGCCTGGTGTTTCTTCATAGATCAGCGTGACTCGCGCGCGCATCAATTGATACGTGGTGCTGTCTTCCTTGCCGCCGGGCTTGGCCTGTTCGGCGCGGTTGCGGGTGTCGGCGATACGCGACTCGGTCACCGGGTGGCTCATGAGAAATTCTGGCGGCTTGGCGTCGTAGCGATACTGACGGGCCAGGCGCTCGAACATGGTCGGCATGTTGCGCGGATCGTAACCGGCCTTTTCCAGGTTCTGAATGCCGATGCGGTCGGCCTCGGCCTCGTTCTGCCGGGAGAAGCGCGCCTGCTCCTGAATCGCGGCTGCCTGGGTGCCGGCAATCGCGGCAATCCCGGCATCGCCGGCACCGGCAGCGGCCATGACGATACCGGCCAGCATCGCCGCCATCACCGGCACCTGCATGCGCTGCTGCGCCTGTACGCCCCGGGCGAAGTGGCGTTGCGACAAGTGAGCCAGTTCGTGAGCCAGTACCGCGGCATACTCGCCTTCTGTTTCGGCATGCAGGAACAGGCCACCGTTGACCCCGATGATCCCGCCGGGTGCTGCGAAGGCGTTGATTTCCGGTGTGTTGATCAGGATGAATTCAAGGCGGCGGTCCTGCACCTGGCTGGTTTCTGCCAGGCGATAGACCGTGGTTTCGACAAAGTCCTTGAGCTGCGGGTCGGACAGCTGGGCCACCTGGGCACGCAGCAGGCCCAGCCAGGCGCGGCCCAGATCATGTTCCTGCTGTGGCGAGACAATGGAGGAACTGGAGTCGCCGAGCGACGGCAGGTCGTCCGCGAATGTCGGGGTTGCCAACAGGCATGCCAGCGTCAGCAGTGTGGGGCGCAAAAAATCCATGCACGAAACTCTGAAGCAGAAAGCCGGTACTGTAGCTGGCTCAATGGCTTGCTGACCAGAGTGGGGTATTCTTGCTGGCCCATCCGGAGCATTGATGCGGGCGGGATCGCAGTTTCTGTGCAATTGAATGTGTCTACCTGGAGAAAAACGATGTCTGACGCTGTAGGCCGCCCCGCGACATGTGATGCCGAGCTCGATGCCAGTGGCCTGAACTGCCCGCTGCCGTTGCTCAAGGCGAAAATGGAGCTCAACCGGCTGGCCAGTGGTGCGGTGCTCAAGGTCACGGCCACTGACGCTGGCTCCCAGCGCGATTTCCGCAGTTTTGCCAAATTGGCTGGCCATGCGCTATTGCATGAAGAAGTGGCCGATGGCATCTATCGGTACTGGTTACGCAAGGCCTGATGTTTTCCGATTTCCTTCGCCCCAGGAATTATTGATGTTCAAAGTGCTTCGCGACTGGATGCAGCGCTACTTCTCCGACGAGGAGGCCGTGGTGCTGGCGGTGCTGTTGTTTCTGGCGTTCACCATCATCCTGACCCTGGGCGGAATGCTGGCGCCGGTGCTGGCCGGGTTGGTGCTCGCCTTTCTGATGCAGGGCGTGGTCGTTCAGCTCGAACGCTTGCGAGTGCCGGAAAGGGGCGCCGTGGGGATGGTCTTCGCGCTGTTCATGGGCGCGCTGGCGCTGTTTCTGCTGGTGCTGGTGCCGCTGCTCTGGCATCAGTTGATCACCCTGTTCAACGAACTGCCCGGCATGCTCGCCAAATGGCAGTCGCTGCTGTTGCTGCTGCCGGAGCGCTACCCGCATCTGGTCTCCGACGAGCAAGTGCTGCAGGCCATCGAAGCGGCCCGAGGCGAGATCGGCAAGTTCGGTCAGTGGGCGCTGACCTTCTCGTTGTCGAGCCTGCCGCTGCTGGTCAACATGATGATCTATCTGGTGCTGGTGCCGATTCTGGTGTTCTTTTTCCTCAAGGACCGTCGCATGATCGGTCGCTGGTTCAGGGGTTACCTGCCTCGCGAGCGCACGCTGATCACCCGGGTTGCCGAAGAAATGAACCGGCAGATCGCCAACTACATCCGTGGCAAGGTCATCGAGATTTTCATCTGTGGTGCGGTGACCTACATCGCATTCGTGGCGATGGGGCTCAACTATTCGGCGTTGCTGGCGATGCTGGTGGGGATTTCCGTGGTGGTGCCATATGTCGGCACGGTCGTGGTCACGGTGCCGGTAGCGTTCATCGCGCTGTTTCAGTGGGGCTGGGGCGACCAGTTCATCTACCTGATGGCGGTCTACGGCATCATCCAGGCGCTGGATGGCAACGTGCTGGTGCCGTTGCTGTTCTCGCAGACGGTGAGCCTGCACCCGGTGGCAATCATCTGCGCGGTGCTGCTGTTCGGCGGGCTGTGGGGGTTCTGGGGGATTTTCTTCGCGATCCCGCTGGCCACCCTGTGCAAGGCGGTGCTGGATGCCTGGCCGCGGAACGAGCCTACGGTGGCGCCGCTGTTGTAAATGCAGAAGAGGTCAAACCTGTAGGAGCCGGCTTGCTGGCGAACCAATATTGTCAGCCGGCACAAGTGTCGCTGACCCGGCGCATTCGCCAGCAAGCCGGCTCCTACGGATCCGGGCCACATGTCACGCCTTGTTCAGCGCCTGAGCCTGTTCCAGCACGGCCTCGACATGGCCCGGTACCTTCACGCCACGCCATTCCTTGCGCAGCACACCGTTCTTGTCGATCAGGAACGTGCTGCGGTCAACGCCCATGTATTCCTTGCCGTACAGCTTTTTCAGCTTGATCACGTCGAACAGCTGGCACAGCGACTCGTCCTTGTCCGAAATCAGCTCGAAAGGGAACGCCTGCTTGGCCTTGAAGTTCTCGTGGGACTTCATGCCGTCGCGGGACACGCCGAAGACCACGGTGTTGGCGGCCTGGAAGTCGGCGTAGTGATCGCGAAAGCCCTGGCCTTCGGTGGTGCAGCCCGGCGTGCTGTCCTTGGGATAGAAGTAAATCACCACCTGCTGGCCTTTCAGTGCTGACAGGCTGACAGCCTGTTCGCTGGTGGCCTGCACTTGAAAGTCGGCGACGGGTTTGTCCAGTTCTACGGCCATGTGCAACTCCTTACATCGGTGCCTGTGGGCGCCACGGTTCGATCAGTGCGTCGAGATTGAGGGCGTCGGCGAAGTCGAGGAACTGATCGCGCAGCCAGCTGATCTGGGTGCCGGCCGGCAGGGTCACGGTAAACGTCGCGTTGAGCATGGTGCCGCCGGTCTGTGGCGCCTGATAGGTGTCGCAGATCAGGTTTTCCAGCTCGACATGGTGATCGATGAAGAACTGGCACAGCTCATTGATGATGTCGGGGCGATAGGCCGAGCTGACGTAGGCCACGTACGGCAGGGCTTCCGGACGGCTGTCCAGGGAGGCGCTGCGCACCACGTTGACCGTGAACGCATGTTTCTTCGCCAGGTTCGGCAGGCCGGTTTCCAGGCGCGCCAGTGCGTCCCAGCTGCCGGAAACCTGCAGGATCAGCGCACTGCATTCGCCGTGGCGGGTGAGGCGCGAGCTGACCACCGAGCAACGGTTTTCGTGGCTGGCGCGGCAGAGCACGTTGGTCAGGTCCATGGGGTTGGGGCCCAGGGCACTGATGACAAGAAATTGTTCGCGAACCGGGGGGATGGACGACATGCAGCATTCCTAAACGATGAGCGGTCGGTACATTGTTGACCTGCGCTGCGGATTCGGCGAACGAACGCCGCGCAAATCCGGCTGTGATCCATGGCCTGCGTCGCCTCGGCAAGCAGGCGATGACAGGTGGCAGCAACGCCGGAGCGGGGTTTGCGGCGACGAAAACGAACAATCGAACGAGCCGGGCAGATGACCAGTACCGATCAAAGACCGAAGGGTAGCGAAAACCGTCGCCGAGGGGAATGCTCCCGGCGGCTGAAACCGTGGTACTTCGCTTGTGCAAGGCGGATGGCGCCAGTACCATTACCGCTCTCTTTTTCCGGCAGGAGCGGTTTGCATGATTGCGGGCAGTATGGTGGCACTGGTCACACCAATGGATGCACAGGGTCGTCTTGACTGGGACAGCCTGAGCAAACTGGTGGACTTTCACCTGAAAGAGGGCACCAACGCCATTGTTGCCGTCGGCACTACAGGTGAGTCCGCGACGCTCGACGTCAACGAGCACATCGAAGTCATCCGCCGCGTGGTCCAGCAGGTCGCTGGCCGTATTCCGGTCATCGCCGGTACGGGCGCCAACTCCACCCGCGAAGCGGTCGAGCTGACCACCAACGCCAAGAACGCCGGTGCCGATGCCTGCCTGCTGGTGACCCCGTACTACAACAAGCCGACCCAGGAAGGCCTGTACCAGCACTTCAAGCACATCGCCGAAGCCGTGGACATCCCGCAGATCCTCTACAACGTGCCGGGCCGTACCGCCTGCGACATGTCGGCCGAGACCGTGATCCGTCTGTCGAAGATCAAGAACATCATCGCCATCAAGGAAGCCACCGGTGACCTGCAGCGCGCCAAGGACATCCTGGCCGGCGTCAGCAGCGACTTCCTGGTGTATTCCGGTGACGACGCCACTGCGGTCGAGCTGATCCTGCTCGGCGGTAAGGGCAACATTTCGGTAACCGCCAACGTCGCCCCGCGCGACATGGCCGAGCTGTGCAAGGCCGCCATTGCCGGCGACGCCGCCACTGCCCGCGCCATCCACGAAAAACTGATGCCGCTGAACAAGACCCTGTTCATCGAATCGAACCCTATTCCCGTGAAGTGGGCGCTGCATGAGATGGGCCTGATGCCGGACGGTATCCGTCTGCCGCTCACCTGGCTCAGCGAGTCCTGCCACGAGCCGCTGCGTCAGGCCATGCGCCAGTCCGGCGTATTGGTTTAATGAGGAAGCACTACGCAATGAAGCGACTGGCCGGACTCTCCGCACTAGCCCTGATCATCTCCAGCACCAGCGGTTGCAGCTGGCTGTTTGGGCAGGACGGTTATTTCCGTGATCGCAGCAGCGATTACCTGGAAGCAACCCAGAAACCTCCGATGCAACTGCCGGAAGGCATGCAACAAGCCAAACGTCTGGACCCGCTGCTGCCGATTCCGCGCAACGTGGCTGACGACACCGAGAAGGGTGAGTTCAAGGTGCCGCGTCCGCAGCCGTTGTCCGCCACCCAGGACTCCAGCGACTACACCCTGCAGAAGAGCGGCGACAACCGCTGGATTCTGGCTCAGCGTCCACCTGCCGAAGTCTGGCCGGTGGCCCACCAGTATTTTGAAGACAACGGCTTCCGCATCGCCGAAGAGCGTCCGCAGACCGGTGAGTTCAACACCACCTGGCAGCGTACCGACGAGCTTTCCGCGGCGGTCGCCAAGCGCCTGAGCGCCGGTGGCGTGGCGGCTGGCAACGAAACTCGCGTGCGCGTGCGCATCGAGCCGGGTGTGCAGCGCAATACCAGTGAAATCTATGTGGTCAGCGTTCAGCGTCCGGCCGGCAGCTCCGACGAGCCGTCGTTCCCGTCGCGCACGACCAACGTGAGCCTGGATTCCGAGCTGACCGACGACATGCTGGCCAGCATGAGCCGCACCGCCGAGAAGGGTGGTTCGGTGTCGCTGCTGGCAGCCCGCGACTTCGATACCCCGAGCCGCGTGTCCTTGTCCGAAGACGGCAGCGGCAACCCGGTTCTGAACCTGGGTGCCGATCTCGATCGCGCGTGGTCCAGCGTCGGTCGTGCGCTGAACCAGGGCGACTGGCGCGTTGAAGACATCAACCGCAGCCTGGGTCTGTACTACATCAACCTGGCAGAGAAAGCCGATAAACCGGAAAACAAGCCAGGCTTCTTCGGCCGCATGTTCGGCAGTGAAGAAACCAAGGAAGAGAAAGAAGCCCGTGCCGAGCGCTATCAGGTTCGCCTGAGCAAGGTCGGCGACAACGTCCAGGTGACCGTCGAGAAGAACATCAACACCGTGGCGCCGGCCGACATCGCCCGTCGCGTGTTGAGCGTCATTCAAGACAACCTCGGTTAAGTGCGTTTCGCGGTTCTTGGCAGCGGCAGCCGTGGCAACGGTACGCTGGTTGCGAGCAATGACACGTACGTGCTGGTCGACTGCGGTTTCTCCCTGCGGGAAACCGAACGTCGGCTGGACAGGCTGGGCGTCAGCGGCCATCAGCTGAGCGCGATTCTGGTGACCCACGAACATGCCGATCACGTGCATGGCGTGGGTTTGCTGTCTCGGCGCTATGATTTGCCGGTGTACCTCAGCGACGGCACGCTGCGCGGCATGCGCAAGCCGGTCGATGCGGGTGTACGGCTGGCAGGCGGGCAGGGCGTGCAGATCGGTGATCTGAGCATCGATGTGGTGTCGGTGGCCCATGATGCGCTGGAGCCGACGCAATTTGTCTTCAACGACGGCCGACGCCGTTTTGGTCTGCTGACCGATCTGGGCTCGTACTGCCCGGCGGTGCTCGACAGCTATCGGGGCCTGGACGCCCTGATGATCGAGTCCAATCACTGCCGTGACATGCTGGCCCGAGGGCACTACCCGATGTTCCTGAAACAGCGGGTAGGCGGCGCCTACGGACACTTGAACAACCACCAGGCTGCCGATCTGGTGAACGAGCTGGGATGGCAGGGCCTGCAACATCTGGTGCTGGCCCACCTGAGCAGCAAGAACAACCTGCCGCATCTGGCCCGGCAATGTTTCGTCGACACCCTTGGGTGCGACCCGGACTGGCTACAATTGGCCGATCAGGATTCAGGGCTCGACTGGCGCGAAATCGCCTAGCGTCCCAAACGGGGCGACAGCCCAACTATTTAGCAAGCGGAGCCCATCATGGAAAAACGTGAAGAACTCTACCGCGGCAAAGCCAAGTCGGTGTACACCACTGACGACGCCGACCGCTTGGTCCTGCTGTTTCGCAACGACACTTCGGCGTTCGACGGCAAGCGTATCGAACAACTTGACCGCAAAGGCATGGTGAACAACAAGTTCAACGCCTTCATCATGCAGAAGCTCGAAGCGGCCGGCATTCCGACCCAGTTCGACAAGCTGCTGGCCGACAACGAAGTGCTGGTCAAAAAGCTGAAAATGATCCCGGTCGAGTGCGTCGTGCGCAACTACGCCGCCGGCAGCCTGGTCAAGCGCCTAGGCGTCGAAGAGGGCATGAAGCTCAATCCATACACCTTCGAGCTGTTCCTGAAGGACGACGCCAAGGGCGACCCGTTCATCAACGAATCCCACGTCGTGGCATTCGGCTGGGGCACCGCCGAGCAACTGGCGCGCATGAAAGAATTGTCGCTGAAGGTTAACGAAGTCCTGAGCAAACTGTTCGACGACGCTGGCCTGCTCTTGGTCGACTTCAAACTGGAATTCGGCGTGTTCAGTGACGGCTCCATCGTCCTGGGCGACGAATTCAGCCCGGACGGCTGCCGCCTGTGGGACAAAGACACCAAGAAGAAAATGGACAAGGACCGCTTCCGTCAGGGCCTCGGTGGCGTCATCGAAGCCTACGAAGAAGTCGCTCAGCGTCTGGGCGTACCGCTCTAAACCGGCAAAAGATCGCAAGCATCTGAAAAAACGCGAAAATTTTGAAAAAAAGATTCGCGTTTTCAAATCAAACTGTTATGATGCGCGCCGTTGGAGAGATGCCGGAGTGGCCGAACGGGACGGATTCGAAATCCGTTGTACTGGCGACAGTACCTAGGGTTCAAATCCCTATCTCTCCGCCATTACATATGAAAGCCCCAGAAGTTATGCTTCTGGGGCTTTTTTGTTTTCTATGGCTCTCACTATCGGCGATATGTGATACCGCGCTGTGCCGCTATCCAGATTGGCATTGAATGATCAGAGGCTGTCTGATGGACATTGAAAGGATTTCCAGACATCTGCAAGCGCGTGTGCCGGATCTGCAGGCAATCTACCTGTTCGGCAGCTATGTCAGTGGGCACTTTGGACCTGACAGTGACCTTGATATTGCGATACTTCTCACACGGAAGAGTGATCCGATAGCGCTCTGGGAAATGGCCGGCGAAGTTGCTGACATCGCAGGCGTGCCAGTAGACCTTGTGGATATGGGCGCGGCTTCCACCGTGATGCAATATCAGATACTGACTAAAGGTCGGCGCCTATGGGCGGACGGAGTGTCTGTTGGCCTGTTCGAGGCGTTCGTGTTGAGTGAGAAGACGGCGCTGGATACCGCTCGGGCTGGTTTGCTTGCAGATATCCAAGAGGACGGAGTGATTCATGGCAGATGATGTATTGATCAACAAAGCGGCAACGATCGAGCGTTGTGTGATCAGGGCGCGGGAAGAGTACGAGAAGGACTCTTCAAGCTTTGCGACCGATTTCACGCGTCAGGACGCTGCGATTCTGAATATCCAGCGGGCCTGTGAGGCCGCTCTGGACATGGGCCATCATCTGATCCGCCGCGAAAAGCTGGGTGTACCTCAAAGTGCACGGGATGTGTTTGAGCTATTGGTTCGAGGTGGTTGGCTGGATCCTTCGTTGCTGACCAGCATGAAGAATATGGTCGGTTTCAGGAATATCGCCGTCCATGAGTATCAAACGCTTCAATTGCCGATTACGGTAGCGATCATCACGCGGCATCTGGATGACTTTGTCCGTTTCAGCTCGTCTGTGTTGAGCCGGGATGCGGGTTAAAGCAGGCGGGGTTTAATGCGCAAACAAGGTGCGCCCAGCCGGGCGCACCTGTCTTCACGGCTTACTCGTCCCAGGGACGATCGCCGTTCTCGTCTTTGATACGAGTCGGCAGGCCCATCACGTCAAGCGCCTTCAGGAACGCCTGGGCAGGCAGCTCCTCGACGTTGACCATGCGTGCAACGTCCCACTCGCCACGGGCAACCAGCAGGGCTGCGGCGACGGGCGGTACGCCTGCGGTGTAGGAGATGCCCTGGCTGTCGGTTTCCGCGAAGGCTTCTTCGTGGTCGGCGACGTTGTAGATGAACATCTCGCGCGGCTGGCCGTCCTTGGTGCCTTTGACCAGGTCGCCGATGCAGGTCTTGCCGACATAGCCCGGTGCCAGAGAGGCTGGATCCGGCAGTACGGCCTTGACCACTTTCAACGGGACGATCTCGACGCCTTCGGCGGTCTTGACCGGCTGTTCGGACAGCAGGCCGAGGTTTTTCAGCACGGTGAAGACGTTGATGTAGTGGGCACCGAAGCTCATCCAGAAACGCACGTTGGGCACGTCGAGGTTTTTCGACAGCGAGTGCACTTCATCGTGGCCGGTGAGGTAGAGGTCCTGCGAGCCTACCACTGGCAGGTCGTCAGTACGCTTGACCTCGAACATGGTGTTGCTGGTCCACTGGCTGTTCTGCCAGCTCCACACCTGTCCGGTGAATTCGCGGAAGTTGATTTCCGGGTCGAAGTTGGTGGCAAAGTATTTGCCGTGTGAGCCGGCATTGACGTCGAGGATGTCGATCGAATCAATGCGGTCGAAATACTGTTGTTGCGCCAGTGCCGCATAGGCGTTGACCACACCCGGGTCGAAGCCGATGCCGAGAATGGCGGTGATGTTCTTCTGCTGGCACTCTTCGAGGTGTTTCCACTCGTAGTTGCCATACCATGGCGGGGTTTCGCAAACCTTGCCCGGCTCTTCGTGGATGGCGGTGTCCAGATAGGCCACGCCGCTGTCGATACAGGCACGCAGTACCGACATGTTGAGGAACGACGAACCGACGTTGATGACGATCTGCGATCCGGTTTCCGCGATCAGCGACTTGGTCGCTTCGATATCCAGCGCGTTCAGGGCGTAAGCCTTGATTTCCGCAGGCTGCTTGAGGCTGCCTTTGGCGTGGACGCTGTCGATGATGGCCTGGCACTTGGAGATGTTACGCGACGCGATTGCAATACGACCGAGTTCGTCGTTGTGCTGCGCGCACTTGTGGGCCACCACCTTGGCGACACCTCCCGCACCAATGATAAGAACGTTCTTCTTCAATCTCTTTCTCTCTCCTTTGCGCCAGCTTACGAGAGGCTGGACAGGTAATCGTCAAAACCGAACTGACGAACTTCTTCGACGGTACCGTCGAGTTGTTTCACTACAATGGACGGCATTTTCAGGCCGTTGAACCAGTTCTTCTTGACCATGGTGTAGCCCGCTGCGTCAACAAACGACAGCCGATCGCCGATGGCCAGCGGACGATCGAATTGGTATTCGCCGAAGATATCTCCGGCCAGGCACGATTTGCCGCACACCATGTAGGTGTGTTCGCCTTCGCTCGGCGCCAGTTTGGCGTTCAGGCGATAGATCAGCAGATCCAGCATGTGCGCTTCGATGGAGCTGTCGACCACGGCCAGGTGCTTGCCGTTGTACAGGGTGTCGAGCACGGTCACTTCCAGCGAGGCACTTTGAGTGATCGCCGCTTCGCCCGGCTCCAGGTAAACCTGCACGCCGTATTTTTCCGCGAAGGCTTTCAGGCGCGCGCAGAAGGCATCCAGCGGGTAGTCGTCGCCGGTGAAGTGGATGCCGCCACCGAGGCTGACCCACTCGACCTTGTGCAGCAGATGGCCGAAACGCTCTTCGATGGTCGACAGCATCTGGTCGAACAGGTTGAAGTCACCGTTCTCGCAGTTGTTGTGGAACATGAAGCCGGTGACCTGATCGATGACCTGCTCGATTTTCACAGGATCCCACTCGCCCAGACGGCTGAACGGACGCGCCGGGTCGGCCAGCAGGTAATCGGAGCTGCTCACCTGCGGGTTGACGCGCAGACCGCGCACCTTGTCAGCACACGCCGGCGCATGGCGCTGCAGTTGGCTGATGGAGTTGAAGATGATCTTGTCGCAGTTTTCGAGCATCTCTTCGATCTCGTCATCTGCCCAGGCCACGCTGTAGGCGTGGGTTTCGCCGGCGAACTTCTGGCGACCCAGTTTCAGTTCGTAGAGCGACGAGGACGTGGTGCCGTCCATGTACTCTTGCATCAGGTCGAACACCGACCAGGTGGCGAAGCACTTGAGTGCCAGCAGGGCTTTCGCACCGGAGTTCTCGCGCAGGTACGCGATCTTTTCCATGTTGCGAAGCAGCTTCTGTTTGTCGATGAGGTAGTACGGCGTCTTGATCACTTCGAGGCCTCCGGTGATACGACCCAAAAAAGGACGGCGATTGTGCCTTCACTTCGTCGGGATCGAAAGGGTGAAAGCGATTTTTCGCCGCTAAACGCGACAGCCGTTGCTAAATCGGCTCAGAGTTGAAACGTTTTCTAACGATTCGCCTTCATTCTTATCCTGTTCGCCGATGACAGCGACATGACTGTCAGTCCTTCGGTCGCCTAAATTTCTCCCCCTTGTTCGCGTTCATCAATGGAACCTTCGACGTTTACGGTGAACCCGCGCCATGTCCAGCCTCAATGACCTGCCTTCCTTGCCATTGCCGTCCGGCCGCCATCTGGGTGCCGATGAAACAGACCGGCGGCTGACCCTGACCCTCGACGGCCAGGTGCTGATTCGCCTGCGCGTGGAGCGGGGCACGGATGTGCGTCTGTCGATTGACGAAGGCGAGGCACCGCCGGACGACAAGGCGTTGTGGGCGGCCTGCTATTGGCTGTTTGCTCGCGACGAGAGCTGCCAGCGATTGGTCTGGCAGTTGAGCCTGCCCCGGCGCGAGGCGCTGGTCAGCGGTTTGCTGCTGCCGACCCCGGTTGCCGGTGAGTACACCTGCGAACGCACGCTGTTCTGGCAACTGCCGCAACCCTGGCTGGTAGGTGCGGGCGGGCGGAGCTATCCGGAGCAGATGGTGTTCAGCGCCGGCAAGCGTCATCCGCGCCGGGCGCCGAAACCGCAGGGCGAGGTGTATCGCCGTTTCGATGCGCGGCTCGGGGCCTGGGTGTCGTTGCGTACGGTCGATACCGACAAGGATGTCGAGCGTTTCAACCGCTGGCAGAACGATCCGCGCGTCTCGGCGTTCTGGCAGGAGCAGGGCGACCTTGAGCAGCACCGCCAGTACCTGAGCAAGCTGCGCGACGACCCGCATACCGTGACCCTGATCGGTTGTTTCGACGACGAGCCGTTTGCCTATTTCGAGGCTTACTGGGCGAAGGAAGATCGCATTGCGCCGTTCTATGACGTGGACGATTACGACCGCGGCATTCACATGCTGGTCGGCGAACAAAAACACCGTGGTCCGCACAAGGTCGCCAGCTGGCTGTCGGCGCTGGTGCATTACCTGTTTCTCGACGACCCGCGCACCCGCCGCGTCGTCGCCGAGCCGCGTGCCGACAACGCGAAGATGATCGGTCACCTGCACAACCAGTGCTTCCACTGCCAGAAGGAATTCGACTTCCCGCACAAACGCGCGGCGATGATGATTCTCGGGCGCGAGCGGTTTTTCGAGCGGTGCACGCTGCGCTGAGAGCCCCCGTATTCCTCGTAGGAGTGAGCTCTGCTCGCGATGGCGTTGGGTCAGTCAACGCATCATCAACTGACCCAACGCCATCGCGAGCAGAGCTCACTCCTACAACAGTTCTGCATCCGCCAACAATCCACCCGTAGGAGCGCGCTTGCCCGCGATGGCGCTGGATCAGTCACCGCCCCCTCAACGGACTCACTCATTGTGGGAGCGAATTCATTCGCGATGAGGTATTCAAGGCTACGAATGCGTGGCGACTGAAACACCCATCGCGAATGAATTCGCTCCCACAGAACGTCCATCGTGTGGCGTGCTTGTTTTGATTCAGGGGAAGAGGGCAGGTCATCCATGACCTGTGGGGTTGCTGATCAGCTTGCGCGGCGGACTTCGGCGGCTTTGAAGCTGTCGGCGCGGTTGCCCGAGACCTTGCGGCAATGCACCAAAGCGTCGCGGATCATGAAATTGACCAGGGTCGGCGAGACGCCGAGGGTCTTGGCGATGTCCTTCTGCGGCACGCCGTGCAGGCGGTACATCTCGAAGGCGTAGCGGGTGCGCTCCGGCAGTTCGGTCAGCGCGTCGGCGATGGATTCCAGCGCCGAGAAATTGATGTGCGACGTTTCCGGCGAGGCGCCGTGTACGACTACATTCAGTCCTTCCTCTTCCGGGCCCGAATACTTCAGCTCCAGCGCCTGCTTGCGGTAGTGGTCGATCGCCAGGTTGCGCACGATCTGGAACAGGTAGCTCAGCTGTGCCTTGAAGGAGGAGGTGATCTGCGGTGCCGATTGCAGACGGAAGAACGCATCCTGCACCACATCTTCGGCACGGGACCGGCAACCGGTGATCCGTGCGGCGATCTTGATCAGGATCGTGCGGTTGTCGATGAACGCTTGCAGCAGTGGTGAGTCGTCCCGGCTTGTGGATAGTTGTTCCGACATGGAAATCACCTTGTAGCGAAGTAGGTAGCAGCGCATTTCCCCAAGGTGGGGGTGCCCTGAACATCGTGCGACAAATTATTACCGATGATAATGATTGTCAATTACGAAACTAAATCGATGAGCTTTCCTGGTGCATTCTCGGAAACATCGCACAACGCCGGATCATCCGGGCCGCGTATTTCAGGCTGATGTCCGACTAATTATTCGCGAGAGCCATCCGTTCCTTTGTGACGGACCCGACACCCGTCGCGGTCGAGGAGAGCACCCATCAGGAGGGCGACATGGTTTTCAGGCAAGGTGGTCGGGCATGACGACATCCACCGCACTTCGACTGTTCTGCCTTCCTTATTCAGGTGCCAGTGCCATGTTCTACAGCCGCTGGCGTCGGCAATTGCCGCAGTGGTTGCAAGTGCGTCCGCTGGAGTTGCCGGGCCGTGGCATGCGCATGGATCAACCGCTTGAGCGCGACATCGCGGCTCTGGCCCGCCAACTGGCCGATGAAATCAGCGCCGAACTGGACACGCCCTATGCGCTGTTCGGCCACAGCCTCGGTGGTCTGCTGGCCTACGAATTGGCCCACGAACTGTACCGCCGCCAGCTGCCGGCACCGCTGGCGCTGTTCACCTCGGCGACGGCAGGCCCGGCCAGACGCGATGTCAGCGAATACGCCATCGAGAAGTCCGACGAGGAATTGCTCGCCCGTCTGCGCACCCTCGGCGGCACCTCTGAAGAGGCCTTGGCCAACGCCGACCTGATGGCGCTGATGCTGCCGATTCTGCGCGCCGACTTCCTCCTCTGCGGCAGCTTCCAGTACGGCCAGCGCGAGCCGCTGCCACTGCCGATCCACGTGTTTGGCGGCAAGCAGGACGCGGTGCGGGTCGATGAGCTGATCGACTGGCAAGAGGAAACCAGCAGCGGTTTCTCCCTGGACATGTTCGACGGCCACCACTTCTACCTGATGGACCAGGAAGCCGCCTTGCTGCGCTGCCTGCGCCGTTACTGCGACGAGCATCTGGCGCGCTGGCGCAACAGCCAGACCCGACAGCTCGATCAGGCCGCCGGCTGACCCGGCGTCCCTCTGTTTTTCACTCATTCAATTGCAAGCCGACTCCACTCAGGACTTTCATGATGGACGCGTTCGAACTCCCCGTTACCCTGGCCCACGCTCTGCAACAGCGCGCTGCCCTGACCCCTGATCGGCTGGCGCTGCGGTTTCTCGCCGACGACAAAGAGCAGGGCGCCGTGCTCAGCTACCGCGACCTGGACCTGCGGGCCCGGACCATCGCTGCAGCGTTGCAGGCCAATGCCGGGTTCGGTGATCGCGCCGTCCTGCTGTTCCCCAGCGGCCCGGATTACGTGGCGGCGTTCTTCGGTTGCCTCTATGCCGGGGTCATCGCGGTGCCGGCCTATCCACCGGAGTCGGCCCGTCGTCATCATCAGCAACGTCTGATCTCGATCATCGCCGACGCCGAGCCGCGTCTGGTGCTGACCAGTTCGCCCCTGCGTGAGCCATTGCTGAACATGGACGAACTGTCCGCCGCCAACGCGCCGACGCTGCTTTGCGTCGATGACCTCGACCCGGCGCTGGCTGACGGCTGGCAGCAGCCCGACCTGAAGGGCGATGACATCGCCTTCCTGCAGTACACCTCCGGCTCCACTGCGCTGCCCAAGGGCGTACAGGTCAGTCACGGCAATCTGGTCGCCAACGAACAACTGATCCGTCGAGGCTTCGGCATCGATCTCAACCCGAACGACGTCATCGTCAGCTGGCTGCCGCTGTATCACGACATGGGTTTGATCGGCGGCCTCTTGCAGCCGATCTTCAGCGGCGTGCCGTGCGTGCTGATGTCCCCGGCGTACTTCCTGACCCGGCCGATTCGCTGGCTGGAAGCGATCAGCGAATACGGCGGTACCATCAGCGGCGGCCCGGATTTCGCCTACCGCCTGTGTACCGAGCGGGTCAGCGACGCGGCGCTGGCGCGGCTGGACCTGAGCGGCTGGCGTGTGGCGTATTCCGGTTCCGAGCCGATCCGGCTCGACACCCTGCAGACATTCGCCGACAAATTCGCCGCCTGCGGTTTCAGCGACAGCAGCTATTTCGCCTCCTACGGTCTGGCCGAGGCGACGCTGTTTGTCGCCGGTGGTCAGCGCGGGCAGGGCATTCCAGCGTTGCAGGTCGATGACCAGGCGTTGATGCAGAACCGCGTAGCGCCCGGCACCGGCAGCGCGATCATGAGCTGCGGCACCGACCAGCCGGACCACGCCGTGCGCATCGTCGAACCCACGCAACTGAACGTGCTGGGCGACAACGAAGTGGGCGAAGTCTGGGCCGCCGGGCCGAGCATCGCCCACGGTTACTGGCGCAACCCGGAGGCCTCGGCCAACACCTTCGTCGAGCGCGACGGCCAGACCTGGCTGCGTACCGGCGACCTGGGTTTCCTGCGCGACGGCCAGCTGTACATCACCGGGCGCCTGAAAGACATGCTCATCGTGCGCGGCCACAACCTGTATCCGCAGGACATCGAGCAGACCATCGAGCGCGAGGTTGACGTGGTGCGTAAGGGCCGCGTGGCGGCGTTTGCGGTGAATCACAACGGCGAAGAAGGCATCGGCATCGCTGCCGAAATCAGCCGCAGCGTGCAGAAAATCCTGCCGGCCGAAGCGCTGATCAAGACCCTGCGCCAGGTCGTCGCCGAAGCCTGCCAGCAGGCGCCGAGCGTGGTGGTGCTGCTCAATCCGGGCGCGCTGCCGAAGACCTCCAGCGGCAAGCTGCAACGCTCGGCCTGCCGCGTGCGGCTGGCAGACGGCACGCTGGACAGCTACGCGCAATTCCCGGTAAGCGAAGCGCCATCCAGCACGAGCCGCACTGAGCCGACGTCCGACCTGCAAACGCAGATCGGCCAGATCTGGGCCGAGCATCTGAATTGCGAACAAGTGGCGGGCGACGACCATTTCTTCCTGCTTGGCGGCAACTCGATTCTGGCGACCCAGGTGGTCGCTTGCCTGCGTGAAGTGCTGGGCGTCGAGCTGAACCTGCGCCTGCTGTTTGAAGCGCCGACCCTCGGCGCCTTTGCCGAGCAGGTCGCCCGGCAACAGGTCAGTGGCGGCACCGGCCAGAGCCCCATTCCGCGCCTGCCGCGCAATCGGGCCCTGCGGCAATCCTTGGCGCAGAACCGCCTGTGGCTCATCTGGCAACTGGAGCCCCACAGCAATGCCTACAACATTCCCGGCGCGTTGCGCCTGCGGGGTGAGCTGGACGAGCGCGCCCTGCGCAACAGCTTTGCGCAGTTGATCGAGCGCCACGAATCCCTGCGCACGCGCTTCGATGAGCAGGATGGTCAGGCCGTGCAACTGATCGACGCCAAGCCGTCGTTTTCCTTGAGCGTGGTCGACCTCAGCGACCTCCCCGGCAGCCGCCTGCGCGCCGAGCAACTGCGCGAAGACGATGCCCGCGCGCCGTTCGATCTGCGCAAGGGCCCGCTGTGGCGGGTGACGTTGGTACGCCTCGACGACCAGGAACACATCCTGTTGGTGACAATGCACCACATCATTGCCGACGGCTGGTCGCTGAACATTCTGATCGACGAGTTCTCGCGCCTGTACGCGGCGGCCTGCCATGGGCACACAGCCGAACTGGCGCCGATTGCGTTGCATTACGCCGACTACGGCCAGTGGCAGCGCGACTGGCTGGCCAATGGTGAGTCGGCGCGGCAACTGGCGTGGTGGAAGGAACAATTGGGCGTCGAGACGCCGCCCCTGAGTCTGGCCGTCGACCACCCACGCTCGACGCAAAAGCAGCACAGCGCTTCGCGTCTGACCCTCAAGCTGGATACCGCCCTCAGCGAGGCTGTACGCCAGACCGCTCAGGCTCATCAGGCCACGCCGTTCATGCTGTTGCTGTCGGCATTCCAGAGCCTGCTGCATCGTTACACCGGGCAGACCGACATCCGCATCGGCGTGCCGGGTGCCAACCGTCCGCGTCTGGAAACCCAGGGACTGATCGGCTTCTTCATCAACACGCTGGTGCTGCGCGCCGAGCTGGACGCACGCCTGCCGTTCGCCGAATTGCTGGCGCGCACCCGTCAAGCGACGCTGGGCGCCCAGGCCCATCAGGACCTGCCGTTCGAGCAGTTGCTGGAAGCCTATCCGCAAGCCCGCGAGCAGGGCCTGTTCCAGGTCATGTTCAACCATCAGCAGCGCGATCTCAGCGCCCTGCGCCGACTGCCGGGGCTGCTCGCCGATGAGCTGCCGTGGCACAGCCGCGAAGCCAAGTTCGACCTGCAACTGCACAGCGAAGAAGACGCGAAAGGCCGTTTGAGCCTGTCCTTCGACTACGCCGACGAGCTGTTCGACGCGGCGACCATCGCCCGTCTGGCCGAGCATTTCGTCAGCCTGCTGCGCCAGGTCAGTGAAGATGCCGAGCGTGCGCTGGAGGATCTGCAACTGCTCAGCGATGAAGAGCGCGTGCAGCAACAGACCTGGGGTGCAGCGCCGTGCAAACCGGCGGCGCAGTGGCTGCCGGAGCTGCTCAATCATCAGGCCCAGCAGACCCCGGAGCGTATTGCCCTGCGCTGGGATGGAGGCGAGCTTGATTACGCCAGTCTGCACACCCAGGCCAACCGTCTGGCCCATTACCTGCGCGATAAGGGTGTCGGCCCTGACGTGCGTGTGGCGATTGCCGCCGAGCGTTCGCCGCAACTGCTGGTCGGCCTGCTGGCAATCATCAAGGCCGGTGGCGCCTACGTGCCGCTGGACCCGGATTACCCGACCGAGCGGCTGGCCTACATGCTGGCCGACAGCGGCGTGGAGCTGCTGCTGACCCAAAGCCAACTGCTCGACCGCCTGCCCACCGCCACCGGCGTCTGCGCCATTGCCATGGATCTGCTCAAGCTCGACAACTGGCCGAGCCACGCGCCGGGCCTGCATCTGCACGGCGACAACCTCGCCTACGTGATCTACACCTCGGGCTCCACCGGCCAGCCGAAGGGCGTCGGCAACAGCCACGCAGCATTGGCCGAGCGTCTGCAATGGATGCAGGCGACCTATCGGCTGGATGAAACCGACGTGCTGATGCAGAAGGCGCCGATCAGCTTCGACGTCTCGGTGTGGGAGTGCTTCTGGCCGCTGATCACTGGCTGCTCGCTGGTGCTGGCCGGTCCTGGTGAACACCGCGATCCGCAGCGCATCGCGCAACTGATCCAGCAGTTCGGTGTGACCACGCTGCACTTTGTGCCGCCGCTGCTGCAACTGTTCATCAACGAACCGCAGGCCCGCGCCTGCATCAGCCTGCGTCGTTTGTATTCCGGTGGCGAGGCATTGCCCGCCGAGCTGCGCAATCGCGTGCTGGCGCAACTGCCGGGCGTGCAACTGCACAACCGCTACGGCCCGACCGAAACCGCGATCAACGTCACCCACTGGCAATGCAGCGTTGAAGACGGCGAGCGTTCGCCGATTGGCCGCCCGCTGGGCAACGTGATCTGCCGCGTGCTGGATGCCGAGCTGAACCCGGTGCCGCAAGGCGTACCGGGCGAGCTGTGCATCGGCGGCATTGGCCTTGCCCGTGGTTATCTTGGCCGTGCCGGGTTGACCGCCGAACGTTTCGTCGCCGATCCGCTGAGCGAGCAGGGCACGCGCTTGTACCGCACCGGCGACCGTGCGCGCTGGAGCGCTGACGGCGTGCTGGAATACCTCGGCCGCCTCGATCAGCAGGTCAAGCTGCGTGGTTTCCGTGTCGAACCGGAAGAAATCGAAGCGCGCCTGCTCGCTCAAGCCAGCGTCGATCAGGCCGTGGTGCTGGTGCGCGACACCGCCGCCGGTGCGCAATTGATCGGCTATTTCACCCGCAACGATTCAAGCGTCGACGAGCATCAGCAGATCGAGCAACTGAAGGCAGCACTGGCTGCCGAGCTGCCGGACTACATGGTCCCGGCGCAGCTGATGTGTCTGGCGCAAATGCCGCTGAGCCCGAGCGGCAAGCTTGACCGCAAGGCGCTGCCGGAACCGGTGTGGCAGGTGCGCGAGCACGTCGAACCGCAGAACGCACTGGAACAACAGATTGCCGCAATCTGGCGTGAAGTGCTGGGCGTGTCGAAGGTCGGCCTGCGTGATGATTTCTTTGCCCTCGGCGGGCATTCGCTGCTGGCGACCCAGATCATTTCTCGCACCCGTCAGGCCTGCGACGTCGAGTTGCCGCTGCGGGTGCTGTTCGAGGCCAGCGAGCTTGGCGCCTTTGCCGAGCGCATCGGCCAACTCAAGGACAGCGGCCAGACCAACCAGCAATCGGCCATTGCCCGCATCGACCGCAGCCAGCCGGTGCCGCTGTCGTACTCGCAGAAGCGCATGTGGTTCCTCTGGCAGATGGAGCCGGACAGCCCGGCGTACAACGTCGGCGGCATGGCGCGCTTTACCGGCGTGCTCGATGTCAGCCGTTTCGAGGCGGCGTTGCAGGCGCTGATCCAGCGCCACGAAACCCTGCGTACCACCTTCCCGAGCGTCAATGGCGTGCCGCGTCAGCAGGTGTCGGCAGAAACCGGCGTGGTCCTGCAATGGCAGGACTTCTCGGCGCTGGAGCCTGACGCTCAACAATGGCGCCTGCAACAACTGGCCGACGACGAAGCGCACACGCCGTTCAACCTGGAAACCGGGCCGCTGCTGCGCGCTTATCTAGTCAAGGCGGGCGAGCAGGAACACTACTTCGTGCTGACCCTGCACCACATCGTCACCGAAGGCTGGGCGATGGATATTTTTGCCCGCGAACTCAGCGCGCTGTACGAAGCCTTTATCGACGACCGCGACTCGCCGCTGGCGCCGCTGCCGGTGCAATACCTGGACTACAGCGTCTGGCAACGGCAGTGGCTGGAGGCTGGCGAGCGTCAGCGCCAGCTGGATTACTGGATCGCGCAACTCGGCGACGAACACCCGCTGCTGGAGCTGCCGAGTGACCGTCCGCGTCCGCCGGTGCAAAGCCATCGCGGCGAGCTGTACCGCTTCGACCTCAGCGACGAACTGGCTAACCGTGTGCGCGCCTTCAATGCGCAGCAGGGCCTGACCCTGTTCATGACCATGACCGCGACCCTCGCTGTGTTGCTCTATCGCTACAGCGGCCAGACCGACCTGCGCATCGGCGCGCCGGTCGCCAACCGCATCCGCCCGGAAAGCGAAGGGCTGATCGGCGCCTTCCTTAACACTCAGGTGCTGCGTTGCCAGCTCGACGGACAGATGCGTGTCGCTGAGTTGTTCGAGCAGGTGCGCCACACGGTCATCGAAGGCCAGTCTCATCAGGACCTGCCGTTCGACCATCTGGTCGAAGCCCTGCAACCGACCCGCAGTGCGGCGTATAACCCGTTGTTTCAGGTGATGTGCAACGTGCAGCGCTGGGAATTCCAGCAGAGCCGCACGCTGGGCGGGATGAAGGTCGAGTACCTGGTCAACGATGCCCGCGCGACCAAGTTCGACCTCAACCTGGAAGTCACCGATCTGGACCACCGTCTGGGTTGCTGCCTGACCTACAGCACCGACCTGTTCGACGAGCCGCGCATCGCACGCATGGCCGAACACTGGCAGAACCTGCTGCACGCGCTGATCGCCGACCCGCAGCAGCGTCTGAGTGAACTGCCGCTGTTGCAGGCCGCCGAGCAGCAAGCGCTGCGCGACAGTCTGGGCTGTGAGGCCGGTGAGCAGCGTCTGGACCAGAACATCCACGGGCTGTTCGCCGAACAGGTTGCCATGCGTCCCGATGCACCGGCGCTGACCTTTGCCGGTGAAACCCTGAGCTACCGCGAACTGGACCAGCGCGCCAACCGTCTGGCCTGGCGTCTGCGTGAGCAAGGTGTTGCGCCAGACGTACGTGTCGGCCTTGCTTTGGAGCGTTCGCTGGACATGGTGGTCGGCCTGCTGGCGATTCTCAAGGCCGGTGGCGCCTACGTGCCGCTGGACCCGGAATATCCACTCGACCGCCTGCATTACATGATCGAAGACAGCGGCATCGGCCTGCTGTTGAGTCACGCCAGCCTGCTGCAAGCGTTGGGCGAGCTGCCAGCCGGTGTGGCGAGCTGGTGCCTGGAAGACGATGTTGCGGCGCTGGCCGCGTACCCGTCCGAGGCGCCGACCGTCGAGACTCTGTCGCAGCATCAGGCCTACCTGATCTACACCTCGGGCTCCACCGGCAAGCCGAAAGGCGTGGTGGTGTCCCACGGCGAAATCGCCATGCATTGTCAGGCAGTGATCCGTCGTTTCGACATGCGCCCGGACGACTGCGAGCTGCATTTCTATTCGATCAACTTCGACGCCGCCACCGAGCGCCTGCTGGTGCCGTTGCTCAGCGGCGCGCGGGTGGTGCTGCGGGCTCAGGGGCAATGGGACGCGCGGGAAATCTGCGCGCTGATCCGCGAGCAGGGCGTCAACATTCTTGGCTTTACGCCCAGCTATGGCAGCCAGTTGGCGCAATGGCTGGCGACCCGGCAACAGACCCTGCCGGTGCGCATGTGCATCACCGGCGGCGAGGCGCTGACCGGCGAACACCTGCAACGCATCCGTGGCGCTTTCGCGCCGGAACGGTTCTTCAACGCCTACGGCCCGACCGAAACCGTGGTCATGCCGCTGGCGTGCCTGGCGCCGGACGCGCTGGAGCAGGGCCAGGCCAGCGTGCCGATCGGCAGCGTGGTTGGGTCCCGGGTGGCTTACATTCTCGACGCCGATCTGGCGCTGGTGCCGCAAGGCGCGACCGGCGAGTTGTATGTCGGCGGGGCGGGGCTGGCGCAGGGGTATCACCAGCGTCCGGGGTTGAGCGCCGAGCGTTTTGTCGCTGACCCGTTCGCCAGTGACGGCGGCCGTCTGTACCGCACGGGGGATCTGGTGCGCCAGCGCGCCGACGGGCTGGTCGAGTACCTGGGGCGTATCGACCATCAGGTGAAGATTCGCGGTTTCCGCATCGAGCTGGGTGAAATCGAAAACCGCCTGCTGGAACACGACGCCATTCGCGAAGCCGTGGTGCTGGCGCTGGACATGCCGGGCGGCACGCAACTGGCCGGATATCTGGTCAGCGACGCGGCCTCACAAGGCGAAGAAGCGCAGGCGCAACTGCGCGAATCGCTGAAAACCCACCTGCGCAGCCAGTTGCCGGATTACATGGTGCCGACCCATCTGATCCTGCTGGCGAGCATGCCGCTGACCGCCAACGGCAAGCTCGACCGCCGCGCGCTGCCAGCGCCGGACCCGGAGCTCAACCGCCAACGTTATGTGGCGCCGAGCAACGCGCTGGAACAGCATCTGGTGAATATCTGGTGCGACGTGCTCAACGTCAGCCAGGTCGGCCTCAACGACAACTTCTTCGAGCTGGGCGGCGATTCGATCCTGTCGATTCAGGTGGTCAGTCGCGCCCGGTCGCTGGGTATCCATTTCACCCCGCGCGACCTGTTCCAGCACCAGACCGTGCAGAGTCTGGCGCTTGTCGCCAGCCGTACCGAGCAGGTGCAGGCCGAGCAGGGCTTGTTGACCGGTGAGTCGGCACTGACGCCGATCCAACACTGGTTTTTCGACAGCGACATGCCGCAGCGTCAGCACTGGAACCAGGCGCTGGTGCTGCAACCGACCGGCAGCCTCGATCCCCACGCGCTGGATCAAGCCTTGTTGGCGGTGCTGGAGCAACACGATGCCCTGCGCCTGAGCTTCACCCAGGCCAACGGCCAATGGCGCGCTGAACACCGTGGCCTGCCGGACGGCGGTGTGCTGCGCCAGGCAAAGGTCAACGACATGGCTGACGCCACCGCGCTGTTCGACCAGATCCAGCGCAGCTTCGACCTGCAGCACGGGCCGCTGGTCGGCGCCTTGCTGGTGGACGGGCCGAACGGCGAACAGCGCCTGCTGCTGGCGATCCATCACCTGGTGGTGGACGGTGTGTCGTGGCGCATTCTGCTGGACGACCTGCAAGTGGCCTATCGGCAGATCCTCGCCGGTAACGCGGCGCAACTGCCGGCGAAAACCAGCGCCCTGCGTGACTGGGCGGCGCGCTTGCAGGCCTATGCCGGCAGTGAATCGCTGCGTGAAGAGCTGCAGTTGTGGCAGCAGCAACTGGCCGGACCGGCCAACGAATTGCCGGGTCAGCGTGAGCAGGGCAGCCAGCAAAACCGCCATGCCCAGACCGTCAGCGTGCGTCTGGACGCGGCCGCCACCCGGCAACTCCTGCAACAGGCACCGGCGGCTTACCGCACCCAGGTCAACGACCTGCTGCTGACCGCGCTGGCGCGGGTGGTCGGGCGCTGGACCGGGCAGCCGTCGACGCTGATTCAACTGGAAGGCCATGGCCGCGAAACCCTGTTCGACGACATCGACCTGACCCGCACCGTCGGCTGGTTCACCAGCGCTTACCCGGTGCGCCTGAACCCGCTGGATGCCGGACCGGGCGAGGCGATCAAGGCGATCAAGGAGCAATTGCGCGGCGTGCCGCACAAGGGCCTGGGTTATGGCGTGCTGCGTTATCTGGCCGATGCCGCCAGCCGCGAGGCCATGGCCGCGTTGCCGCACGCGCCGATCACCTTCAACTACCTCGGTCAGTTCGACCAGAGCTTTGCCGACGACGCGCTGTTCCGTCCGCTGGAAACCTCGGCCGGCGAAGCTCATTCCCCGGACGCGCCGTTGCCCAACGAGCTGAGCATCGACAGTCAGGTGTACGGCGGCGAGCTGGTGCTGCGCTGGACCTTCAGCAGCGAGCGGTATGAGCGCAGCGCCATCGAGGCGCTGGCCAATGCCTATGTCAGTGAGCTGGCGGCGCTGGTCAGCCATTGCCTCGGCGAGGACGCCGGTGGCCTGACGCCGTCAGACTTCCCGCTGGCGCGTCTGACCCAGCCACAGCTGGACAGCCTGCCGGTGGTCTGGTCACAGATCGAAGACGTCTATCCGCTGACCCCGATGCAGGAAGGCATGCTGCTGCACACCCTGCTGGAACCGGGCACCGGCCTGTACTACATGCAGGACCGCTACCGCATCAACAGCGAGCTGGACCCCGTACGCTTCGCCGCCGCCTGGCAGGCGGTGATCGCCCGTCACGAAGCCCTGCGCGCGTCGTTCTGCTGGAACATCGGCGAAGACATGCTGCAGGTCATTCACAAGCCCGGCAGCACGCCGATCGAGTACCTGGACTGGAGCCTTGATCCGGAAGACAGCCATGAACCGCGCCTGCAAGCGCTGCTCAAGGACGAACGCGAAGCCGGTTTCGATCTGCTGCATCAGGCGCCGTTCCACCTGCGCTTGATCAAGGTTGGCGCGGCGCGTTACTGGTTCATGATGAGCAACCACCACATCCTCATCGATGCCTGGTGCCGTTCGCTGTTGATGAACGATTTCTTTGAAATCTACAGCGCCCTCGGCGAAGGCCGCGACGCGCAACTGAGCCAGCCTCCGCGCTACCGCGACTACATCGGCTGGCTGCAGAAGCAGAGCCTGAACGAAGCGCGGCAGTGGTGGAAAAACAACCTCAAGGGCTTCGAGCGCACCACGCCGATCCCGAGCGACCGGCCGTTCCTGCGCGAGCATGCCGGCGACAGCGGCGGCATGGTGGTGGGCGACTGCTACATCCGTCTGGACGTGGCCGATGGTGTCCGTCTGCGTGAACTGGCGCAGCAGCATCAACTGACCGTCAACACCTTCGCCCAAGCGGCGTGGGCCTTGGTGCTGCGTCGTTTCAGTGGCGACCGCGACGTGCTGTTCGGCGTCACCGTGGCCGGGCGTCCGGTGGAGTTGCCGCAGATGCAGCGCACCGTCGGCCTGTTCATCAACAGCGTGGCGCTGCGGGTCAAATTGCCGCAAGACGGCGAGCGCTGCAGCGTGCGGGCGTGGCTCAATGGCCTGCTGGAACGCAACATGGAGCTGCGCGAGTACGAATACCTGCCGCTGGTGGCGATCCAGGAAAACAGCGAACTGCCCAAGGGCCAGCCGCTGTTCGACAGCTTGTTCGTGTTCGAGAACGCGCCGGTGGAAATGGCGGTGCTGGACCACGCGCAGACCCTCAACGCCACCTCGGATTCGGGCCGCACCCACACCAACTTCCCGCTGACAGCAGTCTGCTACCCGGGCGACGACCTCGGGCTGCACCTGTCCTACGACCAGCGCTATTTCGAGCAGAGCAGCGTCGAACGCCTGCTGAGCGAGTTCAAGCGCCTGCTGCTGGCGCTGATGGAAGGCTTCCATGGCGACATGGCCGAGCTGCCGCTGATCGGCGCACAGGAGCGCGAGTTCCTGCTGCACGGCTGCAATCAGAGTGCGCACGCCTACCCGCTGGAGCAAAGCTACGTGTCGCTGTTCGAAGCGCAGGTAGCCGCGCATCCGCAGCGGGTCGCCGCGACCTGCCTCCACCATCAGGACACCTACGCCAGCCTCAACCAGCGCGCCAATCGCCTCGGTCATGCGCTGGTCGCCGCCGGGGTGCAGGTCGATCAGCCGGTGGCCTTGCTCGCCGAGCGCAGCCTGGACCTGCTCGGCATGATCATCGGCAGCTTCAAGGCCGGCGCCGGTTACCTGCCGCTGGATCCGGGCCTGCCGGCTCAACGTCTGGGTCGGATCATCGAACTGAGCCGCACGCCGCTGCTGGTCTGCACCGAGGCCTGCCGCGACCAGGCGCAGGCGTTGCTGGACGAGTATTCCTGTGCCGGACGACCGAAACTGCTGGTCTGGGAAGAGGTGCAACACGGCAGCTGGTCGCTGGCCAATCCGCGCATTCATAGCGGCCCGGACAACCTCGCCTACGTGATCTACACCTCCGGCTCCACCGGCCTGCCAAAAGGCGTGATGGTCGAACAGCGCGGCATGCTCAACAACCAGCTGAGCAAGGTGCCGTATCTGCAACTGAGTGAGCGCGACGTGATCGCCCAGACCGCGTCGCAGAGCTTCGATATTTCGGTCTGGCAGTTCCTCGCCGCGCCGCTGTTCGGTGCGCAGGTGGACATCGTGCCGAACGCCATCGCCCATGATCCGCAAGGTTTACTGGCTCACGTACAGGAGCAGGGCATCACCGTGCTGGAAAGCGTGCCGTCGTTGATTCAGGGCATGCTGGCCCAGGAATGCATCGCCCTCGATGGCCTACGCTGGATGCTGCCGACGGGCGAGGCGATGCCGCCGGAACTGGCGCATCAGTGGTTGCAACGCTACCCGCAGATCGGCCTGGTTAACGCCTATGGCCCGGCCGAATGTTCGGACGACGTGGCGTTCTACCGCGTCGATCTGGCCTCGACTCGTGGCACGTATCTGCCGATCGGTTCGCCGACCGACAACAACCGCCTGTACTTGCTCGACGCCGCGCAGAACCTGGTGCCGCTGGGCGCGGTGGGCGAACTGTGCGTGGCCGGGACCGGCGTCGGTCGCGGTTATGTCAGCGATCCTGTGCGCACTGCGCTGGCCTTCGTGCCGAATGAATTCGGTACGCCGGGCGAGCGTCTGTACCGCACCGGCGACCTGGCGCGGCAACGGTCGGACGGCGTGCTGGAATACGTCGGCCGTATCGACCATCAAGTGAAGATTCGCGGTTACCGCATCGAACTGGGCGAAATCGAAGCGCGCCTGCACGAACAGCCGGAAGTGCGCGATGCCGCCGTCAGCGTGCAGGAGGGCGTCAACGGCAAGCACTTGGTGGGTTATCTGGTGGCGGCCGATGGCGCCCTGAATCCGAGCGAACGGCTGGAGCGCATCAAACAGCGCCTGCGCGCCGAACTGCCGGAATACATGGTGCCGCTGCACTGGTTGTGGCTGGAACGCCTACCGCTGAACGCCAACGGCAAGCTGGACCGCAAGGCCCTGCCGGACCTGGACATCGGCCAGTTGCACGGTGCCGACTACCTGGCGCCGCGCAGCGAACTGGAGCAAACCCTAACCGATATCTGGGCCGAGGTGCTCAAGGTCGAGCAGGTTGGCGTACGCGACAACTTCTTCGAACTGGGCGGGCATTCGCTGCTGGCGACACAGATCGCCTCCCGCGTGCAAAAGGCCCTGCAACGGGACGTGCCGTTGCGAGCGATGTTCGAGTGCAGCACCGTCGAAGAACTGGCCGGCTACATCGACGGGCTGGAAACCAGCGAGATCAGCGACGACACCTTCGACCGGCTGGGGGATTTGATGGCGGAGCTGGAAGATCTGTAACCCGCTCTTCATCCTCTGCGGAAACGGGCCTGGTATAGCCGGCGCTTTCCCTGTGGAAGCGGGCTTGGTATAGCGGGCGCTTTCCCCGTGGGAGCGGGCTTGCCCGCGAAAGCGTTGGTTCAGGCGACATCGCGTTGCCTGTTACGGCCTCTTCGCGGGCAAGCCACGCTCCCACGGGATTAGTGCTGCGGCAGGATATTCAGCGGCGCCATAAGACCGGCTGACGGGCGCCATCCCTGTAGGAGCTGGCTTGCCCTGCGAGCGGCGACGAAGTCGTCGTAAATCCTGCGCACGCG
>NZ_JBIVCU010000006.1:144973-221305 GCF_044746785.1 Pseudomonas sp. NPDC090208
CGCACGCGGTGTATCAGGACTGCATAGTCGCCAGGGTTTACGACTGCTTCGCAGCCGCTCGCGGGACAAGCCACGCTCCTACAGGATGGGTGTTGCTACAGGAAATTCAGCAGCGCCACGAGATCGAGGTAGCTGGCGCTTTCTCTGTAGGAGCTGGCTTGTCCTGCGACCGGCGGGGAACCCGTCGTAAATCCTGCGCACGCGGTGTATCAGGACTGCATAGTCGCCAGGGTTTACGACTGCTTCGCAGCCGCTCGCGGGACAAGCCACGCTCCTACAGGATGGGTGTTGCTACAGGGTATTCAGCGGCACCACGAGACCAGCTGACGGGCGCCATCCCTGTAGGAGCTGGCTTGCCTGCGACCGGCGGGGAACCCGTCGTAAATCCTGTGCACGCGGTGTATCAGGACTGCATAGCCGCCAGGGTTTACGACTGCTGCGCAGCCGCTCGCAGGGCAAGCCAGCGCTTACAGGTATCTCTCAATATTCTTGTCTCCAACCCTAAATCCCACCCCGCCCAAAGCGTTTCCACAAACAGGAAATCCGCGCGCAGTCCCTGCGGCGGATCGAGGTTTTGCTCACTATCGCCCGCGTATTGAGGGATCGAGTCATGTCAGTCGCTACCCGCCTTAACCCCGAGCAACCGGCTCGCGTCGTACCGACCGTGGTCGAGACGCTGTACCAGTTCAACGAGTCGCCGCTGCTGGCGCGTCAGGCCCGGCAGGAATCCAATGCACGCAGCTACCCGCGGCGCATCCCGCTGGCGCTCAAGCGTGCCAAGGGCATCCATGTCGAAGACGTCGAAGGCCGGCGCTTCATCGACTGCCTGGCGGGCGCGGGCACGCTGGCGCTGGGGCACAACCACCCGGTGATCGTCGAAGCCATTCAGCAGGTGCTGGCCGACGAACTGCCGCTGCACACCCTGGACCTGACCACGCCGGTCAAGGACCAGTTCGTCCAGGACCTGTTCGGCCTGCTGCCTGAGGGCCTGGCAAAAGAAGCGAAAATCCAGTTCTGCGGCCCGACCGGCACCGACGCCGTCGAAGCCGCGCTGAAACTGGTGCGCACCGCCACCGGTCGCAGCACCGTGCTGTCGTTCCAGGGCGCTTACCACGGCATGAGCCAGGGCGCGCTGAGCCTGATGGGCAGCCTCGGGCCGAAAAGGCCGCTGGGTGCGTTGCTTGGCAATGGCGTGCAATTCCTGCCGTATCCGTATGACTACCGTTGCCCGTTCGGCCTCGGTGGCGAGCAGGGCATGAAGGTCAACCTGCATTACCTGGAAAACCTGCTCAACGACCCTGAAGGCGGCGTGCCGTTGCCGGCGGCGATCATCGTCGAAGCGGTGCAGGGCGAGGGCGGCATGATTCCGGCGGATGTCGAATGGCTGCGCGGCCTGCGCCGCATCACCGAGAAGGCCGGGGTGGCGCTGATCGTCGATGAAATCCAGAGCGGTTTCGCCCGCACCGGCAAGATGTTCGCCTTCGAGCACGCCGACATCATTCCCGACGTGGTGGTGATGTCCAAGGCCATCGGCGGCAGCCTGCCGCTGGCGGTGATGGTTTATCGCGACTGGCTCGACAGCTGGGCGCCGGGTGCCCACGCCGGCACCTTCCGTGGCAACCAGATGGCCATGGCCACCGGTTCTGCGGTGATGCGCTACCTCAAGGAACACAACATCGCCGAGCACGCCACCGCCATGGGCGAGCGCCTGTGCAAGCAGTTGCGTGAACTTCAGCAGCAGTATCCGCAGATGGGCGACATTCGCGGGCGCGGGCTGATGCTCGGCGTCGAGATCGTCGATCCGAGTGGTGAAGCGGATGCGCTGGGCCATCCCCCGGCGTTCGGCAAACTGGCCTCGCTGATCCAGCGCGAATGCCTCAAGCGCGGGCTGATCATCGAGCTGGGCGGCCGTCACGGCTGCGTTGTGCGCTTCCTGCCGCCGCTGGTGATCACCGCCGCGCAGATTGACGAAGTGGCGCACATCTTCGCCCAGGCCGTGCCGGCGGCCATCGCCGCGCTCTAATTTTTTCCGGCCGCCGCCCGTTCTTTCGTTATGAGAACGGCGCAGCCGCCCCCCAACAACGGAGAACCGCAATGACCTCAGTATTCGATCGCGACGACATCCTGTTCCAGGTAGTGGTCAACCACGAAGAGCAATACTCGATCTGGCCTGACTACAAGGCCGTGCCCCAAGGCTGGCGCACCGTTGGCAAGAGCGGCTTCAAGAAAGAATGCCTGGCCTACATCGAAGAAACCTGGACCGACATGCGCCCGCTGAGCCTGCGCCAGAAGATGGATGCGGCAGTTGCCGGTTGAGTCTTGGGAAATGAGAAAAGGGCATCGAGAGATGCCCTTTTTTGTGTTCAACGTTTGCGATCCCCTGTAGGAGCTGGCTTGCCCTGCGACCGGCGACGGAGTCGTCGTAAAACCTGTGAATGCGGTGTGTCAGGAAGGCATAATCGTCAGGGTTTACGACGGGTTCCCCGCCGGTCGCAGGGCAAGCCAGCTCCTACAGGTAAGCGTTTTCGGCCTCACCACCCTCTGGCCGAATCCACCCAGAAATTCACCGACAACGACGTGCTCACCGATTCCACCTGATGGAACCAGCCCTCCGGCAAGAACAGCAGGTCGCCGGCGTGCAATGTCACGCGCAGGAACGGCACGTTGCGGGCGGCGGGGAAGCGTTGGTAATCCGGCGCGTCGGGGTTGAAATCGCAACCATCCAGCCCGCCCTGGGGCGCGGTGGACCAGGTGCCCAGCGCCTCGCGGTGATGGGGTGCGGCGAGGATGAACGACTTCTGCCCCCAGACCTGAGCGAACAGATTGTCGGTGTCGTCGCGGTGCAGCGGGGTCAGCGTGCCTTTCGGGCCGATCCAGATGCGCGGGGCGATGAACAGCGACTTGTCGAAATACGCCGGATAGCGGATCAGATCCATCAACTGCGCCGGCAGGATGTTGTTGCCCATGTAGGCAGGCGGTGCGCCGTCGGCGCCTTTCTCGGCGGGCTTGTCCAGCGAAGCGATGAAATCCGCCATCGAGGTGGAGCGGAAATCACGCTCGGTGGAGAAGGTTTTCTTCACGTAGTCGCCGTGGCGAGTGATGCCTTGCAGCTCGGCGAAATGCACCAGGGTTTCTTCGCGGCTGAGGTTGAACAGCGGCCAGTCCTGCAGCGCGTTGCTGATCACCACCGGGATGCCGCCGGGCAGGTAGAGGTCGCGAAATTCAGCCACCGACAGGTCGTCACGGGCACGCCGTTCGACCACCCGTTGCACCGGTTGCGCTGCTGACACCCGCTCACTGAAGCGCGGCGGCGTCGGGTAGCGCTTGTTCATGTCGACCTTCGCGGCCTTGGCCCCACCCTGACGCGCGCTGTCGATGATCTGCGGCAGCAGCGTCGCCAGGCCCATGTTGCCGTCGATCTTCAACCGGCCACTGGCGAACAGCTCTTCGACGTTGGCCTGGCCGGACATGATCCCGGCAAAGTCCTGCGGCGCCACGGAAATCGTCACGTCAGCCGCAGCATGGCGCCCGGCGGTGGTGCGGGTGGTGTCGCTGACCTCGGACCAGACCGCCTGATCGGGGCCGAAGACAAACTGAAACACACCCTCGATACCGACCGAGCCGGCGTTGGCGAACAGCTGGGTCAGGACAGTCTGCAGGTCCACGGCGTTTCCTCTTTGTTCTCAGGTTTGAAATGCGCACACGGGCACAACGCCGGACCTTGTGGGAGGGAGCCCTGCTCGCGAAGACGTCAGCTCAGGCACTGCTGTGTCGACTGGCGTACCGCTTCGCGAGCAGGGCTCCCTCCCACAGGTCCGTGTCCGGTCAGGTCATCGAGTCGGGCGCCGGACCGCATGTCATTGAGAGGAAAACGAGAATTCACCGAGGAAATTTACCGCTGCGTGCGCCTCAGCGCCGCTCGATATCCAGATGATCGACCTCGACCACATTGCCGGGCCCGGCATCGAACAGCACATAGAACTCGCCAGCAGGTCTGGCGAATGTCAGGCTCGAATCGCTGCCGAGCTGGCCGTGGAACAGAATGCTCTCGTCGTAACCGATCACGTCCAGCGTCACGCCCACCGCGTCTCCACCATCGGAAAAACCGCCGCTGCAGCGAATCTGTCCTTCGGCGATTTCCTTGCAGTCGCAGTATGGGCTGTGGGCTTGGGCCGCAACGGCAAACCCGGTGCAGGCTACCAGCAACCACGCACGCAATCCGCTCTGTAGCCTGGCGCTGCTCATCGTTTCGCTCCTTGTTTGTCCAGCCAGGTCACGGTGGCCGGCGAAGCCTGCGTCAGCGGCACGGCCGCCTGATGCACCGAGCCGTCCCAGCCTTCCAGGGTGATCCACAGCTCACCGTCGCCGGTGGCGCGTTTCGGAATCGGCACATCGGCCGCCATGCGATGGGGCGTACCTTCGAACAGCGCGCCGGCCGCGCGCAGGCTGCGCGGTTTGCCGACACGCAGATAGGTGGCCTTGACCTCATGGATGCAGCGCTCGCACAGCGCCCCGGTGAAGACCTTCATGTACCCGGCAGGGCCTTCCAGCAATGGCGCCTGATCGCGGAACTCGGCGAGTTTCAGGCTCCACGGGCCGATCTGGATTTCACCGATTTCCCGTTCGCCCAGACCACTGTCACCGCGAAACAGTGCGACATCGGCGAAATACCGGGGAATGAAGCCCAGCGGAATCAGCAACAGCAGGATGTTCAGGTGGAAACGCCACCTGTGCCACCAGCGGCTCAGCTTCGAAGGCGCCAGTACGGGATTGCTGACTGACTGGTTCACAGGCTGACCTCCGGCGTTTCAAGGGGGCGCTTGGTGAGAGTGGCGCTGGCCTTGTGTTCGGCCCTGGCGCTGCGCTTGAGCGCGGCGAGGGTGGCCTGGGCGGTGCGTTTGCTCCAGATCAGCAGGCCGCTCAAGACCATCATGCTCAGCAGCAGGCCGAAGAAGAACCAGATCAGCTTGATCCACAACCCGCCGAAATCGCCGGTGTGCAGCGGGCGCATGGACTCGGTGACGAACTCCAGCACCGAGCGCTCGGCGAGCAGGTGCGCGGCGGCGATGGTGCCGGTGTACGGGTTGACCTCGGCGGACTGGTACATCAGCGGATACCAGCCGCGCCCGCCGATTTCCAGCAGCGCATAGGCCGTGGCGGGCAAGGCGATGTAGCTGGCTTCAAGCCCCGGAATCTGCTGGCTGGCGATACGGATCGCCTGATCCAGCCCGACCTTGCGCACCGACTCACTGTCGGCGGCACGCGGCACTTCTTCGCGGGCAATCACCGGCGCTTCTGCCTGCGTGGAGATGCTGATGTGGTTGTCGCCGAGAATCGCCTGAATCAGAAACCAGGTGCCGGTGATGGAGATCACCGCGATGAACCAGATCGACCAGAGCCCGGCCAGACGATGGAAATCCCCCCAGAAAATCCGCGCGCCCTGGGCCAGGCGCGGCAGCTTGAAGAAGCCTTTCCAGAAGCGTTTGTAGACCACCAGCCCGGTGACCAGCGACGCCAGCAGCGGCAGGCCCAGCGCCGACACCAGATACCAGCCCCAGCTGTAGCCGTTGGTGAACGGCACCAGCCACCAGCCGTGCAGGGCGCGGGTGAAACGCTCGAAGTTGAACGCCGGACTCTCACCCTGAATCGCCCCGGTGTACGGGTTGACGTAGACGTCGATGGCGCGCCCGTCCGGGTAGGACACGCCGACGGTCAGGGCGAAATGCGCCTCGTCGTGGCGGCTGATGGATTCGACGATCAATTGCGGCTGGGCCTGTTTCATGTGGGCGATGATCTGGTCGTAACCCAGGCGCCGCGCGTCGTCCGACGGCGGGTTGGCGCGCACGTCGGGGTTGGCCAGCCAGGCGATTTCCTGGCTGACCACGGCCAAAGTGCCGGTCACGCAGACGATCAGCACGAAGAACCAGATGGGCAACGCCAGCCAGCTGTGGACCAGAAACCAGATTTTCGAGCGGGACTTCTTCGACATGGCATGCGCGTCTTGAGGGCGGGTTATCCATAAAGACGGATGAGCGTGGGAAATCCCGAAAGCGAAGATGCAAGAAAATGTTTCGGACCGATGAAGGGCTCAGTCCAGGGCCCGGCCAAGTTTCCAGTAGCCCATTAAAGTGAGTGTCTTGCGGTCGAGCCCGCGCTCATTGATCAAGTGTTTGCGGATCGCCATGACCGCTGCCGACTCACCGGCCACCCAGGCATAAAAGTCCTCGCGGATGGAGTCGGCCTTTTCCCAGAGGATTTTCTTCTCCAGATCGACATCCTTGACCGGCTTGCCCGCCTGCAGAGCTCGCGGCGGCAACCAGGCCAGCTCTCGAGCGGCGTGCAGCATGCCTTCGCCGTGCAGGCTGCCGATCACGTCGCGGGGCAGCCAGGTCAGTTGCGTGCCGGGAGCGCAGCGTAGGTGTTGGCAGTCGCTTTCATGGGGCACTTCGATAAACGCCTGCACCTGCGGACCGTCACGCTGTTCGGCCAGTGTTTCGAGAATTCCGGCGATGGCCGGCAGCGCGGTTTCATCACCGATCAGCAGCACACGACGGATATTGGCCGGGGGCTGCCATTCGTAACCGCCGGGGTTTTCCGTGGCGTTCTTGTGCGGCGCGACCATCTGCAGACGGTCCCCGGGTTTGGCGTGGGTGGCCCAGGTCGACGCCGGGCCGGTTTCGCCATGCAGGACGAACTCGACATCCACCTCCGCACGCTCGGCACGCAAGGCGCGAATGGTGTACGTGCGCATCGGCGGCCGCTGGTGCGCGGGCAGGGCGCGACGCGCGGCATGCCAGTCGCCGTCATTGACCAGCTTCGGCAGGCTGCCATCGGCGGCGGGGAAGAACAGCTTGATTCGTTGGTCCGGTGCCAGGGTCTGCATCGACGCGACATCCGGCCCGCTGAAGACAAAGCGCGTTAGCGACGGGCTGATAGTGATCCGCTGTTTGAGCTCGATATCGAACAACTGATACGGCCGCACCTTCACCTTGCCGCCGGTCAGTTTGCGCAGGTTGAGGGCAAGGGATGAAACCAGCGCGACAGCGGCATTCATGGGGCGGCACCTGTTGTGAAAGGGAGATGCCTGATAGACGGGTGGAAGTGGGCGGGATTTACCCAGCTGCATAACGCCGCCCAATGGGCACGGCGTGCGGAAACCCGTCGGACAACACAAATCCTGTGGGAGGGAGCCCTGCTCGCGAAGGCGTCAGTACAGACAATGCCGCACCGCCTGACCCACCGCTTTCGCGGGCAAGCCCGCTCCCACAAATCCGCGTTCGAGCGCTGTACCTGTAGGAGCTGGCTTGCCCTGCGACCGACTGCGAAGCAGTCGTAAGACCGGTAAGCACGGTGTATCAGACATACCGCGTCAGCCGGATTTACTGCCGGTTCCCGGCAGGTCGCAGGGCAAGCCAGCTCCTACAAGTTCGCGTTCTACAGGATTCGGGGCATTCGCAGGACTGCCGACAAATCCAGATCCTACGGGGAGCCGCAATCCGTCGGACAACACAAATCCTGTGGGAGGGAGCTCTGCTCGCGAAGGCGTCAGTACAGACAATGCCGCACCGCCTGACCCACCGCTTTCGCGGGCAAGCCCGCTCCCACAAATCCGTGTTCGAGCGCTGTACCTGTAGGAGCTGGCTTGCCCCGCGACCGACTGCGCGGCAGTCGTAAGACCGGTAAGCACGGTGTATCAGACATGCCGCGTCAGCCGGATTTACTGCCGGTTCCCGGCAGGTCGCAGGGCAAGCCAGCTCCTACAAGTTCGCGTTCTACAGGATTCGGGGCATTCGCAGGACTGCCGACAAATCCAGATCCTACGGGGAGCCGCAATCCGTCGGACAACACAAATCCTGTGGGAGGGAGCTCTGCTCGCGAAGGCGTCAGTACAGACAATGCCGCACCGCCTGACCCACCGCTTTCGCGGGCAAGCCCGCTCCCACAAATCCGTGTTCGAGCGCTGTACCTGTAGGAGCTGGCTTGCCCCGCGACCGACTGCGCGGCAGTCGTAAGACCGGTAAGCACGGTGTATCAGACATGCCGCGTCAGCCGGGTCTACTGCCGGTTCCCGGCAGGTCGCAGGGCAAGCCAGCTCCTACAAGTTCGCGTTCTACAGGATTCGGGGCATTCGCAGGACTGCCGACAAATCCAGATCCTGCCGGGGGGCCGCAATCCATCGGACAACACAAATTCTGTGGGAGGGAGCTCTGCTCGCGAAGGCGTCAGTACAGACAATGCCGCATCGCCTGACCCACCGCTTTCGCGGGCAAGCCCGCTCCCACAAGTTCGCGTTCTACAGGATTCGGGGCATTCGCAGGACTGCCGACAAATCCAGATCCTACGGGGAGCCGCAATCCGTCGGACAACACAAGTCCGCGTTCGAGCGCTGTACCTGTAGGAGCTGGCTTGCCCTGCGACCGACTGCGCAGCAGTCGTGAAACCGGTAAACGCGGTGTGTCAGCCATACCGCATCAGCCGGGTTTGCTGCCGGTTCCCGGCAGGTCGCAGGACAAGCCAGCTCCTACAAGTTTGCGTTGTCGTCAGATGCGAGGCCGTGCCGGGCGGCTTGGGGGGCCGCTAATTTTCCAATCCCGTCATCCGTTCCACAGGGATAGCAGAGCCCAGCTCGTGACCCAACATGTACGGAAGAACCCCGGATGAATGCTGAAAAGTCCCTGAAACTGGCCCGCCGGTTCATTGAGCTGCCCGTGGAGAAGCGCCGGGCGTTTCTTGATGGGTTGCGGGCGGAGAAGATCGATTTTTCAGTGTTCCCGATTCCTGCCGGTGTCGATGCCGAGGACCGTCAGGCGCTGTCCTACGCCCAGCAGCGCATGTGGTTTCTCTGGCAACTGGACCCGCAAAGTGGCGCCTATAACCTGCCTGGCGCGGTATGTCTGAACGGAGTGCTGAATGTGCCGGCACTGGAGCAGGCCTTCGCCAGTCTGGTGGCTCGCCATGAAACCCTGCGCACCGTATTCAAGCGCCACGCCGACGACCGCCTCGAACAAGTCCCGCTGACTCAACCCCTGAACGTCGAACAGCAAGACCTCAGCGCCTTGCCCGACGCCGAGCGCGAACAGGCGGTGATCGCCCAGGCGCAGCAGCAATCGCTGTTGCCGTTCGACCTGGGCAGCGGCCCGCTGCTGCGGGTCAAGCTGCTCAAGCTGGCGCCGGACGAACACGTGCTGCTGCTGACCCTGCACCACATCGTCTCCGATGGATGGTCGATGAACGTGCTGATCGACGAATTCACCCGCTGCTACGACGCCCACGCCCGAGGCGACCAGCCGCAATTGCCGGCGCTGCCGATCCAGTACAGCGACTACGCGCTGTGGCAGCGGCGCTGGCTGGAGGCCGGCGAGCAGGCGCGGCAGTTGCAGTACTGGCAGGGGAAGCTCGGCGACGTACACGACGTCATCGAACTGCCCACCGACCACGTCCGCCCGCCGATGCCGAGCTACCGCGGTACCCGTCACGAGTTCAGCATCGACCCGCAGTTGGCCGAGCAACTGCGGGCCTTGGCGCGCACCAATCAGGTGACTCTGTTCATGCTGTTGCTCGGGGCTTTCAACATCCTGTTGCACCGCTACACCGGCCAGGACGACCTGCGTGTCGGCGTGCCCATCGCCAATCGCAACCGCAGCGAGATCGAAGGGCTGATCGGCTTCTTCGTCAACACCCAGGTGCTGCGCACGCAACTCAACGGTCAGACCCGGGTCAGCGAGCTGCTGCGCGACATCAAGGAAACCGCCCTCGGCGCCCAGGCCCATCAGGATTTGCCCTTCGAGCAACTGGTCGAAGCGCTCAAGCTGGAACGCAGCATCAGCCACAATCCGCTGTTCCAGGTGATGTACAACCACCAGCCGCAAGTGGCCGACGTCACGACCCTGAAAACCGCCTCGGGCCTGACCCTTGGCGCGGTGGACTGGCAAAGCCGCACCACCCAGTTCGACCTGACCCTCGACACCTGGGAGAAGGGCGGGCGTCTGCTCGCTGCCTTCACCTACGCCAACGACCTGTTCGAAGCGCCGACCATCGCGCGCATGGCCCGGCATTTCACTGCGCTGTTGCACGCATTGGTCAAAGATGATGACCAGCGCATCGGTGAGCTGCCGATGCTCGACGCCGCCGAACAGCAGGTGCTGGTGCATGACTGGAACGCCACCGCCGAACGCTATCCGACCGGCGTGTGCATCCACGAACTGATCCACGCCCAGGCCCTGCGCACGCCGGACGCCACCGCGCTGGTGTTCGGCAGCCAGCAACTGAGTTACGCGCAACTCGATGCGCGGGCCAACCAGCTCGCCCATCTGCTGCGTGACCAGGGCGTCGGCCCGGATGTGCTGGTGGGCATTTCGGTACACCGTTCGCTGGAGATGGTCATCGGCCTTTTGGCCATCCTCAAGGCCGGTGGCGCCTACGTGCCGCTGGACCCGGAATACCCGCGTGAACGCCTGGCCTACATGATCGAAGACAGCGGCATCGGCCTGCTGCTGACGCAAAGTGCGCTGCTGCCGACGCTGCCGGTGGATGACGTCACCACGCTGGTACTCGATCAGCAAGCCGACTGGCTCGACGGCTACAGCGAACGTTGCCCGCTGCAGACCAGCGACAGCCGCAACCTCGCCTACGTCATCTACACCTCCGGCTCCACCGGGCGCCCGAAAGGCGCGGGCAACAGCCATGCCGCGCTGGTCAACCGCCTGTGCTGGATGCAGCAGGCCTACGCCATCGATGGCAGCGACGCGGTGTTGCAGAAAACCCCGTTCAGCTTCGACGTCTCGGTGTGGGAGTTCTTCTGGCCGCTGATGACCGGCGCACGGCTGGTGGTGGCGGCGCCCGGCGTGCATCGCGAACCGGCGCAACTGATCCGTACCCTCGTCGATCACTGCATCAGCACCCTGCATTTCGTGCCGTCGATGTTGCAGGCCTTCATCCACGAAAGCGGCGTCGAGGCGTGCAAGAGCCTGAAACGCATTGTCTGCAGCGGTGAAGCCTTGCCGCTGGATGCGCAAGTGCAGGTGTTCGCCAAACTGCCCAAGGCCGGCCTCTACAACCTGTATGGCCCGACCGAAGCGGCCATCGACGTCACCCACTGGACCTGCATCGACGAAGGCGCCGATCAGGTGCCGATCGGTCGGCCCATCGGCAACCTGCGCACCCTGGTGCTGGACGCGCAACTGCAACCGGTGCCGGCCGGTGTGGCTGGCGAGTTGTACCTCGGTGGTGTGGGCCTTGCGCGCAGTTATCACCGTCGTCCGGGGCTGACCGCCGAGCGCTTCGTGCCGTGCCCGTTCCATGACGGCGAACGCCTGTACCGCACCGGCGACCGCGTGCGCCAGCGCAACGACGGGGTGATCGAATACCTCGGCCGCTTCGACCATCAGGTCAAGCTGCGCGGCCTGCGTATCGAACTGGGCGAAATCGAAACCCGTCTGATGCAGCATGGGCTTGTACGTGAAGCCGTGGTGCTGGTGCCCAACGGCAAGCAGTTAGTGGCCTGGCTGGTGCTGAACGACCCTCAAACGGCGGACGACTGGCAGGCCGGACTGAAAGCCTGGCTGCTGCAAGCGCTGCCGGAATTCATGGTGCCGAGCCTGTTCGTGACCCTGGAAAAACTGCCGGTCACCGCCAACGGCAAGCTCGATCGCAAGGCTTTGCCGCTGCCGGAAGCCACTGCGCGGCAAGCCTTTAGCGCCCCGGTCAGCGCCATGGAAAAGGCTCTGGCCGCGATCTGGAGCGACCTGCTGGGCACTGAGCAGGTCGGTCTGGACGACAACTTCTTTGAACTGGGCGGCGACTCGATCATCTCGATTCAGGTGGTCAGCCGCGCGCGTCAGGCCGGCATTGGCCTGAATCCCCGCGACCTGTTCCAGTACCAGAGCGTGCGCAGTCTGGCGGCGGTGGCGCGGACGGTGACTGAGCAACCGGCCAGCGAGCAGGGCGCTGTGACGGGCACTACGCCGCTGTTGCCGATCCAGCAGATGTTCTTCGACAGCGAGATTCCCCAGCGGCAGCAGTGGAACCAGTCGGTGCTGCTCAAACCGGCGCAAGCGCTGGACGCCGAGCTGCTGGAGCAGGCAGTGAATGCGCTGGTCGCCCAGCACGATGCCTTGCGTCTGAGCTTTGCCCGGCAGGACGGCGTGTGGACCGCGAGCGTCCGCGACAACACCACGCAAGCGTTGCTGTGGTGCAGTGAAATCAGTGACCTCGACCAACTCGCCGCACTGGGTGAAGAAGCCCAGCGCAGCCTCGATCTGCAACACGGCCCGCTGCTGCGCGCCGTGCTGGTCAGCTTGCCGAGCGGCGAGCAGCGCCTGCTGCTGGTGATCCATCACCTGGCGGTGGATGGCGTGTCGTGGCGGATTCTGTTTGAAGACCTGCAAGCGGCCTATCAGCAGCTTGTTCAGGGTCACACCGTGGCGCTGCCCGCCAAGTCCAGCTCGATCAAGGCCTGGGCCGAACGCCTGCAAGGCTGGGCGAACGTGCCGGAACGCGCTGCCGAAGTGGCGGGCTGGCAACAGCGCTTGCAGGGTGCCGACGTCGCCTTGCCGTGCGCCAATCCCCATGGCGCGCAACTGAACCGCCATGCCTTGAAAGTGCATTCGCGGCTGGACAAATCCCTCACTTCGCAACTGCTGCACAGCGCCCCGACGGCTTACCGCACCCAAGTCAACGACCTTTTGCTGACCGCGCTGGCGCGAGTCGTCGCGCGCTGGACCGGACAGGATTCGGTGCTGCTGCAACTGGAAGGGCATGGCCGCGAAACGCTGTTCGATGAGCTGGACCTGAGCCGCACGGTCGGTTGGTTCACCAGCCTGTTTCCGGTGCGCCTGAGCCCGGCTGCCAGCCTCGATGCCTCGGTCAAGATCATCAAGGAGCAACTGCGCGCCATCCCGGAAAAAGGCATCGGCTTCGGCGCCCTGCGTTATCTGGGCGATGCCGACAGTCGCGCCGCGCTGGCCGCGTTGCCGCAACCGCGGATCACCTTCAACTACCTGGGCCAGTTCGACGCCAGCTTTGCCGAGGACGCGCTGTTTGCGCCGGCCCGTGAGCCGGCCGGTCGCGAGCGGAGCCTCGATGCGCCGCTGGGCAACTGGCTGAGCCTCGACGGCCAGGTCTATAACGGCGAACTGAGCGTGGCCTGGACCTTCAGCCGCGAAGTGTTCGCTGAAGCCGCCATGCAGGTGCTGGCCGACGCCTTCAGCGCCGAACTGACGCAACTGATCGAACATTGCGTGAACCTGCCGCGCGCCTGCGCCACGCCCAGCGATTTCGCCCTGTGCGGGCTGGATCAGGCGCAACTCGACGCATTGCCGGTCGATGCCGCCCGCATCGAAGACATCTACCCGCTGTCGCCGATGCAACAGGGCATGCTGTTCCACAGCCTCTACGAGCAAAGCAATGGCGAGCTTGTCGACAAGGGCTACGTAAACCAACTGCGCATCGACGTCGACGGCCTCGACCCCGAGCGTTTCCGCGCCGCCTGGCAGGCGGCGGTGGACGCCCATCCGGTGCTGCGCAGCGCCTTCCTCTGGCAGGGCAAGCAGCCGCTGCAAGTGGTGCTCAAGCAGGCCGCGCTGGAATTCAGCCTGCATGACTGGCGTGAACACGCCGACCTCGCCGATGCCCTGAAAACCCTGGCCGCTGCCGACTATCGCCGTGGTTTCGATCTGGCCGAAGCGCCGCTGCTGCGCCTGCAACTGGTGCGCACTGCGGATAACCGCCATCACCTGATCTACACCAGCCACCACATCCTCATGGACGGCTGGAGCAACTCGCGGCTGCTGGGAGAGGTGCTGCAACGCTACAACGGCCAGCACGTCGCCGCGTCCGCCGGGCGTTACCGCGATTACATCGGCTGGCTGCAACGTCAGGACGCCGTCCGCGACGAAGCCTTCTGGCGCGGACAACTGGCTGAATTGCAGGAACCGATCCGACTGGCTCAGGGCGAAGCCCAGGGGGAAACGGGCTACGGCGAGCAGGTTCAGCGGCTGGACGGCGCACGCACCCAGCACCTGAACCAGTTCGCCCGTCAGCAGAAAGTCACCCTTAACACCCTGGTGCAGGCCGCGTGGCTGCTGCTGTTGCAGCGCTACACCAGTCAGGCGACGGTGGCCTTCGGCGCCACGGTGGCGGGGCGTCCGGCCGAGCTGGTCGGCGTCGAGGAGCAGGTCGGCCTGTTCATCAACACCCTGCCGGTGATCGCCAGCCCGCGTGGCGAACTCAGCGTCGGCGATTGGCTGCAGACGGTGCAGGCGCTCAACTTGAGCCTGCGCGAACACGAACACACGCCGCTGTTCGACATCCAGCGCTGGGCCGGCCACGGTGGCGAGGCGCTGTTCGACAACATTCTGGTGTTCGAGAACTACCCGGTGTCCGAAGTGCTGCAACGCGGCGCCCCGCAGGGCCTGCGTTTCGGCGAGATCGAAAACGTCGAGCAGACCCACTACCCGCTGACCTTGACGGTCAATCTCGGTGAGGTGCTGGACCTGCAATTCAGCTACGCCCGTGGGCACTTCAGCGCTGATGGCATGGCGCGCATGGCCGGGCACCTGGAAAACCTGCTGTTGGCCATGGCTGAAGATGCCGAGCGTTCGCTGGGCGAGCTCGATTTGCTGGGCGTTGTCGAGCGGCGGCAACTGGTTGAGGAGTGGAGTACGGCGTTGACGCCTCCGCCGGCAAGCCGGACTGCTACGGAGCGTGTGCCGGCGCATGTGTTGTTTGAAGCCCAGACCGCGCGTCAGCCGGATGCGCCGGCGCTGCTGTTTGGCGACACAGTGTTGAGCTATGCACAGCTCAACGCTCGCGCTAACCAGTTGGCTCGCCATCTGCGTACTTTGGGTATCGGCCCGGATGTGCTGGTCGGTATCGCCGTGGAGCGCGGGCTGGACATGATCATTGGCCTGCTCGCCGTGCTCAAAGCGGGCGGCGGCTATGTGCCGTTGGACCCCGAATATCCGCAGGACCGGCTGCAGTGCATGATCGAGGACAGCGGCACGAAGCTGTTGCTGACTCACAGTCATCTGGTCGAGCGTCTGGCGATTCCTGCCGGGGTTGCGCATCTCAGCCTGGATCACAACGCGGCGTGGTCTGGCTTGAGCGCTGACAACCTGCCGAATCAGACCGATCCGCAGAACCTCGCCTATGTGATGTTCACCTCGGGTTCAACGGGGCGCCCGAAAGGCGTGGGCATCAGTCAACTGGCGCTGACTCGTCATGCCTATGTGTCGTTGCAGTTCTTCAACATGGACGGTGGCGACCGGATCTTGCAGTTCTCGACCTTCAACTTCGACGGCTTTGTCGAGCAGCTGTATCCGGCGTTGATCTGCGGTGCATCGGTGGTGCTGCGTGGCACGGATATCTGGGACAGCGAAACCTTCTACCGCGAGCTGATCGACAAGCAGATCAGTGTGGTGGACCTGACCACGGCTTATTGGAACCTGTTGGCTCGCGACTTTGCTGCTGCCGGCCCGCGTGACTATGGTCGCCTCAAGCAAGTCCACGCAGGTGGTGAGGCCATGCCGCCGGAAGGTCTAGCCGCCTGGAACCAGGCAGGATTGGGTCATGTTCGGTTGCTCAACACCTACGGCCCGACTGAAGCCACAGTCACCGTGACCGCGCTGGACTGCACCGATTACGTCACCGGCGCCAAGCCAACGCCTTCAACCATGCCAATTGGCAACGTGCTCGCAGGCCGCAGCATCTATCTGCTGGACGACAGCGGCTCTCCAGCGCCGATTGGTGTGGTCGGTGAACTGGTGATCGGCGGCGAGTTGCTGGCCCGCGGTTATTTCAATCGCCCTGGCCTGAGTGCCGAACGTTTCCTGCCTGACCCGTTTAGCAGCACGGGCGGTCGTCTGTACCGCACCGGCGATCTGGCCCGTTACAACACAGACGGCGTGATCGAATACGTTGGCCGCATCGACCATCAGGTGAAGATTCGCGGCTTCCGTATCGAGCTGGGCGAGATCGAAGCTCGGCTGGCGGAGCAGGAGGCGGTGCGTGACACCCTGGTGGTCGCACAACCGGCCACTAACGGCCTGCAACTGGTCGCCTACGTGGTGCCAAGCGACACGTCCAAAGCCGGCACCGACGCCGAGCAACAGGCCGAACTGCGCGAATCAATCAAGGCCCAACTGCGCGAGAACCTGCCGGGCTACATGATCCCGGCCTACATCCTCTTCCTCGACAAAATGCCACTCAGCCCCAACGGCAAGATCGACCGCAAGGCCCTGCCGAAAGCCGATGCCAGCCAGTTGCAGCACGCCTACATCGCGCCGCAAACCGAGCTGCAGCAACAGATCGCCGCGATCTGGCAGGACGTGCTGGACCTGCAGCAGGTCGGCCTCAACGATCACTTCTTTGAGCTGGGCGGGCATTCGCTGCTGGCGACCCAGGCCGTGGCGCGGATCAAACCGTTGCTGTCCTGTGAACTGAGTCTGCGTGACCTGTTCGCTGCGCCGACCCTGAACGCCTTCAGCGCATTGCTGACTGCCCGGATCGCCGAAGGCGCACCGCGCAAGGCCGTGCCGAAACTGGTCGCCGTCGGTCCGCGAAGCGAAGCCAGCCTGTCGCTGGTGCAGCGCCGTTTGTGGGTGGTCGAGCAACTGTCGTCGGCCTCCGGCGCTTACGGCATGCCGCTGGCGGTGCGCCTGAAAGGTGAGCTGCACGTGCCGCAGCTGGTGAGCGCGCTGAACGAAGTGGTGCGTCGCCATGAGGTGTTGCGCACCGCCTACGTCAGCGATGACGAGGGCGATCCGCTGGCGCTGATCAGTGCTGAACTGACGGTCGATCTGCCGCTGGAAGATCTGTCAGGCCTGGAGCACACAGTGCAGGAGCGCCGCGTCAGCGAAGCCGTTGAAGACAACGCCCGCCAGCCGATCAGCCTGTTGCAGGCGCCGCTGCTGCGCGGTCGGGTGCTGCGGCTGGCGGCCGACGAACACGTGCTGCTGTACTCGATGCACCACATCATTTCCGATGGCTGGTCGATGTCGGTGCTGGTCAACGAAACCATGGAGATCTACGCCCGCTTGCAGGCCGGCGATGCCAAGCCGCTGCCAGCGTTGCCGGTGCAATACGCCGACTACGCCCACTGGCAACTGGCACTGCAGGACGCCGGCATTCTGCGCGAACAGGCCGATTACTGGCGCGAAGCGCTGGCCGGTCACGACGGTTTGCTGCGCCTGCCCACTGACTTTCCACGTCCGCCGACGCCAAGCCAGGCCGGTGAGGATTTCAGCTTCGCCCTCGATCCGACCCTGTATCAGCAGCTCAAAGCGCTGTCGCGGCAAGCCGGCGTCACCCTCTACAGCACCTTGCTAGGCAGCTTCCAGTTGCTGCTGCACCGCGTCACCGGCAGCGACGACGTGCTGGTCGGCGCCGACGTCGCCGGCCGTTCGCAGCCGGAGCTGGAGGGGCTGATCGGCTTCTTCGTCAACATCCTGCCCCTGCGTTCACGGTTGGATGCTGGTCAGTCGTTGCCCGATTACCTCGGCAGCGTGCAGCAGGCGCTGATCAACGGTTTCGAGCGCCAGGACTTGCCGTTCGACATGATCGTCGAGGCCGCTGGCGCGCCACGGCACAAGGGCCACAACCCGCTGGTGCAGGCGTTGTTCGTGATGAACAACCTGCCGCTGCAAGGCGCCTCGCTCAACGGCCTGGAGGTCGAGGTGCTGCACACCAACGGCGGTTACTCGAAGTTCGACATGGCGCTGTTCATCGACGAAGAGGCGGACCGGCTGCTCGGCACCTGGCAGTTCGCGACCGACCTGTTCAAGCGTGAGCGCATCGCCGCGCTGGTCAAGGACTGGACCACGATGCTCGGACGCATCACGGCTCAGGCAAACATCACTCTAGGGGAGATCGACGTGTCTACACCTCAAGCCGTATCCCAGGCCGCTGCAGCGCTCTTGGCGCCCGCTGGCAAGGCCGACAAACTCGGCAAGTTCCTGAAAAAGGCCCAGGGCGCTGCCCGACCGGCCGTGGCGCTGATGCGTGAAACGCCGCTGGTGCCGGGGCAAGTGTTCCCGCTGCTGATGGAGCCGACCGATCCGGGGCTGGACCTGGTGGAGTGGGTCAAGGCCAACCGTCCGTTGATCGAGGAAAAACTCTCGCACCACGCCGGTATCCTCTTCCGGGGCTTCAACCTGCGCGACATCCACGGTTTTGAAGCCTTCGCCGAAGCGGTGCAGCCGGGCCTGTACGGCCAGTACGGCGACCTGCCGAAGAAGGAGGGCGGCAAGAACACCTACCGCTCCACGCCGTACCCGGAGAAGAAGATGATTCTTTTCCATAACGAGAGCTCTCATCAGGACCGCTGGCCGCGCAAGCAGATGTTCTATTGCGAGCAGCCGTCGCCGGTGGGCGGCGCGACCCCGGTGGTCGATTGCCGCCTGATGTACCAGCGCCTGCCCGTCGAGCTGCAGCAGCGTTTCGAGAGCAAGGGCCTGCTGTACGTGCGCACCTTTGCCGACAAGCTCGACGTGTCTTGGCAACACTTCTTCAAGACCGACGTGCGCGCCGACGTCGAGGCCCGTTGCCAGCTGGCCGGGATTCAGTGGACCTGGCTGGACAACGACGAGTTGCAGATCCGCACGCCGTGCCCGGCGGTGATTCGTCATCCGCTGACCGGCGAAAAGAGCTTCTTCAATCAGGTGCAGCTGCACCACATCCATTGCCTGGACCCGGATGTGCGCGAAGACCTGCTGGCGCTGTTCGGCGAAACGCGCATGCCGCGCCACGTCTACTACGGCGACGGCTCGCCGATCGAAGACGAGGTGATGCAGCTGATCGGCGACCTCTACGAAGCCTGCGCCGTGCGTTTCGACTGGCAGAAGGGCGATGTGATCCTGCTCGACAACATGCTCGCGGCCCACGCCCGCGACCCGTACGAAGGCCCGCGCAAGATCGTCGTGGCCATGGGCGAAATGATCGAGCGCAGCCAGCTGGACGCGCCATACGCCGCCCTCCACAGCACCACAGACAAGGAAACCGCAGGGGCATGAGCACGATCATGAACAGCGCAGAACAGAACAGCGTCGACATCGGCCAGGCCCTGCTCGCCGAACAGCAACAACACCTGAGCGCCATCGAACAGGGCGCGCGCCGGGCGGACGTCAGCCACGGCCTGCGGCTGGAGATTCGCGGCCCGTTGCAGGTGGCGCGTCTGCAACAGGCGCTGGACAGCCTGGCGTCACGCCATCCGCTGTTGACCAGCGGCTTCGTCAGCGTGCCGGGCTATCACGGCCTGCGTCAGGTGCAGGGCGCAGCGGCGCGGGCAGTCGAGCTGACCGTACACGACGAGATTGCCGACGCGACGGTGGTCGAACTGCGCGCCGATGCCTGGCAGCAACAGCCAGCCAGCCTGGCTGATGCCGGATTGCAGGCGCTACTGCAGCGTTGCACAGCGGAACACTGGCAACTGCGCCTGAGTCTGGCGGCGCACCTGGGCGACGTCGGCAGCCTGAAACTGCTGGCGGAGGAGCTGCGTGCTGCCTACGCCAATGGCCCGTTGGCGCTGGACGAAGACGCCGGTCAGTTCAGTCAGTACCTGGACTGGCGCAGCGAAGTGCTGTTCGACGAAGACGCCGAAACAGCGCGGCAATACTGGCAACAGCATGTGCTGGTGGACGGTGCAGTGCCGGCTGCGCCAGAGATGCCGTATCGCCTGACGCAAGTGGCCAGTGGTGAGGCGACGGCGCTGCGCGTTGACCTGAGCGCGGGTGTCAGTGCCGCGTTGGTCGCGCTGGCCGAGCAACGCGGCATTTCTGTGGATCGCCTGCTGCAAGGCGCATGGTGGGCGCTGCTGGCGCGGATCAGCGGGCGCGAGGTGTTTGCCGTGGGCTGGCGTCACGATGCCCGTCGCGATTACGAGTTTTTCGCCGAGTCGGCCGGGCTGTTCGAAAAGACCTTGCCGCTGGTGCTGCACGTCGCCACCGACCAGGCTTTCGGTCAGTGGCTGAACGGGCTGAATGACAGCCTCGAACAGCACGCCACCTGGCAGGAATACTGGTCGGCTCAGGCTTATCCGGAACTGGCCAGCCCGGCGTATGGCTTTGCCCTGCGTCAAGCGTTGACGGTTGAAGAGGGCACCGGGCTGTTGTGGTCGGCGCAGGGCGTCAGCCAGGGTCGCGCAGCGTTTGAATTATTGCTGGAGGTCGAGCAAGCGACCGATGGCGCAGTGCAGGCGCTGAATCTGCAATACGACGCTGGGCGTTACTCGGTGCAGGCTGCGCAGGCGTTGCTGGAGCAGTATCAGACCCTGCTGCAACACCTGCCCCGGCAGATCGACCTGCCGATCGCCGAGCTGGATCTGCTCAGCGAATCGGCACTGGCGCGCCTGCTGGCATTCAATCCGACCGGTGAACTGGCTGACAGCCCGCTGCTGCCGCAGCGCATCGCCGACTGGGCGCGGCGCACGCCGGATGCGCTGGCGCTGGTCGATGGCGCGCAGTCCCTGAACTATGCCGAGCTGGACCTGCGTGCCGCACAACTGGCCGCGCAACTGGCGCAGTCCGGCGTGGCGGCGGGCAGCATTGTCGGTTTGGCCTTGCCACGCTCGGCAGCACTGATCGTGGCGATGCTTGCCAGTTGGAAAGTCGGCGCCGCGTACGTGCCGCTTGACCCGCAATGGCCCCCGGCGCGTCAGGCTCAGGTGCTGGAGCAGGCTGGCGCGGTGCTGCTGTTGGCCGATGACCACGCGCTGCCAGAGGGTTTCGGCGAAGCCATTCAGGTGCTTGGCGTCGAACAGGCCATCGCGGACGGCGCGGCATTGCCGGCGCTGACGCCCTTTGCCAGCCAGGGCCGCGATGTCGCGTATCTGCTGTTTACGTCGGGCTCGACCGGCGTGCCCAAAGGCGTGGTCATCGAGCAGCGGCATTTGCTCAATTACACCGCGGGTGTCAGCCAGACCCTCGCGCTGCAGGATTGCCGTCACTTCGCGCTCAGCTCCACGGTGGCGGCGGATCTGGGCAACACCACGTTGTTCGGCGCGCTGTTCAACGGTGCGGCGCTGCATGTGGCCGATGAAGCGACGATGCAGGATCCCCAGGCGTTCGCCGCTTTTGTCCGCGAGCAAAGCATCGACTGCCTGAAAATCGTGCCTTCGCATCTGGCCGCGTTGCTCGACTCGCCGAACGCGGCGCTGCCAAACACGGTGATCCTCGGCGGTGAAGCGCCAGCGCCGTCGCTGATTCAGCGCTTGCGTGAGGTCAACCGCCAGAGCCGCGTGTTCAACCACTACGGCCCGACCGAAACCACGGTGGGCGTGCTGGTCCATGAAATCACCACGGAGCAGGCTCACGGCGTGCCACTGACCCAGGTGCTGCCGGGCAATGAGGTCTACGTGCTCAACGAGCGCCTGCAATTGGTGGCGCCGGGTGAGCTGGGCGAGCTGTACATCGGCGGGCGTCAGGTTTGCCGGGGGTATCTGAATGCCGGACGTGAAGCCTTTGTCGACAGCCCGTTCCAGGCCGATGAGCGCCTGTATCGCACGGGCGACCTGGCCCGTTATCGCCTGCAGGGCGGGGTGCAATTGCAGGGGCGGCGCGACGATCAGGTGAAGATTCGCGGCTTCCGCATCGAACTGGCCGAGATCGAAGCGCAACTGGCGGCGCTGACGGATATCAGCGAAGCGGTGGTGGTGCTGAACGAGTCTGCCGAGGTGCAAGGGTTCGTGGTCGCACGGCAAGGAGCGCTGGTGTCGGCGCAAGAGCTGAAGGCGGAACTGGCCTTGCGCCTGCCGGCGGTGATGCAGCCTCGCAGCATTCAGGTACTGCCGGCCATGCCGCGACTGCCCAACGGCAAGGCCGACCGCAAGGCACTGCGGGGTTATCAAGTGGCGGCGCCGCTGCAAGACTACGTCGCACCGCGCGATGCCCTGGAGGAATTGCTGGCCACGCGCATGGCGCAATTGCTCGGCATCGAGCGCCTGAGCGTGACCCAGGACTTCTTCGCAGCGGGCGGGCATTCACTGCTGGTGATCAAACTGGTGGCCGGCATCCGCAAACTGCTGCAATGCGACATCCACCCCGGCGTGGTCTTCGACCACCCAAGCCCGGCGGCGCTGGCGCAGGTGCTGCGCGCCCAGGAAGGCACCGCAGGGCAACTGGAAAAACTCGCCAACGCCCGACTGCGGCTGGATGCGATGACGCCGGAGCAAAAGGCGGCGTTGCTGGAGAAGGCTAGGGCGCAGAACTGACTTTATGGGAATTGGCGATGCTTCTGTTGCCGATCCTCTGTAGGAGCTGGCTTGCCCTGCGAGCGGACCGGGGTCGCGCTCGACCGAAGCAGTCGTAAATCCTGACGACTATGCATTTCTGACACAACGCGTTCACCGGTTTTACGACGACTCCGTCGCCGCTCGCAGGACAAGCCAGCTCCTACAGGTACGGCGTGATCTTTCTGTAGCAGTCCGGCTTGCCGCCGGTGGCGTCTGCGAAACCGCCACCGCCAGCAAGCCATCTCCTACAGGTCATCGCATCTGTCAGGGTCATTGTGCTTCTGGCCGAAGGCCGTGGGAGGGAGCTCTGCTCGCGATGGCGATGGATCAGACAACATCGCAACACCCGGACTGACGCCATCGCGAGCAGAGCTCCCTCCCACAAGAAAATCGTTGCTTAGCGATCCGGTGTTCCACACCGCCCGATCGCTGAAACGTGTTTCACTCGGCTTGAATTCGTGAATGCGAAACCTTCCTATTTACTCGCTCCCCCGCGCTGGCTACTCTATGCCGATTCCGCAGGGGTGCTTCCCATTCCATGAAACCCGACGACAACCGGTGGCTGTTGCTGCAACAGCGTCTGGCGCGTGGCTGTGTGGGCCTGTTGCTCACCGGCCTGACGCTGGATGTCTGTGCACAGCCAGCGGACATCGATATTCCACCGCAGGCGCTGGACAAGGCGCTGGCGGCGCTGAGCAATCAGAGCGGCCTGCAGGTGCTGTATCGCGCAGATCTGGTCACGGGCAAGCGCGCACCTGGCGTGCAGCATGAGTCGGACCCGGCCAAGGCGCTGAACACGCTGCTGCGTGGCGCCGGCATCGTGTCGCGAATCGAGGGCGGCACCATTTACCTCAGCGCTCAGGTCGCGCCGCCCGAGCCTCTGGAAATCGGCCTGCTGACCATCAAGGGTCAGGGCATGGGCGAGATGACCGAGAATTCAGGCTCCTACACCACCGACCTGACCAGCGTCGGCTCGAAGACCCCGACCAGCCTGCGCCAAGTGCCGCAGTCGGTGTCGGTGGTGACCCAGCAGGCGTTTCAGGACCGCCACATGGTCGACCTGGCCGACGCCATGCTCAGCGCCCCCGGTGTCACTGTGCAGAAGGGCAACTACCGGCTGCCAGGCTTTTATTCCCGGGGCTTCAGCATCGAAAACATCCAGATCGACGGCGCGGCACCCATGGCCCTCGGCACCACTGCGGGCAGTTTCTATTCGAACAAGACCTACGAGTTGGCCGAGTTCGATCACATCGAAGTGCTGCGCGGCGCCTCGGGGTTGTTCGGCGGCACCGGCGACCCCGGCGGCATCATCAATCTGGTGCGCAAGCGACCGCTCGATACTTATCAACTGACCTTCGACGCCTCCACCGGCAGTTGGGACAACCATCACAGCCAGCTCGACGTCACCGGCCCTCTGGGCTTCGACGGCAAGCTGCGCGGGCGGCTGGTCACGGCGTACACCAACAAGCAGTACTTCACCGACATCAGCCGCACGGAAAAGCCGCTGGTCTATGGCGTGCTGGAGGCCGACGTCCTGCCGGACACGCGGCTGACCCTGGGCGGGCGCTCCGAAGAAATCCATGAAAACGGCAACGGCTCGGAGCTGCCGCGTTACAGCACCGGCGAAGACCTCGGCCTGCCGCGGCACACCAACCTGACCTCGAAATGGGCCTATCTGGACGGCCGTTCTCAGGAGGCGTTCGCCAAGCTCGATCAGGAGCTGGGCAACGACTGGAAACTCAACCTGTCCTATACCCGTACCCTGGACAGCGGTTTTTCCAAGGCCTCGTCGGCGTTCGGCGCGGTCGATCCGGTCAGCGGTCAAGGTTCGTTGTGGTACGGCGCGGTCAGCCGCTACCGCAGTGACCAGACGCTGTGGGACGCCAACATTTCCGGGCCGTTCAGCGCGTTCGGGCTGGAGCACCAATGGCTGTTCGGGGTGGATTACCAGAAGATCACCAGTCGCTGGCGCGGCACTCAGCCGCTGGACGGCATCGATCAGCCGGTGGATGTATTCGACCCGGACGCCACGCCATGGGCCAACCCGCCCACCGACAAGCATTACACCCGCGACTACTCGCCCAACACGCAGAAGCAGTACGGCGCCTATTCGACCCTGCGCCTGCAATTGGCCGAGCCGCTGCACCTGATCGTCGGCGCCCGCGCCCAGCGTTATGAGTTCGCCCAGACCTACCGTGCGCTCAACGAAACCCGCAATGCCTGGGAAGTGCAGTCGGACATCGCCGTGCGCGAGCCGACCAAACTGGTGCCGTTCGGCGGGCTGGTCTATGACCTCGACGATCAGTGGTCGACCTACTTCAGCTACTCGGAAATCTTCAAGCCGCAGCAGGACAAACTGCGCGGACCGTTGCCGGGCAAACCCATCGACCCGACCACCGGGCGCACCTATGAAGTCGGTCTCAAGGGCGGGCTGCTCGACGGCCGGTTGAATACGTCGCTGGCGCTCTATTACACCGAGCAGGATAACCAGGCCCTGCTCGATCCGGCGTACCCGCCGACCTCGGTGCTGTTTGGCGGCAACTGCTGCTACGTGACTCAGGGCGAGGTGGTCAGCCGTGGCGTGGACATGGAAGTCAGCGGCGAGGTGCTGCCGGACTGGAATGTCTCGGCGGGCTACACCTTCAACCTCAATCGCGACCGGACTCAGGATGCGGCGTTCAGCAGTATCACCCCGCGTCATACGCTGAAGCTGTGGTCGACCTACCGGTTGCCGGGTGTGCTGAACGATTTCCGGGTGGGCGGCGGGGTCAATTTCCAGAGCGCCACGTTCGTCAGCGGCACGGCGGCGGTGCGCGGTGCCGACGGCAACGTGGTGGTGGACGGCACGGGTTCACCGGTGACCCGGGCCTACGACTACAAACAGGCCGGTTACGGGATCTGGAACATGATGCTCGAATACCGTCTGGACGAGCACTGGAGCCTGACCTACAACGCCAACAACGTCTTCGACAAGACCTACTACTTCACCGTCGGCGCCTCGGACGGCGGCAACTACTACGGCGAACCCCGCAGCCAGATGCTGACCTTGCGTGGGCGGTTCTGGTAAGGCAAAGCTGGCGTACACCACCCCGTAGCAGCCCGGCTTGCCGGCGGTTGCGATCTTTCGGGTGTCACCGCCGGCAAGCCGGGCTGCTACGGGGATGGTGTAGGCCTGCGCATTTGATTCTGGCCGCGGGTGGGCTTGCACGGATCCGTGTAGGAGCTGGCTTGTCCCGCGACCTGCCGCGAAGCGGCAGTAAAGTCAGCACACACGGTGGATCAGACAGACCGCAGGCGCAGGTTTTACGGCGAGTGCCTCACCGGTCGCAGGGCAAGCCAGCTCCTACAGGTCGGCGTCGTCTGGTGAAGCCGTGAACACCGCTCCCACGGGTTCCATGTTTGGCGCCCATTCAGCAGGATGCCGCCAATCGGTAGGCGTGCGGCATGTGTTACGTCCCGGTGTGTGTCTGACGCGGTCGTTGTAGGAGCTGGCTTGTCCTGCGAGCGGCTGCGAAGCAGTCGTAAATCCATACGCACTGGCCGTACCAGATAAACCGGGTGTATAGGTTTTACGACGACTGCGTCGCCGCTCGCAGGACAAGCCAGCTCCTACAGGGACGGCAATCTGTCATACAGATCGGCGGCGATCAATGGGTGCCGTGACTGCCCTTCGCCAACCACTCGGCAATCCCCGCATACACCCCGGCGATGCCGGCGCTGATGCCGTTCATGCGTAGGAAGTCGTGGGTCAGGCCTTCCTGCACGTCCAGCGTCACGCGGGTGCCGGTGGACTCCAGCAATTTCGCATAGGCCAGGCCTTCGTCGTACAGCGGGTCGTATTCAGCGAGGCTGACGTATGCCGGGGCCAGGGCGTTCAGATCCGGCGTCAGCAATGGCGAAGCGCGCCAGTCGTGGCGCTGTTGCGGGTCGCGGCAGTAATGCTGGTAGAACCACTGCAGCGTCTGGCTTTCCAGCAGGTAATCCTCGGCAAAACGCCGGTGCGAATCACGAATCCGCGAGCAGTCGGTGACCGGGTAAAACAGCAACTGCGCCGCCGGCTTGAACGCCAGTTGCACCGGCTCACGCACGGCGGTGATCGCCAGCACCGTCGCCAGCGTCGCGCCGACGCTGTCACCGGCCAGGCTCACCTGACGATTGTCCAGGCCCAGCGCCGCTGCCTGTTCCGCCAGCCAGTTGGCCGCGTCGAGGGCGTCGTTGACGGCGGTGGGGAAGGGCGCTTCCGGAGCCAGTCGATATTCGGGCGCGAGCACCGCATGGGTGCCGGCGGCGGCCAGACGACGGCAGATCGAATCATGGGAGTCGAGGCTGCCGACCACGTAACCGCCACCGTGGAAATACAGAATTACCGGCAGCTCAGCAGCAGCCGCGTTGTTGCAACGGTACAGCCGTGCCATCAGGCGACGGCCGTCGCGGGTGGTGAACGCCAGGGCAGTCACCTCGACGCTGCTCGGCGGCGCCGGGTCGAGAATCTGCGAGGTAGCTTCGAACTGCGCGCGGGCCTGTTCGACGCTCAGTTCGTGCATGGCCTGACTCTTGCCGGTCAGGCGACCCATTTGCGCCAGTTCCAGAAAACCTTCGAGATCGGGGTCCAGGGGCATCATCTATTCCTTGTTCTGAATCACGGGTAAGCCGCTGCCGATAGCCGACAGCGGCGCTCAATCAACCGGCGACCGGCTCCGGATATGGCAGGGCCTGAATCAGCCCGTGCAGCAAGGCCGGATGCTTGAGCATGTCGTAGTGCCCGGCGGCGATCTGTACGTTGAGCTGCGCCGACGCCAGGCTATTGGCCTCGTCGCCCGCGCTTTCCCGTGCCCACCAGCAATGCGGCGTCTGGCGGGTCAGCGGCAGGCTTTCGAGTTGCAGCGACAGGGCTTTCAGGCGCATGGCGACGCGGAAGGTGTGAGCCAGTTCCTCGCTGCCGATCTGGGCGAAAACCGAGCCCTGCGCGAATTCACCGCGCACCTCATCGATCAGCTTTTCCAGTGCCGCCGAAGACGTCTCGGCAGCCACCTCAAACGACGGCAGCGCCGCGGCCTCGACGCCAAACATCACCGCGAGGAAACCGCGAAGATCGGCGCTCCAGTCCAGGGCTTCATCGGCGCCACCCGGTGACGGCATGTAGCTGTCGACCAGCCCGAGGAACTCCACGTCCTGACCCTGTTGCTCCAGCTCCGCCGCGACCAGCACCGCGAGGGTGCCGCCCAGCGACCAGCCGAGCAGTTGATACGGGCCGTGGGCCTGTTTGTGGCGGATGTACTGCGCGTAGTCGATGGCCATGGCCTCCAGCGATTCATCGTCCCACTGGCGGTCCAGCAGCATGCGGCATTGCAGGCCGTAGACGCTGCGCTGGCCGTCAAGGCGGCGGGCCAGCGGCTCATAGTCGAATACCGTGCCGAAGCCGGCGTGCAGGCAGAACAGCGGGCGCTGATCGCTCACCGCACTGTTGAGCAGCAACAGCGGATCGAGGCGGGTGGACGCTTCTTCGTAGCCAGACAGCTCGGCGATGGTCGGCTTGCCGATCATGTCGCGCAGTTTCAGCTCGATGCCCAGATCGGCCTGAGCGCGCACCTTCGACAGCACCTTGAGCACCCGCAGCGAATCACCGCCGAGCTCGAAGAAGTTGTCGGTGACGCCGATCCTTTCGATTTCCAGCACCTCCTGCCAGATCGCCGCCAGCGTCTGCTCCACGGCGTTGCGCGGGGCGACAAAGGCGCGGCCCTTGAAGTCCGGGTCGGGCAAAGCCTTGCGGTCGATCTTGCCGTTGGGGTTGAGCGGCAGCGTGTCGAGCACGAGGATCTGCGCCGGCACCATGTAATCCGGCAGGTCGGCCTGCAACACCGCGCGCAAGCGTTCGCCGAGGCTGCTGCGCATTGCCGCAGCCACGTAGCCGATCAACTGCTTGCCACCAGCGGTGTCACGGGCCACGACCACCGCATCCTGCACCTCGTCGCAAGCGCGCAGGCGCGATTCGATCTCGCCCAGCTCGATGCGGAAACCGCGAATCTTCACCTGATTGTCCAGGCGCCCGAGGTAATCGATCACCCCGTCGGTGCGCTGACGCACCAGGTCGCCGGTGCGGTACAGCCGCCCGCCGTCGCTGCTGAACGGATCAGCGACGAAGCGCTCGGCGCTCAGCCCTGGTCGTTGGTGATAGCCACGGGCGACGCCCTGACCGCCGATGTACAGCTCGCCGGCCACGCCGTCCGGCACCGGGTTGAGTTGTTCGTCGAGCACGTACAAGGTGCGTTCGCCGATGCGCGTGCCGATTGGCGCGTACACCGCGCCGCAGGTCTCGTCGGCGGCGACTTTCCACAGCAGTGGCGTGACCACGGTTTCGGTCGGGCCGTAGCCGTTGGTCAGGTACTGCGGCTTGAGCGTGCGTTTGACCAACTCAAAGTTGGCCTCGGCCACCGCATCACCGCCGAAGCAATAGATGCGTACCGGCGGCGGTTCCTGAGCCAGGCTCTCGCCGAACTCGGCCAGTTGCTGCAGATAGGCCGGCGGGAAGCAGGCGATGCTGATGCCGTGGGCGTGCAGTGCGTGCCAGGTTTCTTCCGGCGTCCACAGGCGGTTCTCGCGCACCACCAGCCGCGCGCCGCTGAGCAGGGTCGACAGCCAGCGCTCCTGGGCGCCGTCGAAGGCGAACGACATGAACAGCAGCTCGCAGGTGTCGGCGTTCATCTCGTAGCGTTCGGCGATGGCCAGGCAGTGCATGCGGATCTGTTCGTGGGACACCGCCACGCCCTTGGGCATGCCGGTGGAGCCCGAGGTGTAGATCAGGTAAGCGAGGTTGTCGCCCAGCGCACGAGCAGCCGGGCAGGCGGTCGGTAAGTCTGACAGCGCCAGACGGTCCAGCTCGATCAGCGTTGCATTGCCGGCGTCTTCGAAGCGTTCGCGCAGGCTGTGTTGGGTCAGCAGCACGGCCATCTTCGAATCCTCGACGATCCACTTCACCCGTTCACGCGGGTAGTCGATGTCCAGCGGCACATAGGCGCCCCCGGCTTTCATCACGGCGAGGAAGGCGACGATCACCTCCACCGAACGCTCCAGCGCGATGCCGACGCAGACTTCCGGGCCGACGCCCTGGGCGATCAGGTGATGAGCCAAGCGGTTGGCGCACGCATCCAGTTCGGCGTACGTCAGTTGCCGCTCGGCGCAGACCACGGCCGCCGCATCAGGGCGTTCAACCGCGTGATGCTGAATGATCTCGGCCAGCAGCTTCGGCGTTGCCGGTGCTGCCTGCATGCGGTTGCGTGCCGCCAGTTGCGCCTGCTCGTCGGTGCTCAGCATGTTCAGGCTGCCGAGCGTCGCCTCCGGGTTGTCGAGCATCGCTGTCAGCAACTGCTCGAAGCTGCGGCGGATCTGTGCGGTGGCGGCTTCGGTGAAGCGGTTGCGCAGGTACAGGAACTCGATCTGCAGGCTGTCGCCGAGCTGGATCGCCAGGTCCATGGCGAAGTGGGTGACGTCGCGGTTGTTGACCTCGCCGAAGTGCAGGCGGTCCTGCCCGGCTTCCTGCAGGCGCTCGTCCACCGGGTAGTTTTCAAAGACGATGATGCTGTCGAACAGCGCCTGCCCGCCCTGGCCGGCCCAGCGTTGCACATCGGCCAGCGAGGCGTGTTCGTGGTCGCGCACTTCCAGGTTGTAGTTCTGCAACTGTTGCAGCCAGTCGGCCAGACGCTGTTGCGGCTGCGGGCTCTGGATGATCGGCAGGGTGTTGATGAACAGCCCGAGCATGTCTTCCGACCCCGGCAGGCTGGCCGGACGCCCAGCCACCGTGGCGCCGAAGCACAGGCTTTGCTGACCGGTGTAGCGTTGCAGCAGCAACAGCCAGGTCGCCTGAATCAGCGTGTTGGCGGTGACCCGCAGTTGCTGTGCCCGTTCACGCAGGCGCCCGGTTTGCTCGGTGTCCCAGTTCAGGTACAGCGCAGCGTGGCCTTGCAGGTGGGCGTCAGGGCGCGGGGCGAAGCTCGACGCCAGGGTGGTCGGACCTTCCAGATCGCGCAGCTTGCTCTGCCAGAACGTCTGCAGGTGGTCGCTCGGTTGCTCGCTCAGCCACTGAATGTAATCGCGATACTGACCACGTTTTTCAGCGTGAAGCTGACCGTTGTACAGCGCAAACACTTCACCCAGCAGCCGCGAGTTGGACCAGCCGTCCATGAGGATGTGGTGGCTGGTCCAGATCAGGTGCAGACGGTCCTCGCCCAGCTTGACCAGGATCAGGCGGGTCAGCGGCGCGGTCAGCAGGTCGAAGCCTTCGGCGCAGTCAGCGGCGGCCAGTGCTTCAAGATCGTCAGCGCTGACCTCGCGATCCTGCCAATCCAGCACCCGCGCCGTCAGCGGCGCCTGCCGGTAGACCAGTTGCAGCGGCTCGCTCAGGGCGTTGTCGGCCCAGAAGCCGGTACGGAGGATTTCGTGACGCTGGATCACGCTGTTCCACGCAGCGACGAAACGTTCGCTGTCCAGACCCTGCACCGGCACCGCCATCTGATTGACGTACAGCGCGGCCTCGGCAGCTTCCAGGGTGTGGAACAGCATGCCTTGCTGCATCGGCGACAGTGGGTAGAGGTCTTCGATCAGCGCCGGGTTGACCGGCAGACGGTCCAGTTGCGCCTGGGTCAGGTTGGCCAGCGGGAAGTCCGACGGCGTGACGCCAGTCTGCTGGCTGCCGCAGCAATGGGCGATCAGCGCGGCCAGTTCCTGTTGCAGGTCATCGGCCAGCGCCTGAATGGTCTCGGCGCGGTGCAGGTCTTCGCTGTAACCCCAGTTCAGGCTCAGCTCGCCGCCGAACACCTGACCGGTCAGGGTCAGCCAGTTGCCCAGCGGCGCGTCCGGGTGTTGCTCCTGGCCGGTGCTTTCATGGGCCGGGATGAACATTGCAGCGTCATCATCGTTGTCAAAGCTGGCGCCGAAGCTGTTGTCGAATTGGCCGAGATAGTTGAAGGTCAGGCGCGGCGTTGGCAGGGCGCTCAACGCCTGTCGGGCCTGATCGTCGCCCAGATAACGCAGGGCGCCGTAGCCGATGCCGCGATTCGGCACCGCGCGCAGTTGCTCCTTGATCTGTCTGACCGACTCGCCGAGGTCGGCAGCCGGGGTCAGTTGCACCGGGTACAGGCTGCTGAACCAGCCAAGGGTGCGGGTCAGGTCAATGCCATCGAACAGCTCTTCACGACCATGGCCCTCGAATTCGATCAGGCTGCTGGCGTGCCCGGTCCAGCGGGTGATGACGCGGCTCAGCGCGGTCAGCAGCAGGTCGTTGATCTGCGTGCGGTAGGTCGCCGGGGCGTCCTGCAGCAGTTGCCGGGTCAGTTCCTTGCTCAAGCGGGTTTGCAGGCTGCGGCCGTGGCGGTTGCTCCAGCTGCCCTGCGGGTTGTCCACCGGCAGGTCGAGGGGTGCGCCATCGAGTTGCTGTTGCCAGTCAGCGAGTTCCTGTTGCAGCGCGCCGGCGCGGGCGTGGTCTTGCAGGCGTTCGGCGAAGGCCTGGATGGCGCTGGTCTTGCTCGGCAAATGCAGCGGCTGGCGGTTTTGCAGTTGTTGATAGGCCGCTTGCATGTCTTCAAACAGAATCCGCCACGACACGCCGTCCACCGCCAGGTGATGAATCACCAGCAGCAGGCGCTGACCGCCGTCTTGCAGATCGACCAGCAGGGCACGCAGCAGCGGGCCGTGGCTCAGGTCGAGGCTGCGCTGGGTCTGGTTGGCGAAGCTGTCTATGTCGTCCAGGGTGCCGCTGGCCCGTTGCAGCAGGGGCGCCTGTTGCCAGTCGGCTTGTAGGGTGTCCAACGGACGGTAATCGGCGAACCATTCGCCGCCGTGCTCGCTGAAGGTCAGGCGCAGGGCGTCGTGATGCTCGACCATGGCGCGCAAGGCCTGCTCCAGCACCTTGGCGTCGAGGGGCTGGCGCGGCTCCAGCAGCACCGACTGGTTCCAGTGCTGGCGCTCGGGAATGTCGCTGTAGAAGAACACCCGGTGGATCGGCAGCAGCGGCATCGAACCGACCGACAGGCCCTGATCCGCCTGTGCCGCATCACCGCTGCGGGCCACGGTCGCCAGTGCCTGCACGGTCTGGTGCTGGAACAGGTCTTTCGGTGTGATGCCAATGCCGACCAGCCGCGCGCGGCTGACCACCTGGATCGAGACGATGGAGTCGCCGCCCAGTTCGAAGAAGTTGTCGGTAAGGCCGACCCGTTCGATTTTCAGCACGTCCTGCCAGATGCTCGCCAGCGCCTGTTCGGTGGCGCTGCGCGGCGCCTCATACGCCTTGCTCGACTGGCTGAAATCCGGCGCCGGCAGGGCCTTGCGGTCGAGCTTGCCGTTGGGGCTCAGCGGCAGTCGGTCGAGGAACAGCCACTGGCTCGGCACCATGTAATCGGCGAGGTTCGCCAGCAGGCGGGTTTTCAGTTGGTTGCGCAGTTCGTCATGGGTCATGCCGACAGCACTGTCGCCGGGCACCACGTAGCCGACCAGTTGCTGGCCGCTCGGCCCTGCGGCGGCGATCACCACCGCTTCGCGCACCAGATCCAGCTCCATCAGGCGGGTTTCGATTTCGCCCAGTTCGATGCGCAGGCCACGGATCTTCACCTGATGGTCGATGCGCCCGCGATAGTCGATCACGCCATCGACACGGAAGCTGGCGAGGTCGCCGGTGCGGTACAGGCGTTCGCCGTCGCCGAACGGGCTGGTGACGAAACGCTCGGCGGTCAGCGCCGGACGTCGGTGATAACCACGGGCCAGACCGATGCCACCGAGATACAGCTCGCCGATCACGCCGACCGGCACCGGCTGCAGCTCGGCGTCGAGGATGTAGGTGCGCAGGTTGGCAATCGGTTGACCGATCGGCACCGCATCGCGGCCTTCATCGCGGCAGGTCCAGTGGGTGACGTCGATGGCCGCTTCGGTCGGGCCGTACAGGTTGAACAGCCCGGCATTGGGCAGTTTGGCGAACACCTGCTGTTGGGCATCCACCGGCAGCGCTTCACCGCTGCAGACGATGCGGGCCAGGCCGGTGCAGCTCGCCACATCCGGGTCGAGCAGGAAGGCCTGCAGCATCGACGGCACGAAGTGCAGGGTGGTGACCTGGTGCTGGCGGATCAGCTCGACCAGCTTCGCCGGATCGCGGTGATCGCCCGGTGCTGCCACGGCCAGACGGGCGCCGGTCATCAGCGGCCAGAAGAACTCCCACACCGACACGTCGAAGCTGAACGGGGTTTTCTGCAACACCGTGTCGCCCGCCGTCAGGCCGTAGGCCTGTTGCATCCAGTGCAGACGGTTGACCAGCGCGTTGTGACGGTTGCCGGCGCCTTTCGGTTTGCCAGTGGAGCCCGAGGTGTAGATCACGTAGGCGAGGTTTTCCGGGTCTACCTCGACATTCGGGTTGTGCTCGTCACTGGCACCTCCGCCGTTTCCGTCCACTTGTAGGCCTTCGCTCGCTCGCGATGGCGGATCACCTGTCACATCCGTGTTGGCCGACACATTGCTATCGCGAGCAAGCTCGCTCCTACGGTGTTGCGGCGCTGCATTCTCCACAGGTGTGTCAGGCTGAACGTCGTTCCGTAGGCCTTCGCTTGCTCGCGATGGCGGATCACCTGTCACATCAGTGTTGGCTGACACATTGTTATCGCGAGCAAGCTCGCTCCTACAGGTGTGCGTGCTGAGGGACAGGATTTGCACATGCTCCGGCACCGGCAATTGCGCTTGCAGATGGCTTTGAGTCAAAAGCAGGCCGATCGCGCTGTCCTCGATCATGTAGGCCAGGCGCTCGCGGGGGTATTCCGGGTCCAGCGGCACATAGGCGCCACCGGCCTTGAGAATCGCCAGCAGGCCAACGACCATTTCCACCGAGCGCTCGACGGCGATGCCCACCAGCACATCCGGGCCGACGCCCAGTGCGATCAGCCTGTGGGCCAAGGCATTGGCGCGCTGATTGAGCTGGCGATAGCTCAGTTGTTGCTCGCCGAAAATCAGCGCAACAGCATCTGGCGTGGCTTGCACTTGAGCTTCGATCAGGCGCTGCACCGGGGTGTGCAGGTCGTAGCGGGTGGCGGTGTCGTTCCAGCCGTTGATCAGCGTGTTTTGTTCGGCGCTGTCGAGCACGGGCAGCTCGGCCACCGGCTGTTGCGCATTGGCGATCAGGCTGTGCAGCAGCGCCTGCCAGTGACGGGCCATGCGCGCGATGGATTCGGCGTCGAACAGGTCGGTGGCGTAGGTGAAGCTGGCGGCCAGCGCGGTGTCCGATTCGAAGGTGTTGAGGGTCAGGTCGAACTGCGCGCTCGCATCCTCGGTCATCAGCCCTTCAATGCTTAGCCCTGGCAAGCTTTTCGCCGGCTGCCGGTCGCCTTTCGCGCCGTTCTGGTGGTTGTACATCACCTGAAACAGCGGGCTGTGGCTGAGGCTGCGCTCCGGTTGCAGGGCGTCCACCAGTTGCTCGAACGGCAGGTCCTGATGGGCCTGGGCATCGAGGGCGGTTTGCCGAACCTGTTGCAGCAGCTCGCTGAAACTCAGGCGCTGGCTGAACTCGGCCTTGAGCACCTGGGTGTTGACGAAGAAACCAATCAGGCCTTCGGTTTCCACCCGGTTGCGGTTGGCAATCGGCACGCCGACGCGGATGTCGGACTGGCCGCTGTAGCGGTGCAGCAGGGTCTGGAACGAAGCCAGCAAGACCATGAACGGCGTGACGTTGTGCTGCTGAGCCAGACGCTTGAGCGCGGCGGCGGTGTCGCTACTCAGCTCGATATCCAGATGCGCGCCACGGTAGCTGCGCTGCGCCGGACGCGGACGGTCCAGCGGCAGTTCCAGTACCGGTTGCTCGTCGCCCAGTTGCGCCGACCAGTAGGCCAGTTGTTTTTCTCGTTCGCCGGCCTCCATCCACTGCCGCTGCCAGACCGCGTAGTCGGCGTATTGCAGCGCCATCGACGGTAGCGCGGGCTCGCGGTTCTGAGTTTCAGCGGCGTACAGCGCGATCAGTTCATTGACCATCACCTGCATCGACCAGAAGTCCGAGACGATGTGGTGCTGGGTCAGCACCAGTACGTGGTCGTCAGTGGCGACGTTGAGCAGCTTCACCCGCAGCAGCGGACCGTGTTCCAGATCGAACAGGCCACGGTTGGCACGCTGGATAAAGGCTTCGATGTGCAGCTGACGGGTTGCTTCATCGTCCATCTGATCGAGGCTTTCCCGCCCGATGCGCAGACGCTGCTCGGCATGGATCACCTGCACGCTTCGGTCGTCGACCTGGGTAAAGGTGGTGCGCAAGGTTTCGTGGCGGGCGATCAGGCGGTTGAAGCTACGCTCCAGCGCCGCGATGTCCAGTGCACCGCGCAGACGCAGGGCAGTGGGGATGTTGTAGGCGCTGCTCAGCGGGTCCAGTTGCCAGAGGAACCACTGGCGTTCCTGAGCGTAGGACAAGGCCAGCGGCTGGCTGCGGTCGGCCAGCGGAATGTCCGAAACAGTGGCCGGTTTGACGTCCAGCGCCTCGACGAAGGCTTGCAGAGTGTTGTGGGCAAACAGGGTCTGCAACGGCACCTGCACGTCCAGCGACTGACGCAGGCGCGAGACGATCTGCGTTGCCAGCAGCGAATGCCCGCCGAGTTCGAAGAAGTTGTCGCCGAGCCCGACGCGCTCGACCTTGAGCACTTCGCACCAGATGTCGGCGACCTGCTGTTCAAAGACCGTACGCGGCGCTCGATAGGTTGTTTGTTGCTGGCGCGCGTCGGGGGCGGGCAGGGCCTTGCGGTCGAGCTTGCCGTTGCCGGTCAGCGGCAACTGGTCGAGGAACAGCAGCTGCGCCGGGACCATGTAATCCGGCAGGCGGGCTTTCAGGTGCGTCTTGATCGACTCGCGCAACTCGGCGTCATCTGCCTGTGCGGCGACCAGATACGCCACCAGTTGCGCGCCGCTGGCGCCGTCCACGGCCAGCACTGCGGCTTCGCGGATCGCCGGGTGCAGCAGCAGGCGGGCTTCGATCTCGCCCAGCTCGATGCGGAACCCGCGAATCTTCACCTGCTGGTCGATGCGGCCGACGTACTCGATGCTGCCGTCGTTGCGGTAGCGGGCCAGGTCGCCGGTGCGGTACAGACGTCCGCCGCTGCTGCTGAACGGATCGGGGATGAAGCGCGTGGCGGTCAGGTCGCTGCGGTTGTGATAACCCCGAGCCAGACCGGCCTCGGCGGCGCCTTGATGGCCGACGTGCAGTTCGCCGATGCAGCCTTTCGGCACCGGGTTGAGCTGGCTGTCGAGCACGTACCAGGACAAATCCTCGATGGGCGCGCCGATGGGGCTGGCGGCGTCCTGTTGCAGATCGGCCAGCGTGATCGGCCGCCAGGTCACGTGCACCGTGGTTTCGGTGATGCCATACATGTTGATCAGTTGTGGCGTGTTTCTGGCGGTGTGCGCGCCGCTGAACAGCTCCAGCCACGGGCGCAGGCTCTGCACTTCCAGCGCCTCACCGCCGAACACCACGTAACGCAATGCCAGCTCCGCGCGCTGTTCGCGGCAGGCCACCTGTTGCAGCGGCTTGAACGCCGACGGCGTCTGGTTGAGCACGGTGACGCCTTGCTCGCAGAGCAGGGCGTAGAAGTCTTCGGTGGAACGACTGACCGCATGGGGCACGATGACCAGCCGGCCGCCGTACAGCAGCGCGCCGAAAATCTCCCACACCGAGAAGTCGAAGGCGTAGGAGTGGAACAGGCTCCAGACGTCATCCACGCCGAAATCGAACCAGGCTTCGGTGCTCTTGAACAGGCGCAGCACGTTGTGGTGGGTCAGCAACGCGCCCTTGGGCTGGCCGGTGGAGCCAGAGGTGTAGATGACGTAGGCGAGGTTTTGCGGGTCTACCTCGACATTCGGGTTGCGCTCGTCATCCCGTAGGAGCGCGCTTGCCCGCGATGGCGGATTGTCTTGCGCCACCGATGTATCGGGCCGAGCCTCACCCTGTAGGAGTGAGCTTGCTCGCGATAGCAGAATTTCAGACGTTACAAATGTTGTGGATGTACTGACCTTATCGCGAGCAAGCTCACTCCTACAGGTTTGTGTAGATAGCGAAAGAACCCGCACACCTTCCGGCACCGGCAACCGCCCCACCACACGATCCTCCGCCAGCAACAAACCAATACCGCTGTCCTGCATCAGAAACGCCAGGCGATCTTCGGGATAGCTCGGGTCCAGCGGCACATAGGCGCCGCCGGCCTTGAGGATCGCCAGCAGGCCGACGATCAGCTCCAGGCTGCGTTCGCTGGCCAGGCCCACGCGCACGTCGGGGCCGACGCCCTCGGCTATCAAACGATGGGCCAGACGGTTGGCACGGCGGTTGAGCTGGTCGTAACTCAGGTGCTCATCGCCCAGGGTCAGCGCAATGACCTCGGGTGTGCGTTCGGCCTGGGCTTCGATCCTTTGATGCAGGCTGCCCGTGCAATGGCGCTCGACCGGCTGCGGGTTCCATTGCCGGATATGGCTTTGTTGTTCGGCGGCATCCTGCAGCGGCAGTTCGCCGATGCGCTGTGTCGGGTCGGCAACGATGGCCTGCAGCAGATGGTGGAAATGCCGGGCCATGCGCTGGATGGTATCGGCCTCGAACAGGTCGGTGGCCCAGGTCCAGGAGGCGATCAGGCCGTCGTCGGAATCGAAGGTGTTGAGGGTCAGGTCGAACTGCGAGGTCGGGTTGTCCCAGTTCAGGTCCTCGACCTGCAGCGGCATGCCCTGCGTCGCCTCGGCCTTGCCCGCGCTCTGGTGGTTGTACATCACCTGGAACAGCGGGTTGTAGCTCAGGCTGCGTTCCGGGTGCAGCGCCTCGACCAGTTGCTCGAAGGGCAGGTCCTGATGGGCCTGGGCGTCCAGCGCGTGCTGACGCACCTGTTGCAGCAGGTCGCGGAAGCTTGCCTGACTGTCGAAGCTGCTGCGCAGCACCTGGGTGTTGACGAAGAAGCCCAACAGGCGCTCGGTTTCCACCCGATTGCGGTTGGCGTTGGGCACGCCGACGCTGATCTCGTTCTGGCGGCTGTAGCGGTGCAGCAGGGTCTGGAACGCCGCCAGCAACAACATGAACGGCGTGACGTTTTCCCGCTGCGCCAGTTGTTTGAGCACGCGGTTGAGGGCGCCGTCCAGCTCGATTTCAAGGCTGGCGCCGCGATGGCTTTGCGTCGCTGGGCGCGGGCGGTCCAGCGGCAGTTCCAGCACCTGTTGTTCGCCGGCCAGCCGCCGGGTCCAGTAGGTCAGTTGCCGTTCGCGCTCTCCGGCTTCCATCCAGTGGCGCTGCCAGATCGCGTAGTCGGCGTACTGAATGCTCAGCTCGGGCAGGGCATCCGGCTGATTCAGGCACGCGGCGGCGTACAGCTCGACCAGCTCGCCGACCATGACCTGCATCGATGCGCCGTCAGAGACGATGTGGTGCTGAGTCAGCACCAGCACATGCTCGTCGTGGTCGATGCGCAGCAGTTTCACCCGCAGCAGCGGGCCGTGCTGCAGGTCGAACAACTCGCCGACGGCCTGCTCGACATAGGCTTTGATCTGCGCCTCGACATCGGCGTCCGGCTGCATCAATTCATCGATATTGATCTGCAGCGTCTGTTCGGCGGCGATGCGCTGATACACGCCACTGTCGGTCTGGGCGAAGGTGGTGCGCAGGCTCTGGTGGCGAGCGATCAGGCGATTGAAAGCATGCTGCAGCGCCGGCACATCCAGAGGCCCGCGCAGACGCAAAGCGCTGGGGATGTGGTAGGCGACGCTGTTCGGGTCCAGTTGCCAGAGGAAGAACTGCCGCTCCTGAGCGAACGACAACGGCAGGTCGGTGTACTCCGACTGCACCTCCGGAATCGGCAGATTGGCCGGTGACACGCCCTCGGCGAGCATCTTGTCGAGGAACTGACGACGCTTGTCCAGCGGCAGGGTGATGAAACGACGGGCAATCCGTGCGGCAGCGATCCGGTCCATCACACAGCCCCCCGTGGGTTGATCAGCAGGTCGCGGTCAAAGGTGGGGGTCAATGGAGTCATGATCGATCTCGTCGCCGTGTACGGAGAAAATAAGCGTTCTCAAAAGAACGAAGCGTGGCGGGCGAGATTTAGCGGGGGAGTTGCCGCAGCCGTCTGGCGGTACACAAACCTGTGGGAGGGAGCCCTGCTCGCGAAAGCGGTGTATCAGCCAGCGCAGCATTGACCGGGCCGACGCCTTCGCGAGCAGAGCTCCCTCCCACGGCCTTCGGCCAGAATCAAAGGCTGCTGCGCCGCGATCCCTGTAGGAGCTGGCTTGCCCTGCGACCGGCGGGGAACCCGTCGTAAAACCTGTGGACGCGATATGTCTGATACACCGCATTCGCCGACTTTACGACGACTTCGTCGCCGCTCGCAGGGCAAGCCAGCTCCTACACGGGATCGCGTGTGTCGACGAGGCGTGGGCGGCGGCAGGGATTGCGGGGTGTTATAGATCGTCGAACATCGCTTCCAGCGTGCTCAGCTTGTCGGCATCGATGGGGCTGGCGTGTTGTTGCAAATGATCGGCCAGGGATTTGAGGGTCGGGTGTTGGAACAGGTGCTGTGGGGCCATGGGCAGGCCGGCTTCCAGTTGCACCCTGGAGACAACTTGCATCACCAACAACGAATGCCCGCCCAGCTCGAAGAAGTGATCGTTGAGGCCGACCTGCTGCAGTTCCAGCACGTCCTGCCAGATCGCCGCGAGCTGTTGTTCCAGCTCGGTTTGCGGCGCGACGTAGCCGTGTTGCAGCTGGCTGGCGTCTGCTTTCGGCAGGGCCTTGCGGTCGATCTTGCCGTTGGGGCTCAGTGGCATCTTGTCGAGGAACAGGAGATAGGCCGGGATCATGTAGTCCGGCAGGTTTTCCCGCAGTTGGGCCTTGATGCTTTCGCGCAGTTCGGCCTGTTGTTCGGCGTTGGCGCCGGCTTTGGACGTGTCGCTTGGCACCACGTAGGCGACCAGTTGCAGGCCTTTAGTGGCCGGTTGCGCGACCACCAGGGCGTCGCGCACCACGTCCTGCTCCGCTAGCCGAGCTTCGATCTCACCCAGTTCGATGCGGAAACCACGGATCTTCACCTGATGGTCGATGCGGCCAACGTACTCAATGACACCGTCTGTGTTGTAACGGGCCAGATCGCCAGTGCGGTACAGACGACCGCCCGTGCTGCTGAACGGGTCGGGCAGGAAACGTTCGGCACTCAGGTCAGGGCGATTGAAATAACCGCGGGCCAGCAACTCGCCGCCGATCACCAGTTCACCCACCACGCCGACCGGCGCTGGAGAGCCGCTGTCGTCCAGCAAGTAGATGCTGCGACCGGGCAACACGTTGCCAATTGGCATGGTTGAAGGCGTTGGCTTGGCGCCGGTCACGTAATCGGTGCAGTCCAGTGCGGTGACCGTGACGGTGGCCTCGGTCGGTCCGTAGGTGTTGAGCAAGCGCACATGGCCCAGACCCGCTTGATTCCATGCCGCCAACCCTTCCGGCGGCATGGCTTCGCCCCCGGCATGGACTTGCTTGAGGCGCCCGTAGTCACGCGGACCGGCAGCAGCGAAATCGCGAGCCAACAGGTTCCAATAGGCCGTCGTCAGGTCAACGACGCTGATTTGCTTGTCGATCAGCTCGCGATAAAACGTCTCGCTGTCCCAGATATCCGTGCCACGCAATACCACCGAAGCGCCGCAGATCAACGCCGGATACAGCTGCTCGACAAAGCCGTCGAAGTTGAAGGTCGAGAACTGCAAGATGCGGTCGCTGCCATTCATGTTGAAAAACTGCAACGACACATAAGCATGGCGGGTCAGCGCCAACTGGCTGATGCCGACGCCCTTGGGCCGCCCCGTCGAACCCGAGGTGAACATCACATAGGAGAGGTTCTGTGGATCGGTCTGATTTGGCAGATTGTCAGCGCTCAAGCCGGACCAGGCTGTGTTTTGGTCCAGACTCAAATGCGCAACCCCGGCTGGAATCACCAAACGCTCGACCAGATGGCTATGAGTCAGCAACAGCCTGGTGCCGCTGTCCTCGATCATGCACTGCAGGCGGTCCTGCGGATATTCCGGGTCCAGCGGCACATAGCCGCCGCCTGCTTTGAGCACCGCCAGCAGGCCAATGATCATGTCCAGCCCGCGCTCCACGGCGATGCCGACCAGCACATCCGCGCCCACACCTAAATTACGCAGATGGCGAGCCAACTGATTGGCGCGAGCGTTGAGCTGCCCATAGCTCAACACCGTGTCGCCGAACAGCAACGCGGGGGCATCCGGCTGACGCGCCGCCTGGGCTTCAAACAACAGATGCGCCGGCTGTTCGCTCGGGTAATCGAGGGTCGCGGTGCTCCAGTCGCGGACGATCTGCCGATACTCGTCGGCGTCCAGCATTTGCAGTTCGCTGAGACGGCTCTGCGGGTTGTCCACCAGTGCCTGCACCAGGTTTTGCCAGTGTCGAGCGAGGCGGGCGACAGTGTTTTGGCTGAACAGCGCGGTGCTGTATTCAAGGTTGGCCGCGATTCGCTCGCGGCTGTAATCGACGTCCAGCGACAGGTCGAATTTGGCTTCTTGCTGGCTGACCGGCAGCAGTTCCAGCGCCACATCACCCAGTTGCAAGCGGCCTGGCTGCTGGCCGCTGACGTGCCAGTCGAACAGGGACTGGAACAGCGGATTGCCCTGAACACCGCGTTGTAGTTGCAGGTGCTCCATGATCAGCTCGACCGGGTAATCGCCGTGCTCGAAAACGGCCAGACTCTGTTGACGCAGGCGTTGCAGAAAGGCGTTGGTGCTCAGGTCCGGCTCCAGTTGTGCGCGGTAGATCAGGCTGCTGACGAAATAGCCGACCAGCTCTTGGGTTTCGCTCTGGCTGCGAGTGGCGCTGGGCACGCCCACGGTGAAATCGCGCTGACCGCTGTAGCGCCCCAACAGCAATTGCCAGGCACCGAGCAGGAGCACGAACGGGGTCAGGCCGCGCTCGTTGCACAGCTGATGAATCTGTCGGGTCAGGCGCTCGGGCAGGGCGATGGAATGATTGCCGGCGCCATGGAACGACGCGGCGCTGCGCGGCTGATCGGTGGGCAGTTCCAGCGGCTGGATTTCATCGCCCAGGTACTGTTTCCAGTAATCGGCGGCGCGCTGGTGTTTGCCGCTGTCGATGTAGGTCTGGCGCTGCCAGTGGGCGTAGTCGGCGTACTGAATCGCCGGGCGCGGCAGGGGCGAGTGGTCGCCGTTGATTGCAGCCTGATAGGCGCGATTCAGGTCGCCCAGCAGAATCGGGTTGGACCAGGCATCCGAGACGATGTGGTGCATGTTCAGCAGCAGGACGTGCTCGTCGGCGGCCAGGCTGATCAGCGTGGCGCGTATCAATGGCGCCAGAGTCAGGTCGAAGGCGTGGGCGGATTCGGCAGCCACCCGTTGCTGCAGGATTTGATTGCGCGTTGATTCCGGCAGCGCGCCGAGGTCTTCGCGACCCAAGTGAATGCGTGCCTCAGTGTCGACCTGCTGAAAAGCGATCCCGGCATTTTCACCGAAGCGGGTACGCAGGATGTCGTGGCGCTCGATGACCCGTTGCAGCGCCTGCTCCAGCGCTTCGGCATTCACCTTGCCGTGCAGGCGCAGGGCGCTGGGCAGGTTGTAGGCCGAACTTTGTGTGGAGAATTGCTGCAGTAGCCACAGACGTTGCTGGGCGAACGACAGCTCGCTTGGCCCCGATCCGGCCTGAACGGGAATGCCCGGTGCGGCGTCGTGTTCTTCCGCTATCAGCAGGGCCAGCAGGTCGTCGTCCAGGGAAGTGTTAGCAGAGGTCATGATCGGTCTCGTCGCCGTGCGCGGGGTGAATAAGCGTTGTTAGGAGAACGAAAGGCGGCGAGGGAGATTTAGCGGGGAATAAGCGTGTGGTTCGGTCGTTCGCGAATTGACCTTGTGGGAGCGAATTCATTCGCGAGACGGCATTTCAGCAGACACAGATTTGTCGTCCAAAACGCCGCATCGCGAATGAATTCGCTCCCACATTGGTCCCGCGTCATATCAACCGGAATGCAGATTCAAGCGCAAGCCCGCTCGATCATCACCTGTCCGGCACTCAAGCGCACCAACTGGTCGGCAACATCGAAATAGCGGTCATCGTGGGAGATGACGATGATGGTCTTGCCCAGGCGTTTCAGGTCCGGCAGCAGTTCGGTGTAGAAGACGCGGCGGAAGGTCGGGTCCTGGTCGGCGGCCCATTCGTCGAACACCAGCACCGGGCGTTCGTCCAGCCAGGCGTTGATCAGGGCCAGACGCTTGCGCTGGCCGGTAGACAGGTCAGTGGTGGTGAAGGCGCCGTCGACCACGCTGACCTTGTGCGCCAGTTCCATGCGTTCCAGGTACTGGCCGACGTTTTCCGGCAGGGCCTTTTCCTGTTCCGGCAGGTCGTCGAACAGGTAGTAGTCGGCAAAGATGGTGGTGAACATCTGCCGGTAATCGTCCAGGCCACGGGCATCGACGGTCTGGCCGTTGAGGCGGATTTCGCCCTGTTGCGGGGTGTACAGGCCCAGCAGCAGCTTGATCAGGGTGGTCTTGCCGCAGCCGTTCTCGCCGACGATGAACAGGATTTCCCCCGGCTCGATGCTCAGGTTTACCGGCCCCAGTTTGAACGGTTCGCTGCCCGGCACCGGCGGGAAGGCGTATTGCACGTTGCGCAGTTCCAGGCCGTGCATGGCCGGCACGTGGTGTTCGGCGTGGGTCAGCAGCAGGTGCGGCTCCGGCGAAGAAAAGCGCTCGGCCAGATCGGCGATGCGGCGGAAGGCGATCTGCGCGCGGCTGATGATCGGCAGGTTGGACAGCAGGTTTTCCAGCGGGCCCTTCATGTACAGCAGCACCAGCACGAAGCCGCTCATCACCGCCGGGTTGGCCGCCGGCCAGAAGGCTTGCAGGGCCAGGGCCAGGCCGATGACCACGAAAAACAGCATCGAGCCGAAGCTTTTCGCCATGACGAAAATGGTGATCGAACGCACGTGGGTGTCGCAGATATGGTCGGCAGTGCCCTGGATGTTGCGGGTCAGCATGGTGTGGCGGCGCGGGCGGTGAATGCGCAGTTCCTTGGCGCCCTCGGCGATGGCCTGATAGTGCTTTTGCAGGCTGTCTTCGGCGTCACGGGCGGCGTAGAAACCCTGGATGCCCTTGCCCTGGGCGACGTATTGCACCGCCGAGCCGATGCCGATGGCGATCAGGGTCATGGCGAAGATCGGCAGCGACAGGGTCGCCAGATAGCCCAGGCAGCCGAGGATCACGGTCATGGAAATCGCCAGCGGCGCAAAGGCGAAGGCGAAGTCGCTGATGGTGTCGACGTCGTGGGTCAGCACCGGGATCAGGCGGTGGGTGCGGTAGCGCTCGATCTGTTCGATGGGGGCGCCGAGCACTTTGGCGCCGAGGTCCTTGCGCAGGCTGGCGATGACTTTCTGGCCGACGTAGTTGCTGCCGATGTCGGCGGCGATGCTGCTCAGCAGGGCCAGCAGGCACAGCCCGGCGAAGGCCAGCACCACCGCGCGGTTGAGGCCGTCGGCGCTGTGCAGGCCGCTGTTGACCGTCGCCAGCAGCGCGGTGACGCTCAGGCCGCCGACAATGCCGAACAGAATGGACCCGCCGACGATGTAGCGGTACGGCTTGAGCAGGCTGAGGATGTCGCGAAGGGCGCTACGCGGTTTTGCGGTCATGAAACTACCTCCGTCGCGGCGCGGGATCGGGCGACGTGCTGATGGCGAATGGGTGTTGCGGATTCGCGGTCGGCGAATCGTTGGTAGGAAGACGAGTCGAGTGGGTGGGGATTTAGGGCAGAACGCGGTTGTGATGCTGGCCGCAGGAGCGCGCTTGCCCGCGACAAAGGTGTGCCGACCGATATCAATGTGTCTGACCCGACGCCTTCGCGAGCAGGGCTCCCTCCCACGGCCTTCGGCCAGAAGCAGCAGCATCGGCTTGCGACCATCGCAATCCCGCTGGCACACCTACGGCCTTCGGCCAGAAGCCGCAGCTGCGACGAACGCTATCCCTGTAGGAGCTGGCTTGTCCTGCGACCGGCGGGGAACCCGTCGTAAAATCGGTGAACACGGTGGGTCAGACAGACCGCATGTGCAGGTTTTACGACGACTGCGTCGCCGGTCGCAGGACAAGCCAGCTCCTACAGACAAGCCAGCGTCTACAACGGGTGTTCACGGATCAGAGATCCCGCACCACGCGAAAGCCCAGCCAGTCACCACGATCCGTGGCGTAGATGTTGTTGCGGTTGCCGGAGCGCGACCAGATCGGCGCTTCGGTCCAGTCGTTGCCGCGCATCTGTTGCAACTGGCAGTTCGGCTCGGTCCAGGCGCTGCCGTCGGTCGGCGCTCCCACGTAGTTGTCGTGGGCGCAGTCTTCGAGGAACTCCGAGACGTTGCCGTTCATGTCATAGACACCAAAAGCGTTGGCCGGGAAGGCGCCCATCGGGTTGGTGTAGCTGTAACCGTCTTCCGGGCCGTAGGTGTTGGCGTGCTGGGCGATGCTGTAGGTCTTGCCTTCATCGAACGGGAAGGGGAACGGCCCTGTGCTGCCGGCGCGGGCGGCGTATTCGCGGATCGCCTCGGTCATCATGTGGTAGTGCTGGTGGGTCCGCTTCGACAGCCAGGCGATGTAAGCCTGCACCTCGGCCATGTCCATGCACACCGCCGGCTGCGTCGGGCCGACCGGGTAGCGCGGCGCCCCGGCAATGCACTCGCGGCCGGGGCGGGTGTCGCCGTCAGGCATCTTGTAGCCGGTGGCCTTGAGGTACACCTTCCATTCCCGGTCGGTGACATAGAAACGGCTGATGGCGAACGGTTTGGCGAAGGTCACTTCATGTATCGGCCCTTCGTCCTGCTGGCGACCGACCTCATCGTCCGGCGTGCCCATCATGAATTTGCCCTCAGGCAGCACGACCATCTCCGGGCAATCCTTGCAGTCCTTGAACACCAGACCCGGATGTTCGGCCGCATGGCTGGCGTGGGCGTCGTGTTTGGCCGCTTGCGCCAGGCCCGGCAGCAGGTTGATCAGGACGGCCAGGGTCAGGCCGGTCAGCAGTTTGAGCGTCATAGGTCCTCTCAGCACTTCGACTTCATTAAAACGACTGGCTCAGCAGAGCCATAAAACGGTCGACCTCCTGCTCGTTGTTGAGCAGGCCCGGAGCGGTGCGGATCACCGGGCCGACGTCGCGGTCGACGGCGTCGGTGATGACCTTGTTTTTCATCAGGTGCGCGGCCACTTCGTCGCTGTCGCGATCGCGCACGCGGAAGAAGGTGAAACCGGCGGAGTACTCAGGACTCAGCGGCGTCACCAGCTCGATCTGGCGGTGCTCCTGCAAGCGCGCTTTCAGGTAGCTGTTCAGTTCGTGGATGCGCGACTGCACATCGGCCTTGCCCAGTGCCATGTGCAGCTTGAAGGCCTCGTTCAGTGCCCAGCGGTGTTCAAAGGCGTGGTAGCCGCCGGGGGACATGCTGGTGGCGAAGTTGTCGTCCTGGGAGAAGGTCGGCTCGTTGGGCGTCAGGTCCTCGACCTTTTCGCTGCGTGCACAGACGATGCCGGTGCCGCGTGGGCCGAACAGCCATTTATGGGTGCCGGCGATGAAGTAGTCGCAGTGGAAGTCGGCGAAGTTGGCGTTCTCCACGCCGAAGCCATGTACGCCGTCGATCACGTAGATGATCCGGTCTTTCTCGTCGCGGTTGCGGTTGTGCTCCTGCACCAGCTTGCCGATCTCGCCGACCGGCAGTTTCACGCCGCTGCCCGATTGCACCCAGGTCATGCCCAGCACGCGGGTGTTGGGGCGGATGTTGCGGGCGATATTGCCCAGCACTTCGTCGGTGGACACTTGCTGTGGCTCCTTGAACAGGCGGATCTGCCGTACCTGGGTGCCCTGCTTGCGGGTGCGGAACTCAAGGATGCTGTGGGTGGAGAAATGCTCGTGCTCGGTGGTGAGGATTTCCTGGTCCGGGCGCACATGCACGCCGCCGTAGATCAGCGACAGGCCTTGGGTGGTGCTGCCGGTGAGGGCGATCTGCCCCGGCTTGACCTGCAAGTAACGACCGGCCTGCTCGCGCACTTCGCCTTCGTGTTGCCAGGTTTCCTCGCGGTCCCAGTCCATCGCCAGGCCGGGATTGCGGTCGAGCCAGGCGCGGTGTCGGGTGATCGCCTCGCGCACGACTTGCGGGTGTGCGGTGACCAGAAAATTGGAGAAATGGATGTAGTCCGGGTCGAGCAGAAACTGCTGGCGCAGTTGCAGCCACTTGTCAGCGGAAGTGACCGGCGCAGCCTTGGCACTGCTGTCGGCAGCAAAGGCGCTGTGGTTCAGGCCAGCGCCGAGGGGTAGGGCGGCGGCGAGCAGGCCTGCCTGCTTGAGAAAGGTTCTGCGGTCGGTCATGGGACGATTCATCCGGCAGGAAAAAGTGGAATTAACGGTTGACGACGGGCGTGGTCGTTTGGGGGGCGGCAGGCTTGGCCGCTTTCTGCACGTCGTCCCAGACACGCAGGAAATTGCCGCCCCACAGCTTGGCAATGTCGGCTTCCGAGTAGCCACGCTGGAGCAGTTCGGCGGTGACGTTGCGCACCTCGCTGACATCCTTCCAGCCTTTCAGGCCGCCGCCTTCGTTGAAGTCCGAACTGATGCCGACGTGGTCGATGCCGATCTTGCGCACCGTGTAGTCGATGGCGTCACCCAGGTCCTTGAGCGTGGCCTTGGGTTCTTCGTCGAGGATGGCGTAGAGCTGGCTGGCGTATTCGCCGAATTTCTTCTCCGGCCAGGCGGCAATGATCGGGTCGCCCGGCATCAGCGCCATCGCCAGGTTGGGCAGCGGCGGCAGGTCGAATTTCGCACGCAGGTCGTTGAGCTTGCCTTGGGTGCGCTGACTCAACGGTTTCAGGTAGCCGCCAAAACCGACGATTTGCACCACGCCGCCGCTGTGCTTGATCAGTTGCAATTCCTTGTCGCTGAGGTTGCGCGGGATGTCGACCATCGCCCGCGGCGCCGAGTGCGAGGCCACCAGCGGTGTGCGGCTCAACTGCGCGACCTGCTCCAGGGCCTTGGTCGACATCTGCGACACGTCGATGATCACGCCCAGGTCGTTGAGCCTGTGTACCGCCTGTTTGCCGATGTCGGACAGGCCGTCGAGGGCGTCCGGCGAGTCGTTGAAGAACGGCAGTGGCCGCGACGAGTCGGCCCAGCTGTTGTTGCCGATGTAGCTGAAACCGAACATGCGCATGCCGCGCGCGGTCCAGGTGTCGAGTTGGGTCAGGTCGTTGCCCAGCGGGTAGGCGTTGAGCATGCTGATGAAGATCGCGAACTTGCCTTCGCCGTGCAGGCGGCGCATGTCGTCGGGGGAGTAGGCGATACCGACCTGATTGGGGAAGTCGCGGACGATGCCCTTGATGATCTTGTAGCGGACCTCCTGCTGGTTGCGCGCCTCCTCGACGAACCCGGCGGTGGGCTTGTGTGGCGCGTCGGGGCCGTTCCAGATTTCCGGCCAGCCGAACACGGTCAGGGCGGCGGCGGACAAGCGCCCGCGCCCGGCCTTGACCAGATCCCACTGGCTTTCGCCGTCCTTGTCGGCTTCGTTACCGGCGGTGCCGAATTCCAGCGGCACGGTGATGTGGCTGTCGAAGGAAATGATCCGCTCCTGCAACTCGTCAGCCTGTTGCATCACCTTCAGCGGGTAGCCGGGGCCGTCCTTGAACCACAGGTCCCAGGCCTGCCAACCGGCGCCGGCAACAATCGCGACGGCCAGTGGCAGGCCGAGGTACAGGACTTTTTTCGAACGCGGTGTAGTCATTGCCATCTCAGTCAGATTCGCCGTTCAGATCGGGCAGCGGACGCATCGCCGGATCGGGCGGTGCGCTTGGCTATCTGGGAAGAACGAGCGCAGGCCCGGCAAATTTAGGCAATGGCAAACCGGAACATTCAACGCCGACCTGTAGGAGCTGGCTTGTCCTGCGACCGGCTGCGAAGCAGTCGTAAAACCTGCTCGCACGGTGTTTCAGATGCACCCCGTTTACCGGATTTGCTGCCGGCTCCCGGCAGGTCGCAGGACAAGCCAGCTCCTACAGGGGGCAGCAGCGAGCCTGTGTATCCATCTCGTTAAATTTGCCGCGGCGATGAACGTTCTAGCTGGGATAAGGCCCGCTTCCGGGCTGGAAACAGGTAGAGCAATGACGATTTCTCGACGAGGGTTCATCGCCGGTCTGGCGCTCACCGGCGCTGCGGTGCCGGCGGTGTATTACGCGCACCGTGAGTTGACCCGCCCGGAATTCCCGATCACGCCCGAGGAGGCCAAAGTCGAGCTGCCCGACACCAAGGGGCGGCAACTGGCCGACACCTTGCGCGGGGTCTGGGACATCCGGTTCGAAGGCGCCGATGCCGGCCTCGACGGCTTGCCGAAGCGCGGCCTGGAAATGTTCATCGACATCGCCCAGCGCGGCCGTGGCGTGCGCGGTTTCCTCGACAGCGGCGAGCGCCTGCGTTCGCCTGAAACGCCGCGTTATCAGGTGGTTGGCGATTTGGCCGAAGCCGACCCCGCGCTGCTGCACTGGCGCCTGTTCGACACCTCAAGCGCGGACCGTCATGGCGGTTACGAACTGGAAGTGACCCTCGACGAAGTCTGGGCCGATTTCGGCAATGCCGGCAGCGCCACCCTCAGCGGTCGTGTCACCCGCCTTGATCGCGCCGCTGGCCTGCCGTTGCGTGACAATCGCTTTGTCGCGGTCAAGCGCCTGTTTCCCGAAGCCCGTCAGCGCATCGGCCTCAATGAACCGCTGCTGGCCTGGCTGGTCGCCCCGGAACACCGCCTGGTTCACCAGCTCTGGCATGCCTCGCGGGACAAGTGGCACAAGCTTTCCGAGAAAAAACGCGACGCCCTGCGCGGCATTGGCTGGCAGCCCGGCCCGCGCGACATGGAGCGCGATGCCCGTGGTGATCGCAAGGACCGCAATGGCTCTGGCGTCGACTTCTTCTATATGCACCGCAACATGCTCAAGAGCGCCCGCGCCCTGCAGGACCTGCCGTCGTGGCAGCACTTTCCGCTGCCGCAGCCGGAACTGGAGCGCGACCGCCAGGGCTTCGCCCGTTATTTCGATAACCACGATGGCTACTCGATTCCGCCGACCTGGCTGGCCCACGACGATGACGAGTACACCCAGTGGGTCAGCGACATCAAGAATGCCGAGACCTTTCACAGCAATTTTCAGGTGTGGGAATCGCGCTATCGCGACCCGCGTTACCTGTCGACGCTGACCCTCGGCCAGTTCGGTTCGGAAATCGAACTGGGCCTGCACGACTGGCTGCACATGCGCTGGGCCTCGGTGCCGCGAGACCCGTCCAACGGCGGCGCGGTGCCGATGGCCCGCGATCCGGCGGACTTCGCCGCGCGCTGGTTCGCGCCGGAAAACGACTTTCTCGGCGATCCGTTTTCCTCCCACGTCAACCCGGTGTTCTGGCACTTCCACGGCTGGATCGATGACCGCCTCGAAGACTGGTTCCGCGCCCACGAACGTTTCCATCCCGGCGAACTGCTGCGTCAGCCGCTGGGTGGCGTGCCGTGGTTTGCGCCGGGGCGTTGGGTCGAAGTGGCCGACCCGTGGCTGGGGCCGCTGACCCACGGTTGCAGCACCACGCCCGGTGTGTTGCCGGGCAAGACGATGGAGATGGACCCGGAAACCATGAAGCTGGCCCTGCGCATCACCTTCGAGGACGAAGACAAGATCGCCGGGCTGTTCAAGCGCGTGCCACGTCGCCCGTGGTACGCGCGCCACCTGCGCAATGCGGTGCCCTGGGCCTGAGAGCGAGCCGCATGCATGGACAAAAAGAGAGGGACATGAACCGACACCGGACGACATTTGCAGCATTTTTCACGCAAATGCGTCTGGTTTTTATTTGTGATCCGTCTCAGTTACCAGAGGCGCGAAAAGACGCCGACCATCACTTCATATCAAAAGGATCATTCACGATGTCCACCGCGTTTCGCTCTTCCCCTACCAGGGTCTTTGCGCTGCAGGCTTTGCCGCGTGCTGTTCGTTCCATCGCGCTTGGCGCGGCCGTGGCGGCTCCCGTGGGCATCGCCCTGTATTCGGGTTCGGCATTCGCGGAGGAAGCGGCCAAGACCGGCAACGGCTCGGCACTGCAACTGGACGCCACCAACATCAACAGCCAGGGCCTGGGGCTGACCACCGAGAACACCGGCTCCTACACCACCGGCGCGACCTCGACCGCGACCAAGTTGCCGCTGTCGCTGCGTGAGACGCCGCAGTCGGTGACGGTGATCACCCGGCAGTTCATGGATGATCAGAACCTCAACACGATCAATGATGCTCTGTTGCTGACGCCAGGGATCAGTAGCAACCACCGCGACAGCGATCGCTTCACCCTGTACTCCCGCGGCTTCCAGATTCAGAACTTCATGTATGACGGCATTCCGTCGCAGGTGGCCAACGAATCCCAGCAGTACGTCAGCACGCTGCAGGATCTGGCCATCTATGACCGGCTGGAAGTCGTACGCGGTGCAACCGGCCTGATGAGCGGCGCCGGTACGCCTTCGGCGACCATCAACCTGGTGCGCAAACGCCCGACACGAGAGTTTCAGGGTTATGTATCCGGCGAGGCGGGTGCCTGGGACAAGTACCGCACCGAGGCCGATGTCTCCGGTCCACTCAACTCCGAAGGCACCATTCGTGGTCGTGTGGTCGGCGCCTATGAGAAATCCAACTCGTTCGTCGATTGGTACAAGACCGAGAAGAAGGTTCTGTACGGTGCCCTTGATGTCGATCTGAGCGAAGACACGCTCCTGCGTTTCAATCTGGGTTATCAGAACAACGACTCGGATGGTGCAAGCTTCGGTCATATCCCGCTGTTCAACAGCGACGGTTCACAGGCACATTTCTCCCGTTCATTTAACCCGGCTGCGCGCTGGAGCTACATGGACAACACCGGCTATGACTTCACCACCATGCTGGAGCACAAGCTGGCCAATGACTGGAGTCTGAAGGCCGCCTACACCCACCAGTACTCGTATCGCCGGGCGACGGTAGGTTCCGCGAGTGCCGGTGCGGTGAATCCGGATGGCAGTGGTGTATCGATGTTCGTCAACCGTCTGGACAGCTACCAGGACCAGGACACTCTCGATGTCTACGCCACCGGCCCGTTTACGCTGGGCGGGCGTGAACATCAGCTGGTGCTGGGGGCAAGCACTAGCCATACCCACTTGAACTATCCGACTTATGATCGTTTCTCGCCGCTGGTGGCCGTGCCGGACATCAACGACTGGAATGGTGACGAAATCGGCAAGCCGCACCTGGCCAAGCTGGGTGAGAACGTCACCACGCTGACTCAGACCGGTTTCTATGCCACGGCGAACTTCAAGCCATTCGATCCGCTGTCGATCATCATTGGTGCACGACTGAGCAACTGGAAACAGAAGGATTTCAGCAGCAGCTTTGCGACAGACGATGAACCCTATAGCGAATCCACTGATAACACCAAGAAGACGGGTGTGGTGACTCCATATGCGGGGATCATCTATGACATCAACGATAACTTCTCGGTCTACGCCAGCTATACCGATATCTTCCTGCCACAGACTTTCTACAAGACAGCCAGTGGAACGTCGCTGAAGCCGCTGGAAGGCGACAACTATGAGATCGGCTTGAAGGGCGAGTTCTTCGGCGGTGCGCTGAATACCAGCATTGCACTGTTCGACGTCGAGCAGAAAAACACCCCGGAGTTGCTGCCGGATGACGGCTCTGGTCGCGAAGCCTATCGCGCGATCAGTGGTACCAGTACCAAGGGTGTCGAGACTGAGGTTTCCGGTGAAGTGCTCGAAGGCTGGAATGTGCTCGGTGGCTATACCTACCGCGAATCCCACGACAAAGATGGTAATCGCGTAGAGGCCAACCAGGCGATGAACCTGTTCAAGCTGGGCACCACCTATCGCCTGCCGGGCGCCTGGAACCGCCTGACGATTGGCGGTAACGTGATCTGGCAAAGCGAAATCTACGCCACCAACTTTGATACCGGCACCAAGGCCAAGCAGGATCCGTTCGCCGTGGTGGGTTTGTTGGCCAACTACAAAGTCGATGAGCACCTGAGCGTTGGCGCCAACTTCAACAACGTGTTCGACAAGAAGTATTACGACGGTTTGGGTACTTTCAGCTCCGGCTCCTACGGCGAACCGCGCAACCTGATGCTCAACGCCAAGTGGAAGTTCTGATCGGTTGACCGGATAACGCTGCAAAGCAAAACCCCGCCCGGTGTAAGCCTGGCGGGGTTTTAATGATCCGGGCATCATCCGAATGGCTTGTCTTGCACATGACTCTGTAGGAGCTGGCTTGCCCTGCGAGCGGCGGGGAACCCGTCGTAAAACCTGTGCACGCGATATGTCTGACACTCCCAATGCGTATGGATTTACGACTGCTGCGCAGCCGCTCGCAGGGCAAGCCAGCTCCTACACGTCCCGCGTTGGGTTCAATGGTGGCGTGCAGTCAGATCCAGATCGCATCCCACAACGGATAATCGTGGCAACGTTTGACCAATCCTGCGCGGATCGGATTGGCGACGATATACCGTGCCACCGCCTGCAAATCTTCTTCCTTCCGAATCGCCCGGTCGTGATAGCCGCGCTGCCACAGTCGGCTCTGATTCCCCATCGCCGCATTGACCGAGCGCACGCTGCGTGATTTTGCTCGGCACATCAGCACTGGCAGCGAGGTGTTCTGCAGTTCGATCAGCCAATGAAAGTGATCCGGCATGACCACCCAGGCCAGTGATCGGGCAGCGACTTCCTCCTCGGCGAGGCGAAAGGTCTGGACCACCAGCCGACCCATTCGCCAATCCGAGAAGAATGGCTGGCGATTCAGTGTGACGCTGGTCAGCAGGTAGATACGGCCAGATTCAGAGAAGCGGCCTTCACGCAGGTGGTGGCTTAACGCGGATATTCCCGACATCCCGATTCCTCATTTGTCTATGAATGAACAACGTTAGGAGCTGGGGTCGTGATGAATCAGTCTGGAGTTTTACAAGGCGTGTAAGAACACCGCGTTATGTGTAGGAGCTGGCTTGTCCTGCGAGCGGCGGGGAACCCGTCGTAAAACCTGTGCACGCGGTATGTCTGACACTCCCAATGCGTATGGATTTACGACTGCTTCGCAGCCGCTCGCAGGGCAAGCCAGCTCCTACAGACAGGCCGCTTTTCGGCAGGGCGGAGGTGTTAACGAACAGGCGCATCGATCTGCCACCCACCCCCCAACGCCTTGTACAACGCCACACTCGCCTGCAACCGAGCCAGTCGCAATTGCACGTTCAGATCCTGCGCCGCATACAGCGTGCGCTGGGTTTCCAGCACGGTGAGCAGGTCTTCGGCGCCGGCGCGGTAGCGGCTTTCGGCGATGTCGAAGGCGCGTTGGGCCTGTTGCAGTTCTTCGTCCTGCCACTGCCGTTGATGGTCGATGCCGTCAATACCGTTGAGGGCTTTTTCGACGTCAGCGAAACCGCTGACGATGGCGCCGCGATAGGTGCTCAGCAGCTCTTCCTGACGGCCTCTGGCGCGATCGCGTTCGGCGCCCAGGCGGCCGTTGTTGAAGATCGGCGCGACCAGCCCGGCGGTGAGGTTGTAGAACGGGCTGCGCAGGGTGTCGCTGGCCGTGTCGGCGCCGGAGCCCAGTCTGACGCTGAGGGTTAGCGTCGGCAGCATCGCCGCGCGGGCGACTTTGACGTCGGCGTCGGCCGCGGCCAGTTGCGCTTCGGCGCGGGCGATGTCCGGACGTCGGCTGAGCAGCTCGCTGGGCACGCCGCTGCCGATCTGCGGCCAGTGCAGACGGTCGAAGCCATCGCGGTCGATCTTCACCTGCTGCACCGGTTGACCCAGCAGCAACGCCAGACCGATCAGCGCCTCCTGCGCCTGCTGACGAATCAGCGGCAGCTGACGTTGCTGGCTGGCGACCAGGCTTTTCTGTTGAGCCAGTTCCAGCGCCGTGGCCGAACCCGCATCGAAACGGGTCTGCACCAGCGCCAGCACATGCTGCGCGTTGGCCAGATTCAGTTCGGCGATCCGGCTTTGCTCCTGCAATGCCAGCACCTGCACATAGCTGCTGGCGACCGCGCTGAGCAGGGTCAACTCCACCGTGGCCTGATCGAACTCCGAAGCGCGCAGGCTTTCCCGCGCGCTGTTGTAGGCCGCCGCGCGACCGCCCCAGAAATCCACTTCGTAGCTGGCGGTCAGGCTGGCGTCGAAATAGTCCACGGCCTTGTTGTCGCTGTCGGCGTCCAGTTGTGTGTAGCCGCTGCCGCGCAGCAGTTTTTCGCGGCTGGCATTGCCGGCAGCCTGTACCTCCGGCAGCAGCGGCCCGCCGGCCACGGTCACGGCCGCGCGGGCCTGACGCACCCGGGCGACGGCGGCGGCGAGGTCATGGCTGCCCAGTCGCGCCTGTTCGATCAGCGCGTCGAGTTGCGGATCGGCAAAGCGCGTCCACCACTGACGGTTGTCCTGAACGGTCTGCGTGGCCAGCGCCGACTGCCACGTGGCAGGGGCGACGATGCCGCTGTCGGGGCGTGGCGCGGGTGAATTGCAGGCGGTGAGCAGCAGGCAGAGGGTGAGCAGGCTGAGGGTGGGCTTCATCGACGAATCATTCACTGGTAAGGGCCGTGACCGGGTCGAGCCGGGCAGCTTTGCGAGCCGGCATGAAGCCGAAGACGACACCGGTGACCAGCGCGCAGGCAAAGGCGCCGAGCACCGCCGCCAGCGAGAAAGCCACCGCCACCTGGGCGAGCAGCAATCCGCCGCCGACCAACAGGGCCAGGACGATGCCGGTCAGGCCGCCGACCACCGAGAGCAGCACCGCCTCGGTGAGAAACTGGCGCAGGATGTCGCGCTGACGGGCGCCGGTGGCCATGCGAATGCCGATCTCGCGGGTCCGTTCGCGCACGGTCATCAGCATGATGTTCATCACGCCGATGCCGCCGACCAGCAGCGAAATCGCGGCAATCGCGCCGAGCATCAGCGACAGGGTGGTCTGGGTTCTGGCTTCGGCCTGGATCATCGCCGCGTTGTTGGTCAGTTCGTAATCGTGCTTGCCGTGGTGCAGTTTGAGCATCAATTCGTGGATGGCCTGCTCGGTTTCCTTGACGTTGCGCGAGTCGTTGGCGGCGATCACCACGTACTCCGGGTCATGGGTGCCGAACAGGCGGATGCTGGCCGAGGAGTAGGGGATCATCACCCGCACGTCGCTGTCCTTTTCCCCGGAGCTGGCGCCCTTGGCGGCGAGCACGCCGATCACCTGGAACGGCACGTTCTCGATAAGGATGTACTGGCCGATGGGGTTGCGGTTGCTGAAGAACTTCTCGCGCACCTTGTCGCCGATGACTGCCACCGAGGCGGCGGTTTCTTCGTCGCTGCGGGTGAAAAACGCACCGTGGGACAGCGGCCAGTTGAAGATGCTCGGGAACAGCGTGTTGGCGCCGCCGACGTAGACCTTGTAGTCGTTGCTGCCGGAACGGATCGTCGCGTAGTCGCCGATCAGCGGCATGATCCGCGTCACCTGAGGCAGTGTCGACAGCGCGGCAACATCGCTGAGGCTGACGATGCCCTGCGGCGCGCGCGGGTTGGGCGCGGTGCCGTTGAGGAAAATGATGTTCGAGCCGAACGCTCCCATCTGCGCCATGACCTGGCGCTTGCTGCCTTCACCCACCGCCAGCATCACCACCACCGACGCCACGCCGATGATGATGCCGAGCAGGGTCAGCGCAGTGCGGAAGCGGTTGATCCACATCACCCGCCATGCCGCTTTCACTGCGTCGACCAGCTCGCCTTTCCATGCGCCACTGTGAAGGCTGCCCTCGTTGAGGCGCTGGCGCAGGTCGTCGGCATTCAGCGCCTTGGGGTTGTCGGTCGCTTGCACCTGCGGATTGCCGTCGGCGCTGTCGCTGATGATCAGGCCGTCGCGCACTTCAATGATGCGCTTGGCCCGCGCCGCCACGTTACGGTCGTGGGTGATCAGAATCACCACATGGCCCTGACTGGCCAGCTCGTCGAGCAGCGTCATCACCTCGGCGCCGCTCTTGCTGTCTAGGGCGCCGGTGGGTTCGTCGGCGAGGATGATATGGCCGCCGTTCATCAAGGCGCGGGCAATCGACACCCGCTGCTGCTGACCACCGGATAGTTGATGCGGTCGGTTGCCGGTACGTTCGGCCAGGCCCAGCCGCTGCAGCAAGGCGGCGGCGCGGGCATGACGTTGGTCAGCGGGAATGCCGGCGTAGATGGCCGGCATCTCGACGTTTTCCTGGGCCGAGCCCGACGGAATCAGGTGATAGCCCTGAAACACGAAGCCGAACGCCTCACGGCGCAACCACGCCAGCTCGTCGCTGCCCAGATGCGCCACGTCTTCGCCGGCAAAGCGATAGCTGCCAGAAGTAGGGCGGTCGAGGCAGCCAAGGATGTTCATCAGCGTCGATTTGCCCGAGCCCGACGCGCCGACGATGGCCACGAACTCGCCGGCATGGATCGACAAACTGACACCGCGCAACACATCGACTTTGGGGCTGTCACCGCCGCCGTAGGATTTGCGGATGTCCTGCAGCTCGATCAGAGGCGTGTCCACATCAACCCCCGCTGCCACTGGCCGGGCCGATCAGCAAATAATCGCCCTCGGCCAGCCCGTCGAGGACCTGGGTTTTCTGCCGGTCGCTGACCCCGGTGTGGATCTGCCGTGATTCGATCTCGCCGTTCTTCGCCACCACGCGCACGGTCGGCCGGTCGCTGCCACTGTCGCCATGCAGGGCGGCGATGGGCGCGGTGAGCACGTCGCGGACTTCGCTGTTGACGAAAAACACCTGCGCGGTCATTTCCGCCATCAGGCTGTGGTCGGCGTTGTTGACGTCGAGCAGCACGGTGTAGAGCACCACGCGCCCGCTGCCGCTCTTGTTCACACTGCTGGGACTGCCGCCAGCCTGGCTGGTCTGCTCCAGTGGCTTGGGCGGCACCGGCAACACCTGACGCACCGTACTGCTCCAGCGCCGGGTGCCGCCGCTGAGGGTGGTGAAGTAGGCGGTCATGCCCGGTTTGACGTGACCGATGTCGGCTTCGGAGACTTCCGCCCAGACGGTCATCGGCGACAGCTTGGCAATGCGCATGATCAGCGGCGTCTGCTGCTGGGCGTTGAGGGTCTGGCCCTCGCGGGCATCCAGCGCCACCACGGTGCCGGTCATCGGCGCGAAAATTCGCGTGTAGCCCAGTTCCGCTTCGTCGCTGCGCAGGCTGGCCTGGGCCTGACGGATCTGCGCCTGGAACATGTCGATGCGCGCCTGGGTGGTTCGCAGCTCGGCCTCGGCGCTCTGCACGTCCTCCTCACGGGTCGCACCGCCCTTGGCCAGATGCTGCTGGCGCGCATATTTCTGCTGGGCGAGGTCATGCAGCGCGCGTTGCTCCTGCAACTGCGCCTTGAGGTTGTCGATGGCAAAACGGCTGCCGTCGAGCTTGGCCTGCTGGGTCGACGGATCGATCTCCACCAGCAACTGACCTTCCTTGACCTCGTCACCCACCTCGACGTGAATCTTGCGGATCTGCCCGGACGCCTGGGCGCCGACATCGACGTAACGACGCGGCTGCAGAGTGCCAAGCGCGGTCACGCTGCTTTCGATATCGCCACGACTGACCTGCACGGTCGCGAACTGATCACGCCCCGGCGGCATGAACTGCCAGGCGGCGAGGGCAGCTACAGGAATCAGGACAAGGGTAGCGAGCAGGGCGCGTCGGGTTTTGCGGGGACGTTTCATGCAGGGTTCCGGCCAGTGAAAGTCTCCCCGCCGCAGGTCATGGGCGCCGCAGATGCACGGCGGGCCGACGGAGCGCGGGGACTCACAGATAAACGAAAGCCCGTCAGAGAAATTTACCGGCCGGAAAGGGGGCGTCACGTTACAAAATTTTGCCCAAGGCCGACCGACAGACCTTAACTCTAGATGAGAATTATTATAAATTAGCCCGCCTGAACTGCCATCATCGTGCCTTTACAAAAATCCACAGGCCATGAGCGGCTCAAGGACAAGGCGCAGGGTTAGCGACCGGGAGTCATTTTGGAAAACTACTATCGCGAGCTGGTGTGCTTTCTCAACGCCAGACTGGGCAACCGCCAGTCCGCCGAAGATGTGGTGCATGACGCCTACCTGCGGGTGCTGGAGCGCGCCAGCGACACCCCCATCGAACAGCCCCGCGCGTTCCTCTACCGCACCGCCCTCAACCTCGTCATCGACGACCACCGCCGCAACATCATCCGCCAGACCGAACCGCTGGAAGCGGTTGATCAGGAAGAACAACTCTTCACCCCCTCACCCCAGGCCACCATGGACCACGGCCAACGCCTGGAAATGATGCAACGCGCGCTGGCAGAGCTACCCGCGTTGTGCCGCGAGTGCTTCATGCTGCGCAAGATCGAAGGGCTGTCCCATGTCGAGATTGCCGAGCGGTTGGGCGTGTCGAAGAGCGTGGTGGAGAAGCATATCGTCAATGCGATGAAGCATTGTCGGGTGAGGGTGAGGCAGTGGGATATTGGGTGAGGGTTGCCACGTCACCGAATCTGTAGGAGCGCGCTTGCCCCCGATTGCTTGTGTCTGTCCTGTGTGGGGTATCTGACATGATGCGTTCGCTGGCGAGCGTGGTGTTTGTTCGATTCCTGTCTCCGGCACCAGTTCAGGTTCCAGCGAAGGCTACCAAAATCTCTGGAACCCCCGTAAAACCCGCCTTCTGGCGGGTTTTTTCGTTATGACGTTCCGTCGGAATCCGACAGCTGCCAGCCGATTTAGGGGTAACGTTTGGGATAAAGTCGATTCGATAAAGGGGTTTACCCTTATGGCTCGTACTACTGCTCCCCTGACCGACACCGCATGCCGCTCGGCCAAGCCTACTGACCGCCCGTACAAGCTTTTTGACGGTGACGGTCTTTACCTCCTCGTTTACCCCAATGGCCGCAAAGGCTGGCGCTTCCGGTATGTGAAACCGGATGGGCGCGAGGGACTGACCTCGTTTGGCAACTATCCCGTCATCGGGCTTGCAGATGCTCGGCAGAAGCGTCTGGAGACTAAGCGGATGCTGGCTGAGGGCATTGATCCGATTGCGTCCAAGCAGCAGGCCAAGGCCGAGGCGGTTGTCAGAGGGCACACATTCGAACGCGTTGCCTTGGACTGGCATAAGGAAATGTCCGTGAAGTGGGCGCCTGGCCATTCGAGGACGGTGCTGAGTCGCTTGAAGACGCACGTATTCCCGCGGCTAGGCGCACGCGCCATCGTTGATCTGGATACCTTCGACCTCATGCAGCCGCTTGAGGCGATCAAGAAGCGCGGCACGATTGATGTGGCCTTAAGGGTACAGAACTACCTTCAAAGCATCATGCGTGAGGCGAAGCGGCTACGGCTGATCACGCTGAACCCTGCATATGACCTTGAGGGTTTTATCAGCGCGCCGCGGGTTACGCACCGGCCTGCACTCCCGCTGTCACGTCTGCCTGAGTTGATGGACCGCATCGAGAACTACAAAGGACGCACGCTCACTCGGCTGACAGTCATGCTGTCGTTGCATGTGTTTGTTCGCTCCAGCGAATTGCGCTTCGCACGTTGGAGTGAGTTCGACCTGAAGCGCGGCATATGGGAGATACCTGACACGCGGCCAGCGTTGGACGGAGTACCGTATTCGACAAGAGGGACGAAGATGGCGGGCGACATCCATCTGGTCCCTCTGTCACCGCAAGCGGTGGCGTTGCTCGAACAGATTCATGCGATCACGGGGTACTTCGATCTGGTGTTCACCAGCGACGCTCGCTCTTGGAAGCCTATGTCCGAAAATACGGTCAATAGCGCTTTGCGGAACATGGGTTACGACACCAAGACCGAAATCTGCGGGCATGGCTTCCGGTCCATGGCGTGCAGTGCCTTGGTCGAATCCGGGCTTTGGTCTGAGACGGCTATTGAGCGGCAGATGAGCCACAGGGAGCGTAACAACGTTCGGGCGGCGTATATCCACAAGGCCGAGTTCCTGGAGGAACGGCGAATGATCATGAGTTGGTGGAGCCGTTACCTCGAAGCGAACCGGCAGGAGCATATCTCGCCGCATGAGTTCGCCAATCAGACCGGGGCAAACGTATCGAGCCTTAGGGCTAGGCGTGGCGCAGTCGAGTGAGCGCACGGCTTTGAAATTTCGGTGATCTGCCTTCCATGCGGGTCCATCCAAACAGGGCTGCAAAGCCGCCCTGTTTGGATGGACCTCACCTAAAATCCAAAGCACCCAATCGGCCACTGTAAACCACGGGATTCCGTACACGCCCAATGCCATTTTCAACCACAAAATCCTGCGGGCGAGTCGCTTGACCCTCTCGGATTGCGGGCGTAGAAAAGACAGTGCAAAGGCTGTCGTTGACAGCACCCCAGGTGACCCGAACCTTCATGGTCACGCCGCTCTCGCGGTGGTTCTCCCCGAGGGCGATTCGCATCCGGCAGCTCGCCCGGTCACTACCCATGTGATGGATGCTCTTACACATAAAGCGCTCGTGCGCCAGATGCTCCGTACCTCGCTGCCCTGCAGCAATCTATCCGCTTGGCCGAATACTGCGCCAACCTGTGCCCGTCTCTTTTCCTGAAAAGAGACGGGCACTTCTACCACTGCTGCAGCCCTGATCGCACATAGCTTTGCGGCATTCCCCCTCGTGACAATCGGCGTGACAAACGCCGATGTCACCAGCAACAGCCTTGTAGATGATGGTGCCGCAGACCAAGGAATGGACTGCACCTGACTGACAGTCAGGCATGTCCCGGTCATCGCATTGCTGCTTGCACATGGCTCAGGATCTCGCGGCACTGGTCTCGTCAGCCAATGCAGCCTCCACCCGCCCACCGGTAACGGTGCTCAGGAGGCCAGATCATGAGATGCCCTTGCTCCCGGACGTAAGGAGCCGCCAGTCCCGCGTAGAGGACATTCCCCACAGGTCGCAGGGGCCTTGATCCCTGATAACACTCAGCATTCTTGGCGGGATGACGTGGGGCGAGGATCGGAGAACAGGCGATGAGGTGATCGACATGGCATTGGTAGGTAGGCGGGATGGCCGCAATTTCGGATACGGCAGGCAATTGAGCTACGCAGGGCCGCAGGCGCTGAAAGACATGTTCGGCGGCGGTCATTACGGCACGGTCAAAGCGCACTGTGATCGGTGGCAAGCATTCGTGAAGTGGTGCCGCTCCGAACAAGGGCCAGGTATCAATGACGCGCGGCAGATTGATCGGAAGGTGTTGGCCGACTACGCGGCATATCTGCGCGACGTGGTTGGGCGCGGTTCCCTCGCCGTCAGCACCGCGCAAAACCGATTATCCAGCGTCAACAGGACCATGGCAGCGCTTCGCGGTGATCAGCATGTGAAACTGCCAAGTCCGAGCAAGGCGTTGGGTATGCAGCGCAGCGGGATTCGCAACTCAGTGCCGCAGGGCCAAGAACGCGAACAGGTTAAACAGATCGTCGATGCGCTTTGCCGCGATCATCAGCAACGGGCCGCCGCAATTGTTCTGTTGGCGCGAGCCACCGGCATGCGCTTGCGTGAGGCCATCTTGGCTGACCTGCCACGGCTTAGCCGTGAGGCTAAAGAGCTAGGCAGGATTAACATTCAGGATGGTACCAAAGGTGGTCGCGCCGGTGCCTCTGCGCCACGGTGGATAACAGTGGACGATCATGTTCGTGGTGCACTTAAATTTGCACGGCAGGTGTCGCCTGCCGGTAGCCACAACCTGATTGCGTCACACGAAAGCTACCTGACTCTACTGCAACAATTCATCCGACCTGCGCGGGACGTCCTGCATGCACACAAGCTGAAAGGCTTCCATGAGCTACGAGCAGCGTATGCATGTGAACGCTATGAGCAAATCACTCAACACCGTGCACCTATCAACGGCGGTCAATGCTCCGAGCTAGATCAGCATCTTGACCGCGAGGCCCGAAGGCAAATCAGCTATGAGCTGGGGCACGGTCGGATCGATGTGGTCGCTGCCTACATTGGCGGTCGCACATGAGCATCCCATTCGATATGGACCTGTTTCTGGCTGGTGTGCTTACCGGCTCATACGCGACCCGGCAACGCCACTTACGGCAGGCGAAAGTCATCCAAGCTGCAATCGCAGAACGCTGGCAGCGAGAATCGCCTTGGAGCTGGCAGAAAAAGCATGTGGTTTGGTTTCTTGAACACCGCCTAGCTGAGCGCAGTGAGACGACTCGATATTACTATTTTCTGACTGCACGGTTGATCCAAATTCGATTGGGAAAGACATGGTCATTCAATGTATGTTCAAAAAGTAAACATAGATAGAGTTGGGGGGTTGCGGCCGATATACTGTGGTAAACAGGAAGAGGTACATGAGTAATTTCCAAGGTAAAGCATTAATTTGGATTCTTGCGCGCGTTGATGCTCGTGTTTATCTGGACGGGGTTCGGCAGATTCTTCAATAGCTGCTAGAATATACGTTGACTTAATTAATATGGTGAAATTAAATGTCAGCGTCGCATCTGCTTAAATTATTGGAGCCGCTTGCCGAAATTGAGCATGAGCGCTGGGCGCACTGGCAAAGATATCTTCATTCTAAGTGTTCGCGAAATGACGACGGCTCCCTGACAATTCCTAGCGAACTTGTAGTGAGATGGGAGCGGCAGATAAAAACACCTTACCATAATCTTACTGAGTCGGAAAAGGAGAGCGATAGGGAACAAGTGATGGGGTATTTGGAATTTATTATCAATAATATTGGTTTGGATTGATGCTTTCTTAGCGGGATTTGACTTGGAGAGGTTTATGAAAAACGCTCTCCAAGGATTAGGTTGTAGCGATAGGTCTTATATTCTTTTCATCTCTGCTAGTTTTCTGTAGTGTGCTCCTAGTCCGGTAAGCTTGCATCCCGTCGAATTTATTGCGGCATAAAACATATGGTCCGCATCTACTGGAACCACAAGGCCGTAGCGATTGCACTGTTGGAGTTCTTTGAATATTTTTACGTTCTCTTCGTTTACAGGTATATGTTTGAACTCGTCTGGAATATTTTCTCTATCAGGCTCAAAGGATGGGTCTAATGCAAAAATATCAGTTTTGCTTGGGAAGTATTTTACAAGTCTCCGTAATACTTCTTTTGGTACCTTTGGATCTACTTTTCTTAAAGTGACAAAATGCTGTACGTTCGCTTTGTACATGGGGCGTTGCTCCCATGGTCCGAGCGTTTGATCAACATGGGAGTAAATTGCGGCTGGGGTGATGTTTCCAAGAATGTCTGAGCATCCACCTCTAAGGCCGTCAAGTAATATGTCAGTGAAGATCCCTCGGCCATCTTCCTCCATCGCGCCACCTTCACGATGGCTAGCAGTTAAGATAGTTACTCCAGTACCAATTACTGATGCGTTTCCGTCCACTCCCGCCACTTCTCCTGCGTAACCCGAATGACAACAATCGAGAATTATCACGCAGGACTTAATCTTAGGGTGGGATTTATTTGCCAGTGCGAGTATTTCTGACAGTGAGGTGCCCCATGCGCCACGTCGCCCATCACTACTTACAATGTACCCGGCGTTGGTTTCAGGAACAATTATTCCGTGCCCGGCGAAATATAAGAGCGCTGTATCAGCCTCTCCACTAAAAAGCTCAGCGATGGAGTTTATCAGTAGCTCGCTTGTGACTTGTTGTTCGTTGCTGACTAGTTTGATGACGGAAAAGTTTGGGTCGCCACTCCCGTCGTTTTCTAATAGTTCAGCAATCGCAACTGCGTCATTGACACAGCCCTTTAATGGTGCGGTTGGGTAATCATCTATACCGATGACTAAGGCTTTTTTCATTATCGGCCCCCGCCGATCAGCGACTTAAGGTTGGGCCAGGTCCACTTATACAACTTGTCGCTGGATAGCGCAGCTTTAGGTTTTATGCATGTTTTATCAGAGTAGCCGTTTAGAAGGAAATATGGTATCCCTTCTTCCTGGGCGATTTTAACTTCGGCGCTTACTCCGACCGCCGTGTCAGTGTTGTTGCCACAAATTACGCATACGACATCAACGGCTTTAATCCTTGTTCTCGCTTTGGCCTTCCAGTTGTCATCAATATGCTCTTTGATAGACCAATCTGCTAAATCGAATGGGCTATCGTCAAGTTTTGCCTGTCCCACCAAAAAGGTCTTCAAGGTTACATCGTTATCATAATCGAAAGAAATGAATACGCGTTTTTTTATTGCAGTAACTCCATGTGTTTGCATTTGATAGCTGTGGCTGCGTCATCTGTTTTGGGTTTTAAGCTAGTTGAGTTTTTGCTTTGTTGTCCTTATGTTGTTGTTAGACTTTGGCGCTTTATTATTCTCAATGTCGCAAAAATTTGTGCGTCGATTTTTTTTGTGCAAAATTTCCTTTTTTTAGAGATCGGGTACATCCTAACTGTTGTGCTGATTTAGTCATGGATGTAGCACCGATCTAATTGTTTGCTTAGCCTTTTTTGGGTGGTGGAGGTGGCGGCGGCTCGCGACGTGGTAATGGAACATCACCTCTAACATTGCGCATCGGTGGTGGCGGTGGCGGTGGCGGCTTTTGGTCGGACATCACAATTCTCCTTGTTGTGAGTTGCTGAGTACACTGGGACGAAAGCGATAATAGAGGCTATTACAGAGTAAATGACGTATTTCGAAAATTGGTCAAGTTGAGTGCTGCGGCTATCATTGTTTTTCGCGTTTCTTGTTGCGCCCATGATGTAATAGTCCATCATGATTTGCATAAATTGGCCGTTGGCTTTTGAAATGTCTCCATCGAAATACGTAATCAAGATTTTTCGGTGGCCTTCAAGGTCTTCGGCGGTTGGGATGACTAAGTCATCTTTTCGGACTCGCCAAGCTTTAGAAAAATGAGCCGCCGCAACTAACAGATAGACGCCAGCCATCAGGTATGTGATCCAGAAGAAAACCCCTTCTGTGCTATCTACGCCCGGAGCTTTCGAGAGTAGATATGAAAGGTAACTCAACAGCGCTACTATCATAGCCAAGGGCAAGTTTAGGCGTGCCAGCAACTTTTCTTTTCGCTCGGCTTCTGCAAGATAAATTTTTTCGTAGAGTTTGTACTCTTCGTCGTCAGACTTCATTTTCTTACAACTATCATTTAGGCAAAGCTTGATAGTAGTATCAAAACGCCATGCATTGCTAGGGGTTTTTACGGGTCGGACCCATTTTTGCGGGTTGTGCATGGCGGAGTTACCGCCGCTGCTTTTTCAGCTGATAGGTCTGTAAGCACTGAGCCTAGATCGGCTTTCGATCACTCCAGGCAATCTAGTGGGCATCAGCTGAGGTCAAAACTCTTAGAGGCTTTTTTCTCAAGCAGCGTTTGTGCGAGAGCTCGGTAACGTCAGCGACGCTGCAGCGAGAATGTAGGCGCTCGGCTGCCCGTTTTCAAAGGAGAGGAGTACGCCGAAGCTCCTGTTATCAATCGGATAACGCGGGGGTAGTTTTAGGGATATAAGCAAAAATTGAAATCTTAAATAGTTATAAAAATCATATAGTTATGATAAGAGTCGACTCCTGTCTCCGCAACCTATCCCAGCTTCGATAACGCATTCGATTCTTTCCAATAAACGGACTGATCAGAACTGTAGATACCTTCAATCCAGCAACGCAGTGTGTCAGTGATGCATAGTTGCCCGGTTTTACGCCGACTCCGTCGCCGGTCGCAGGACAAGCCAGCTCCTACAGGTGTGCGCAGCGTGCCAAACGGAAAGGCAGCCAGCCTCAGCTAAATTTCCCCACCCCCTCCTCGTTCCTACTCAACAGACGACCCGCGCTGCCTCTGCATCGCGCCGGTCACCCGGATTTTTCGTCCCCGCTGTTGAGGGGCTTTCCAGAGGACACTGGACATGACACAGGCAATCGCATCGGCTGTCGTTCACGATCTGATCGGCGTGGGTTTCGGCCCTTCCAACCTGGCTTTGGCCATCGCTTTGCGTGAGCACGCGCAGCGTCAGGGCGAGATGAATGTGTTGTTCCTCGACAAGCAGGCGGACTATCGCTGGCATGGCAATACGCTGGTGACGCAGAGCGAGTTGCAGATTTCCTTTCTCAAGGATCTGGTGACGCTGCGCAATCCGACCAGCCCGTATTCGTTCGTCAATTACCTGAAAACCCACGGTCGTCTGGTGGATTTCATCAACCTCGGCACCTTTTATCCGTGCCGCATGGAATTCAACGATTATCTGCGCTGGGTGGCCGGGCATTTTCAGGAGCAGAGCCGCTACGGCGAGGAAGTGCTGACCATTGAGCCGGTGTTGCACAAGCAGCAGGTCGAGGCGTTGCGGGTGATTTCCCGGGATGGGCAGGGCGCGCAGCATGTGCGCACCACGCGGTCGGTGGTGGTCAGCGCTGGCGGTACGCCGCGGATTCCCGAGCCATTCAAGCATCTGAAAAACGACAGCCGGGTGTTTCATCACTCGCGTTATCTGGAGCGCATGGCGGCGCAGCCGGGGCAGTCGCTGCGGGTGGCGATCATTGGCAGCGGGCAGAGTGCGGCCGAGGCGTTCATCGATCTCAACGACAGCTTCCCGGCGGTGCAGGTGGACTGGATTCTGCGCGGTTCGGCGCTGAAGCCGGCGGATGACAGTCCGTTCGTCAACGAGGTGTTTTCGCCGGAGTTCACCGACCTGATTTATCAGCAGAACGCCGCCGAGCGCGAGCGGCTTATCAACGAGTATCAGAGCACCAACTATTCGGTGGTGGATCTGGACCTGATCGAGCGCATCTACGGCATCTTCTATCGGCAGAAGGTGTCGGGCATTCCGCGCCATGCCTTCCGCAGCCTGACTACAGTGGAACGTGCGGTCAGCCACCCGGACAGCATCGAACTGGCGTTGCGCAGCACGGCGACCGGCGAGTTGGCGGCGCATCATTACGATGTGGTGATCCTCGCCACCGGTTACGAGCGCCAAATGCACCGTCAGTTGCTGGCGCCGCTGGCGGAGTACCTGGGCGATTACACCGTCAACCGCGATTACCGTCTGGCGACGGACGAGCGCTGCAAGGCGGGGATCTACATGCAGGGTTTCTGTCAGGCCAGCCATGGTCTGAGCGACACGCTGTTGTCGATTCTGCCGATTCGGGCGGACGAGATTGCCGCTTCGTTGTATGCCCATGACCAGCACCATGCGCCGGCGCGTAGTGTGCTGGATTTGTTGTTGGCCACTGCCAGTTGAGTTGTCGGTCTCGACTCTGGCCGTAGGCCGTGGGAGCCCGCTTGCTGGCTCCTACAGGGCCACGCGCCGCCTTTATTTCTTATTGATCAGGAGCCCGCGTGATCATCGCCCGCCCATTTCCGCGTTTCTGTTTGAGCGCTTTGTTTCTCGGCCTGAGCCTTGCCGCCCAGGCGCGTACCGAGGGCGATGACGCCAGCGCCGATATCCGCCGCACCACTTTCGGCGTGCCGCACATCCTTGCCAGCGACGAACGTGGCCTCGGCTACGGCATCGGTTATGCCTACGCGCAGGACAACCTGTGCCTGCTGGCCAATGAGGTGATCACGGTCAACGGGGAGCGCTCGAAGTACTTCGGCCCGGAACAGACCACCGTCGAGCAGCGCGACAACCTCACCAGCGACCTGTTTTTCAACTGGCTGAACACGCCGCAGGCGGTGGCGGCGTTCTGGCAGGCGCAGACGCCTGAGGTGCGCAAGTTGGTGGAGGGTTATGTCGCCGGTTACAACCGCCAGTTGAGCGAGCGCAAGGCATTGCCCGAAGCCTGCGCTGGCGATTGGGTAAGGCCGCTGACCGCGCTGGATCTGGTCAAGCTGACCCGCCGTCTGCTGGCCGAAGGTGGCCTGGGGCAATTTGCCGAAGCGCTGGCGGGTGCCCGTCCGCCGCAGGATGCCGCGCAGGTGCAGGCGTCGAATGCCTTTCAGTTGGCCGACGTCCGTCAGCAGCGTTTCGCGCTGGACCGTGGCAGCAACGGGGTTGCCATCGGCCACGAACGCTCGTTCAACGGGCGTGGCATGTTGCTGGGCAACCCGCATTTCCCGTGGGTTGGCGGCATGCGTTTCTATCAGATGCACCTGACCATTCCCGGCAAGCTCGATGTGATGGGCGCGGCGCTGCCCGGCCTGCCGATGATCAATATCGGTTTCAGCCAGCACCTGGCCTGGACCCACACCGTCGACACGTCGAAGCATTTCACCCTGTTCCGCCTGCAACTCGACCCGAAAGACCCGACCCGTTATCTGCTCGACGGCAAGTCGTTGGCGATGGACAAGCGCGACGTGACCGTTCAGGTCAAACAACCGGATGGCAGCAGCAAGGCGCAGACTCACACGGTGTACAGCTCGAAGTTCGGGCCCATCGTGCAGTGGCCGGGCAAGCTCGACTGGAACCGCGACGTGGCGTTCAGCCTGCGCGATGCCAACCAGGACAACGACCGCGTGTTGCAGCAGTGGTATGAAATGAACCGCGCCGACAGCCTCAAGGCGTTTCAGGCCTCGGTACACAAGGTCCACGGCATTCCGTGGGTCAACACGCTGGCGGTGGATGACAAGGGCCAGACCCTGTACATGAACCTGTCGGTGGTGCCGTATGTCGACGCCACAAAGCTCAAGCAATGCAGCGACCCGCGCGCCGGCCTTGAGCTGATCGTGCTCGACGGTTCGCGCAGCGGTTGCAACTGGAACGTGGCGGCGGGCAGCGTGCAGAAGGGCATCTTTCCGGCGGACAAGCAGCCGCAATTGCTGCGCGGCGACTATGTGCAGAACTCCAACGATTCGGCGTGGATGGTCAACCCGACGGCGCCTCTGACCGGATTTTCGCCGGTGATCAGCCGCGAAGGTCTGCCGCTGGGGCCGCGTGCACGCTTTGCCCTGGATCGTCTGGCGCAATTGCACAAGGCCGGGCCGTTGCAGGCTCAGGATCTGCAACAGATGGTGATGGACGATCAGGTCTATCTGGCCGGTCAGGTGTTGCCGGATCTGTTGCAGTACTGCGCCGGTCTCGCGGGCACCGACGCCGAGACGCTGAAATCGCTGTGTGTCAGCCTCAAGGCCTGGGACGGCAAGGCCAATCTGCAGAGCGGCATTGGCTTCGTGCATTTCCAGCACATCATGCAGGCGTTGCTGGAAAGCGACGATGTCTGGCGGGTGAAATTCGACCCGGCCGATCCGCAACACACACCGAGCGGCTTGAACGTTCAGCAGCCGCAAGTCGCAGAGGCATTGCACAAGGCGATGCTGGCGTCGGTCGATGAGGTGCAGAAGGCCGGGCTCAAGGCCGACAGCGTCTGGGGTGATATTCAGCAGGTCAGCAGTGGCGGCGAAGCGATTCCGATCCACGGCGGGCCGTCGGATCTGGGCGTGTACAACGCCATGCAAAGCGTGCCGGGGGAGGGTGGCAAGCGCGAGGTGGTCAGCGGCACCAGCTATGTGCAGGTGGTGACTTTCGACGACAAGGGACCGCATGCCCAGGGGCTGCTGGCGTTCTCGCTGTCCAGCGATCCGAGCTCGCCCCATGCGCGGGACCAGACCGAGGCGTTTTCAAAGAAACAATGGAGTGTGCTGCCGTTCACCGAACAGCAGATCAGGGAAGATGCCCATTACACCCTTCAGGTGATTCGTGAGCGGGATCAGGAAGCGGCGCAATTGTAGGAGCTGGCTTGTCCTGCGAGCGGCTGCGAAGCAGTCGTAAATTCGGCCAATGAGGTGTGTCAGGCAGAACGCGTTGGTAGGGTTTACTGCCGGTTCCCGGCAGGTCGCAGGGCAAGCCAGCTCCTACAGAGGACTGTGTGAGCCTTACGTCCTTGGCGCCGAACTCAACACCGGATCGCCATCCTTGTTTTCGCTCAGGTAAACCGGCAGCACTTTTGGCAGGGATTTGACCAGGCCCTGCACGTCGTGGGTGTTGTAGACACCGCCGATACGGATCTGGCCGGTGGCGCTGTCGGCCAGTTGCACCGGGTGATCCAGGTAGCGGTTGATCAGTGGCAACGCGTCGTTGAGCGACAGGTTGTCCAGCACCAGTTTGCCGTTGCGCCAGGCCAGGGTCGGGTCGTTGGCGTAGGTCTGGTTGATTTGCGGTTCGTAATCCCCGCCCTTGTAGCGCGCCTGCATGCCCGGGTCGAGGCGATAGCCTTCGCCGGAGCGATTGCTCGACACCAGAACCGAGCCCTGCAACAGGGTCACGCGCACCTGGTCCTGATAATTCCACACGTTGAAGCGGGTGCCGGTCACGCGCACCTGGCCTTCGCCGGCGCGGACCACGAACGGATGCTCGACCGAGTGCGTCACTTCGAAATACGCCTCGCCCTTGCTCAACGTGACCCGGCGCTGGTCCTTGTAGTTGGCGTAGGTCAGGCGGGTGCCGAGGTTCAGCTCGACACGGCTGCCGTCGGCGAGGGCGACGATGCGCGTCTGGTCGGTGGCTTCGAAACTCTGCCAGGCGTTGGGCACATAACCCAGGTTCCAGCCGATCAGCCCGGCCACCGGCAACGCCAGCAGGGTCACGGCCGCCGCGATGCCGTACTGGCGCCACGACGTGCGCCGCACCGGCAGCGGCACCACGTTCAGGGGTTCAAGGTTCGAGGCTTCGGGGCTCGGGGTTTTGATGCTGGCTGTTTCGATGTTCGGCGTTTCACCGACAGTGCGCGGCAGATGGTCGGCGGTGTCCCAGATTTCCTGCATCGCCTCGTATTCAAACGCATGCACGGGACTTGTTTCGAGCCAGCGCTGGAACTCTTCGCGCTCGGCATCGGTGCAATCTTCCTCATGCAGCCGCATGCACCATTGCGCGGCGGCCTCGGTGATGGCATCGAATTCGGCTTCAGAGAGTTTGGGTGTGTTCATCGACTATTCCTGGACCGCAGCATTCTACTCTCGGCGATGAGCATGGAAAACAGCCATCATGGCAATTGAGTATCAGTCTCAACTATTTTTCCGAAAGGACTGTGAAAAACCTGTCGTTTTCCTGAAGAAACAGACGAATGCGCGTGGGATTTCTTCAACATCGGCAGATTTTCCACAGGCCGCATGGCGCCTGATTCCTGTCGGAGTACGCTGATGCCGCGGCCATGGCGCCCAGCCATCATTTCGCAACAGCCGCAGTGACAAAATGTCGCAATTGCCTTCAGACGAGTAAGATAGGCCCCCTGATTTTTTCATCTCCCCATTTTTTCGGACGGATCCTGTGTTGCGTGTCGTGAAAGATCCGACCCCGCAGGTACCGTTTCGGTCACGTATCGATAGAGCAAACAGAGAAAAAGGCGATCACTGAAAATGACCAAGACCTCGCGACCTTTGTATATTTCCTACGCTGGCCCTTCATTGCTGGAGATGCCGCTGCTCAACAAGGGCAGTGCGTTCACGCCCCAGGAACGTGTGGATTTCAACCTGATCGGCCTGCTGCCGCAGAACGTTGAAACCATCGAAGAGCAGGTGACCCGCGTTTACAACCAGTACCAGCAGTGCGCGAGCGACCTCGACAAGCACATCTACCTGCGTTCGATCCAGGACAACAACGAAACGTTGTTCTTCCGTCTGCTGGACTCGCACCTGGAAGAAATGCTGCCGATCATCTACACCCCGACCGTCGGCCAGGCGTGTCAGGAATTCTCCAAGATCTACCGCACCCACCGCGGCCTGTTCATTTCCTACCCTGACCGCGACCGCATCGACGACATCCTGCGCAGCGCCACCAAGGACCGCATCAAGATCATCGTGGTCACCGACAGCGAGCGCATCCTCGGCCTGGGCGACCAGGGCATCGGCGGCATGGGCATCCCGATCGGCAAGCTGTCGCTGTACACCGCCTGTGGCGGCATCAGCCCGGCCTACACCCTGCCGATCGTGCTGGACGTCGGCACCAACAACCAGGAACTGCTCGACGACCCGATGTACATGGGCTGGCGCCACAACCGCGTGACCGGCAAGGAATACGAAGAGTTCGTCGCGCTGTTCATCGAAGCCGTTCAGCGCCGCTGGCCGGACGTGCTGCTGCAGTTCGAAGACTTCGCCCAGACCAACGCCATGCCGTTGCTGGAGAAGTACCGCGACGAGCTGTGCTGCTTCAACGACGACATCCAGGGCACCGCGTCGGTCGCCGTGGGCACGCTGCTCGCGGCCTGCAAGGCCAAGAACGAGCCGCTGAGCCAGCAGCGCGTGGTGTTCCTCGGTGCCGGTTCCGCCGGTTGCGGTATCGCCGAGCACATCATCGCCGCGATGGTCATCGAAGGCCTGAGCGAAGCCGAAGCGCGCAAGCGGGTGATGATGGTCGACCGTTTCGGCCTGCTCACCGACAGCATGGACAACCTGCTGGACTTCCAGAAGAACCTGGCACAGAAGTCTGCCGACGTGGCTGGCTGGTCGAGCGGCGCGGGCTATCCGGAGCTGCTGGACGTGGTCACCCATGGCAAGCCGACCGTGCTGATCGGCGTGTCCGGCCAGCGTGGCCTGTTCACCGAGCAGATCATCCGTGAGATGCACAAGCACTGCGCGAAGCCGCTGGTAATGCCGCTGTCCAACCCGACCTCCAAGGTCGAAGTGACGCCACAGGAAGTCCTGACCTGGACCAACGGCGAAGCGCTGGTCGCTACCGGCAGCCCGTTTGCTCCGGCAGTTGTGGGTGATCGCACGTTCCCGATTGCACAGTGCAACAACTCCTACATCTTCCCGGGCATCGGTCTGGGTGTGATCGCGGCAAAAGCTACACGCATCACCGACAAGATGCTGATGGCCGCTTCCAACGCACTGGCTGAATGCTCGCCGTTGGTGACTGGCAAGGGCGACGCGATGCTGCCGCCGCTGAAGGAGATCCAGCAGGTCAGCAAGAAGATCGCCCTGGCCGTGGCCAAAGAGGCTCAGGCCGAAGGCGTTGCGCTGGAAACTACCGAGGAGATGCTGCTGGAAGCCATCGAGCGCCATTTCTGGATGCCGAACTACCGCAGCTATCGCCGTAGCGCAGTCTGACTGCGTCTCGCGGTCATTGTAGGAGCCGGCTTGCTGGCGAAGGCGTTGGATCAGACATCCTCAATGTGACCGTCCTGACCCGTTCGCCAGCAAGCCGGCTCCCACAGGATCTTGCTGTACTCGAAAGACCGCCCCTCACCGGGCGGTCTTTTGTTTTGTGGCAAAAAACTTCAGGATGAACCCTCGATAAGAACAACAAGACTGTCGAGGAACGCATGGAAAAGGACGCTGTGCTCTATGACTACGTGATCGTCGGCGCAGGCCCGGCAGGCTGTCTGCTGGCCAACCGGCTGTCATACAATCCCGCCCATCGCGTGCTGCTGCTCGAAGCCGGCGGCCAGGACAATTACCCCTGGATTCACGTGCCGGTGGGGTATCTCTATTGCATCGGCAACCCGCGCACCGACTGGTGCTTCAAGACCGAAGCCGAACCCGGCCTCAACGGTCGTGCGCTGAACTATCCGCGCGGCAAGGTGCTGGGCGGCTGCTCGTCGATCAACGGCATGATCTACATGCGCGGCCAGTCCGCTGACTACGACGGCTGGGCGGCGCAGGGTAACAAGGGCTGGGCCTGGCAGGACGTGCTGCCGATTTTCAAGCGTTCGGAAAGCCACTACGCCGGCGACTCCGGCCTGCATGGCGCCGCAGGCGAATGGCGGGTCGAGCAACAGCGGCTGTCGTGGGCCTTGCTGGATGCCTTTCGCGAAGCGGCGGCACAGACCGGCATTGCCTCGATTACGGATTTCAACGGCGGCGACAACGAAGGCTGCAGTTACTTTCAGGTCAATCAACGTCGCGGCGTGCGCTGGAATGCCTCCAAGGCGTTTCTGCGTCCGGTGTTGAAGCGGCCGAATCTGACCGTGTTGACCGGTGCCGAGGTGTCGCGGCTTGAGCTGGAGAACGGTCGTGCCAGCGCCGTGCTGGCGCGAGTCGCAGGGCTGGAGCAGGCCTTCAAGGCGCGACGGGAAATCATCCTCTGCAGTGGCGCGATTGGCTCGCCGATGATTCTGCAGCGTTCCGGCATTGGCCCGCGTGCGTTGCTGGAAAAGCTCGGCATCGGCGTTCGCCACGAGCTGCCCGGTGTCGGCGAAAACCTGCAGGACCACCTGCAATTGCGCCTGATCTACAAGGTCAGCAACGGCCACACCCTCAACCAGATGGCCAGCAGCCTGTGGGGCAAGATGAACATGGGTCTGCAATACGCGCTCAACCGCAGCGGGCCGCTGGCGATGGCGCCGAGCCAGTTGGGCGCGTTTGCCCGGTCCGGGCCTGAGCAGAGCCGCGCCAATCTGGAATACCACGTGCAACCGCTGTCGCTGGAGCGTTTTGGCGAGCCGTTGCACAGCTTCCCGGCGTTTACCGCGTCGGTCTGCGACCTGCGCCCGCAGAGTCGGGGCCGGGTGGAAATCCGCTCGGCGCTGGCCGACAGCGCACCGTTGATCCAGCCCCACTATCTGAGCCACGACAGCGACCTGAAAGTCGCCGCCGACGCCATCCGCCTGACCCGGCGCATTGCCGCTGCGCCGGCGCTGGCTGCGTTCGAGCCGGTGGAATACCTGCCCGGTGCCCACCTGAACAGCGAAGCCGAGCTGCGTCAGGCTGCCGGCAGCATCGGCACCACCATTTTCCACCCGGTCGGCACCTGCAAGATGGGCCAAAGCCGCGACGCCGTGGTCGACGAACGCCTGCGCGTCCACGGCATCCCCGGCCTGCGGGTGGTCGACGCCTCGATCATGCCGACCATCACCTCCGGCAACACCTGCTCGCCGACAGTGATGATCGCCGAGAAGGCGGCGCAGATGATCATTGAGGATGCTGCGCAGGCAGCGGGTGTTTTCAGCAGCGTGATGGCCGAGCAGGTTGTGTAGACATTGTGCTAGCGACATCAGTGACATGCCGGACGACAGGCCTCTGTGGGAGGGAGCCCTGCTCGCGAAGGCAATTGTTCAGCCGACGTGCGTTGACCGAACCGACGCTTTCGCGAGCAGGGCTCCCTCCCACGGGGCATGTTGTGTCTGATGATGCTCAGGATCCACCAATCCCCGTAGCAGTCCGGCTTGCCGGCGGTGGCGTTCTTGAAGGCGCTAACGCTGGCAAGCCGAACTGCCAGGGCCGGTGCCACCCCCTGTGGGAGCGTGGCTTGCCCGCGAATACGTCCGTTCAGACGCTGCAAGGTCGCCT